>NZ_JBHTIC010000001.1:0-4254 GCF_042676885.1 Lutibacter aestuarii
AAAAAAATTAAAGGGCAAAAAATGCTTAAGATTAAACAAAATAATTTAACTGTTCAAACCTTTGGTGTAAGTACTTTTTATACCCAAAAAGATATCCTGCGATTATTTGGAAATTCAAACGTTCTAAATTAAAAATGTTTAGAATGTTTGAATAAATTTTTTTAAAGATTAGTAATTTTTTTTCTTAGATATGATATTAATCATTATTATACTGAAAAATTCAAGTTACTTTTGACCCATAATACTCATTATTTAGCTTCTTTGAGTGATGAGTTTTTGATTTTTTTAGTTAGTAGTAAAAAAGGGAGTTTCAAAGACTCCCTTTTTTAATTTAGATTGTTTACTATTATAAGCTTTTAAAAGTAAAAAAATATTTTTAAATGTTTTATAAAGATTTAATTTTCAGCAAATAAGATTGATTTTAAAGATTTTTTACCTATATTTGATAGCATATGACATAATTGAATTATAATAAATTAATTATAATAATCAATTTAGGTTTTTATAATTTGTTGTTGAATTAGACAATTAATGAATAATATATTTAAGTTTTTACAACAAAATTTTATTTTTATAAAACAGAATTGTTGATATACTGTTCATTAAGTTAAGAGTAGCCAAAGGCATTATTAATCCCCACTTTCAATTATAAAATGTAGCGCTATGGTAAAAAAATTACTTAATCCAAAAATTTATGTATTTCTTTTTTCACTTTTTATAGGTGTAAATACTTCTTTGTATGCAAATTCATCAGTGCCTGATAATTATGTTGAATTGATTCCTGCTATTGAACAAGAGTTGGATGCTAATGAGGATATTGTTAATGCACTTTTTGGTTTGGATAAACTATTTAAAGGTGTTGAGATAACGGAAAGTGAGGGTGAGGTTTATTTTGATACGAGTGAAGAGATTTTAAAACCATCTGCTATTACTTTTTGTCCTATTGATTTTTCAGTTGGTAATGACCCAGGTCTATGCAGTGCTATAGTTACATTTACATTACCAACAACAGATATTTCTGGAGGATCAATGGTAGTAATAACCGCCCTTGGTAGTGGAGATAATTTTCCTGTGGGTGATACTCTAGTAACATTTGAAGAGAGAGATGCAACAAATACTGCAACTGGTCTAACATGCAGCTTTACTGTAACAGTTGTTGATAATGAAGCACCAACGGCTTCAAATCCATCAGATATAAATGTACAATGTTTAGGAGATGTACCAGCAGTTGATATTTTAGTAGTAACTGACGAAGCAGATAACTGCGGGACCCCTACAGTAACTTTTATCAGTCAAACAGCTGATCCAGCATTAAATGATGGAACAATTACAAGAACCTACCGTGTTGATGATGGTAACGGAAATACTATTGATGTAACTCAAGATATCGTTATTGATGATACCACTGCTCCAATAACACCAACTTTAGCTACAATTAACGAACAATGTAGTGCTACAGTTCCTATACCTACAACAACAGATAATTGTGGAAAAACTATTACTGGAACAACAAATGACCCATTAACTTATATAACCCAAGGAGCTCATAATATAGATTGGACTTTTGATGATGGTAATGGTAATAGTATTACAGTTACACAAACTGTTGTTATAAATGATACTGAAGATCCAATAGCTTCTTGTAAGGATATTACAGTACAATTAAGTGATACTGATGGTACAGTTTCAATAACTGCGGCTCAATTAGATAATGGATCTTCAGATAATTGTAATTTTACAATAACTCTTAGTAAAACAGATTTTGACTGTACCAATATTGGGGATAATTTTGTGGTTTTTACTGTAACTGATAACAAGGGTAATAAAGATACCTGTACCTCGAAAGTTACAGTTACAAGTCCAAATATTGACGGAGGGACTTTAACAGGTTATCTTGATAATACTGAAACAAGTGCAGATGCGGATGATATTATAGAAGTGACTGCTTGTCCTGAAGGGGAGTTAAAAAATGCCTATTTAAATTTAACAGGAGAACAAGGAACAATTTCACATTGGGAATCTTCTACAGATGGTGGTTTAAATTGGGCGGTAATAAACAATACCAGTGATAATTATTACTTAACAGATATAACAGAAACAACTTTAGTTAGAGCAGTTGTTGAAATAGGCTCTTGTAAAGCAGCATCTACTATTGTTTTAATATCAGTAATACCTCCAGATATTAAACCTACCATTGTTGGCCCTTCACAATATGATACATGTATAGGAACGGCTGTAACTATACAGGCACAAAGTGAGTTTGGTGTAACTCCAGATTTTAATGAAGGAGGACTTTTTAACCAAGCTAATCTTAATACTTTAGGCTGGACTGTTGATGGTGCCGCTGATATGTCTGCTGCAGGTAGTACTACAAATGATACCTATTGGAAAGAAACTACAGGACCTAAAAAATTTAACGGACGTTGTTATGGTTCACCTGATGGAACTAAATTTGCAATTGCAAGTGGAATTCCACCTTATGAAACAGATCATACCATTACTCCAATAAGTACATTAGAAACATCAGTATTTAATACATTAGGTTTAACAACGGCAAGCTTAGAATTTGATCAAGCTTATTTTTTAGAAAGTGGAGCTTGGGTAAAAATTGAATTATCTTTAGACAATGGGGCAACTTATCCTATAACTCTTGACCCAGGAGCTTCCTATGATTATACAGGACCAAGCGATACTGGATTTTCAGATCAAGGGTTTACAGGACAATGTAAAAATTCTTTAGGAACTTTAGTAGATAACCATGTGTCAATTGATTTATCTGATTATATAGGTCTAATAGGATTGCGGATTAAATTCACCTATTCTGGAACCGCTAATAGTGCTTGGGCTTTAGAAAATATTTCAATACCACAAGCACCAGTTGATGAAGTAATTGAATGGACAGATGAAAATGGGGTTGTTGTTTCAACAGGAAGTACGGTGAATATAACTCCAGTAACTCCAGGTATTCAAACTTATGGGGTAACTTCATTAATAAATGGTTGTAGAGCTAATGGAGATGAAGGGACGGAGTATATTACTATGAATGTTAGTTCAGCATATGCGGGAGAAGACATTATACCAATTGCAGGTGAGTGTGGTCTTTCAATTGTTACTTTAGCAGCATATGACAATTCTTTATCAGCACTTCAAAATTATGCCAATGGAGTTTGGGATAGCGCCTACACTTTGCCAGATTTAAGTGCCGGGGATACAGATTATCCAGGAACAGGTGAAAGTGGATATTGGAGTTTGGTTTCTGCCAATGGAGTTTGTGCTAGTGCAAGTCCAGTATTTTCGGATATTAATAGTCCTAATTCTACATTTGCTGCTGAGCCTGGAGTTTATACTTTATCATGGAATGTAGCAGGTTGTTCAACTACAGTTGAAGTTACTATTGATAGTTGTAATAGCGTAGATTTTGATGGAAATAATGATTATATAACTTTTAAAGATAATTTTAATTTTAATGCTAATTTTAGTGTTGAGCTTTGGGTGAAGCCAGAATCAGTAAGTGGAAATCAAACATTATTTTCTAAAAGAGATGTTAATGACACTTCGAATGGGTACGATTTAACATTAAATAATGCAACCTTAGAATTTAATTGGAATAATTCAGGATCAATAAGTTCTTTACATGCTCTTGATACAAGCAGATGGTATCATATAGGTATTGTTTATGATTCTGGAACTTATATAATGTATGTAGATGGCATAGAGATTGAATCTACTTCAGGATCTTTACCAATTTCAAATAACGTGGAATGTTTATTAGGAGCTATAAAAGATGCATCTGTGTCAACTAATAATTTTAGCGGTTGGATTGATGAAGTAAGGATTTGGAATACTGCTATAACTCAAGAACAGCTTCAACAAATGATGAATCAAGAAATTAAAGATAATTCTTTGGTAGCAGGAGAAGTAATTCCTTTAGATGTCAATGGTTTAAACTGGTCAAATTTAGAAGGATATTATCGAATGAATATTAATTGTGGTTCTATTTTACCGTATGCAGGTTTAGTAAGTGGTAAACTGAGAAACATGTATTCATCACAAACAGAAAATGCACCAATTCCTTACGTATCTGCTAACAATGGAAATTGGAATACAAATACCACTTGGGCTGAGCCTATAGATTGGGATGTGCCAAATAGTCAAGGGATTGATGGTAGCTCAATAGATTGGAATATAGTGAAAACCAACCATACAATAAATGCTTCTAGAGATCTAAAGTTATTAGGCTTATTAGTTGAAAGC
>NZ_JBHTIC010000002.1:0-545741 GCF_042676885.1 Lutibacter aestuarii
CAATAGATTGGAATATAGTGAAAACCAACCATACAATAAATGCTTCTAGAGATCTAAAGTTATTAGGCTTATTAGTTGAAAGCGAAGAATTACAAATGGATGGAACAACTACCTTGGGTTCTAGTTCAACAAGTTCAGGAACGGGGTATGGATTGTATATTTCCCATTATTTAAAGTTAGATGGAATTATTGATTTGGAAGGAGAATCTCAATTAATACAAAAAAGATATACACCTACTCAATTTAGTGAAAGTATTTTAGACGCAGCTAGTTCAGGTTATATAGAAAGAGATCAACAGGGAGATGGAAATAAATTCAGATATAATGATTGGTCATCTCCAGTACAGCAAATATTTAATGGAAGTACTTATTCAATTCCAGGAAACAACACTTATAATATTTGGGGGGTTTTACGAGATGGAACAACACCTTTAAACCCAAAGAAAATTACATTTATTGGAGGTTTGGATGGACAAAATACCGATCCAATACAAATTTCAAATTATTGGTTATATGTTTATACCAATTTTACACATGACGATTATTACAGTTGGTTACGAGCAGGAAGCAATTCAATTTTAAAAGTTGGAGAAGGCTTCTTAATGAAAGGAACAGGAGGTGTGGGGTCAATAGATCAAAACTATGTGTTTGTTGGTAGGCCAAATAATGGAGATATTGAATTAACAGTTAGTGGTGATAATGATTATTTAATTGGGAATCCATATCCTTCAGCTATTGATGCTAATCAGTTTATAACAGATAATGTTGGTTCAATTACTGGAGCGTTATATTTTTGGGATCATTATGGAGGTGATTCACATTATTTATTAGATTACCAAGCAGGTTTTGCAACGTATAATTTGTCTGGAGGAGCACCAGCAACAGTTCATCCAATCAATGACCCTACAGCACCAGACGGAACAAAAGTTCCTGAGCGGTATATAGCAGTTGGTCAAGGATTTTTTATTCAAGGTAATGATGGGGTTAATCAACAAGTTTTATTCAATAATAATCAAAGAATATTTCAAACCGAAGGAAGTGGAAGTTCAATTTTTATGAAATCATCTAATACTAACTCAAAACAACTTAGTCAAATAGGAAACATAGAGGATACAAGGAAAAAATTTAGAATAGGGTTTAATGGAACTAAACAAACCCATAGACAATTGTTATTGACAATTGATGAGAATGCTTCTGATGAAATTGATTTTGGGTATGATGCTCAAATTTATAGAATAAATTCAGATGATATGTATTGGTTAATAGATGATAAAGAATTTGTGATTCAAGGAACAAATAATATATCTATCGATAAAGAGTTTCCAATTGGAATTCAGTTAATCGAAGGCGGTAAAATTTCAATTGAGGTTGATGAGTTGAAGAATGTAGAAGAAACATCATTATACATAAAAGATGCTTCAACAGGTGAGACCTTTGAAATAACAAATCAACCATTTGAAATTGAATTAGAAGCAGGTATTTATTCAGATAGATTTAAGTTAGTGTTCCAACCAAGGTTAAAAAGATTGGATGAAATTTCTTTAGAAAAAGGGATATATGTGTACATGAATAATGCCATTTCAGAATTAGAATTTAATAAAATAGTAGACACAGATATCAAAGGAATTACCCTATTCAACTATTTAGGACAACATATAAAAAATTGGAATTCTGAATTTTCCAATAGAAGGTTTTCGTTGCCATTAAATGAAGCTGCAGGTGTTTATATTGTTAAAATAGCCACTACTAATGGAGCAATAACTAAAAAAATTGTTGTAGAATAAAGGATATTATAAAAAATTAAGGAATATAGGTTAATAACCACTCTTTTAAAAATGGATTTGAACTTTCTTTTAGAAGTTCAAATCCATTTTTTTTATAAAAAGAAGCTAATGAAAATTCTTCAATTGTAAGCCAATACTTTTGTTTTGGATGCTTGGTTTTTAAATTTAACAACCATTTTGATGCCAATTGTTGATTTCGTTTAGAAGGAATTACCCATACATAACCAATATAAAAATAACTGAGTTTGTATAAATAATCGTTTGAAATTTCAAATTCGTTTTTATGAGGATGGTTTTTTGAAAAAACAATGCCCCCAGCTACAATAGTATTGTTTTCTTTTAAAACATAAATTGTAGCAGAATTTTTAAAAATTGACCAATAAGGAACAATTAAATTTTGCCACTCTTTGGGTAAAATGTTAAAAAATGGTATTGGATTATTTATTTTATAAAATTTTGGAATCATTTTAATTAATTTAAACTAAAATTAAAGCAAGCCCCAAGACCAAAGTTTATCAGAATCTTCAAACCATCTATCTCCAATGTCAGTTCTGTAATAACTGTTGTTTACAATAATATTATTGATCCTGTTATACATCATTTTTTGAGCGTCTTTCATAGTTGTTCCAGTACCAGAAATTAATAAAGCAATGCCAGTATTACCTGTAATTAACCATTCATCATTAATATTTTTTAAATGCATTGGATGCACACCTTCTTTTAATTCTTTTTTAAAAATAACTACAGAATCTTTTGAAAATAAATTGAATGTTTTTTTGTCTTCAAAAGGAAAAGGAGGAACTACAATAAAAGCACCAATTTGAAATCCTTTTTTTACGTTGATAGTAAATTTTTCTCCATTCGCAATTTTATAAAGCAAATTACCAATAGGCTCATTTATACCAGCTCGTTGAATAAATATTTGAGGAAACCCAAACCTAGAAGTAAACTCTAAAGGGTAAATGCCATTGCCATTAACAATACAATTAAGGTCAATATGCCCAATAAAATGATTTTTCTCTAAAGTTTTTTCAAATTTCTTTAAGGTTGCTTCAAAAATTGGAGAGCTTTTTACCCAAAACATGCTAGTACCCATTTCTCCAGTAGAGACTCCCAATTCTTTAGGAAACAATTTTTTATGTTCAAAAGTAATGTTTAATGGTAACAAAAATTCTTTTCCATTAAAAAATGCTGAAACAGAAACCTCCACTCCTTTTACTTTACGTTGGAGTTGAAATTTCCCAAAGTTATTTCCCCAAGATTTTTCATATGCTTGTAAAACCCTAATTACATCTAGCCCAGATTCATCGTTGCCAACAAATAATAATTGTTTTAATTCTTGAATTTCTCCGCAAGGTTTAATAACATACATATCTGGGTTTTGTTTGATGTACTTAATGGCATCTTCAAAATTTTGAAACTCTTTTGAAGGAAGTACTTTTACCTTATGTTTTTTAAGTTCATTTTGTCCAAAGTTTCTATCGAGTTCTAAAGAGTCTGTATATTGAGAACCTCCAAAAACAATTTTTTTTGCAGCTCTCAATTCTTCACAAATTTCACCATATCCAGTATAATCAAATACTACAATATCAGCCCATTGAAGATGTTTTTTCCAATCTTGAACTTTTTGAACAAAACCATGCCCAATTTCTTTTGAGGGTTTGTCTTCAATAAATAATTTTACAGAATTACCTTCTTGCTGTGTAGTATAAGCAATATCTAAAGATTCACCCCAACGAGATATAAATAAAAAATTTCTTTTAGAGTTTCCTATTTTTAATTGATGTGTAGTTTTTTTCACCTACTTATTTTTTAACTTCATTTGATTATTTTTTAAGAATATAAAAAATGGGAGGTTTAACTCCCATTAAATTATTCTTCCATTTCTAAATTAACAATAACATAGGCCTCATATTCTTCATCATATTCATCGGTCTTTGTTACAATTTTATAGGTTATTTTAAAATTTTTACCAATATATTTTTCTTCTGTTAGATTGTATTTTTTACTAGTTTCTTCGTTAATTTCTTCAAAACTATAAGTATTGTCATCTGTATCTGAAAAGTAATAATAGCCCTCTTCAAATCCGTCAAAAGCAGCTTTTACAGTTAAATTGTCTTGTGTATTTTTTACTGTAATTAATGAAATAAATGCAACTATTGTTAAGAGTGTTTTCATTGTTTTTAATTTTAAATTAGGGTAATAAAATAAGTTGTAAATTAATTTTGAATTATAAGATTTAATAATTCTTGAGCTTACTTTACACATCATTAGGATATGCTTTCAACTCTAGTTCTAGGATGAGAGATAAAAAATTTATTTAGCTAGAAAAGTTATAAAGTTAAACTTAGAAAAAGTTAATACATTAGCAAAGCTCAAATGAGTTGAAGTGTATTTTTGGATAGAAGTTAACTGTATGATTTGGCATTTTACACCGAAAATAATTTTTGAAAATAACTTCTGAATTTTCAAAAAACCAAATCTGAAAATTGTTTTCACGTTTTAAATCAACATGCTAAAATAGCAATTGAACAACACAAAGATAATTTAAAAACAAATAGGTTTTAAAAATATTTTTACAATATTTTAAAGAAATTTAACAAGTGTTAGTTATTGATATATAGTAGGTTATAGCTGCTGAATTTCTTTAGCTATTTTTTGAACTTCGTCAAGAACGCGTAATAAATTTTCTCCCCAAAGTTTAGCTATTTCTTCTTCAGTATAACCTCTTTTTACCAATTCAATTGTTACATTTAGAGTCTCAGAAGCATCATTCCATCCTTCAACACCACCTCCACCATCAAAATCGGAACTAATACCAACATGATTTATTCCAATTTTATTCACTAAATAATCTATGTGATTTACAAAATCTGAAACATCCACAGGTTTAGCAATGTTATAAACTTCTTTCATTCTTGGTTTTGCAAGTTTTCTAATTTCAGTATACTTATTGAAATATATTTCACGGGCTTCTTTTTCCATTTTTCTAACATCACTCCAAGGTATAATTTTAAAGTTATGATCGCTCGCAATTTCATTTAAAATAGATTTAGTAGCATCGTTAAATTTTTTGTTTTTTTCTGAATTAACATAGGTGCCAAATGCTACCGTTTGAACAACGCCCCCATTTTGTTTTAGCCATTTTAATTGTTCATCATCTAAATTTCTACTGTGATTACACAAGGCTCTTGCTGATGAATGAGAAGCAATAATAGGAGCTTTGGATAATCTTATCATATCTCGCATTGCTTCTTTTGAAGGGTGAGAAACATCAATCATCATTCCCCATTTATTCATTTCAGTAATTACTTTTTCACCTAATTTACTAACACCATTATGTAACCAAACATTATCTTCTTCTCCAGTATTTGAATCACATAACTGACTATGTCCATTATGACTTAACGACATATAGCGAGCACCTAAATCATAAAATTCTTTAACTCTGCTAATATCTGTTCCAATGGGGTAACCATTTTCTATACCAATCATAGCAACTTTTTTGCCTTTTTTATGAATTTCTTTCACATCTTTTGAAGTTGTAGCCAATTCAATTTCATTTGGCGCCAGTTCATTTGTTAATTTATGGATGGCATTAAATTTAGAAATGGCATTTTTGTATGCATTGTCATAACCTTCTTTATTTAATTCACCTTGACCCGTATAAACAATAAACCATGAAACATCAAGCCCTCCTTTTTTCATTTTTGGTAAGTTTACCTGATTGTCTAGTTCTTGAGTATAATTAAGACTATCTGTAAAATTTTTGATATTGATATCGTTATGAGTATCAATAGTTAAAACTTTTTCATGAATTTTAGTTGCTATAGTAAGCAAGTTAGGAGTTTCTTCAGTAGGTTTCACAATTTCTTTTTTTTCATTTTTACAAGAAACATTTAATAATATTAAAGAAAATAATAGCAAATATTTATTCATTTTTTTATTTTTAAGAGTTTAAAAATAAGTATTTTAAAATAATTTATGGAAATTTATTTCTAATTGTAATATTTTAGGGGTTTACATTTAATTTTTCTTAAAAAAAGAGTTGTTGATTTTTACAAAATTAAATGTAACTTGTAAACTTAATAACTAATGCAAATTTTTAAAATGCCACACTTAAAAACTTTAATTAAAACTAACTTTAAAATTTTAATAACACTGTTGTTTTTAACTTTTTTTATACAGAGTTGTAAGGTGTATAAAAGCCCTACAACATTAAATCAGGCGGCTTTAAGTGAAGAGGAAGGTTATGTTAAAGTAACCATGTTAAATGGAGATGAATATATTTACGAAAGTATTATTATTCAAAATAATCAATACTATGGAATTAGCACAGTAGATGGAAAGAAAGTTGAAACAGCGCTTTTGAATGAACAAGTGCAAGATGTACAAAGAGTAAATAAAAAGTCTTCAAACTTTTTTGGTTTTTTTGGAATTTTAGTGGGAGTTGGCTCTATTATTTTAGGAGTTACAATGCTTTAGTTTTCTTTAAAATTATTTAACCCCAAATTAAACTTTGAATAGTAATAAAAAAATAGAGCAACTGAAATCAGTAGATTTATCATTAAATGAAATTAATTTAATTGCTGTTTCTTGTGATGAGAATGGTAATATTACCTACGTTTCTCCTGCTACCGAAAGCATCATTGGATTTAAGCCTGAAAGTTTATTGGGTGATAAATGGTGGGATTTAACCTATTTTTCAAAAGAAGAAGGACAAATTTTTAAGCAAAAATTATGTAAAACTATTGCAAAAAAGGAGACTTCAAATCCCAAACCATATGATAGAAAATTAAAATGCAAAGATGGAAGTTTAAAATGGATTGAATTTAGAGACTCTTTTACAGTAGATAATAGGTTTGTTTCTGTAGGAGTTGATATTACTGAATGGAAAAAAAATGAAGAAATTAAGGTGCAATCAGATACTATAATTAATAGTATTGATAGCATCGTTTTAGTTTCCGATATTGATGGAAATGTGATTTTCGCATCTCCTTCAGTAACAAAAATGATTGGCTATGCTGTTGATGAAATAATGGGTGATAAATGGTGGAAGGTAACCTATGACAATGAACACAATGCAAACTATATTAAAAACTCTATTTATAAAGAAGTATTTCTTGATCTGAAAAAAGATGCTAACTTTTCTAGACAAAAAATTAAAACAAGAGAAGGAACTTATAAATGGATAGAATGGCAAATTTCAAAAGGGGTAAATAATACCTATATATCAATAGGAACAGATGTTACAAGTAGAAATTTGACTGAAATTGAACTGAAAAAAGCCAAAGAATTTGCCGAAGAGTCTTTAAAAGCTAAAAATGAATTTTTAGCCAATATGAGTCATGAAATAAGAACTCCTTTAAACGCAGTTATTGGTTTTACCGACTTGTTATTAGAAACAAATTTAAGTGCTGAACAAATTGAGTATTTAAAAACAATGCAAAATTCGGGTAATATTTTACTTTCATTAATCAATAATGTTTTAGACCTTTCTAAATTAGAATCAAATAAATTAACAATTGAAGAAATTCCTTTCAATTTGCACAACAAAGTAAAAGAAGTTGTGAAATTAATGAAAATAAAAGCCGATGAAAAAGGAATAAATTTAAATTTAATAATTGAAAACGGAACACCTACTCAAGTTAAATCAGACCCTACTAAAATTGGGCAAATTTTACTTAACTTAATTGGTAATGCTGTAAAATTTACCAACGAAGGATCCGTAATTCTAACGGTTAAACCATTACAAGAAGAAGGTAAGATTAGAAATGTTTATTTTGAAATTAAGGATACAGGAATAGGTATCGTTTCCAATAAAATAAACACTGTTTTTGGAGCTTTTACACAAGCAAAGAGTGATACTTCAAGAATATATGGAGGGACTGGGCTTGGGTTAGCCATTGTAAAAAAATTAGTAAGCCTTTTAAAAGGAACTATTAAAGTTGAAAGTGTTTTTGGAAAAGGAAGTGTATTTAAATTAACCTTGCCATTAAAGCAAATTTCAAAACAAGTAAGTGATGATAAATTAAATTTAAATCATTCGCAAGAACAACAGTTAGATTTAAAGGTATTATTAGTTGAAGATAATAAAACCAATCAGTTGTTAGCTAAAATTAGATTAGAAAAATGGGGATGTAAAGTTGCCATTGCTAACAATGGGATAGAAGGAGTTAAGCTAACACAAAAAGAGGATTTTGACATTATTTTAATGGATATTCAAATGCCTGTAATGGATGGTTTTGAAGCTACAAAAATAATTAAGAATGATATTTCAGAAAAAGCTTCCAAAATACCAATTATAGCGATGACAGCTTACACCTCCAATGCTGAAATTAATAGAGCTATGAATTATGGGATGGAAGATTATATTTTTAAACCATTTAAGCCAACCGAACTATTTGATATCCTTAAAAAATATGGGAATGTAGTAAAAGCTAATCATGATAAAGAAAAGGAAAAAGAAGAAGTTCAAGTAACTCCAAAAAACAATAACTATAAAAAATATACAGATTTAAAATTTTTGAAAGAAGAGTCATTAAATGAAGATTCTATCTTAATTTTATTAATTGAAATTTTTATAAAAGATTTTGAAGAATATTTAAAAACATTTGAAATAGAGTTTAAAAATAAAAATTGGGAAAAATTACATGCTGCCACACACAAAATTAAACCTAATATTAGTATGTTTGGAATAGCAAAATTAGATCCAATAATTTTTTCTTTAGACACAAAGTTTAAAAATGAAACAAATTTAGAAGATGTAGAAATACTCTTTGAAAAGTGCAAAGAAATTTTTAAAATTGTTAAAGTTGAGCTTTTAAACGAACTAAAATCATTAAACCATGAATAATCTTAAAAAAGTTGTTTTAGCTGAAGATAATTCTACCCTTTCTTTATTATTAAAATTTAGGTTAGAAAAAGAAGGCTATGAACTTTTAATAGCTGAAAATGGTAAAGAAGCTATAGAGCTTATTGAAACGCATGAACCACAGCTTATATTAACAGATATTATGATGCCGTTTATAAGTGGCCTTGAAGTAATTAGTCATGTAAGAAATAAGCTGAAAGTTCAAACACCAATTATTGTTTTTTCAGCTGCAGGTCAAGAAGAAATGGTTTTAAAAGCATTTAATTTGGGGGCTAATGATTTTATGGGAAAGCCTTTTAGCCCAAATGAATTGGTGATAAGAGTTAAGCGACTTTTAGCATAATTTATTTTAATTTTAAGATTATAATGATCGATTTTCAACATCTTTTAACGTATTTAGAACAACTGCCATTGTTGGTAAAAGTCGTTTGGATTTTGATAGGGTTTTTAATTATTTTCATTATTCTTCTAATTTTTTACCTTAAATATTTAAGAGGGTATTTAAGAAAAAAAGAAACCATATCAAAAAAGCTCTTCACTGAATATGAAGCCAATCTCATTAATTTTTTATATTCTCAAACGGAAGAAGAAATTAATGAGGAACAACAAATAATAGTTGATAAAATGAAAACTTGTATTACAAACAAGTTTAAAAGAAAAATATTTATTTCGGTAATGTCTAAATTAAAAAATGACATTTCTGGGGAAATGGCTGATTCAATTAATAATTTATACATTAAAACAAATCTTATCAATCATTCCATTACAAAACTTAAAAGCAATAAATGGTATGTAATTACTGCTGGAATTAAAGAATTAAACCTTTTTGAAATAACCAATGTATTTGAACAGGTAAAAAAACATGAAAATCATCCAAAACAAGAAGTTAGAAATGAGGTTCAACTATATTTTGTTAGTTTATTTCACTTCAAAGGGTTAGATT
This sequence comes from Lutibacter aestuarii, assembly GCF_042676885.1. NCBI lineage: Bacteria > Pseudomonadati > Bacteroidota > Flavobacteriia > Flavobacteriales > Flavobacteriaceae > Lutibacter > Lutibacter aestuarii. The sequence goes on from NZ_JBHTIC010000002.1 coordinate 9,602, forward strand.
TTTTAAATACGTTAAAATCTCCCATTTCTGAATGGAATCAAATACAACTATTAGAAATACTTCAAAAATTTGATGATCAAGAAATTTCTGACATCACTCCTTGGTTAAAATCAAGTAATGAGTCCGTGGTTTTGTTTAGCTTAAAATTAGCCAAAATTTACAATCAATTTCAAATAATTGATACCCTTTTAGAATTATTAAATCATCAAAGTAAAATAATAAGGTTAAAAACTATTGAGGTTCTTAATTATTTTCAAGTAAATGAAGCTAAGAAAATACTAAAAAATAATTTCAAAAATAGCAGTGAAGATGAGCAAATAGCCTTTTTTCAAATGCTAGAAAATACAGTTGAGATAACAGATGAAGAATTTATAGTGCATAACACAAAGCACGTTAATTTTCAAGTGAGAGTTTTAGCGTTAAAAATTTTAAAACGTTTAAATAATAAAAAATTACTAGATTTAAAAAATAAAGCAACCAATGATGAGGATAAGTTAATATTTAACTATTTGGAAAACAATTAATTATGGATAGTAATACGGTAAGAATCATTCTCTTAATAATACATTATTTATTTTTTATTTATGCCTTCTCTGTTGTAGTATCTTATATTTTATTGGCAATAATTTCAGCTATTGAATCATTTCATTATATGAAAAAAAATAGCTTTGTTAATTATAATGAAATTTTATCTTCAAATATTTCACCTTCTATTTCAATTATAGCTCCTGCCTATAATGAAAGCTTAAATATTGTTGAAAATGTTCGATCATTGCTCTCAAATCACTATGTAAATTACGATGTAATTGTGGTTAATGATGGAAGTAAAGATGATAGTTTAGAAAAACTTATTGAAGCCTACGATTTGGTAAAAATTGACTATTTAATCAATCCTCAAATTAAAACTCAACCGCTTAGAAATGGAATTTTTAAATCTACCAATCCAGCATTTGAAAAATTAATAGTTATTGATAAAGAAAATGGAGGAAAAGCAGACGCTTTAAATTTTGGGTTAAATATTTCGAACAATCAGTATGTTGTTTGCATAGATGTAGATTGTTTACTGTTAGAAGATTCGCTTCAAAAAATGATTAAACCATTTTTAGAAGTTACAGATTCTAAAGTAATAGCTTCAGGTGGAGTTATTAGAATTGCAAATTCTTGTACCATAAAAGAAGGAAAATTGTTAGACGTTAATTTGCCTAAAAAATTTATTGAAATTTCACAAATTTTAGAATACTTAAGATCGTTTTTGTTAGGTAGAATGGCCTGGAGTAGATTAAATGGGTTATTAGTAATTTCAGGTGCATTTGGTATGTTTGAAAAAAAATCTGCCATTGCTGTTGGAGGATATGATACTAGTACTGTAGGGGAAGATATGGAAATTATTGTTCGAATGAGAAGACATATGGAAGAACAAAAAGTGAACTATAAAGTTGCTTATATCCCTGACCCTTTATGTTGGACAGAAGCTCCAGATAATTATAAAATTTTAATTTCTCAAAGAAATAGATGGACAAGAGGAACTATTGAAGTACTAAAAAAACACAGAAAAATTGGTTTTAATCCAAAATACAACCTCTTGGGGATGCTTAGTTATCCTTACTGGTTTTTTTATGAGCGTTTAGCACCAATTATTGAGGTGGTAGGAATTATTTATTTTATCATATTAATAACGCTTAAAAATGTACGTTGGGATTATGCTTTTGCATTTTTTATTTTAGCATATTTATTTTCAGTTTTTTTTACTATCGTTGCTATCCTTTCAGAAGAATTAACCTATCATCAATATAAAAAGAAAAAAACGGGTTTTAAATTAATAGTGGCTACATTTTTAGAGCCATTCATTTTACATCCTGCAATTTTATACGCTGCCATTAAAGGCAATATAGATTACTATTTCAATAAAAAATTAAAATGGGGAGAAATGAAAAGAAAAGGATTATCAAATTAAATTATACAATTACAAATGAGATTTGAAATTTTAACAAAAGGTGTAAATAAAAATATTTATTTAATTCTTTCATTAATTGTAACCTTTTGGATGTTAAGTTTATATGAGGTTTATATGACAATTTCAAATGGAATCGAAATTTCAAATATTGGAACGCATATAGCCTTTAAATTTATAAATGATTTTTGGACAGGATTGATAATTGGATTGATACTATTACCTTTTCAGCTATTAATTAGTTTTTTATTTAAACGTACAGGAATACTATTTTTTAAAATAATATTTATAATTGTTGTAATTTCTCAGTATGCTCTTGTTAAATATAGTTTAACCACTTTATTAAATTTAGGAGGAGATTTACTAGGTTATTCATTCAATGATATTAAACTTACTGTTGCTACTTCAAAAGAAGTATCAATATTATCAAGTATCCAAATTTTTATATTTCCAGTATTATTTATTGTTAGTTATTATTTATTAAAGAAAAGTATAAATAAAAGTCAATCTGTAATTTTATTATTAGTATTTGCAATTTTTTTAGGAAGTTTTAAACTAGTAATTCCTAAACTATCAGAAGATGCTTATAAAAATAAAATTAGCTTTTTGGCAACGGATATTATTAGAGTACAAAGAGAAAAAAGTAGAATAAATTCGTATAATTTAAGTAGTAGGAATGACTATCCTTTTCTTAAGCCTAACAACCAAACAACAGATGTTTTATCTCCCTTTTTTAACTCAGGTGTTGATAAACCAAATATTGCTTTTTTAATAGTTGAAGGTTTAGGAAGTGAATTTATGGATGATAATAAATATAGTGGGTTTACACCATTTATTGACTCTCTAATAACAAAATCTCTTTACTGGGAGAATTTTTTAAGTACCACTGGAAGAACTTTTGGAGTTTTGCCATCACTTATGGGATCGCTTCCCTTTGGTGAAAATGGTTTTTTAGAACTTAAAAACACACCTTCTCATATTTCGCTAATTAGTGTTTTAAAAGCCAATGGTTATACTACTTCATTTTACTCAGGAGATAATTCTAGTTTTGATAGAAAAATTAATTTTTTAGAATACAATGGAATAGATAATGTAATTGATAAAAGTAAATTTGGAAATGAATATATAAGTACCAAAGAAAATGAAGGAGGATTTTCTTGGGGGTTCCCAGATAAAGAAATGTTTAAAAAAACCTTGAAAACTTTCGATAATTTAAAACTACCAAGGTTAGATATACTTATGACATTAACAAACCATGAACCTTTCGAATTTCCTTCTAAAGAAAAATATTTCACTAAGATTGATAGTATTTTAAACTCAAGTAATCATGTAAAAATTGAGGATGAAGAGGTAAATACATATAAAGAAATTTTTGCAGCATTATTATATACAGATGACGCTATAAAGAATTTTATAACAACTTATAAAGAAAGACCTGAGTTTAATAATACCATTTTTATAATTACGGGAGATCATAGATTAATACCAATAACCCAAAAAGATAAATTATGTAGATTTCATGTTCCGTTATTAATTTACAGCCCAATGCTTAAAAAAGCTGAAAGATTTAAATCAATATCATCACATTTTAATGTAGCGCCTAGTTTGCTCGCTTATTTAATGAATAACTATAAATTTACCAGAATGGATGAAATATCTTGGATGGGTAAAAATTTAGATACAGCCAAACAATTTAGAAATATTCACCAAATACCTTTAATGAGGTATAAAGGAAATATTAATGATTTTGTATATAAAGAATATATATTATCAGATGAAAAACTATATGAAATCAATGAAAATATGGGGTTAAATAATATTATTGATGACCAACTGTTAAAAACAGTATCAGATTCATTATCAGAATTTAAAAAATTAAATGCCTATGTAACTTCTCAAAACAAAATTTTCCCAGATTCACTAAATATTTATATAGTGCCAAAATTAGAATTTACAAGCGAACAAACTGCTGAAATTGAAAAACTGACAAAAGATTTAAATTTTGATGAAATTTTTAATTTAGCTAGAAATTTAGCATTTGATAAAAAATATATAAAAGCGCGTTTATTGTGTGATTATATTTTAAATGAATTACCAAACCATGCAGATGCTAGAACATTAAAAGGTAGAACACTTGCCTGGGAAGGAAACTATGAAGAGGCCGAAAAAGAATTATTAAATGTAATAAAAAGAGCTCCTTATTATTACGATTGTTACCTAGCCTTGTTAGATCTTTATTGGTGGTCTGAGAAAGATGAAAAATCAATAGAAATCGCAAAAATAGCATACAATAATGAGTTAGATAATAGTGAAATTAGTTTTAAATTGGCAAAAGCTTATCAAAGGCTAAATAATACTGATAAGGCAATTAAAATAATGGATAGTTTAGTTAATTTATATCCAGAAAATATTACGTATCAATCTTATAAACAATCATTAAATTAAAATGAAAAAGTTCAAGATATTATTAGTTTTTGTGTTGTTATTAAGTATTAATTTATCAATATTTTCTCAACAAAAAGAGTTTAAAGGAAACCCAGATACGGCATTTGAGGTTGCAAGAGAACTAGCATTTAATGGAAAGCGTAAACAAGCTCAAGATTCGTTATTATTAATTTTAACCAAGTACCCTAACTATCATGACATCCGTTCATTTTTAGCAAGCACCTATTCTTGGGATGGAAATTACAAACAAGCAAAACAAGAATTTAAATATATTTTAGATAGAGATCTTAAAATTAAAACTACTTGGGTTGCTGCAATTAATAATGAGTTATGGTCAGATGCACCTTACAACGCTTTAAAAATGGCAAATGAAGCTTTAAAACACTTCACAAAGGATGAAGAAATTTTATTATTGAAAGCCAAAGCAGAACAAAATTCAGAAAACCCAGAAAATGCCTTAAAAACAGTAGAATCTATTTTAAAAAATAATCCAGAAAGCGAAAAAGGGAAAGCTTATAAAGCTAATTTAAATCAAGTACTACGATTTAATGCAATAGGAATAAGTTCATCGGTAGATTTATACTCTGAAGTTTTTGACCCAATGCAATATCATACATTCAAATATAAAAGACTTACAAAGTATGGAAGTATTATTGCTAAAATTAATTTTAATAGAAGATTTAATGATAATGGAGCGCAATTTGAAGTAGATTTATACCCAAGAATAGCCAAAGGATTGTATGCCTATTTAAATATTGGATTTTCAAACTCATATCTTTATCCTGATGTTCGATTTGGAGCAGAGTTGCACAAATCATTACCGCATAGTTTTGAAATGTCATTAGGAATTAGAACGTTAAAATATTCTTCAACAACAAATATATATACAGGTTCTATAGGTTGGTATACAGGAAATAGTTATTGGTCTTTCAGGCCATACATAACTCCAGGCGACTCTGGGTCAAGCGTTTCAGGTACTTTAAATTATCGTAAATATAGAAGTGATGCTGATAACTATTTTAGCATAGCAGCAGGAATCGGATTTTCACCAGAATTTAATCGTTTTAAATTTGATGGAGAAGAAGAAGAAATTATTAAGTTACAATCTCAAAAAATTAATTTAGGGTATTATTTTACTTCTAAAAATAAACAACATGCATGGGGAACCAAATTTGGAGTTGCTCATCAAGAAATTAGTTTTAATCCAGGCAGCTATTTTTGGATATATTCATTAGCACTTTCTTGGGAGTTAAAATTTAAATAGCACAAATAAATGAGCAAAGAAATTGAACGGAAATTCTTGATTGTCAATACAAGTTTTAAAAAAGAAGCAATTAAAAGTTATAAAATTGCCCAAGGTTTTTTATCAACGGTACCTGAAAGAACGGTTAGAATTAGAATACAAGATAATCAAGGTTTTATCACTATAAAAGGTATTGGTAATAAAACTGGAACCACTCGTTTTGAATGGGAAAAAGAAATTGATATCAATGAAGCCAATAGCTTATTAGCAATCTGTGAACCTTCAATCATTGAAAAAATAAGGTATATAATACCAACTAATAATCAACTTTTTTTTGAAGTTGATGAATTTTTGGGCTTAAATAATGGACTTATAATTGCCGAAATTGAATTACCATCTGAAGATGCCGACTTTAATAAACCTTATTGGTTAGGCAAAGAAGTTACAGGAAAAGCATCGTACTACAATTCAATGTTGACAAAAAAACCGTTTACTAAGTGGTAAATAATATTTATATTGCAAATCTTATAAAAAAGCACCATAAAAATAGACTATGATTGAACTTGCAGGAATTATAATTTTAGGAATTATTGCACAATGGTTTGCTTGGAAATTTAAAATCCCTGCTATTTTACCACTTATTTTAATAGGTTTAATAGTAGGACCGCTTTCAACATTAGTTTCTTATGATGGTACTAAATGGTTAGAGCCTGTATGGAATGGAACGGAAGGACTATTCCCCGATGAAAAATTATTTAGTTTTGTTTCACTAGCCATAAGTATTATCCTTTTTGAAGGAGGTTTAACCTTAAAAAAAGAAGAGATTTTAAATGTTGGCCCCGCAATTGTTAAGTTAATTTCTATAGGCGCATTAATTACATTTTTAGGTGCTGGAATTGCCGCTCATTATGTTTTTGATTTAAGTTGGTCAATTTCTTTTTTGTTTTCGGCTTTAATTATTGTTACAGGACCAACTGTAATTGCTCCAATTTTAAGAAATATACCTCTTAAAAAAGATATTTCAGCTGTTTTAAAATGGGAAGGTATTTTGATTGATCCAATAGGTGCTTTGGTAGCGGTATTAGTATTTGAATTTATAAGTGTTGAAGCCGGTTATGAATACACCAAAGAAGCTTTAATTGAATTTGGAAAAATTGTAATCATAGGGCTTTCCATAGGTTTTACATCTGCTTATGCTTTGTTTTATGCAATTAAATTTAATATAATTCCTAGGTATTTATTAAATGTAATTACACTGGCAGGAGTATTAACAGTATTTGTTTTATCAGATTTATTTGCACACGAATCAGGTCTTTTAGCAGTAGTTGTAATGGGAATGGTACTTGGAAATATGAAAGTAAAAGAATTAAAAGAAATTTTATATTTTAAAGAGTCCCTAAGCATTTTATTAATATCTATTCTATTTATTTTATTGGCAGCAAATATCAACTTAGATGATATGTTACTATTGTACAAATGGGAAACTTTAGTACTTTTTGCAATTGTAATTTTTGTGCTAAGACCATTATCAGTATTTTTAAGTACTTCAGGTTCTGGATTAAAATTGAATGAAAAATTATTTATTAGTTGGGTAGGACCTAGGGGTATTGTAGCCGCTGGAATAGCTTCATTGTTTGGTTTAAAACTAGCTATGCAAGGTGAATCAGATGCAGAATATATTACGCCATTGGTGTTTATGATTGTTTTAGGAACCGTTTTGTTAAATGCTACAACAGCTCGTTTATTTGCTAAATTAGCAGGAGTGTTTTTAAAATCTTCTGAAGGTATTATTATTGTTGGCTCTTCAAATTTTGCAAGATTAATAGCTACTTATTTAAAGAAAAATAATAGAAGAGTTGTACTAATTGATAGTAATATTGAAAATATAAACAAAGCTAAATCTTTAGGATTAGAGGCTATTGAAGGAAATGTTTACTCTGATGAGTTATTAGAAGATATTGAACTAAACGATATTGGATTTTTACTAGCCCTAACTGGAAGCCCTGCAGTTAATAATTATGTAATAGAAAAATTCTCACCAATTTTTGGTGAGAATGGTGCTTTTAGATTAATCTCTACAGATGAAATGAAACAAGGAGAAGATGTTAAAAGCAATCAATTATTCACCCATAATGACGATTATATTAACTTAAGTGAAGTGGTGCGTGACTTTCCATTAGTAAATGAAGTAACTATAAATTCTCCTGAACATTATAAAAGTTTATTAAAAGAAATTAACGAAGAAACACACTCTATACCTATGTTTATTAAGGATAAGAAAGGTGAAATTCATATTATTTCTTCTTTAGATATGTCTTTTGTTATAGAAAAAGGAGATATTTTAATGTATTTAGGAAAAACAATTATATAAGAAGTTTTTCATTAATATTTTTATGGATTTATTTAATAACAATCCTAATCAAAACCTACTCCCTTTTGATGGAGAAGTTTTTTTGAGCCAGAATGTATTAAACATTGCCGAAATTGATTTTTTTTACCACACTTTATTGAATGCTAATTTTTGGAAACAGGATGAACTAATAATTTTCGGTAAACGAATAACTACTTCTAGAAAAGTTGCTTGGTTTGGTGACTTTAATTACAAATATTCGTATTCTAAAATTACAAAAACGGCAAAGCTTTGGACTCCAGAATTACAATCCCTAAAAAAACTTATTGAACTAAAAACCGAAGAGAGTTTTAATTCATGTTTATTAAACTTGTATCATAATGGAAGTGAAGGAATGTCTTGGCATTCAGATAATGAAAAAGAACTAGGAGAAAATCCTATAATAGCTTCATTAAGTCTAGGTGCAGCAAGAAAATTTTCTTTAAAACATAAATTCAAAAACTATAAAGTAGATATTATTTTAGAATCTGGAGACTTGTTGTTAATGAAAGGTGAAACTCAAACAAAATGGTTACATTGTTTACCTAAAACAAAAAAAGTAACTACTCCAAGAATCAATTTAACTTTTCGAAACATTATTTAAAATAACAGAGGTTTTGTTAACCAATAAGTAATAGTCTTTAAACTTTTTAATAACATACAAGTTGTTAATTGCGGTATAAAATTATAAGGGTACAAATAAAATTATTTGTGAATAATAAAAAAAACAAAAGAAAAATAGATATTGTAGTTATTTCTGATGTGCATTTAGGAACTTATGGTTGCCATGCAAAAGAATTATTACAATATTTAAAAAGTATCGATCCTACAATTGTAATTCTTAATGGTGATATTATTGATATTTGGCAGTTTAGTAAACGGTATTGGCCAAATTCTCATATGAAAGTTATAAAATATATTTTTGAATGGATTTCTGAAGGAAAAGAAACCTATTATATAACAGGTAATCATGATGAAATGCTTAGAAAATTTGTAGATTTTGAATTAGGTACTTTCACAATAAAAAATAAATTAGTCCTTAATATTAATGGAAAAAAAGCTTGGTTTTTTCATGGAGATGTATTTGATGTTACTATGCAACATTCTAAATGGTTAGCAAAATTAGGGGCAATTGGGTACGATACACTCATTTTATTAAATAAAGGTGCAAATTATTGTAGTAATTTATTGGGAAAAGGTAAAATATCACTTTCAAAAAGAATAAAAAACAGTGTGAAATCTGCTGTTAAATTTGTCAATAATTTTGAAGAAACAGCAACAAATATTGCTATTGATAATTATTACAATTATGTAATTTGTGGTCACATTCATCAACCAGTTATTAAAAATTTCAAAAATAATAAAGGAAGTGTTCAATATTTAAATTCTGGAGATTGGGTTGAAAATTTAACAGCTTTAGAATTTGTGGAAAATAAGTGGAGTATTTATAAATATGACGATTCTCATTTTAATAATGTTGAATATACTTCAATTTCTGATGAAGTAGATGTTATAGATAAATCTACTAAAGAACTTTTTGGGGAGCTTGTTGCAGATTTTTATATTCATAAGTAATATTAGCATCTATTTATGAAAATATTATACGCAATACAAGGAACCGGAAATGGACATTTGAGCCGAGCAAAAGAAATTATTCCTGCATTATTAAAAAGAGCTCAAGTCGATATTTTAGTTAGTGGAACACAGGCTGAAGTTACGTTACCATATAAAATAAAATACAAATTAAAAGGTCTTAGTTTTTATTTTGGAAAAAATGGAGGGGTTGATATTGCACAAACTTTAAATAAAAATAGCATTTTAAATGTATTTTCTGAAATTAAAAATTGCCCAGTAAAACAATACGATTTAGTCATCAATGATTTTGAACCTATTACTGCTTGGGCTTGTAAATTTAAAGGAGTAAAATGCATTTCTTTAAGCCATCAAGGAGCTTTATTTACTAAAGGTGTACCTAAGCCTTCACATAAAGATTTTATAGGGAGTTTTATCATAAAAAATTATGCAAAATGCAATCAAAATTTCGGATTTCATTTTAAAAAATACAATAATAAGGTTTATACGCCTATAATTAGATCTGATATAAGATTATTGAAAAAAGTTGAAAAAGATCATTATACAGTTTATTTACCTTCTTATTCCGATGAAAAGATCATTCAGGTATTATCAAAAATTAAAGGAATAAAATGGAAAGTGTTTTCAAAAAATGCTAAAAAATATTATCAGAAAAAAAATGTATATATAAAGCCTGTGAACAGTAAAAAGTTTGAAAAAAGCTTGGCTACTTGTAAAGGTATTTTATGTGGTGCTGGTTTTGAAACACCTGCTGAAGCTATTTACTTGAAAAAGAAATTGATGGTAATTCCAATGAAAAATCAATACGAGCAGCATTTTAATGCTACAGCTTTACAAGAATTAGGGGTGCCAGTTATAAAATCATTAAAAAAGAAACACCTTCCAACAATAGAACAATGGATAGAAAGAGGAACTACTATTAATCTAGATTTTCCTAATGAAACCCAACAACTAGTTGATCATATTTTACATGAATTTATTATTACTGAAGCATTGCAGTTGACCTAGTTATTTTGAATTTTTCCAATATTGAGGATTTGTCTCTTCAGTTTTTTGATTCCAATAATCTGGAGTTACTTTATGACCATCAAATGTTTTTAGTTTTCGTTCATATACCCATATTGTTGGATTGAACACCATGTCTGTAACTGCTATAGTGTATAATTGGGGATCTTCTTCTGATTTTCTTTTTTCTTCATCAACCACTACTTCAAAACCATTATGTTCTAATAGTTTTTTTAGAAAATCCATGCGAGTTTCGTCAATTTTTTTTTCAACAAAAGTTACTCTTGTATCTCCAATATTTCCAAAAGAATGTTTACCTTCTAAACCCATAATTTTTTTAATTATAAATACTACTTAATTCATAAATGTAGTCGTATAGCGGACTGTATAAGCCTAAAACTAAAATACCAATTACTGTAATTAATAAGCCTAAACGCATATAAAGTTTATTTTTAAAGAAAGGAATTGGATGGTCATTTTTTCTAATAAACATAGCTCTAACAACTAATAGATAATAATATAATGAAATGGTAACATTTACCACCGCTAAGAAAACTAATAGGTAATAACCTTTACTTGCAGCTGCAGTAAATAAGAAAAACTTACCAAAAAACCCAGCAACAGGAGGTATTCCTGCTAATGAAAATAGGGCTAACATCATTACCAAACTTAAGTTTGGATTGGTGCGATACAACCCATTGTAATCATCCATATTTTCTTTACCTGTTTTTAATGAAATAGCTTGTACTACCCCAAAAGCAGCTAAATTTGAGAAAATATAAATCAATATAAAATAAACTACTGTAGCAGTTCCTAATTGAGTTCCTGTAATTAACCCTAACAATATAAAACCCGCTTGAGCTATAGATGAAAAGGCTAAAAAGCGTTTCATATTTTGTTGGCGTAACGCAAATAAGTTGCCAATAAACATTGTAGCTAATGCAACTATATAAACAATGTTTTCCCAAGTATGTATCAAAGGTTTAAAAATAGTAAACATTAAAACCATTAAAATAAATGCTGCAGCTCCTTTTGAAATTACTGATAAGTAAGAGGCAACACTAATAGGTGCACCTTCATATACATCTGCGGTCCAAAAATGGAATGGCACTAAAGATATTTTAAATGATAAACCAGCAAAAAATAAGATAAATCCTAAAATTGTTAAGTTGGTTGAAGTGATAACCTCAATAATATTATGAAAAAATATGGAACCAGATGTGGCATATAATAATGAAATACCAAAAAGCGAAACACCTGAAGCTAACGCTGCTGAAAGTATTAATTTGATACCAGCTTCACTTGATTTTCTTTTTAGGGTTTCATAAGATGCCAACGCTGCAACAGGTAAAGTTGATAATTCAAGACCAATGTAAAACATTAAAAAGTCACCTGCGGAAATCATAAAATACATTCCCAATAATGAGGTGAATAATAATATAAAAAATTCAGTTCCTCTATTTTGATTAACGATCTTTTCTTGGATCCAATCTGCAGATTGTAGCAACAATGTAAATACTCCAATATTTAATACGTTTTTAAAAAGATGAATTAAATTATTTGTTTGAAACGAGCCTCCAAAAATGCTACATTCATCAATGGCAAAAAAGCCAATAGCTGTATGAATTCCAAATAAGAAAATTGCTAAATGGACTAAACTACTTTTTTTGTTTTTGTTTATAAAAATTTCACCAATCAATAACAATAGTGTAATTGTTAATAGTAAAATCTCGTGTCTCATTAATAAAAAGTTACTAAAATTCATTTTAGTTATCTGTTTTAATTTTTATAATACTCCTTTAATAAAAGGATCTAAACTTGCCATTATCATGTCGCTTAACCAAAGTGGTGCAACACCCATTCCTACAATTGGAATTAATAATAATAAAATACCTGTTTTTTCATACCAAGTAACTTTCGGTAAATTTTTAAAATCTTCATTAACTAAGGGACCCATCATAATTTTCCCTACCAATCTAAGAATATAAACAGCCGTAACAACTATTGATGAAACAGCTAAAACTGTTAAAACTCTTTGAAACATATCAGGATTTTGAAATGCGCCAACAAAAATGTTCATCTCAGCAACAAAACCACTAAATCCAGGAAGTCCTAAGTAAGCCATACCTGTTATAACATAAATAGCTCCAATAAAAGGTACTATTTTCATTAAACCTCCTAATTTATGAATGTCACGCGTGTGAGTTCTTCCGTAAACCATTCCAATCAAGGCAAAGAACATGGCGGTTAATAACCCATGTGATAGTGATTGAAGAATTGCTCCGTTCCAAGCTATTTTATTTAAAGTTAACAAAGCAAACAGCACTAGACCTAGGTGACTTACCGAGGCGTATGCATTAATGTATTTTAAATCGGTTTGTTTAATAGCTCCAAAAGCACCATAAACTACACCTATTGCTGCTAATATAATAAAGAACCATGACCAATGGATAGTTCCTTCAGGTAGTAAAAACATGGCAACTCTAAAAACACCATATCCACCTAATTTCATCAGTACACCTGCATGGAGCATTGATACTGCTGTTGGTGCTGAGGCATGACCATCAGGTGACCAAGTATGAAATGGAAATAAAGCTCCTAAAACTGCAAATCCAATAAAAGTTAAAGGGAAAAACAACTTTTGAGCTTCAAAAGGAATGTTTACTTGAGCAATTTCTAAGATGTTAAAAGTTAAAGCACCTCCATCAGCATTTGAATTGAAATAAATTCCAAAAATACCAACCATTAGCACTGCAGATGCTCCCATTAACATTAAGGTTAATTTCATTGCGGAGTATTCTTTTGGTCCGCTTCCCCAAATCCCAATTAACAAATACATTGGTATTACAGCTATTTCATAAAAAAGGAACATGGTAAATAAATCTATTGAAATAAAGAATCCATACACACCAGTTGATAAAACTAATAATGAGATAAAAAATTCTTTAGGTAGGTCTGCCATTTTCCAAGAAATAAATACACCAGCAAGTACAACAATTGTAGTTAATACTATTAAGGCTACAGAAATACCATCTACACCAATTGAGTAATGGATGTTAAACTGCTCAAACCAAACAAAATCTTTGGTAAAAACCATAATACTATCATTAATAGCTCGTTCTTTAAAATAAGCTATAACTAAATTTATTGCCATTCCTAGTTGAAATATACTCCCAACCATTGAGACTAAACGAGCCTGTTTTAAACCTTTGGTAAATAACAAAGCGATAATTGTTAAAACAGGTACAATTACAAAAAGTGATAAAATATCCATATTAATTTGTTAGTTTGTCCATAAATAAATAAAAACCAATGCTAAAACTACTGCCCCAGCTATGAAGGATAATGCGTAGTCTTGTACTTTACCAGATTGGATACCCTTAATTTTTTTGGAAATCACTACGGTTTTATTTCCTATGCCTTCCATAGTTCCATCAACTACTTTTTTATCGAACCTAGCTATAGGTCCAGCTATTCTATTAAAGATTATTTTTTTGGTGACAAATAAGTAAATTTCATCAAAATAAAATTTGTTAAACGTCCATTTGTAAAATATTCCAAAAGCATTTGAAAATCTATCAGCTAAATCATTTTCTTTTTTATAGAAAATATAAGCTAAACCTATTCCTATTAAACCTATAATGGTAGCAACAATTGCTAAAGGAATATTTAAATGAGCTTCAAAGCCAGCTTTATCAGGAGTTATCAATTCACTGAAAGGGATGAATCCACTAAAAATGCTAATAAAAGCAAGAATCATCAAAGGAAAAGTCATTGAAATTGGAGACTCGTGAGGGGTGTGTTTATACGTTGTATTTTTACCCCAAAAAATTCCAAAGTACAATCTGAACATGTAAAAAGCTGTTAAGCCAGCAACAAAAATTCCAACAAAGTAGATAAGTTTATTGTGTTCAAAAGCCGCAACTAAAATTTCATCTTTACTCCAAAACCCTGATAAAGGAAAAACTCCTGAAATGGCCAAAGCAGCCACTAAAAATGTGATATTAGTAATTGGCATATACTTGCGTAAGCTACCCATATCTTTTAAATAATTACTATGTACGGCGTGTATAACAGAACCTGCACCTAAAAATAATAACGCTTTGAACATGGCATGAGTAAATAAATGGAACATAGATGCCATATAACCTACACCCTCATGACCATCGTACCCAGAAACACCTAAAGCCAACATCATATATCCTAATTGCGACATGGTTGAAAATGCGAGTACACGTTTGATATCTGTTTGTGTGATTGCTATTATTGCTGCAAATAATGATGAAAAAGCTCCTACATAAGCTACAATATTTAAAGCAAAGCCATCTTCAACAAAATAATACATTGGGAATAATCTTGCTACTAAGTATACCCCAGCAACAACCATAGTTGCTGCGTGAATTAATGCAGATACAGGGGTTGGCCCTTCCATAGCATCGGGCAACCAAATATGTAATGGAAACATTGCAGATTTCCCAGCACCTCCCATAAAAATTAAGATCAATGCCCAAGTTATAATAGACAATCCCATAAAAGAAGATGAAGCCCAATTTAAAATAGCACTTCCTTCAGGGTTGTTTAGAGTTTCAAAATCGTAGGTTCCTGTATAATATCCGATGATTAAAATTCCTATTAAAAAACCTAAATCAGCAAAACGAGTTACTATAAAAGCTTTTTTAGCGGCAGCTACTGCTGAACTTTTAGTATAATAATATCCAATTAATAAAAAGGAAGAAACCCCTACTAATTCCCAAAAAATATAAATTTGGAATAAATTGGTTGCCAATACTAAGCCAAACATAGAGAATGAGAACAAGCCTAAAAATGCAAAGAAACGTGTATAACCATCATCTCCTTTCATATAACCTCGGCTATAAATATGAACCATTAGTGATATTGTAGATACAACCACCAACATCATTACTGAAATAGGATCGATTAAAATTCCCATATCAATAGCTAAAGTGTCGGTGAAATTCATCCAGGTTATTTTCTCAACAAATGTTTGATAAACACCATCTACTTTTCCTATTGTAAAAAAATAGGTATAAGCAGTATAAAAAGATAATGCTGCTGAAGTTGACAAGCCAGCTACACCTATATATCCAGATATGCCTGGTTTAATTTTTTTATTAAATATTCCTAATAGTAAAAATGATACTAGTGGAATTAAAGGTATTAATATTATGTAAGTAAAATTCATAATTTCAACATATTAATATTTCATAGTTTCAGTGTCTTTCACTTCTACTGAAGCAATTTGTCGATATAAATTAATTATAATTGCTACGGCTAATGCAGTTTCAGCTGCGGCAACTGCAATAATAAATATTGAAAAGAAGACCCCTTGTAATAAATCTGGATATAAGTATTTATTGATAACAACAAAGTTTATAACGGATGCATTCAATATTAATTCAATAGACATTAAAATTGAAATCAAGTTTTTTCTAGTAATAAAACCGTATACACCAATAAAAAATAAAATAGAGGTAACAGTTAAAATTTCATAAATGCTAATTCCGGCGATCATAATGTTGAATCATTTTTATCGGTTAATTTCTTTCCTTTTGCTATTACAATTGCTCCAATCATTGATGCTAACAAAAGCACACTAATTACTTCAAATGGTAAAATAAAGCCACCTGTTTCATAACTTAATAAGCCTAAACCAATATCTTCAGTAGTGGTAGTAATATTATTTTCAACCACGTTAAATGGGTGAGAATAAATAGTGGTTAAAAATACTCCTAAACCTATTAAACAGGCTAATCCTACTAAAATTTGCTTAGATTTTTTAGCAAGTTCTAATTCCATTTCAATATGATGAACTAGCACCACTGAAAATATAATTAGTACAATAATTCCACCAGCATATACGGTTAATTGAATAGCAGCAAGGAAATTATAATCTATTAAAAAATAGATTCCTGCAATACCACATAAAACAAATAATAAGTAAATCACTGATCGAAGCATTTTTTTGCTAGTTACAGATGCAATTGCAAAAACAATCATTATTAAAGCTAAGATGTAAAATATATATCTTTCCATAAGTTTAATCTTCTACACCAGGCATTAATTTAGAACCTGGTTTGTTTAAAACTCTTGTCAATTTTGTTCTGTCATAAACAGAATTTTCGAAATTTTGAGCCCATTTTATGGCGTCAGTTGGGCAAGCTTCAATGCATAAACCACACATAGTACACATTCCTAAATGGTAAATGTGTTTGTCTATCATTTTTTTCTTTTTACCTGTTTCAGGATCAATTTGTCTATCCCAAATAATTTCAATAGTTCCGTTTGGACAAGCCAATTCACATTTTTGACAACCAGTACAACGATGTTCGTTATTTTCATTATGTGGCATGACTACTTCGCCACGAAAACGATCAAACATTTTTAAAGTATCTCTGTTGTCTGGATATTGTTGCGTAATGGCTCCTTTGCGTGAGGTTATAAAATACTTTCCGGTAACACTCATACCAGTAAGTAGTGTTTTTATTCCTTTATAGATGTCTCCAAAATAACTCATAATCTTTAAAATTGAATTGTTAGGTTTAGCCAAACAATTAATGCCATTAAAATGATGTTTAGTAAGTTTAACGGTAATAAATATTTCCATTCAAGGGTTAGTAATTGATCAACTCTTAATCTTGGAAAAGTCCATCTAAACCACATCATTAAAAAGACCAATAACAAGGTTTTTCCTAAAAACCAAAAAGCACCTAACCAAGGAATAGCATCGGTAATTCCAAAAGGAGATAACCAACCGCCAAAAAATATGGTAGTTGCAATGGCTGCAATAATGAACATGTTTATAAACTCGGCTAAAAAGAAGTAAGCGAATTTCATTCCTGAATATTCTGTATGGAAACCAGCTCCCAATTCACTTTCAGCTTCAACCATATCAAATGGAGCTCTATTAGTTTCAGCAGTTCCTGCAATCATATATATCATAAATGCAATAACAGCAGGGATATGACCTTGTACAATTAACCAACCATTTTTTTGAACTTCAATAATTTCGGAAAGTTGTAAAGTGCCAGTAATTAAAACCATGGTTAAAAGTGAAAGTCCTACAGAAAGTTCGTAACTTATTGTTTGAACGCCACTTCTCATTGCACCAATTAAAGCAAATTTGTTATTACTTGCCCAACCTCCTAATAAAATTCCGATAACACCAATTGATGAAATGGCAATTAAAAAGAAGATTCCAATATTGATATCAAATGCTTGAAATTCTTTAGTGAAAGGAAAAACAGCCAATGCCATTAATGATGAAACTATTACAAAATAGGGTGCTAAATTGTATAAAAATTTATCTGCTTTTACAGTTCCTGTTAACTCTTTTGAAACCAGTTTTAATGCATCTGCCATTGTTTGTAGCAAACCCCACCAACCAACTCTGTTAGGTCCAATTCTTAATTGAAACCAAGCGGCAACTTTTCTTTCTAATAAAACTAAGTACAAACCAGCAACGGCAAAAATGGCTAAATAAATGAATGCAATTGTAACCATTGTACCTATGTTAGCTGCTCCTTCAGACATATATTCTGAAAGAAATTTGTAAATAGTTGTTGTAATACTTAATGTTATATTCATAGTATTAAATTTATCTGTCAATATCTGGTACTACAATATCTAATGTCGCCATAGTAGCAACTAAATCTCCAATTTTACCACCTACTGTTATATGATTTAACAGTGAAATATTTGAAAACCCAGGAGATCTAAATTTTACACGATAAGGATTTTTGGTTCCAGTGCTAACTATATATACCCCTAGTTCTCCTCTGGCAGTTTCTACTTTTTGATAAAATTCACCTTTAGGTAATTTTATAACCGCATTGGTAGCAACTTTATAATCACCTTCTGGAATATTATCAATTAATTGCTCAATTATTGAAAGAGATTCCCACATTTCTTCAACTCTTACTTGATAACGAGCAAATGTATCGCCATCAGTTTTTAAAATTTCTTTGAAATTTACTTTGTCTAAGGCACTATAAGGATGGTGCTTTCTAACATCACAAGAATAACCAGATCCACGTCCAACTGGACCCGAAGCTCCAAATGAAATAGCATCTTCTTTGGTTAAAATACCCACTCCTTTTGTTCTTTTTTGAAAAATAACATTTCCAGAAAGTAAAGTGTCATATTCAGGTAATTTTGTCTTAAAGTGAGCAATAAAATCTTTAACTCTTTTTACAAAATTTGGATGAATATCAAACATTAAACCTCCAGGAATGTTGTAGTTCATGGTTAATCGTGCTCCACAAGTTTCCTCAAAAATATCGTTAATCATTTCACGATCTCTAAAGCCATAAAAATAAGTGGTAAGCGCACCAACATCCATTCCCATAACTCCCCACCAAAGTGTGTGTGATGCAATACGTGTTAATTCACCAATAATGGTTCTAATTACTTTTACACGTTCAGGAACTTCTAGCTCTAAAGCTTTTTCAACAGTTAAACAGACGGCTTCATTATTTATATGAGAAGATAAATAATCCATTCGATCTGTTAAATGCACAATTTGCTGATAGCTATCACGTTCACACATTTTTTCTATAGATCGATGAATATAACCTAAATCTGGTTCTACTTTTTTAATAATTTCACCATCAATGGTTAATAATAAACGCAAAACACCATGGGTAGCAGGGTGTTGAGGTCCCATATTAATAAAATATTCTTCAGATTTTAAGTTGCTATTTTTAATAGTTGTATCCATAATTACTATTTGATAACCATATTAATTTCATCTACATAATCTTTTCTAAGTGGATATCCGTCCCAATCTTCAGTTAAAAAAAGTCTTTTTAAATTAGGATGGTTGTTAAACTTAATTCCAAAAAAATCAAAAACTTCACGTTCATGAAATTCTGCAGTTTTCCAAATATCACACACTGTATGAAACTCAGGATTATCTCTATCAGTTGTTTTTACTTTTACAACAATAATATGTCTGTGAGTTGTAGATTCTAAATGATAAACTACGCCTAATTCTTTTCCCCAATCCATACCAGTTAAGCAAAACAAGTAATCGAAATTTGTTTCTTTATTGCTTTTTAATTGGTTCATTAATTGGTGTAAATTTTCAGGTTTTACTGAAATGGTTAAGAATTCTGAGCCTTCTTCTGTAAATTCCAATTCTGGAATCCAGCTGCTTATTATATTTTGTAATGCTTCGTTGTTCATAACTTCAGTTTTATAATCCTTCATCAAATCCTTCAATAGGATTTTCTTTATGTTTCATATTTTCAGTTCGGATTTTATCTTGAAGCATTAACATACCTTCCAATAAAGCTTCAGGACGAGGAGGACAACCAGGAACGTAAACATCAACAGGTATTACGTGATCGGCTCCTTTTACTACCGAATAAGAGTTGTAAAAGAATGGACCTCCAGAAATTGCACAAGCTCCCATGGCTATCACATATTTTGGCTCTGCCATTTGATCGTATAAACGGCGTAAAACAGGTGCCATTTTATTTACAATGGTTCCTGCAATTATAATTAAATCTGCTTGTCGCGGGGAAGGTCTGGCAACTTCAAATCCAAATCGAGAATAATCATGGCGTGCTGCTCCAGTTTGCATCATTTCAATGGCGCAACAACTTGTGCCAAAGTAAAGCGACCAAAGTGAATTTGATCGCCCCCAATTAATTATTTTATCTAATGAAGTAACAATTACGTTAGCTCCATTTCCTGCAGGAATTACTTTTCCTGGGAAATCTTCTGGAATTTCTTGTGTTTTTTCTATTCCCATTTTAATGCTCCTTTTTTCCAAGCGTATAATAGTCCTAATCCTAAAATTACTAAGAAGATGGTTATTTCAATAAAAGCAACAGCTCCTACATCTTTAAAAACCACTGCCCATGGAATTAAAAATGCTACCTCTACATCAAATATTAAAAATAAGATGGCAAAAAGGTAATAACCTACTTTAAACTGAACCCAGGTTGGCCCAATTGTAGTCATACCACTTTCATAAGGTTCTCTTTTTTGAGGGTTATCTGATTTGTGCGAAATTAGATTTGATAAAAAATTTGCTCCCGCAACCAAAACAATCCCAGCAATTAAAAATACAATAATGGCTTCTGATCCCATTTTTTAAACGCTTTTTATTAATCTACAAAAGTAGTAGAATATATAGATTTATTAAGAATTTTTTAAAGTTTTAAGAAATACGAATACAAATGTATATTAATATAAGAAAACGATAGCTGATAAAAATCAGTTATTCATGTTACATTTATCACTTAAAGTTTATAGGTTCTAATTGATAAGAATAAAACATCAGTTTTTTAAAGTTTAGAGTTATTTTACTTGCCTATTTAATGCCTTTGATCTTTTAACTAATATTGTATATTAATTAGTATTATTCCAATTATAATAAGCTATTGTGAAAAGTTAATTGGTTTAATATTGGTCTTTTTCTATGAAGATATAGAAAAAGTAAGCCCACTTAAATTAAGTATATTAAATATAATTTGTAATCTAAAATAGAGGATTAAATAGTTAGATTTTTTTAAATTATAAGAAACATAAGTACAGAGGTAAATCAATTAAAAAAGATAGCTGATAAAAATCAGCTATCTTTTTTACAATGATTATTTAACTTCATAGGTTTCGCCAGAGAAGAACAAATCATCAGTTTTTTTGAAATTTGAATTTGCTTTTACTTGTGCAGTTAGGGCATCTTCTCTTTCTTCAAGTGTTACATCATTATAACTTCTTATAATTCCAGTTGCAATAGGATACTCTAATCGAACTAACATTTGGTGTAATGTTGGATCTTTTTCTTTGGCATTATGTACTAAAATATCGTCTTCGGTAATTCCATTTTCGCCAATGGTAACTACTTCTAATTTAAGTCCGTTTAATACCAAACCTTTATTACGATCTTTACCAAAAATCATTGGTTTGCCATCTTCAAGAAATATTTGTTTGTCTTCTTTAACTGCTTTATCCGTTATATTGGTAAAACAACCATCATTAAAGATTACACAATTTTGTAAAACTTCAATTAATGAAGTTCCTTTAAATTTATGTGCTTCAACAAAAATATTAGACATTTCTTTAGGGTTATTTCCACCAATTCTTGCAAAAAAACGAGCTTGAGCTCCTAATGCTAATTCACCTGGAGAAAAAGGTGGTTGTGTATTTCCATAAGGAGATGATTTTGTTTTTTGCCCAACTAATGAAGTAGGTGAAAACTGACCCTTTGTTAAACCGTAAATTTCATTGTTAAATAGTACAATATTTAAATCAATATTTCTACGTAACACATGAATAAAGTGGTTTCCACCAATAGCCATAGCATCACCATCGCCTGTCATAACCCAAACACTTAAGTTAGGGTTTGCTAATTTAACTCCTGAAGCTATTCCGGGCGCTCTACCGTGAATACTGTGCATTCCATAAGTATTCATATAGTATGGAAAACGAGATGAGCATCCAATACCTGAAATAAATACAACTTCTTCTTTTTTAACCCCCATTTCTGGAAGTGCTTTTTGCATAGAACGTAAAATAACATAGTCATCGCAACCAGGACACCATCTTACTTCTTGATCGCTAGCAAAATCTTTAAATGTATATTTTTTTACAGCTGTTGTTTCCATAATTATTTTACTAATTGTTTAAATTTTTCAATTAATTCAGTGTTTCCAAATGGTAAGCCTTGAACTTTGTTATATTGTAAAAATTCAAACCCATTAAAATTCATTTTTAATACTTTAGAGAATTGTCCATTGTTTAATTCACAAACAACAATTTTTTTGAATTTAGTTAAAATTTCTTCCGTATTTTTAGGAAGAGGATTTATGTAATTAAAATGAGCAAAACCAATATTTTTATAACCTTCTTCTTCGTTTAGTTGTTTTACAGCTGAATGAAGAGAACCGTAAGTTCCTCCCCAGCCAATTACCAATAAATCACCAGTTTCTGCAAATTCAGTTTCTAAGTTTGGAATGTAATTTTGAACACGTTTAACTTTTTCTGCTCTAATCTTAGTCATATATTCGTGGTTTTCAGGAACATAAGAGACATTGCCTGTAACCTTGTCTTTTTCTAAACCACCAATTCTATGTTCTAAACCTGATGTTCCAGGAATGGCCCAATTTCTAGCTAAAGACTCTTCGTTTCTATCGTACGGGTGCCAGTTTTCTGTAACGTCTTTTACAATATTATTTTTTATTTCTGGCATTTCACTAACAGATTTCACTTTCCAAGGAGCGGAACCGTTTGCTATATAACCATCTGTAAGTAAAATTACAGGAGTCATATGTTCTAAGGCTAATTTTGCAGCTTGGTAAGCGTAATTAAAACAGTTAGCAGGAGTACTTGCAGCAATTACAATTACAGGACTTTCACCATTTCTACCGTATAATGCTTGCAATAAATCAGATTGTTCTGTTTTTGTAGGTAAACCAGTAGAAGGACCACCACGTTGAACATTTACAACCACTAAAGGTAATTCTACCATCATTGCCAAGCCTAAAGCTTCACCTTTTAAAGCTAATCCAGGACCAGAAGTTGTTGTAATTGCTAAATCTCCAGCAAATGAAGCACCAATTGCAGAAGCGATGCCAGCTATTTCATCTTCGGCTTGAAAAGCCTTAACACCAAAATGTTTATGCTTTACTAATTCGTGTAAAATATCTGTAGCTGGTGTAATTGGATAAGAACCTAAAAATAATTCTAACCCAGATTTCTCAGCTGCAGCTAAAAACCCCCAAGCAGTTGCTGTATTACCCATAATAATTCTATAGGTTCCAGAAGCCATTTTGGCTGGAGTAATGGTGTAAGCATTTGGAATTAATTCTAAAGTTTCAGCAAAATAAAAGCCTGCATTTAAAACTTTAGTATTAGCTTCAATGATGTTTGGTTTAGATTTAAATTTTTTGTTGAAAAAATCTATGGTATGCTGAGTAGATCTATCATACATCCAATATACCATACCTAAAGCAAACATGTTTTTACTTCGGGTAATACTTTTATTATCTAAACCTTCAACGTCTTTTAAAGCTTCTTTGGTTAAGCTAGACATTGCTACCTCAATAACTCTATAGTTTTCAAGAGAGCCATCTTCTAAAGGATTAGTTTGGTATTGAGCTTTTTCTAAATTTTTTTTGGTAAAAGCATCAGTATCAATAATAATTGTGTGCCCTGGTTTTACGGCATGTAAATTGGTTTTTAAACCAGCAGGGTTCATTGCTACCAATAAATCAACATTATCTCCCGGGGTGCTTATTTCTACACTACCTATGTGAACTTGAAACCCAGAAACTCCATATAAACTTCCTTGTGGAGCTCTAATTTCTGAAGGATAGTTTGGGAAGGTTGCTATGTCATTTCCAAACATTGCAGAGGTGTCAGAAAACTGAGTTCCTGTCAACTGCATTCCATCACCTGAATCACCAACAAATCGGATAACTACTGCCTCCAATATTTCGGGTTGATGCTTTGTTTTAGCTGTAACCATAATTTATGCTAATTAAAAAATTTTATTTAAATTTATTGAATTAAATTTTATGTTTAAATTTAAGAGTCAAATATATAGTTACTTTTTATAACAGTAAATGACTTTTGTCACATTGACTTGCATAAAAATGTATAATTTTGTAGAATAAATAAATATTAAAAATTAGTAAACATGGCTATTAAAATAACAGATGAATGTATAAACTGTGATGCTTGTATTTCTGAGTGTCCTAACAATGCAATTTACGAACCAGATAGTGAATGGGCGTATTCAGATGAAACAGCTTTAAGCGGAACTGTGACTTTACCTAGTGGAGGTGAAGCGGATGCTGATGAAATGAATGAACCATTATCTGATGAATTTTACTTTATTGTAACTGATAAGTGTACTGAATGTAAAGGTTTCCATGATGAACCACAATGTGCTTCTGTTTGTCCAGTTGATTGTTGTGTTCCTGATGAAGATCATGAAGAAACAGAAGAACAGTTATTAGGCAAAAAAGCTTGGTTACACGGAGAATAATTTATCACCATTTAATTATAAAGAAGCAGTCTAAAAAAGAAATTAATTTCTTTTTTAGACTGCTTCTTTATTTTCAATTATTTTTGTAATCAATGAAAAATAAAAAATCATATACAGTAGATGAAGCTACTAAGGTATTAGAATATTTTTGTAGTTATCAGGAAAGAAGCCATAAAGAGGTTGAAAAAAAGTTATATGATTTAAAGATGATACCAGCTGCAAAAGAAAAAATTATCCTTCATCTAATACAATATAACTTTTTAAATGAAGAACGTTTTTCTAAAGCATTTGCAAGAGGGAAATTTTCAATAAAAAAATGGGGTAAACTTAAAATTATTAATGAACTAAAGTTTAGAGATATTTCTTCTTATAATATTATAACAGCATTAAAAGAAATTGATGATCAAGAATATAAAAATACATTACAAGCGTTAGCAGAAAAAAAAATAAAATTGATAAAAGAAACTAACTATTTTAAAAAAAGAGCGAAGCTTTCAGCTTTTTTAATTTCTAAGGGATATGAAACATCATTGGTTTATGAAATAGTTAATCAATTATTTTCAGAGGAATAAAAAGAGGTAAATTAATTTACCTCTTTTTATTATAAACTAGTTTATAATTTTAAATTGAAAAATTTCAGAAGTTGATGAGTTATTACTATTGTCTTTAGTAATCACGTTCCAATAATAAGTGTTTCCTTGGCTAACAACAACGTTCTCTATTTTTTGAGTGGATGTAGTGCTTAGTAATTCAGTTGGTGGATTTACAGTTCCAAAATATACATCATATTCTTTTATATCGCCATCAACATCACTTCCATTCCATTCTAAAGTAACATTTTCACCGCTTATGGATGAGCCTAAACTAGGGTTAATTACTTCTGCAGGGAATGGGGCATAAGATTTTACAGCATCTCCAGCATTGTAGAATTTCCATTCAGAGCTTTTAGCAGTGTTGGTGGCTTCGGAATTTTTTGAAATAACCCACCATTTATAAGGAGTATTTTTATTTAATATAGCTGTGCTAAAGTTACTTGTGGTATTGGTATTGAAATTTGTATTGGTCAATAAATTTCTAATTACTAAGGTATATGAAGTGGTGTTGGTTGAAACATTCCATTCAAAATTTACTTTGCTTTGTGTACTATTAATGCTTTCACCAGTATTACATTCTTCATTATTAATTGGAAAAGTTAGTATAGCAGCAGTTGGAGGATCTACAATTACTGGATCCGGATTGTCTTTACCGCCACAACTTAAAAAGATACTGATAATCCCTAAATTAAAAAGGATGTTTAATTTTTTCATATTATTCAATTATTATATTGAAGCTTCTAGTTACTTCTTTAGATTCTAAATTTAATATATACATTCCTTTAGGTAAATGTTTGGTGCTGATTTCAATTCTTTTTTGTGGATTGTTTAAATAAATATTGGTTGATAATATACTACCTAAAGTATTTAGAATTGAAATTTTAATGTTATTTGATTTGATATCTCCAGTAGTTAAAAATAAGCTTCTATGTTGTTTTACAGGGTTTGGATATAATTTAATTCCTTCAAAAGGAACTATAAATGATTCCAAATGCTCACCTTGGCAAGCAGTTTCTGTAGTTACTTTAAGTTTGTTGATGCCTGGTTTTAATGCTAATTTTAACGAAGATTCAAATGTTTTGGTAGTTACTCCGTTTAAAGTTACAAAGTAATTGGTGCTACCGTTTAAGGTAACGATAACTGATTTTGAATGTGCATTAACTTTGGATGAAACAGCTAAATCTTCAGGTTCTGTTATTACTGCATTAAAGCAAATTTCATAGTCAGGTTGATCTTCAACAGTTATACATATCGTATAATTACCAGCTTCTAGGTTATTAAATGTAATGTTATTTGTAAATTCTTTAGAAGTTGAACTTCCACTTCCTGTAATTATTGCTGTGTAATTTAAATTTTCTGTAGCTTTTAATACAATATATCCATTATTATTTGCTCTACAAGTTTCTCCATAAATTTCTAATAAAAAGTTGGTTGTTGGTAAGCTAAATAAAGTACAGCCATTTACATCCACTGAATCATTAATAGGTGTATCGTTACAGCTATCATAATAATTCAGTACACCATCATTATCTATATCATCATCACAAATGTCGCCAATTCCATCATTATCAAAATCTTCTTGATTTGGATTTGCTTTATAAGGACAATTATCGGTATCATTTGTAATACCATCTCCATCAATATCCTCATCACAAACATCACCTATCCCATCATTATCTGTATCTTCTTGGTTAGGGTTTGCAGTTAATGGACAATTGTCATTTGCATCTAATATTCCATCATCGTCATCATCGTCATCACATATGTTTCCAATTCCATCATTATCTGTATCTTCTTGGTTAGGGTTAACAGTTAATGGGCAATTGTCATTGTTGTCAAAAATAGTATCATTATCAGAATCTTCACAAACATCACCAACCCCGTTATTGTTAAAGTCATTTTGATCAGGATTGTAATTAAATGGACAATTGTCATTTACATCGAATATTCCATCGTTGTCGTCATCCTCATCACAAACATCACCTATCCCATCATTATCATTGTCTAGTTGATCTATATTAGCATTTTCAGGACAGTTGTCAATAAGGTTAACTATTCCGTCTTCATCACTATCTTCACAAATATCTCCAATACCATTGTTATTAAGATCAATTTGATTAGTGTTTGGGGTTAGTGGACAATTGTCATCCACATCTAAAATTCCATCATTGTCGTCATCCTCATCACAAACATCACCTATTCCATCGGCATCAGTATCTAGCTGATTTTCATTTGGAGTGTTTGGGCAATTGTCAATATCGTCAACTATTCCATCATTGTCAGCATCTTCATCACAAACATCACCAATTCCATCATTATCGGAGTCTTCTTGGTTTGGATTGGCTATTGTAGGACAATTATCATTTACATCTAAAATTCCATCATTATCGTCATCGGTATCATTTATTCCTTCTTCAATAATAATAAAATCATCAATTACAATACCTTCTTGGTTTTCTGCGGTATCAGAATGAAAAACAAATCTGAATAACACATTTCCTTTAGAGTTTAATGAAGATAAATTGTATGAATATTCTTTCATTTCAGTATCGGTACCTGTCCATTGG
Source organism: Lutibacter aestuarii (assembly GCF_042676885.1). NCBI lineage: Bacteria > Pseudomonadati > Bacteroidota > Flavobacteriia > Flavobacteriales > Flavobacteriaceae > Lutibacter > Lutibacter aestuarii. The sequence goes on from NZ_JBHTIC010000002.1 coordinate 37,405, forward strand.
GCACCAGGACAATTTTGACAATCATTTGAAAAGCCAGAAGAAGCATTTGTTCTATTACTATTGTACCAACTAGAATCGTTACTAGTTCCTAAAATTTCCCAGTTTTTCCCATTATTTAATGAATATTCAATATAAATAATATCCCAATTTTCTTCTAAATCGTAAATCATTTTAAATTTAAAGGTAGGAGAAATTAATGAGGATAAATCATAGTATTTAGAAACTATGTAGCTCTTTTTTAAGTCGTTGTAATTTCCTGTTAAATTTGTTGCGTAAGCATTAGTCCCTGAACCTGTTGTATTAAGTAATGTTCCGTTTGGGTTACCAATGCTCCATTCTGTTGAAAAAATATCGTCTTCATTGTAGGATAGTAATTCTTCGTTTTCATCTTCAAAAGAATTTAAAATATTAGGTACTGTTTTTCTGTTTGAAACAAAAGAAGTTGATAAAGTGTTGTTTTCTGGGAAAGCATCTCCATCTACAGTTACTTCAATATTTAAGCTATGCTTTCCATATTCTATGGGTATATTAGGGATGGTAATAATACCCGTAGAGTTTTTACCAATTAAGCCATTCCATTGGTAACTTTTTTCTTCGTTAGTATCTAATTTATACTTAACAAAAACTTTATCTATAGGCTTTATACCTTTGTTTTCAGCTTTTAACTTAATAGTAAAATTGTCTTCTAAAATATTAGATATTGTAGGAGATACAATTTCTAATAATCTTATTTCAGATTCAGGAAGTTCCACAGAAATATCCGATTGCCAAATACCTCTACCATAGGTTCCTGCAGTTATTTTAGCATCATCTAGCGAAATTTCTAAATCTCGTATTGGTACTGTAGGTAGATTGTTAGAAAAAGAAGCCCACTCATTAGCGGTGTCATCTAACCTAAAAACACCTAAACTTGTTCCAATATAAATAGGGTTATCTTTATGTCTTCCCTGATGTACTATGTCAAAAAAAGCTTGATTTGTTGGTAGATTGTAAGTAATATTAGTAAATGTTTCTCCATTGTCTACAGATTTATAAATACCTCTTTGTCCATATCCTGATGTACATACATAAATGATATTGCTATTACTACTATGAACAGCGATTGATGAAATATTAGCTTCAAAAGAGTGTTTTAAATTAAAATTTAAACCTTTATCAATACTTTGATAAAAGTTTTTATCTACACCTACATAAATACTATTAGTATCATTAGCATCAATTTCTAATTCATCAATTTTGCCTTCAAAAGTAGATGATACTTTAATAAATTCAGAGCCAGTAAAATGATATAAGCTTGTATAACCGGCGTAAAGTTCTCCATCCTTATTAATTTCTAAAGGAGTTACCCAATTACCTTCTTCTGGGCCTCCAAAACTAGAGATTCTATTTTCACCAGCATTGGTTGAAATGTTTAATGAACCTCCATACTGGGTAAACCCATAATATTTATTTTCATTATTTGGATCTACTGCATTGTCCATTCCATCACCTCCGTGATAATTACTCCAATCTCCATTATTTGTTAAGCCAAAGCCTCCATTGTCTTGTAATCCACCCGCAATTTTATTTGAATTTCTTGCTGAAACAGAAATTTTATAAAATTGTCCAATTTGCATGCCTTGAGTATAATCTTGAAAAGTAGTACCATGATCAGTACTTTTATAAAACCCACCATCAGTTCCTGCAAATAGTTCATTATTATAAAAACGTAAAAAATGGATATCTGCATGTGTAAATGAGGCTGTATGGTGCGACCAATTATTTAGTTTGTTAAAGCCTACACCACCAGACATAGATCTCCAAATATTTAAACAACCTACATATATTTCTTCAGGGTTTGTATCTGAAACAGCTAAAGCTAGGTCATACCAAGCCTGATCACTTTCTAATATATTTACAGTATTAGATGTTTTTGAAAAATTTTCACCACTATCTATTGATTTGTAAATGCCTTGATAATTATATTCTAAATCAGCACTTAATACATATAAATAACTAGGGTTTGCAGGTGTAACGTCTATAACTAATCTACCAGATGTAACTGGTAATCCAATAGTTTTTTGTTCAAAATTATTACCTCCATCAATCGATTTAAAAATTTTAGATTTAGTTGCAATATAAATAGTATTTGGATCTAAAGGTTTTAACTTAATATCTTTAATATTACCTGCAATTTTTTGGAGCCAAGTATCTCCTCCATTAGTTGTTTTATATAATCCATTATTTGTAGCTACCCATAATACTTCAGGATTGTCAGGGTGGATATAAATATCATTCATTGAATCAGGTGTGTTGTTAGGATTTAAACCTGTTTCGTTCCAAGTTTTTCCACCATCAATTGATTTAAAGACTCCTGCACTATAAGTATCAGAGGCATCATCATCTCCTGTAGCAATGTAAATGGTATTGGAATCACTAGGATGAATTGCTATTCCTGAAACACCTATTTGTGGTAAGTTGTCTGAAAGAGGAACCCAGGTTAAACCTTTATCAATTGATTTCCAGATACCTCCAGCCGGAGTGCCTACATATATGATATTTTCATTATTAGGATCAGGAAGTATTACGTTTACCCTTCCTAAATTTGCAGTTGAAGTTTTATGATTAATTAATGTGTTAGGCCCAAAAGGCATCCAATTACTATCGTTAGAATTAGCATTTGTTTCAAAAGTTTGAATATTAGTTTTCCATGAATTCCATAATTTAGAAGAGTTTGGTAAATAACCATTTTTATCGGTAAAATGCTTCCAAAATTCTTCCCATCTTTTAAAAGGTTTGTAACCACTCCCTTTTTTAGTATAATCTTTACCTTTCCAATATTCATTAAACATTGATGATATTTCAGTTAATGAAAGTTGATCTGTACCTCCTTTTTTAAATTGGGTTTTATATTTGGATTGCATCCATGGCGCTGTTTCATTGTACTGAGCTTGAACACTAATAAAAGAAATAAACAACCCGAGCAATAGTAGGAAATTTTTCATAAAAAATAATTTCACCAAATGTAAAATAATATTTTTTTAAACGTATCTTAATATGCTAATTCAAATGAGTAATTATTAATTTTTATGAAATTAAAACTTGATTTCAAATTCAAGTATAACATTTATAATGAAAATTTAAAAACTTTCTTTTTTATTGAATAGTTGTACTTAGGGTGCTGATTTTAATCACAATTTATAATCTAGTTATTTAATAAATTTGAGTAATTATTTATGGTTGATCAAAATTATTAGTTATGAAAAAAATAGTTACACTTGTTTTACTAGCTTTAGCATCTATTAGCTATGCTCAAAATACATCATTAAAAGAAATCAATATTAAAGGAAATTTAACCGAAGTTACTCTGTTTTATGAAAATGGAATGGTCATGCAACATGGGTTTTATACAAAAGAAGGAAAATTACATGCTTCATGGGAAAGTTATAATCTAGATGGAAGTTTGAAATGTTATGCCACCTATAATAATGGTATTAAAGTTGGTGTTTGGACCTATTGGAGTGAAAATAAAATAACTAAGGTGAAATATAAAGACAATAAAATAATTAATATTATTGAGGTTGATAAAGATAAGCGAATCAAAAACAGTTATTAATTTAATTGTCTTTTTTTGAAGAGACCCTAGTAGGAATTTTTCTAATAGTTGGTTTTCTATGTTCAGGCTCTAATTCAATAGGTGTTTCGATATCAATTTCTAAAGAGTTTTGTAAGTCTTCAGCTTTGTAAATGGTATTAATTTTTGAATTAACGGACGCATATAAATTCAAAATTTTTCCAACTTCTTCATTTACTTCTTCTTCTGTAATAGATGGTATTTTTGCCATATCGGCCAATCGTAATGCTTCATTATGGAGCACATTAAAACGTGCAATAACATTTAAGGTATTTAGTTTATCAACTCTAATGGTATCTTTCATTAATTTTACTAAATCTGATAGTTCTTTAGAATATACCAAAGCTTCCATTGTTGAAATATTGTAATATTTCAACATAAACTCATCTAAGTTTTGATATTCTTTCCAATTAGCTAGCTCTTTTTTTGCTTTTGGTATTAAGGTTTCCCCTATAGTATTAACTATTCTACTCGAATCAATTTTTATTGAATCAATTACTTCATTAACATTTTTTGTCGTTTTGTTTTTATTGCACGAAGTATTTAAACTTAAAATAATGATTAAAAAACCAATTAGATATTTCATAATTATAGCTTAGAATTGTCAAAAGTACTAATAAATCTACTTTTAATTTTTAAAAATTCATTTTTAATAAAATTGCTAATAAAATAACTATAAATTTTAATTTTCAGTATCTTTGAAGCTAAATTAAACTGTTTTTTTATCAAATGAATAAGCGTATATTAATTATTGGTGCATGTGGACAAATAGGTACAGAATTAACTTTGAAATTGCGTGAAATTAATGGAGAAAATGCTGTAGTAGCTTCAGATATTAGAGAAGGTAATGAAGAGTTGATGAGCTCTGGTCCATTTGAATTTATAAACGCAATGGACTATAATTCAATTTTAAAAATTATTGAAAAATACCAAATCAATGAAGTTTATTTAATGGCCGCTATGCTTTCAGCCACAGGTGAAAAATACCCAGCAAAAGCTTGGGAATTAAATATGACCTCGTTATTTAATGTTTTAAATTTGGCTAAAGAAGGAAAAATTGAAAAACTATTTTGGCCAAGTTCAATAGCGGTTTTTGGACCAACAACCCCAAAAGAAAATACTCCACAAGAAACCATTATGGAACCTTCAACAGTATATGGTATTAGCAAACAAGCAGGTGAGCGTTGGTGTGAGTACTATTTTAATAAATTTGGAGTTGATGTAAGAAGTATAAGATATCCTGGAATCATCAGTTGGAAAGCGGATCCAGGAGGAGGGACTACGGATTATGCTGTAGAAATTTACCACAATGCATTGTTACACGGTAAATACGATTCTTTTTTGAGTAAAGATACAAAGCTACCAATGATGTATATGGATGATGCTATTGATGCAACTATTAAAATTATGGATGCTGATGCATCAACAATTAAGGTAAGATCATCTTATAATTTAGCAGCAATGAGTTTTACTCCTGAAGAAATAGCCATTGAAATTAAAAAAATTGTTCCAAAATTTGAAATTACCTACCATTCTGATTTTAGACAAAATATAGCAGATAGTTGGCCAAAAAGTATTGACGATTCTAGAGCAAGAGAAGATTGGGGATGGAAACATAACTTTAATCTTGAAAAAATGTCAAAAAACATGATTGAGAGTCTTCACATTAGATATGATGAAATGTAGTTAAATTATTAATATTTAATTAGAAAGGCTCGAAGAATTTTGAGCCTTTTTTGTTAAAAGTTATTACATGCAACGTTGTTTTATAAACAACTTTATTAACATTGAAAACAATAATTTAATTAAAATTATATGTAGTAGTCTATCAGCTATTTAAGTGTTTAAAAAATTTAATAAAACGTTTTAGTAATTTAATTTAAATTATGATATCTGTCATCTTTTTAAAATTTAGGATACCCTAATTTTGTTATTCAATTAGATAATAGATAAAATTCTAGCCTTTTTTTTAGGTATGGTATAAAAATAACTTACAAAAATATATTATTTATGAATATTTCACATATAGAACACATCGGGATAGCCGTAGAAAATTTAGACGAATCCATTAAATATTATGAAGAGGTCTTAGGAATGAAATGCTATGCGATAGAAGAGGTTGTTGATCAAAAGGTGAAAACAGCCTTTTTTTTGGTAGGTAACACAAAAATTGAATTATTAGAAAGCACTTCTCCAGAAGGACCAATAGGAAAATTTATAGAAAAGAAAGGGCAAGGCATTCATCACATTGCGTTTGCAGTTGATAATGCTACTGAAGCTTTAAAGTTAGCTGAAGAAAGAGGAGTAAAATTAGTGGATAAGGTTTCAAGAAAAGGTGCTGAAGGATTAAACATAGGTTTTCTTCATCCAAAATCAACACAAGGAGTGTTAACAGAACTATGTTCTAAAGAAGAGTAAAAAGAAAAAATATTACAATGGCAAATCAAGATAAAATTAACGAACTCATTGAAAAGAGAGTTAAAGCAAAACTAGGTGGAGGTGAAAAAAGAATTGAATCTCAACACGCTAAAGGAAAATTAACTGCGCGTGAGAGAATTGAAATTCTTTTAGATGAAGATAGTTTTGAAGAATTTGACATGTTTGTAACTCACAGAACTAAATCATTTGGGTTAGATAAACAAGTTTACCTATCAGATGGTGTTGTTACAGGGCATGGAACAATTGATGGAAGAATAGTTTATGTATTCTCTCAAGACTTTACCGTTTTTGGAGGTTCATTATCGGAAACTTATGCGTTAAAAATTTGTAAAATTATGGATATGGCCATGAAAATTGGTGTACCTGTAATTGGGTTAAATGATAGTGGTGGAGCTCGTATTCAAGAAGGAGTTAGATCTTTAGCGGGATATGCAGAAATTTTCCAAAGAAATATCATGGCATCAGGTGTAATTCCACAAATTTCCTCAATATTAGGCCCTTGTGCTGGTGGAGCTGTATATTCTCCTGCGTTAACAGATTTTACAGTGATGACCGATCAAACTAGTTATATGTTTGTTACCGGACCAAAGGTGGTACAAGCTGTAACTGGTGAAGTCGTTACAACTGAGCAATTAGGTGGGGCAAATATTCACTCTACTAAATCTGGAGTTTCTCACTTTTTAGCCGAAACTGATGAAGAAAACTTAATGCTTATTAGAAAGTTAATGAGCTACCTTCCATCAAATAATTTAGAAGATCCTCCAGCAATTAAATGTGATGATCCAATTGATAGATTGGACGATATTTTAAATGAAATAATTCCAGAAAACCCAAATCAACCATATGATATAGTTGATGTGATTGCTACCATAGTTGATAATGGTGAGTTTACAGAAGTTCATAGAAATTATGCAAGAAATATTTGTGTTGGATTTGCCCGTTTTAATGGACGTTCTGTTGGTATTGTTGCAAATCAACCAAAATATTATGCGGGTGTTTTAGATACAGAAGCATCTAGAAAAGCAGCAAGATTTGTTCGTTTTTGTGACGCGTTTAACATTCCAATTGTAACATTAGTTGATGTGCCTGGTTTCTTACCGGGAACAGGGCAAGAATATGGAGGGATTATTTTACATGGAGCAAAATTATTATTTGCTTATGGTGAAGCGACAGTACCAAAAGTAACCATTACTTTACGCAAATCATATGGTGGAGCACATGATGTAATGAGTTGTAAACAATTACGAGGAGATTTAAACTATGCTTGGCCAACAGCAGAGATAGCTGTAATGGGAGCTAAAGGTGCAGTTGAAGTATTAGAAGGTTCTAACATAAGAAAAATTGAAGATGCAGAAGAAAAATTAGAATACATCGAAAAGAAAGAAGATGAGTATAACGATAAATTTGCAAACCCTTATGAAGCTGCCAAATATGGTTTTATAGATGATGTAATTGAACCTAGAAATACTCGTTTCAGAGTTATTAGAGCGTTGGAGTTATTAGCCAATAAAAAGGAAATAAATCCACCAAAAAAACATTCAAATATTCCATTATAATGTCACATATGCTTTTATATATAGATCAAATAAGTGAAGGTTATATTATCCTAATAACAGGATTGTTAATTGTTTTTAGTGCATTATTAACTCTTGCAGTGTTTTTTAAGTTTGGATTACCAGTTTTATTGTACATATACAAGGTAATAACCAAAAGAAAAGATAAGAAAATTAAAGACATATCTATTGAAGCCGATGAAAGTTTTACAGGTGAAGTTGCAGCAGCTATTTCAGCAGCAATTCATTTATATCTTCATGAACAACACGATAATGAAAATGCTATATTAACTATAAAACAAGCAAGAAAATTGTACTCTCCTTGGAGTTCTAAAATATACGGAACTCACAATAGGCTTTAACTGAATTATAGATTATTTGTTAATGGTTTTAAGTTAAAACTATCAACAAACAAACATAAAGAAAATGAAAAATTTTAAATTTAGAATACACGATAACAATTACAATGTTAGAATTGTATCGCATGAAGATAATATCATAGATTTAGAAGTAAACGGTACTTCTTATTCTGTTAAAATGAAGGAGGAAATCAAAAAAACGAAAACTCCTACTTTAGTTCGTTCAGCCTCTAAAAGACCATCTGAACCTTTAAAGGTTAATCCGAGTTCATCAACTACTAAAATTGTAGCTCCAATACCAGGAGTAGTTTTATCATTAGATGTAAAAGTTGGTGATACTATTAAAGTTGGTGATAGAATGTTAGTGTTAGAAGCTATGAAAATGGAAAACAATATTGTTTCTGAAAAAGCAGGTACTATTACTGCTGTTAATATTTCTGTTGGACAACAAGTATTGCAAAATGAAGTAATGATTGAACTAGAGTAAAAATTACACAATTATAGGTTTTTTTTAAGACGTATAATTCGTAAAAAATAAAAAAATGAAAAAAGTATTATTAATATTTGGAGTGATATCCTTGCTAGTTTTTATTAGACCTGCTTTAGGGTTAAACAAAGATATAAATCCAAATAATACCATCACATCAGTTCAAGCTGATCAAGTAAATCAGGTAGAAGAAGGGGTCTATGATGGAGCCTTTAAAGGAATCAAACAATTTTATAATTACACTGGTTTTGCAAATGCTTCTGCAGGCAATTTAATTATGATACTTATTGGTATTATATTTATATATTTAGGCATTAAGTTTGATTACGAACCCTTACTTTTAATCCCTATAGGGGCTGGTGTAATTATTGGTAATGTGCCATTTGTTGCAGGAAATCAAACAGGAATTTATGAAGCAGGTTCTGTTTTAAATTACTTGTATTTTGGAGTAGTAAAAGGTATATATCCACCATTAATCTTTTTAGGAATTGGTGCAATGACAGATTTTTCGTCGTTAATTGCAAATCCAAAATTAATGTTGTTAGGTGCAGCGGCACAAATTGGTGTATTTGCAACATTTTTAGGAGCACTTTATTTAGGTTTTAATTTACCTGAAGCTGGGGCTATAGGAATTATTGGCGGAGCAGATGGTCCAACAGCAATTTTCCTTTCTTCAAAATTAGCCAATGGGATAAATCTTTTAGCTGATGGAACAGTTGTAAAAAACTTGATTGGTCCAATTGCAATTGCCGCTTATTCTTATATGGCATTAGTACCAGTAATTCAACCTCCTTTAATGAGATTGTTGATTTCTAAAGAGGATAGAAAAATAAAAATGAAACCACCTAGAGCTGTATCTCAAAAAGAAAAAATGATTTTTCCAATTGTTGCTTTATTATTAACAACATTTATTTCTCCAAGTGCATTACCATTATTAGGAATGCTATTCTTTGGTAATTTATTAAAAGAATCTGGAAGAACGGAACGATTAGCAGATACAGCACGTACTAAATTAATTGATATTGTAACCATCCTTTTAGGAGTTACGGTAGGTGCATCAACGCAAGCAGACATTTTTATCACTAAAGATTCATTAATGATATTTGGTCTTGGGGCAATTTCATTCGTAATTGCAACTATGGGAGGACTATTCTTTGCCAAGTTTATGAACTTGTTCTTAAAAGGTGATGATAAAATTAATCCATTAATAGGAGCTGCTGGAGTTTCTGCAGTTCCTGATAGTGCAAGAGTCGTTCATCATGAAGGGTTAAAATCGGATCCAACAAATTATTTATTGATGCATGCAATGGCACCAAATGTATCTGGTGTAATTGGTTCTGCAATTGCTGCGGGTATCATATTGAGCTTTTTAGGATAAATATAATTTTTGATAAGTTGAAAAAATAAACAGCACATTTAAAGTTTTAATAAAATGAAAATACCAAATGTAATGACAGCCAAAGAAGCTGTTAAATTAATACAATCAGGAAATAGGGTTTTAATTCAAGGAGGGTCAGCAACACCACAAACTTTAGTCAAAGCAATGGTTGAAAGAGCTCCTGAGTTAAAAGGAGTTGAAATAGTACACCTTCATACAGAAGGAGAATGTGGTTATACAGCACCAGAACTAAGTGAAAGCTTTAGAACAAACGCTTTCTTTATTGGAGGAAACGTAAGAAAAATGGTAGGAGAAACGGTTGATTATATTCCAATTTTTTTGAGTGATATTCCAAGTTTGTTTCGTCAAGGATATATGGATTTAGATGTAGTTTTGGTAAACGTTTCACCACCAGACAAACATGGTTTTTGTTCTTTAGGTGTTTCAGTTGATATTGTTATTTCAGGAATTGAGCAAGGAAAAAAAGTGATTGCACAAATTAATCCACGTATGCCACGTACTTTTGGAGATGCTTTAGTACACGTTAATAATTTTGATGCTTGTGTACTAGTTGAAGAAGAAATTTATGAGATGAAATTTGTGGAACCTACTGAAGAAGAAAAAGCAATAGGTAAAAATATTGCCGAAATTATAGATGATGGGGCTACACTTCAAATGGGAATTGGAGGAATTCCAAATGCAGTTTTAACATTCTTACACAATCATAAAGATTTAGGAATACACACAGAAATGTTTTCTGAAGGCATTGTAGATTTAGTTGAAAAAGGTGTTGTAAATGGCTCTAAGAAAAAACTAAATCCTTATAAAATTATTTCAGGATTTGCAATGGGAACTCGTCGATTATATGACTTTATGGATGACAACCCAGAAATTGAAATGAATGATATTGCTTATGTAAACGATACGGCTGTTATACGTCAAAATCCAAAAGTTACAGCCATTAACTCTGCGATTGAAATTGATATTACGGGTCAAGTTTGTGCTGATTCAATAGGTTCTAGAATGTTCTCTGGAGTTGGTGGCCAAATGGACTTTATGCGTGGAGCTGCTTTATCAATGGGAGGAAAACCAATTATAGCAGTTACTTCAACTACGCATAAAGGAGTTTCTAAAATTGTTCCTATGCTTAAACAGGGAGCAGGTGTGGTAACAACCAGAGCTCATGCTAGATTTGTTGCTACAGAATATGGCGTTGCAGAGCTGTTTGGAAGAAACTTAAAACAACGAGCTCAATCTTTAAGAGATGTTGCACACCCAGACCATAGAGAGGATTTAGACAAAGCTATTTTTGAAAGATTTGGAAGTAGTTTAATGGTTAAATAATTTTATTTAAATTACGCATATCACAATTAATATAAACTATTATGAACGATAAAAACAAAACGCTTTTCTCTGAATTCAATCCTGTTTCAAAACAAGAATGGATGGACAAAGTGAACATTGATTTAAAAGGTGCAGATTTTGACAAAAAATTAGTTTGGAAAAACTTAAGCAAAATTGCAATTCAGCCTTTTTATACAAATGAAGATACCATAAATTGTTTAACAAATACTGGAGAAAACTCTCAGGCTTTAACAAACTACCGTGCTATTAGGGTTCAAAATGCTGAAAACGCAAATAAATTAGCGTTAAAAGCTATTGAAGAAGGAATGAACGGAATAATATTTGAAGTGGTTGAGCATATTGCTGTTTCTGAACTTTTAAAAGATATTAATTTGAATGAAATTTCAGTTTCATTCATCCTATTTTCAAATGAACTTTCATTTGCAACTGAATTTATTTCATTTGTAAAACTAAATAATGTAGCTTCTCATAATTTGAAAGGGTATTTTGATACTCAACTAATTTCAAATTATGTTACAACTGGAAAATTAGACAATACCAATTTTGATGTAATTGCAGCTTTGATTAACTTAACAGCGGAGTTTCCTAACTTTAAAGCAATAACTTTATCAGGAAGTGAGTATTTAGACGCTGGTGCTAACCAAGTTCAAGAAATTGCATATACGCTAAATTCATTAGTTTATTTAATTGATGAACTTACCCAAAAAGAGATAAAAGTTCAAACTATTTTTGATAATTTAAACATCAATTTTGCAATTGGATTAGAGTATTTTATTGAAATTGGAAAATTTAGAGCATTTAACAATTTATTACAAGAAATTGCTACTAAATATGGGATTGTAGAATTTTCTAAAACAGTAACAGCTAAAACATCAATTTGGAGCAAATCTGTTACAGATGCCCATACCAATATGTTACGTGCTACTACAGAAGCTATGTCTGCTATTTTAGGAAATGTTGACGGTGTTTTAATTGATCCGTATGATAAAGAATTTAATAATCCTTCAGATTTTTCAAGTAGAATAGCAGGAAATATTTCAACTATTTTAAAAGAAGAATCTTACTTTGGAAAAGTTAGTAACCCTGTTGATGGTTCTTATTATATAGAAGAAGTTACATTTAAAATTGCAGAAAAAGCTTTAGAACTTTTCAAAGCAATTGAAGCAAACGGAGGTTTTTATACTTCATTTGAAGGAGAATTAATTCAAGAGCATATTGCTCAAATTCGTCAAGAAAAAGTAAAATTAATAAGTCAAAGAAGATTGCCTTTAGTTGGAGTAAATAAATATCCTAACTTAATGGAAAAAGTATCTTCAGAAATTCTTTCTGATAGTTACAAAATAACATCTACTAAGATTTTAAAACCTAGAAGAGCTTCTTTGGAAATTGAAGCTATTAGAAAAGCAACAGAAGAATTGGTTGCTGCAACCAACAAACGCCCAATAGTTGAATTGGCAAGTTTTGGAAATTTAACAATGCGTAAAGCTAGAGCGGCTTTTTCATATGATTTTATTGGAGTAAGCGGATTTAATGTACAGCAAGAAGAAAGTTACGCTTCTGCATTAGAAGCTGCTGAAACTAGTGCAAATTCTGAAGCAGATGTTGTGGTAATTTGTAGTTCAGATGAGGATTATAACGAGAGTGCCATTGCTTTTGTAAAAGCCTTTAGAGCCTTAAATAATACCAAAGTATTGTTATTAGCAGGAGCGCCAAGTAATATAGATGAATTAACTGAAGCTGGTTTAGATGGTGTTGTAAATATGAGATCAGATGTGATTACAACCATAGCTAGTATTCAGAAAAAAATTCAGCAAACAATTAAAGCTTAAGAGGTATGAAACCAGATTTTTCAGATATAACATTAAACTCAGCAGTAAAACAAACTACTGCAACTTCAGAGAATCAAGAAGTTTGGAATACTCCTGAAGGAATTCCTGTAAAAAAACATTTTTCTAAAGACGACATATCAGAAGCTGAACATTTAGGTTTTGCAGCAGGTATTCCTCCATTTTTAAGAGGTCCTTATAGTGCTATGTATGCTATGCGTCCTTGGACAGTACGTCAATATGCAGGTTTCTCAACAGCAGAAGAATCCAATGCTTTTTACAGAAGAAACTTAGCGGCTGGTCAAAAAGGACTTTCAGTTGCTTTTGATTTAGCTACCCACCGTGGTTATGATTCGGATCATCCACGTGTAACGGGTGATGTTGGTAAAGCAGGTGTTGCTATAGATTCTATTTTAGATATGGAAATTTTGTTCGATCAAATTCCTTTAGATAAAATGTCGGTTTCTATGACTATGAATGGAGCTGTTTTGCCAATTATGGCTTTTTATATTGCTGCTGCAAAAAAACAAGGGGTTTCTTTGGATAAACTTTCTGGAACCATTCAAAATGATATTTTAAAAGAGTTTATGGTGCGTAATACATATATTTACCCACCATTACCTTCTATGAAAATAATTGGAGATATTTTTGAATATACTACTCAAAATATGCCGAAGTTTAATTCCATTTCAATTAGTGGTTACCATATGCAAGAAGCTGGTGCGACCGCTGATATTGAGTTAGCATATACTTTAGCAGATGGTTTGGAGTATATTAGAACTGGATTAAAATCTGGTTTAAAAATTGATGAATTTGCTCCGCGTTTATCTTTCTTTTGGGCGGTAGGAATGAATCACTTTATGGAAATTGCTAAAATGCGTGCAGGACGTATGTTGTGGGCAAAAATTATAAAGCAATTCAATCCAAAAAATCCAAAATCAATGGCATTGCGTACACATAGTCAAACTTCAGGTTGGAGTTTAAGTGAACAAGATCCATTTAACAATGTAGCACGTACGTGTATTGAAGCAATGGCGGCCGGTTTTGGAGGAACTCAATCACTTCATACCAATGCATTAGATGAAGCAATTGCGTTACCAACTGATTTCTCTGCTAGAATTGCGCGTAATACGCAAATTTTTATCCAAGATGAAACACAAATGACCAAAGCGGTTGATCCGTGGGCAGGTTCTTATTATGTAGAATATTTAACTCAAGAAATTGCAAAAAAAGCTTGGAAATTAATTGAAGAGGTTGAAGAGCTTGGAGGAATGGCGAAAGCTATTGAATCAGGTGTTCCTAAAATGAGAATTGAAGAAGCTTCAGCACGAAAACAAGCTCGTTTAGATTCTGGTCAAGATATTTTGGTGGGTGTAAACAAATATCAAACAAAAGAAGAGTCTAATATTGAAATTTTAGAAGTTGATAACACAGTTGTTAGAAATTCTCAAATAGAACGTTTGAAAAAATTAAAAGCAAACAGAGATCAAGCAATCGTTGACGCTAATTTAGCAGCGTTATCAAAATGTGCAGAAACTGGAAAAGGAAATTTATTAGCATTGGCTGTTGAAGCTGCAGAAAATTTTGCAACTTTAGGTGAAATTTCAGATGCTTTAGAAGTTCATTTTGGAAGACATAAAGCAAATACTAATTTAATAAGTGGTGTGTATAGTAAAGAAGTAAATAACGATAGTACATTTGTAAAAGCTCAAAAGTTGGCAGATAAATTTGCTGAAATTGAAGGACGTAGACCAAGAGTAATGATTGCCAAAATGGGTCAAGATGGGCATGATAGAGGAGCCAAAGTTGTGGCTTCAAGTTTTGCAGATTTAGGTTTTGATGTTGATATGGGATCATTATTCCAAACTCCTGAAGAAGTTGCGAAACAAGCTATAGAAAATGATGTGCATTTTGTGGGAGCTTCAAGTTTGGCAGCTGGTCATAAAACATTAATTCCTCAACTAATTGAAGAATTAGAAAAATTAGGAAGACCAGATATTATGGTATTTGCAGGAGGAGTAATTCCTGCTCAGGACTACAATTACTTATTAGAAAGAAAAGTAGCAGCCATTTTTGGACCTGGTACGGTAATTTCTGAATCAGCAATTACTATTATGGAAAAATATTTAGAACAAGAATAATTTCTAAATAATGAATAAAAAAGCCCAGCATTTTAATGCTGGGCTTTTTTAGTTTTAAGTAAGTTGCTTTAAAGTTTTAAAAATGATTTTTTAAATTCTTCAATAATAAATTGAGCGGCTTTAACAGGAGATATTTTTGCAGAGATAATAGCTTCTTCTAAAGTGTTTAATTGTGCTGCAATATTTTTAGAACCGTAAAATAAATGTTTCAATTCTTCATTAATATTATTGTACATCCACTGTATTTGTTGATGATTTCTGTTTTTTTCAAAATAACCATTATCGGTTACTAGCTTTTTAAATTTTGTAATTTCTGTCCAAACTTTATCAATTCCAATATTTTTTATGGCAGAAGCGGTACTAACCACTGGAGTCCAGTCAGACTCAGATTGTGGAAATATGTGTAAAGCATTTTGATATTGAATTCGAGCTTTTTCACTCATTCTGATATTATCTCCATCGGCTTTGTTAATGACTACCATGTCAGCCATTTCCATAATTCCTTTTTTAATACCTTGTAATTCATCACCAGCACCAGCGAGCATTAATAATAAAAAGAAATCTGTCATGCCATGTACAGCTGTTTCAGATTGTCCAACACCTACAGTTTCTATTAAAATAACATCATACCCTGCAGCTTCACAGAGTAGCATAGTTTCTCCAGTTTTGTTGGCAACACCTCCTAAAGTTTCTCCAGAAGCTGAAGGACGGATATAAGCTTCTTCAGAATTGGCCAATTCTTCCATCCTAGTTTTATCACCCAAGATGCTTCCTTTAGAACGTTGACTACTTGGATCAATTGATAGTATGGCCACTTTATACCCTTGTGTAATTAAATACTTTCCAAAAGCTTCAATAAAGGTGCTTTTACCTACTCCAGGAACTCCTGTTATTCCAATTCTAATAGAATTTCCGGATTTTGGTAAAATTTCTTGAATAATTTCTTTAGCTAGTATTTTATCACTTTTTAGGTTACTTTCAATTATAGTAATTGCTCTTGAAAGTAAAACTCTATCTCCTTTTAAAATACCTTCAATATATTCAGATGCTGTTAATCTATTTTTTGGTTTGTAGTTTTTCATTAAGTCTTCAATAAATATAAGATAGGTTTTAATTTATCTATAGGTGTTTAAAATATAACATTAGCAGGTTAAAAACTGCTATAACAAAGATACGGATATTGGTAAAAATTTACTGTTGAGCTTGGTTATTTTTTAAACATTATTTGTTGAAAAAAGGATGAAATTAAATGTTAAAAATCTTTTCTTTTTAGTTTATGATTCATTCTAAAAATTGGGAATAATACCCAAAGTATAAGTATCGACATTGAAATGAGCATTCCAAAATTTGTTCCAAAAAACTTTCTAAAAACGGCTCCTGTGTAACCTAATAAGGCAGAGATATCTAACTTGAGTAAAATTAAAATTCGAGATAAATCTATAGGGTTAAACATAGTGGCTATTAACGAAAATTTATCTAAAGGATATTCATCAAACATTACTAATGAAATTAAGAAAATACCATCATAAATAACTGCTAAAAATAACCACATTAAAATGGCGTAACCAAATCCTTTTATTTTGTTTTCGGTAGAGAGTGCAATATTGTATGATAATGCAACAAAAATAAAATTTAAGAAAGATCCAACAACTAATAGTAATGTAAAGTTAAAAATAGCTGTAGATTTTAATAAACCGTATAATACAAAAGGAATTCCTAAGCCAAGAACTAAACTAAGAGTTAAAGAAAATGAAATACCTACGTATTGTCCCATAAATATTTTTTTTCTGTTAATAGGCTGAGCCAGTAAGAGTTCGGTAAATTCTTTAGAATTGTAATAATACATCACTCCAAAAATAGTTCCAATTAAAGGAGTTAATACAATTATAATATTCATTAATGTAATTACAGCTTTATTTACGTCGTTGTTTAAAAAAAGTAATACAAATCCTAATAGTAAATAAAATATGAAGTAAACATAACTCCAACGGCTTCGCATTAAATCGTAAAAACTATATTTTAATATTTTAAGCATATTGTTTAGATATTAAATTGGCAATAGCATGTTCTAAATTATTGTTGTTGGTTTGTTTTTTAAGGGCGTCTATACTTCCTTTGAAATAAATTTTACCATCTAATAAAAACACAATTTCATTAGCAACCTCATTTACAAAACTCATAATATGAGTAGTAATTAAAATGGTTTTACCTTTCTCTTTTTCTTTTTGTATAAGTTCTTTAAGGTGAATTAATGAAATTGGATCTAAACCTGTAGTTGGTTCATCTAAAATAATTAAATCACTATCAAACATAAAAGTTAACACTAAATTTACTTTTTGTTTTGTTCCGCCTGAAAGGTTGCCAAGTTTTTTATTTAAAAAGCTTTTTAAGCCAAAAAGTTGAATTAATTCTTGTTCATTTGAACTTTTTGGGCGTAAATTTTTTACCATATTTACTAGTTCTATGACAGATAAGTTTGGAGGAAAGTTGGCAATTTGTGGTAAATAGTTTAAATTATTGCGATATTCCCATTTTTTTAAAACACTTTTCCCTTCAAAAAGAATGTCTCCTTTGTTAGGGATTACCATGCCTAATAAGCATTTTATTAACGTTGTTTTTCCAGATCCATTAGGACCTAAAATAGCAAAAATACCTCCTTCTTTAATATCCAAATCTAAACCATCTAATACGGTTAATTTACCAAAACGTTTATGTAAGTTCTTAAATTGAATCATTATTTTTTTTCATTAAAGGTTTTTTATCCATTAAATCATCGGGTGTAAAAACAGGAGATACTTTTTCAGAGAAATTAATAATATCTACAAACAAACTTCTCAACATTACCAAGGCCTCAGGAGTTTTATTAACCACGTACGAAAATAATTTGACTGGTCTATAAGGAACATCACCAATACCATCATTATCTAAATCATAACCGGTATATTCACTCCAATAATTATTTTCAAATTTATTGTCATTTACCTTGGTGTTGTATGCCAAATCTAATGAATTATGCATAAAATCATTCTTTTCAAAAATATTTGTGTAACAAGCTCCAGCAATTTTAATAGCCCAACCATTTCTTAAAAAGGTGTTGTTTTTGTAGTTTATGCGAGTGCATCCTTCCCCTTTAATTCCAATGGTATTTTCTTGAAAAAGATTATTATAAATTTGTGTGTCGTAAATTTCTTTTAATAGAAGTCCATAAGAAGCTGAACCCCAATTATGAAGAAATTTATTTTGATACATAATAATGAATTTAGAAAACATTACAGCAACACCAGCTCCGTTATTTTTAAAAACATTATTGTAATAAGTGTCGTTATTTGAAAACATAAAATGTAATCCGTAACGAATGTTATTATGACTTAAATTATTATGAACTTTACTTTCGGTAACAAACTCGAAGTAAATACCATCTCGCATTCCAAAAACCTCATTACCTTCTACTTCCATATTAGAGCAGTGCCAAATATGAATACCGTTACCAGAATTGGCTTCATCTTTAGCCGTACTAGATAGTTTGTTTTTTAAAATTTTACCGTGATGAGATTTCTCAATTAAAATTCCAAAAAAGATTTGATCTAAAATTACATTTTCAATTACAAAATTTTTACATCTTACTACTTTTATAGCAGCGTGATCTTTTGTATAACTAACACCTACATTAATAATTTTTAAATTTTTAATGATAAAATTATTGGCTGTAATGTGGAGTACGCTTCCATTATTATTTCCATCGATAATGGTACCTTCCTCTCCAAAAAGGGTAATTTCTTTATTTACTTCAATATCATTTTCTTTATAAACGCCTTTTCTGATAAAAATTTCATCACCATTTTCAGCAGCATCAATAGCTTTTTGAATGGATGAATTTTCACAACTATTACAAACTTCAATTTGTTTGGCTTGTATTACTGAATAGGAAAATAATAAAAGAAGAATGCAGATTTTTTTCATGATTATTTATCAGAAAGTCTTTTTTTGAGAGTTTCCCAAGTGTAAAGCTCTCCTGAAAATTTTTGAAGTAATTCTGTTGCTTTTTCTTTGCTAGATACAGCTGATAAATTAGCTCCCATAGGGCTTTTTATTTTGGGACTAATTAGATAGGTTGCTGTTTTTGCATCAATCATTTTTCCTGGATCAGCGTAATCTGCTACTAATATAATTGCCAAATCATCTTCATTTTTTTCGCTTAAATCATTTACTAAACATTCAATGGCATCAAATTTAAACTGTTTACCTTTTTTAGTAACGTATTGTGCTGCATGAGTTTTGTCTACAATGTTCATAACGCAAAAATTACATTGATCTTTGCCATATTCAATTGGTTGAGGTTCCACCTTACAAGAAATGGTAAGCAATAGTATTGTTAAGCCAATAATTGACTTGTATATAGAAGATTTCATTTTTTTGATTTTAATAGTTATGTAAATATACATTAAAACGGACATATACGCTATATCCGTTTTTGTTATTTTATAATAAAAATTAAGCTTGATGTTCTTTTTTTCCTATAAAAAATGCAACTAAAGTTAATACCATTCCAACAAATAAAAAGTAGGCACCTGTTCTAGGATAAGAATGCGCTACAAAGTTTAAAATGGTTTTAGTTCCAAATAAAGGAGGTTGATAAGCCAAAGGTGATCCATCAGCATTGGTGAATTTAATTGCTGCCTTATCGCTTAAATTGTGTCCATAATCATATTCCCATAAGTAAAAATCATACATGCCAGCAATACCTAAAACGGTCATTAAAATGAACCAGAATAAATACCATTTATAATTTGCTTTAAATGCAATTAATAAACCAAGTACAATCATAAATCCAATTACAATTGGAAAGATATCGAATTCAATCATGTGTTCAGGAATGTCTTTCATTCCAACATAGTGGTTCATTAAATTAATGTTTTTAATGTCGTGAGGGTTCATATCAGCAATTTTTGTGATATAAATATCCATTCCAATTGGTTCAGGGTATTGAGGAGCCTCAAGTGTTATATTCCAAAGAGGAAATACAAATAATCCAAGTAATAGGAGGGTTCCTATTAGCATTAATAATTTAGATTTTTTCATTTTATGTACTAAGTTTTAAGATTAATTTAATTTCTGCTGAAAGTTAATTTTAGAAACTTATGTTGAAAATTAATACTTGGTTTTTTGATTTTTTATGGCATTTTAATTTAAACGGACAAGAAATAATTACTTGTCCGCTTAATTAGATTTTTTTAAGGAATCATAAATTTATTCCGCATCAACAGCATCTCCATCAAGTGTATAAGTAATAGGAACACTTGAACCTTTAGGAGAAACTCTTACATATCCTTGCATTTCTTGGTGTAATGCTGAACAGAAATCTGTACAATAGAATGGCCATACACCAACTTGTTTAGGTTCCCAAACAAATGTTTCTGTTTGTCCTGGCATAATTAACAATTCTGAGGTATTAGCACCAATCATTGAAATTCCATGAGGAACATCGTAATCTTGCTCTAAGTTTGTTACGTGGAAATATACTTTATCTCCAACTTGTATACCTTCAATATTATCAGGAGCAAAGTGAGAACGTATCATTGTCATATATATATGAACTTCGTTTCCATCTCTTACTACTTTAGCTTCAGCCTCACTTTTAACAGCATATTCATGTTCATTTTCTTCTAACTTAAATATTTTTTTAGAGTTAGGTTTTAATAAATCAGCTGGACAACCTGCGGCATAATGAGGTTCACCAATAGTAGGGAAATCTAATAATAATTCCATTTTTTCTCCAGTAATGTCATATAATTGAGCAGATTGTGTTACTTCAGGACCAGTTGGTAGGTAACGATCTTTTGTAATTTTGTTCATTGCTAAAACATATTTACCAAATGGCTTACGGGAATTTCCTCCAGGAATCATTAAATGACCTACAGAATAATAAGTAGGTTTTCTATCTACCACTTCCCAAGTTCCTAATTTCCATTTTACAACTTCAGATGAAATAAAGAAAGTAGTATAAGCATTTCCTTGTCCATCAAATTCTGTATGTAATGGTCCTAATCCAGGTTGTTTAACTGCTCCAGCTAAAATTTCGTCATATTTTAAAATAGGAATTCCATAAGCTTCACCATCAAATTTTTCACCTTCAATTGCAGCTAACATTTTAGTAAATGAATGTGCTGTTAATTCGGCAGCTAATTTACCACTACCAATAATATACTCACCTGAAGGGTCTACATCACAACCATGTGGAGATTTAGGTGTTGGTAAGAAATATATTGCACCTGGAACTTCAGAAGGGTCTACTACCACTACTTCTTCTTTTATTGTTGAAGTTGCTGTATGAGTAGTTTCATTATAAACATTATGTGCATATCTTGTAGGAGCTTTTGTTCCACCACCATTATTTACATATTCTTCAATTTTTTTCCAGTTAATAGCTGCAATAAAATCTTTATCGTTTTGCGATGCATTTACCTCTAATAATGAATTAGCTTCTTCTGTATTATAGGTAGTAAAGAAAAACCATCCATGAGATTTTCCACGACCAGGGTGTGATAAATCATAGTTAAAACCAGGCATCATAATTTGGAATTTTAAATCCATTGCGCCATCTTCTGGATCTACAGAAATGAAGCTTAAAGCACCTTTAAAGTTTCCTTTGTATTCTTCAATAGGCATATCTCTTTGAGGATAAGGAACAGAAAAACGAGTTCCGGCAACCACATATTCTGTATTTTCAGTTACAAATGAAGAACTGTGATTCCCTGCAGAATTTGGTATTTCAATAATCTCTGTAGTTTCAAAAGTTGTTAAGTCAATTTTTGCAATACGAGGTGTATTGTTACCATTTATAAATACCCAACGACCATCCAATTCACCAGCTGTTTGAGAAATATCTGGGTGGTGTGAATCATCCCAAGGAATAAATCCGTGAGAAGTATTTAACATAGGTTTTGTTTCTTCGTTAAAACCATAAGCTTTTTCAGCATCAACAGAAAAAACAGGAATTACTTTGAATAAACGTCCAGAAGGTAAACCATAAACAGCTAACTGCCCACTAAATCCACCCGAAACAAAAGCATAGAACTCATCGTGTTCTCCTGGAGCTACATAAACTTTTTCTGCAGCACTTCCAGATAAGGCGCCTTGTGCTCCTTTTTTTGAGCCTCCATTTCCACAACTAGTAAATACTACTGAAAGTACGGTAATTGCTAATAAAGATTTTAAAATTGTTTTCATACTATATTTGTTTGTTTGATTGTTTTCTAAATTAAGAAAATTATTTTTCTTTTACAGTCCTAAAGTACTCTAAAATTAATCTAGCTTCTTCTTCGGTTAAACTCTGATTTGCCATTGGAGATAGATATTCTGCTAATAATTTTTTAGCTATTGGATTTTTTTCAACCATTTCTTCAGGATTTAAAATCATATTCATAATCCATTCAGGAGTTCTTCTTTCCGTTATTCCTGCTAAAGCTGGTCCAACAAATCTTTTACTCATTTTATGACAAGCAGAACATTTAGCTGAAAACACAGCTTTCCCTTTATCTGCCATAGCTTGGTCAATTTCAGTAAGCGTAACGCTAGTTATTGGACCAATACCTTTGTCTTTCATTGGATCTACTTCAACAACTTCCTTTTTTTCTTCTTTAGGAGCTGCTTTTTTATCCGATTTTTTTCCATCACTTCCACAACTTGATACCATTGCTACAACCAATGCTACTACTAATACTTTTAACTTCATTTTTTAGTTATTATTAAATTTATAAATTATTGATTATTCGGTTGGAACAAGTACGTTGTCAATTACATGAATCCAACCGTTACTGACTTGTACGGTTTTTAATATTTTTGTTCCTCCAACATAAATACCATCTTCTTTATTTTCAACGACTAAATATTTTCCAGAAGCCATATATAATTTGCGACCTTTTTTTGCTTCTTTTTTTAATTGCGTGTCTGGAAAATTTGCTGGAGCTACATGATTTTTTAATATAAAGGCTAATTGCTCTTTGTTTTCAGGTTTTAATAAATTCTCAACAGTTCCTTCAGGTAATTTTTCAAAGGCAGTGTTCATGGGTGCAAATATGGTTAATGGGCCTACATTTACTACTGCATCTTCAACTCCTGCTGTTTCAATAGCTACTACTAATGTTTTAAAATCGTCTAATGATTTTGCTACTTGTAATGCATTTGCAGACGAAACATCGTCATTGACAGCTGATTGTCCTTTTCCTTCAGGTTGAACCTCTGAAGTTGTTTCTTCTTTTTCTTGTTTTTTTTCATTTCCCCCACAGGAAACCATAAAAAACACAAGTACTGCTAAAAGTGTAAAGGTTAGTTTGATTTTTTTCATTTTTCTTCTATTAACGTTAATAAATATATCACAAAAGTAATGTTGTACAGTCACTTAAAAGATGATAAAAATCATCTTTTAAAGATTAAAAGATATTTTAGTCTTTTATTATTGTAACAATAATTACATTTATACCTTGATTACAAGACTTATCTTTGTAATTAAAATAGTATATAACATTTTGTTGTAAGTAATTACAATAAAAAACGTCATAAATTAAGTATTAAAAATAGTAAAAAAATAATGAATAACACAATAATAACCAATAGTATAAGTAAGTCATTTACTTATGAGCAATATCGTTTAAAAATAAAAAATCTATTGGATGAGAGAAAGTCAACAGGCTTGGAACAATCTGAAATATTATTAGAATACAGTTTATTAAATGATAAAAGAATGGATAGGTTGGATAAAACTTTAAAAGTAACCGATGAAACCTTAAACTCTTTAAGCCAATTAAATAAACCTTTTACTTTTTTAGTGATTTCTGAGGGTTGGTGTGGAGATGCAGCACAAATAGTACCAGTACTAAATAAAATTGCAAGTGCATCAACAAAGATTAATTTAAAAATTGTTTTTAGAGATGAAAATGAAGAATTAATGAATCAGTTTTTAACAGATGGAAGTAAATCAATTCCTAAAACAATCTTATTAGATGCTAATAATCAGGTAATAACCTCTTGGGGGCCTAGACCTTCCATAGCTACTAAAATGGTGTTAGATTATAAAGAGAAAAATGGAGTTATTGATGATGAATTTAAAAAGAACCTGCAATTATGGTATAATAAAGATAAAGGGAATAGTACTCAAAACGATATTATTAAGTTATTGAAAGCATCTTAAATTAATGAACTAATTTAGATATATTTACCGTCTAAATTTTAAAAATGATTGTAGCTTATAATAAAATTCCAAATTGGTGTAAATTATGGGTTTTTCCATCGAGTAGAAAATTTTATGCTCAAGAAATTTCTACCTTAAAAGAAGCCATTGAAAATTTTTTAAATAACTGGAATAACCATGGGCAATTTTTAAATTGTTCCTATCAAATTAAATACAATCGATTTATTATTATTACGGTTGATGATTCTGAGCTTAGTTTAAGTTTAAAGTCACACGATCAACTAGTTTCTTTTATACAAGAACTTGAAACTAAATATGAAATTATTTTATTAGATAAAATTAATGTTTGTTACAAGCAAGGTGAATTTGTGCAATATAAAGAACTAAAAGAATTTAAAAAAATGATTAAAAATAAAGGAGTTTCTCAAAAAACCATTGTTTTTAATAATATGATTACCACTAAAGAAGAGCTAGAAACTAACTGGGAAATTAATATTATGGATAGTTGGTTAGGAAGATTTTTACAAAAGTAAAGTATAAAATATAAGTTTAAATTGAGGAGGTTGTAATTATAAGTTAGTAACAAACTCTTCAATTTTTATACTGTTTTTTACATTGAAATTTCCAATTTTAGTTCTACGAAGCTCAGATAAATAAGCTCCAGAATTTAAAGCTATCCCAAAATCATAGGCCAAAGAACGGATATAGGTTCCTTTGCTGCAAACGACTCTAAAAGTTATTTTTGGAAGGTTTATAGTGGTAATTTCAAAAGCTTCAATGGTTATTTTTCGGGTTTTTATTTCAGTGGTTTTACCTTCTCTAGCTAATTCATACAAACGTTTTCCATCCTTTTTTAAGGCTGAAAAAATTGGTGGTTTTTGTTCAATTTCGCCCATAAAATTTTTAGCGGTAGAATGAATTAAATCTTCAGTAATGTGATTTATAGAGTAGGTTTCATTTACTTCAGTTTCCATATCGTAACTTGGGGTAGTTGCACCTAAAGTAATTTCGCCAGTGTATTCTTTAATTTGACCCTGATACTCTTCAATTTTTTTTGTGAACTTTCCTGTACAAATTATTAATAAGCCTGTTGCTAAAGGATCTAATGTTCCAGCATGACCAACTTTTATTTTCTTTATATTAAAATGTTTCCTAATATGCCAACGCAACTTGTTTACTACTTGGAATGAGGTCCATTCTAAAGGTTTATCAATTAAAATAACTTGTCCGTTTTTGTAATCTTCTAAAGTCATTATTGTTGAGTTAATGTAATTGCAATGGCAATAATACCAATAATAAAACAATACAAAGCAAAATATGAGAGTTTACTTTTTTTAACAATTGCTATCATCCATTTACAAGCAAATAAACCCGCAATAAATGAGGCCAAAAAGCCAACGGATAAAACCCCAATTTGCGAACTATGAAAGTTGATAGATCCTAATAAAACATCTTTACTAATTTTACCAAAAATTAAAGGCACTACCATTAAAAAAGAAAATCGAGCTGCTTTGGTTCTGTCAATTCCCAATAAAACTGATGAAGATATGGTTGCTCCAGACCTAGAAATTCCAGGTAATATTGCCAAAGCTTGTGAAATGCCAATTACAAAAGCATTAAAAAATGAAACATTTTTTGTAGTGTTAGCAGCTTTATCAGCAAATAATAATAGCAATGATGTAATAATTAACATAAAACCAACCAGTAAAATTTGACCGCTAAAAAAGGCTTCA
Source organism: Lutibacter aestuarii (assembly GCF_042676885.1). Taxonomy (NCBI): domain Bacteria; kingdom Pseudomonadati; phylum Bacteroidota; class Flavobacteriia; order Flavobacteriales; family Flavobacteriaceae; genus Lutibacter; species Lutibacter aestuarii. Next base: position 63,486 of record NZ_JBHTIC010000002.1, read on the forward strand.
AATTGGTCTTCAAAATAAAGGCCAGCAAAAACTGCTGGAATCATTGAAATGCAAATTTTTAAAGAAAATTTTAGTTCGTTATTCCATTTAAATTGAAACAAGCCTTTTAAAATTTGAAATACTTCATTTTTAAAAATAACAATAGTACTTAATGCAGTAGCAAAATGTAATACTACGGTAAAGGTTAAACTTTCTTCGGGTAATGAAGTGTCTCCTAAAAGTACTTTCATTAATTCCAAATGACCGCTAGAAGAAACAGGTAAAAATTCGGTTAATCCTTGAATAATACCTAAAATAATTGCTTCAAAATAACTCATGGTTATTTTTTTGGTTTCGCTAAAATAGCGTAAATTTCAATAGCTAAACCAATAATAACTAGGGTTGGAGCCAAACGAATTCTTCTAAAATTATAAATTTCTTCATTAAAAACTTCGGGATTGTCACTACCACCACCAGCCATTAAAATAAAGCCTAGTGCAATAAATACAATTCCAACTAGCATAATGCTATAATTTCTTTTACCAAATAAGAATTGGCGTTTGTTTTGTTCTTTTTTCTTATTCATTTTAATAATAAAGTTCGTCTGTTCTTAAATTTAAAAAACGCTGAGTGGCAAAAAATGTACTTATCCAAGTAATTAAAATTCCCAAACCTATAACAGTTCCAAATAGGGTAGCTAATATTTTATAGTTATTTAATAACTCAATTTCAGGAATCATTTTATTTAGATACAGTATAAATGCTATTAAACCAGCGATTGCTACTAATGCACCTACAATTCCTAATTGAACACTTTTCCAAATAAACGGTATTCTTATAAAGCCTTTTGTAGCTCCAACCATTTGCATAGTTTTTATGGTAAAGCGTTTAGAGTAAACAGAAAGTCTGATAGAACTATTAATTAATACAACAGCAATTAAAGTGAAAACTCCACTAAAAAGTAGCATCCAAAAACTAATACGATTGATATTTTTAGTAAGTAGCTCAATTAAAGGTTTATCATAGGAAACTTCTGCAATGATACTTCTTATCAATAAACTTTTTTCAATTTCTTCCATTTTTTCTGGAGTCACAAATTCAGATTTTAAGGAAATATCGATGGCATTTTTTAAAGGATTGTCACCTAAAAATTCAACAAAATCTTCTCCAATATCTTCACTGTATTTTTTGGCAGCTTCTTTTTTTGAAATATAATGAACAGCTTTGGTGTATTCTGCTTTTTTTAATTCAGCTTGTAAAATTTCTACATCAGAAGATTTAGCATTGTCATTCAAAAAAATGGTGATTGCTACTTTTTCTTTAAAATGCTTCGTTATGCTATTTGTTTTCAATACAATTAATCCTAATAAACCTACTAAAAACAATACTAAAGCAATACTTATAATTACAGAAAAGTATGATGATCTTAATCTTCTTTTTTGATATTTGTCAAACGAATTATTCAAAGGGACTAGTGTTTAATAAAGGTGCAATATACAAATTGTTGTTGAATGGTTGAATTGTTTAATAATTCATTTTTTTGTAATTATAGATTTAATTAAATGAATTTAAATTTAAGCTATTTATAACTAACGATAAAGTTCAGATTTTATTTAATACAGAAAACAAAAATTGTGTACATTTAAATCTTATTTTTGCAATATGGAAACAAACAGACAAAAAAAAATAGCAGGTGTTTTACAAAAAGACTTGGCAGAAGTTTTACAAAGCGCAGCACGTGACGGAATGAAGGGAGTTATAATATCTGTTACCAAAGTTAATGTTACAACCGATTTATCTCAGGCAAAAGTGTACTTGAGTGTATTTCCACAATTAAAACGTGATATTATTTTAAAAGGGGTTCAAGAAAATACAGCTTCTATTAGGTATGAAATGGCAAAACGTACACGTGAACAACTTAGGCGTATGCCAGAGCTAACTTTCTATATTGACGATAGTTTAGATTATATTGAGGATATTGATAACGCCTTACAAGGTAAAAAGGAAAATCCAATCAAAAATCCTGATATTTTAGACAAACGTCAAAAAAGATAAATTGAATTTTCCTTTATACATAGCAAAACGATATTTATTTTCCAAAAGCAGTAACAATACGATTAACATTATTACTTTTATTGCAGCTATTGGCGTTATAGTAGGTACATTGGCATTATTTATAGTGCTTTCTGGGTTTTCTGGCTTGCGTGAATTTAGTATTGGTTTTTTAAACACTTCAGACCCCGATATTAAAATTACCTCCAAAAAAGGAAAATCGTTTTTAGTTTCGAAAGAAATAAATTCGATTTTAGATAATGAAAAAGGGATAGCATTTTATTCAAAAGTAATTGAAGAACGTGCTTTTTTTGATTTTAAAAATAAAACGCACATTGCATATATTAAAGGTGTAGATTCTAATTATATAAAAGTAAATAGAATGGACACAACAGTATATGTGGGTACTTGGTTAGATAAGGAAATCCCCTTAGGAGCTGTTGTTGGTAATGGAATCTCCAATTTATTATCCGTAGGTGTTTTTGATTTTTTAGAACCTTTAAAAATTTATGTTCCTAAACCAGGTGAAGGTTATATTACCAATCCAACCAATGCTTTTTCAAAAATAAATACACAGGCAATAGGTGTATTTTCATTAACTGATGAAATGGATAGAAAATTTACTTTTATTTCATTAGCTGTTGCTCAACAATTACTAAATTATACTCCAAATCAGGTTTCAGCAATTGAAATTAGGGTAAAAAGTATTGAAGATAGAGAAGTTATTATTACAAAAATTAAAAGTGCTTTAGGTGATGATTTTGTGGTGGAAAATAGAGAGCAATTAAATGCTGTTTTGTATAAAATGTTAAATACAGAAAATTTAGCATCTTATTTAGTTTTTACTTTGATTTTAATTATTGCCTTATTTAATGTGATAGGAGCTATAATTATGATGATTTTAGATAAAAAAGATAACCTTAAGACCTTGTATAATTTAGGTGCTACTATTAAAGAAATAAAAAGAGTATTTATTTTACAAGGCTTTTTATTATCTGTTGTTGGATTGGTAATTGGACTTTCTTTAGGGATACTTTTAGTGTTGTTGCAAAAAAAGTATCATTTATTTATGATTACTCAACATTTGGCATATCCTGTTGAGTTCACACTTTTTAATGTACTCACTGTTGTTGTAACCATTTTAGTCTTAGGCTTTTTAGCATCTAAAATAGCAAGTAGTAGAATTTCTAAAAAATTAGTTGAATAATATTGTTTTTGTTAATTGAAATAATCAAAACATTCTGTCTAATTTAATTGATTATCAATCCGTAATACATTAAATTTATACTTCATAAAATTTTAAGTATAAAATCTATTCAATTATAATTAATACCTATAATTGTTATTTTTTAATAAAAAATATTTATGTTTATTTTGAAACAAATTAAAAATTAAAAAATCATGAGCAATTCAAAAGAAGGTAAATGTCCTGTAATGCATGGTGGAAATACTTCATCAGATAAATCTGTAATGGATTGGTGGCCTAAGGCATTAAATTTAAATATTTTACACCAACACGATACAAAAACAAATCCTTTAAAAACCAATTTTAACTATCGTGAGGAATTAAAAAAATTGGATGTTCTAGCATTAAAACAAGATATAAATAATTTAATGACTGATAGTCAAGAATGGTGGCCTGCAGATTGGGGACATTATGGCGGATTAATGATTCGTATGGCTTGGCATTCAGCTGGAACCTATAGAATTGCTGATGGACGTGGAGGTGGTGGAACAGGAAATCAACGTTTTGCGCCGCTTAATTCTTGGCCAGACAATGTTAATTTAGATAAAGCAAGACGTTTACTTTGGCCAATTAAGAAAAAGTATGGTAATAAAATAAGTTGGGCAGATTTAATTATTTTGGCTGGAACCATTGCATATGAAAATATGGGATTAAAAACCTTTGGTTTTGCCTTTGGTAGAGAAGATATTTGGCACCCTGAACAAGATATTTATTGGGGAGCTGAAAAAGAATGGTTAGCACCAAGTGATAGTCGTTACGAAAATTTAGAAAAACCATCTTCCATGGAAAACCCTTTAGCAGCAGTACAGATGGGGTTAATATATGTAAATCCTGAAGGAGTAAATGGGAAGCCCGATCCATTAAAAACTGCAGAACAAGTCCGTGAAACTTTTAAAAGAATGGCCATGAATGATGAAGAGACAGTAGCATTAACTGCTGGTGGACATACTGTTGGAAAAGCTCATGGAAATGGAGACGCAAGTGTTTTAGGACCAGATCCAGAGTCTGCAGGTGTTGAAAAACAAGGCCTAGGTTGGTCTAATCCAAACAAATCAGGAAAAGGTCGTTATACTGTAACAAGTGGTTTAGAAGGTGCTTGGACTACTCATCCAACAAAATGGGATAATGGATTTTTTGAAATGTTATTTAACCATGAGTGGGAATTGAGAAAAAGTCCAGCAGGAGCTTGGCAATGGGAACCTATAACTATAAAAGAAGAGGATAAACCAGTTGATGTAGAAAATTTTTCTATTAGACATCATCCAATAATGACCGATGCTGATATGGCTATGAAAGTTGATCCAATTTATAAAGAAATTTCATTGAAATTTAAAAATGATTTTGAAGCTTTTTCTAATACTTTTGCACGTGCTTGGTTTAAATTAACACACCGAGATATGGGACCAAAATCTTGTTACTTTGGATCGGATTTTCCTAAAGAAGATTTAATTTGGCAAGATCCAATTCCAGAAGGGAAAAAAAACTATGATATTGAGGTAGTTAAAGAAAAAATAACAAACTCAGGATTAAGTATTTCTGAAATGGTTTCTACAGCTTGGGATAGTGCTAGAACATTTAGAGGTTCAGACAAACGTGGAGGTGCTAATGGAGCTAGAATTAGGTTGAGTCCTCAAAAAGATTGGGAGGGAAATGAACCAAAAAAATTGTCTAAAGTATTATCAGTTTTAGAACCAATTGCGGCAGAATTTGAAATAAGTATCGCAGATACTATTGTTTTAGCTGGAAATGTTGGTGTTGAAAAGGCTGCTAAAAACTCAGGAATGACTATCACAGTCCCTTTTGAACCTGGACGAGGTGACGCATCTAAAGAAATGACCGATGAAGAATCATTCGAACCATTAGAACCATTAGCAGATGGTTATAGAAACTGGATGAAAAAAGAGTATATGGTTAGCCCAGAAGAATTAATGCTCGATCGCACACAATTAATGGGATTAACAGCTCCTGAAATGACTGTTTTATTAGGAGGGATGCGTGTTATAGGAACAAATTATGGAGAAACTAAACACGGAGTATTTACAGATCATGTTGGAGCTTTATCTAACGACTTTTTTGTAAACTTAACAGACATGAGTTACGCTTGGGAGCCTTTAGAAAATGGACTTTACAACATCCGTTGCAAAAAAACAGGAAAAGTGAAATTTACAGCTACACGAATTGATTTAGTATTTGGTTCAAACTCTATTTTACGTTCTTATTCTGAATTTTACGCACAAGATGATAATAAAGAGAGATTTATTAATGATTTTGTAAATGCTTGGGTGAAAGTAATGAATGCTGATAGATTTGATTTAAACTAAAGGAAGATACAAACAATAAAAAAGCAGTTTAAATTTTAAACTGCTTTTTTTATAAACATTTAAGACATTTATATCAAGCAAACTTTTGTAAAACTTCATCAAAAACATTAAAAACATCTTGTGCAGAGTCGGAAGTAACCATTTTTAAACGGTAATCTTTAAAATGTGGAATTCCTTTAAAATAATTGGTATAATGTCTTCTGGTTTCCATGACTCCAACAATTTCGCTTTCTTTCCAATCAATTTCAAGTTGAAGGTGGCGTTTCGCCATTTCTACACGTTCTGCTATAGTAACTTCAGGTAAATGTTTACCAGTTTCAAAAAAGTGCTTTACTTGTTTAAAAAACCAAGGATTTCCAATGCTTGCTCTTCCAATCATAGCGCCATCTAAACCATATTTGTCTCGCATTTCAACCGCTCTTTCAGGAGTGTTAACATCACCATTACCAAACACAGGAATATGCATTCTGGAATTGTTTTTTACTTCAGCAATTGGAGCCCAATCAGCTTCACCTTTATACATTTGAGCCCGTGTTCTTCCGTGGATGGAAATGGCTTTACAGCCAACATCTTGTAGTCGTTCAGCAACTTCTACAATTTTAATAGAATCGTGATCCCAACCTAATCTTGTTTTAACTGTAATTGGTAAATTAGTATGTTTAACCATTGCATCTGTCAAACTTACCATAAGGTCAATATCTTTTAAAATACCAGCGCCAGCTCCCTTGCTTACTACTTTTTTAACTGGACATCCAAAGTTAATATCAATAATATCTGGATTGGATTTTTCCACAATCTCAACCGTACGAAGCATAGACTCTAAATTTGCTCCAAAAATTTGAATACCAACTGGACGTTCTTTTTCATAAATATCCAATTTTTTCACGCTTTTTGCAGCATCTCTAATTAAGCCTTCTGAAGAAATAAATTCGGTATAAACAACATCTGCACCTTGTTCTTTACACAAGGCTCTAAATGGTGGGTCACTTACATCTTCCATTGGAGCTAACAACAATGGAAAGTCATTCAATTTTATGTCTCCTATTTTTACCAAATCTAAAATTTTCGGCAAATTTACTAATTATTTTCAATAGTAGACTTATTAGGGCGTTCCCTTTCAGGGCGGGCTCTTTATTATATCTTTTACAATCATTTAATACTATTATATGATTGTAAAAGGATTTCACCTCAATCCCTAACGTAATAAATGTCTTTTTTTTAATTTTAATTTGACTTCAAAATAAATTGTATTTTTGAGAAACTAAATCAATGAACTTATGAAATTTAAACTAATCGCTTTAGGTGTAATTAGCTGTTTTTTTGGATGTAAATCTTCACATCAGAAAGCCAATTACGACGCACAATCTGGTGCAACCAAAATTGTAAATACCATACATTATCCGCAAGAAAAACACTTAAAAAATATTCAACAATTAACTTTTGGAGGAGACAATGCAGAAGCTTATTGGAGTTTTGATAATTCAAAATTAGTATTTCAAGCCACGAACAAAGATTGGAATTTACAATGCGATCAAATTTTTACAATGAATATAAATGAAGATTTAAGCAAAGGAAAAATTCCACAATTGGTAAGTACAGGAACAGGTAGAACAACTTGTAGTTATTTTTTGCCAGGAGACTCAACTATTGTTTATTCTTCAACACATTTAGCAGATAAAAACTGTCCGCCAACTCCAAAAAAGGAAGATTATGGGAATAAATATATTTGGCCTGTTTATGAAGGGTATGATATATTTATAGCCGATACTAAAGGAAATCAATTGAAACAATTGACTTTTGAAAATGGGTATGATGCAGAACCAACGGTATCACCAAAAGGAGATAAAATTGTATTTACATCTACACGTACAGGAGATTTAGAATTATTTACTATGAATATTGATGGCTCAAATGTGCAACAAATTACACATGAATTAGGTTATGATGGTGGTGCGTTCTTTTCTCCTAATGGAAAGCAATTAATTTTTAGATCGTCTCGTCCAAAAACTCCTGAAGAAATAAAAGAATATAAAAGTTTGCTAAAACAAGGACTTGTTCAACCAACTCATATGGAACTTTATATATGTGATGTAGATGGAAGTAATTTGAGAAAAATAACAAATTTAGGAAATGCCAATTGGGCTCCTTTTTTTCATCCTTCAGGAAAGAAAGTAATATTTTCATCCAACCATAAATCAAAAAGAAGTTTTAATTTATTCATGATTAATGTTGATGGAACGGGCTTGGAGCAAATAACTTTTGATAAAGTTTTTGATGCTTTTCCAATGTTTTCACCTGATGGTAAAAAAATCGTCTTTTCTTCCAATAGAAATAATAATGGAACTCATGACACTAATTTATTTATTGCAGATTGGGTAGAATAACAAACATTTAAGCAATTGTATTTTTAAACGCTTATTTCGTTATATTTGCGGCAATTAAGTAGACAGGAAAACGAAGTATGAAAAAAATCAGGAACTTTTGCATTATTGCACATATTGATCACGGAAAAAGCACATTAGCCGATAGATTATTAGATTATACAGGTACCGTTACAGCTCGAGAAAAAAAAGAACAGTTATTAGATAACATGGACTTAGAGCGTGAACGAGGTATTACTATTAAAAGTCACGCCATTCAAATGGATTTTGTTTATAAAGGTGAAGACTATGTACTTAACTTGATAGATACTCCAGGCCACGTAGATTTTTCTTATGAAGTATCTAGATCTATTGCTGCTTGTGAAGGAGCATTGTTAATTGTGGATGCGGCACAAAGCATTCAAGCACAAACCATATCCAACTTATATTTAGCCTTAGAACACGACTTAGAAATTATTCCAGTACTAAATAAAGTAGATTTGCCTGGAGCTAATCCAGAAGAAGTTACCGATGATATTGTTGATTTATTAGGATGTGATCCTGAAGATGTAATACATGCAAGTGGAAAAACGGGTTTTGGTGTAGATAATATTTTAGAAGCTATTATTGAAAGAATTCCACATCCAAGTGGAGATGTAACTGCACCATTACAAGCTTTAATTTTTGATTCAGTTTATAATTCTTACAGAGGTGTTGAAACGTACTTTAGAGTTATGAATGGCGAAATTAAAAAGGGTCAACGTATTCAATTTATGGCTACTGGTAAAACGTACAATGCAGATGAGGTAGGAACTTTAAAATTAACACAAGTACCAAAACAAAGTATAAAAGCGGGCGATGTAGGTTATTTAATTACAGGTGTTAAAACCGCAAGTGAAATAAAAGTAGGAGATACTATTACTGATGCCGTAAACCCAACAGAAAAAAGAATTGAAGGGTTTGAAGATGTAAAACCGATGGTCTTTGCTGGTATTTACCCCGTTGATACGGAAGATTATGAGGAGTTGAGAGCTTCTATGGAAAAATTACAGCTTAATGACGCTTCCTTAGTATTTATTCCGGAGAGCTCTGCAGCATTAGGGTTTGGATTTAGATGTGGATTTTTAGGAATGCTGCATTTGGAAATTATCCAAGAACGTTTAGAGCGTGAATTTGATATGACGGTAATTACTACGGTACCTAACGTTTCATATAATGCATTTACAAATAAACATCCAGATGTACCTATTTTAGTAAATAACCCATCTGATTTACCTGAGCCTTCAAAATTAAATAGAGTTGAAGAGCCTTATATAAAAGCAACTATTATTACAAAATCCGATTTTATTGGACCAGTAATGAGTTTGTGTATTGAAAAAAGAGGACAAATTACCAATCAAACTTATTTGACTCCTGAACGAGTTGAATTAACGTTTGATATGCCGTTGGCTGAAATTGTTTTCGATTTTTACGATCGTTTAAAAACGGTTTCTAAAGGTTATGCTTCGTTTGATTATCATCCAATTGGAATGAAGACTTCAAAATTAGTTCGTGTTGATATTTTATTGAATGGACAATCTGTGGATGCTCTTTCTGCGTTGATTCATGCTGATAGCGCATATTCAATTGGTAAAAAAATGTGTGAAAAACTACGTCAGTTAATTCCACGTCAGCAATTTGATATTCCAATTCAAGCTGCTATTGGAGCTAAAATTATTTCACGTGAAACCGTAAAAGCGTTAAGAAAAGATGTAACTGCAAAATGTTATGGAGGTGATATTTCACGTAAAAGAAAATTATTAGAAAAGCAGAAGAAAGGGAAAAAACGTATGAGACAAGTTGGTAATGTTGAAATACCTCAAGAAGCTTTTATGGCAGTTTTAAAGCTGAATGATTAGTTTTAAAAACAATTTACTATAAAAAAATCCCATCAATTTTGATGGGATTTCTTTTTATAGAACAATTTAATTATTGCTTTCTATTTAATCTTAATTTTAAATTATTTAATAACGAATACATAATTGGAACAACAATTAGTGTTAAAAAAGTAGCAAATGTTAATCCAAAGATAATTGTCCAAGACATTGGCCCCCAAAATACCACATTTTCACCTCCAATATAAAATTGAGGGTCAAATTCAGTAAATAGCGTCATAAAATTGATGTTAATTCCAATGGCTAACGGTAGTAAACCTAATATGGTTGTAATGGCAGTTAATAAAACAGGACGAAGCCTAGTTTTTCCACCTTCAACTATACTTTCATAAATTAATTCTTTAGTAAGAGTTCCTTCTTCTAAACCATTTTCTAATCGTTTTCTTTTCATTATTAAATTGGTATAATCAATAAGTACAATGGCATTATTAACCACAATACCAGCCAGTGAAATAATACCAATCATCGTCATCATAATTATAAATTCCATTCTAAAAATGATAAGCCCAAATAACACCCCAATTAAACTCAATAATACAGATAATGAAATGATGATTGGAGTTGAGGTTGAATTAAATTGCCCCACAAGAATTAAGAAAATTAAAAATACAGCAATCATCAATGCTTTACTTAAAAAGGCCATTTCTTCAGCTTGCTTTTCTTGCTCTCCTGTAAATGAAATGGAGATGTCTTTAGGTAAATGATATTGCTCTAAAGCTTTTTTAATTTGATCGTTAACATCTGTAGGATTGTAATTTTCGATCACATTAGAAAAAACTGTAATTACCCTATTTAAATCTTTACGCTTAACGGCGCTAAAGGTTGAAGAAGTTTCGGAATGTGCAACAGCAGAAATAGGAACCTGTACAATTTCACCATTTGATTGATTTCTAAAGGTTATTTTCTGATTTACTAAAGCATCTTTATTATAACGATACTTATCCATTAAACGAATATTTATTGGGTAATCATCTTCGCCATCTTTAAATGTTGAAACTTCTTTACCAAACAATGAAGTTCTTAAAGCATCACCAATTTGGCCTGTAGAAATATTTAATCTTCTAGCTTTTTGTCTATCAATAACAATTGGTAATTCAGGCTTGCCTTGTTCAACATCCAATTTTAAATCTTCAATACCAGCAATGTTAGTTGCATTGATAAATTGTTTAATATCTTCTGCCGTTGCTAATAGTTGCTCGTAATCATCGCCTGAAACTTCAATATTTATAGGAGCACCAGTTGGGGGGCCGTCTGCAGGCCTATCAACAGTAATATTTACTCCAGGAAAATCATGTAATAATTTTCTTATGTCAACTAAAACATCTTCAGTTTCAATACCATCACGTTCAATAAACTTTACAAAATCAACAGTAATACGAGCTTTATTTGGAGTTGTTCCTCCTTGTTGACCTTGGTTAGGGTCACTAGTTCCTTCACCTACTTGACCAATGATTGAGGTAATTAAGAAATTATTTCCATTCACCTCGTATTTTTTTAAATATTCCTGAATTTTAGCTTCTACTTGATGCGAAAGTTTGTTTGTTTCCTCAATATCTGTACCAATAGGGTATTCTAAATATACATACACTTGTTTTGGAGGAGTTTCTGGAAAGAAAAGTATTTTAGGAGGAAATGCTCCAAAAAGCATTATAGCAAAAAATAGTAAACCAAAAGTTCCTAAAAATAGCGTTCTTGGTCTTTTTCCTTTTAATACAAATTTTAAAGTATTCTCATAGATGATTTCTAATTTTGGGAGAAATATGTTTTGAAACCATATAGTGCCTGGTGTAAGTAGTTTTGTATTAACAATACGTAAAACTCCGGCTAATGCTAATATTAAACCTAACGCATTTAATCCTTTTATACCAGTAGATAACCCACCTATAATAAAGAATACACCAATAGTAAATAGGGCTGAACTAAAAATTAAAATTCTTTTAAAATTAACTTCATCTTCTTTAATTTTCATATATACTGAAGTTAACATTGGGTTAATTACCAATGCAACAAATAGAGAAGAAGTAAGTACAATAATTAAAGTAATTGGAAGATAACGCATAAATTCTCCCATCATACCTGGCCAAAATGCAATAGGTAAAAAGGCTGCTAAAGTAGTGGCAGTTGAAGCAATAATAGGCATAGCTACTTCACCTACTCCATATTTTGCAGCATCAATTTTAGAATATCCTTCATCTAATAATCGATATACATTTTCAACAACAACAATTCCATTATCAACCAACATTCCTAAAGCAATTACTAATGAAAATAACACCATAGTATTTAAAGTAACTCCTATAGCGCTTAAAATAATAAACGAAATAAACATTGATAAAGGAATGGCTATACCTACAAAAAGTGCATTTCTAATTCCAAGGAAAAATAATAATACTAAAACAACTAAAATTACTCCTAAAATAATACTGTTTTCTAGGTCAGCAACCATAGTTTTGGTATCATTTGTTTGATCGTTTGTTTTAGATACATATAAATTTGAAGGAAAATAATTTTCTTTTGCTTTAGTAATAATTTTGTCTATTTGTGTGGAAGCATTAATTAAATTTTCACCACCTCTTTTAGTTACATCAAGCATCACTACGGGTTGTAAAAATTCACGAGCGTAGCTTTCTTTTTCTTGCTCTTTAAAAGTTACCGTTGCAATATCTCTTAAATAAACAATATTGTTATTCTCTTGCTTTACAATAATATCCTCAATTTCTTTGGCGTTTTTAAATTCTCCAATTACACGTACATTTCTTCGGATACCATTTTCCAATAAATCACCTCCTGAAATGGTCATATTCTCATTTTGAATAGCCATAGCAATGTCATTAAAGCTAATTTGCGAAATTTCCATTTTGTACAAATCAACGCTAATTTCCATTTCTTTATCTTGGATTCCTCTAATATCAACTTTTGAAATTTCAGGAACTTTTTCAATTTCATCTTCTAAATATTCTCCATATTCTTTTAATTGATCCATTGAAAAATCACCAGATAAATTGATATTCATTATAGGAATTAATTCAGCAAAGTTCATTTCTTGAACATTTGGGTCTGCAGGTAAATCTTTTGGAAAATCTTTATCTGAAGTAGCGGCATCTACTTTGTCTTTAACTTTACGTAAAGCTTCTGTAGGAGTTACACTAAAATCAAATTCTACTTGTATAGATGAAAACCCTTCAATTGAAGTTGAAATAATTTCATTTACCCCAGAAATTCCATTAATTTCTTTTTCTAAGGGGCGCGTAATTAGTTTTTCAATATCTAGTGCCGAATTTCCAGGATAAGGTGTGGCAACATAAATTTGTGGCACAACAATTTCGGGAAATGCTTCTCTAGGCATACTTTGGTAAGAAAATATACCAGCCAAAAAAATCATTCCAATTAATACAAATACGGTCATTTTATTATGAATGGCCCATGTAGATAATTTAAATTCTTTTAATATTTTATTCATGCTTAATGTTGTTGTAAGTTAGTTGTTAACTAATTGCGGTTAATTTTAACCATGTCTCCAGATTTTACCAATCTAGCTCCAGCATTTACCAATACATCATTTTTTTGCAATCCTTCACTAATAAATGCAGTGTGGTTATACTCTTTTTTAACAGTAACTAAACTTTTTACAACTTTATTTTCATTAGTTTCCATAGTTACTGTAAAAACGTAGTTGTTTCCGTTTTGATCTTGTTGAATTAATGTTGATGGAATGATGATTCCTTCTTCTTTAAAATCTAAAATTTTTAAATCTGCTAATAAGTTTGGTTTAATAGACTGGTCTGTATTATTAATATTTATGCGAGTTTTAAAACTTCTATTATCAGGGTTTATATAATGCCCAATTTGTGCTATTTTTGAAGTAACTTCTTTATGAATTGAAGTAAAATTAACAATAGCTTCTGTTCCTATTTTTACAACAGGTAAATAAGATTCTGTTACGTCTGCTTCTACATAAACTTTATCTAAATTAACTAATCTAATAATTGGTGTTTGTGGATTAGTAAGTTCTCCGTTTTTAGGAAAAATTTCATCTACAATGCCACTAAAAGGTGCGCTAATTTTCATTTTATTATTTTGAGTTTTTAAAGAAGCCAAGCTGTTCTCTAAACTTTCTTTTTGAGCTTTTGCCTGAAGATATTGCATTTCAGAACCTATTTTTTGATTCCATAATCGTTCTTGACGTTCAAAAGTGGTAATTGCTAAAGCTAATTGTGTATTAAGTTCATCAATTTTATTTTTAATTTCAGTATCATCTAATTGTACTAAAAGTTGACCAGCTTTTACTTTTTGTCCTTCTTTTACTAAAATTTGCGTAACTGTACCGCCTAATTCAGGACGGATTTCAATATTTTTATCAGCTTGTACAACACCTTGTATTTCAACATAATGTTTAAACATATCGTATTGTACGGGAAGTGTTGTTATAATAGGTAATCTTTTTGTAGTATCTAATTTTGAAATCTCACTTTCAACAATTTTTAATTCATTTGTGAGGCTATCAATTTTAGCAACTAATTTAAGTTCTTTGTTTTTTAATTTTTCTAATGAAGTTGTAGTCTCTTCTTTTTGTCCACAAGAAAAAGTTAGTATGGCAGAAATTATAAGTATATTTATTTTTTTCATTTTGTTAGTTTTCTAGTTGTTAATAGGGTTATTTAAGGCACTGTCTAATGCTGCTTTATTAGCAATCACATTTAACATTGCTTGTAAATAATTTTGTTGCATAGTGTATAATTGGCGTTGTGCTTCAGACAATTCAAAACTTGTTGAAATTCCTTCAAAAAATTTAATTTGCTGTTTGTTTTCAATTCGTTCAGCTAATTTTAAGTTTTCTTTAGAGGTTTCCAGTTCTTCAATACTGTATTGGTATTCGGTTTTTGCGTTTTCAAGTTGAAGAGCTATTTTTTGTGCTGTTTCAGTTAACGTTGTTTTCGATTTTTCGAGTTCAATTTTGGCTTGTTGTGTTCTTGAGCTTCTTGCTAAACTGCTAAAAATTGGGATGTCTAAGCTTATTCCCAATAATGAAGAATCAAACCATTGTTGTTCTTTTTTTAAGAAGTCAAAATTTTGTCCAAAACCAGCGTACCCAAAGTTGACAAAACTACTTAAAGAAGGTAAGGCTTTACTTTGTTCAAGTTTCACTAATAGTTCATTAGCTCGTTCTGTATTTTTTGCAATTTTATAATCAATATGATTTTCAATTAATAAGTTAGATGTTAATAATTGTAAATCTGTATTTTTTGCTGCTAAATTAATTAGAGAATCTGTTAAAGTTACGATAGAATTGATTTCTATTCCTAAGGTAATGTTTAACATTTTGTAAGCAATATTCTTTAATTTTTTAGCTCTAGAAAGATTGCTTTTAACAGAAGATAATGTAATTTTAAGTTGCTCTACATTTTCTTCTTCAACAAAACCATTTTTAAAAATTTGGATGGTTTCTTCTAAGTTTTTTTCTAAAGTTTTAATGTTTTTTTCAAGTATGATAATGCTTTCTTCGCTAAGTAATACATTTCCATAAGCATTAATAACGGCTTCTCTTATACCTAATTCTGTTTTTTCTTTAGCTTGTTCACTAATTTGCAAATACGTTTTTGCCGATTGCAATCCTACTAAATAAGAACCATCAAAAATTAATTGATTTAGTGTTGCGGTGGCATTCATATTATGTTTGGTGCCAAATTCAACTTCAACAAATTCTCCTGCATTGCCGCCAAAAAAATCAGCAGGTATTAAAGAAACTTGCTGTTTTATCCAGTTTTGATAATCAATTTTAGCACTTATTTGTGGTAAGCCTATGGTTGTTGTTTCCCATTTTTTCTTTTTTGCAGCATCAATATCTCTTTCGGCATTTATTGATGCGTAGCTGTTTTTTAATGCATAATCAATAGCTTGTTCGAGTGAAAGTGAAATGCTTTCTTGAGCATTTATAACGTAGCTACTTAGTATTGCAATAATTAATAATGTCTTTTTCATTCTTAATATTCTGTGTTATTTATTTGTTCTTCTAAAACTATTAATCCTTTTAAAGTACTTATGGCTCTAGTATGATATTCTAAAACGCAGTATTCTAATTTTTTGATGGTATTTTTATTATAGGTGTACATGGTAGTGTCATAAACACTCATCATTAACGAAAAGTAAAATTTTGAGGCTAATTCAATGTTTATGTCCTTTCTATATAAACCCTCGTTCATTCCTTTTTGAATGTTTTTTGAAATACATTCTTTGAAAATTGAAAATTCTTTGGTCATAATTTTATGATACGTTTTGGGGTAATACTTCTCTAATTGATACATTGGAGAATCATCAGAGTTTTTAAACATATCTTTGAATATTTTTTTTATTTCATAATTTTCTTCAATGGCGTTGTACCCCTTTTCACAGATGCATAAAATACTATTGTGAATGTTTTGATGTACATAGGCAGTCGTTTCATCAACAAGTTCTTCCTTGTTTTTAAAATATTTATAGATAGTTTTTTTGGATACTGCCAAACTATTTGCAATATCATCCATAGTCACACTTTTAAAACCAAATTTTAAAAATATTTCTCCTGCTTTATTTAAAATTTTCTCTCTCATGGATAATTTAATCACTTATTTTGAATTGCAAATATAGAAAAGGAAACTTTAAACACAATAAAAGTTTCCGAAGTTTTAACACTTTAATAACATTTAATTTATTAAGGTGTTTGAAATAGTTAAAATTGAATGATGTATTTTTACCATAAATTACAATTAGAATGAGCACCATTGAAACATATAGAGAAGAGTTTTTAACATATTTACATAAAATAAACACAGTTAAAGAGCCTGTAAATTTATACGAGCCTATTAATTATATTTTAAATATTGGAGGTAAAAGATTAAGACCAATACTTACGTTATTAACTTGTGATATTTTTGGAGGAAATTATACTAAAGCATTAGATGCCGCTGTAGCAGTAGAGGTGTTTCATAATTTTACGTTACTTCATGATGATATAATGGATAGTGCACCAATTAGAAGAGGAAAGCAAACAGTACATACTAAGTGGAACGTTAATACAGGAATATTATCTGGAGATGCAATGATGATTATGGCTTACCAAAGCTTTGAAAGCTATGAGCCTGAACTTTTCAAAAAATTACTAAAGCTTTTCAACCAAACTTCATTAGAAGTATGCGAAGGACAACAATTAGATGTAGATTTTGAAAATAGAACTGATGTAACCATTCCTGAATATTTAAAAATGATTACAAATAAAACATCTGTTTTGGTTGCTTGCGCAATGAAAATGGGAGCTTTAATTGCAAACTCAAGTGATGAAGATGCAGAAAAAATATATAAATTCGGATTGTTTTTAGGACTTGCTTTTCAACTTCAAGATGATTATTTAGATACTTTTGGTAATGTGGAAGATTTTGGAAAACAAATAGGAGGTGATATTATGGAAAATAAAAAAACCTTTTTATATCTTAAAACTATTGAATTAGCAAACTCCAAAGATAAAAAGCAACTACATAATTTATATAACACTTCTACTGAATTACAAGAGAAAGTAACGGAGGTTAAAGATTTATTTATAAATTATAGAGTAGATAGAAATATTAAAAATGAAATTGAAAATTATACTCAAAAAGCATTTGACATTTTAACAGAAATTCAATTACCTATTGAAAAAAAACAAGAATTAATTGCTTTTGGAAATTGGTTAATGAAACGTAAAGTATGATTCCAGTTGTAAAAAATACCAATCAAATACTACAAGAAATAGATAAGCTGCACTTTTTTGAGGCTATTAAAAAACAATTAAATAAAGATTTTAATTTTTCAGGAATTATATATCAATTCCAAAGTAACTCACCACATAAATTAATTGAAGATTTAAGGTTGCAATTACATCAATTAATTACTTCAAACTTTTCAGGCTATTTAAACTTATTATATAGGATTGATGTTTCTGAAGCAGAAATTAAAAATATAACTGAGGTGGATATCAACGAAATAATTGAGCATGCTACATTTTTAATACTAAAAAGAGAATTTCAAAAAGTGTGGTTCAAAAGTAAATTCTAAATACAGGGTTTAAGGCCGAAGCATATAAAAAGTTTTTTGTTTTATCGTAAAGTACATCGTAGCGAAGTCCGATCGCTATATTTCCAGAAACATATTCAAGACCAAAATATAAGGCATCTTGCCAGGAAGAAATATCGTTTGCAAACACATATTTTTGATCTAGTTTTAAGCGTTCATATTCTGAAGAAACTTGAATATTACTAATAGGTTTATAAAAAGAGAGAATACTGCCTCCATAAAGGTTTGAAGTGGATTTTTGTGTAGTTGATTTATTTTTTACATACAAATAGCTAAAACTTACTCCTGAGCTAAACTGATCTGAAAAATCATAAATTACACTAGGAGAAATTGAAAATGTTGAGTAATTATTGCTAAACCCCATTGAAAACCCTCCACCAAATCTTAAATTTTTGGAGAAAGTATGTTGGTTGGGAGTTGTATTTTGACCTAAAATTGAAAAATTAATACCAATTAATAATGATAGTAAGCAGATAGTTTTGTGCATGTTATCAATTTTTTTACTAAGATAAGAATTTCTTTCAATTTTTTTATCAAATAATTATTGTGCATAAAGTAAATATGTATTATTTTTGCCACCAGTTTAAGGGACCCATAGCTCAGCTGGTTAGAGCACCTGACTCATAATCAGGGGGTCGAAGGTTCGAGCCCTTCTGGGTCCACAAAAAAGAAAGACTTTACAATTTTGTAAGGTCTTTTTTTATGATGTAAAAATTTGTATATCAATATATTATATTGGTGTAATTATTCAATTAACTTCTTTTTCTAATCACAGCTTTATTAAGTTTTTAACTAAAAATGGCATAGAAAAGGTGTTAGAAAAGGTGTTCCTTTTTTTAAGTGGTGCCCCATTCTAATAATTCCTAAAATTTCAATTAGGTTTTATATAGATAAGTCTAAAATAAATAAAAAGCTGAGCCTGATAGATAATAAAATCCGTCAGGCTTTTTTATTGCTTCAAGCTTCAGGAACTACATTTAATGTGTATCATATTTTAGAAAAGCAAACAAAAGAATATAGCGTCATAGCTTATTTTAATGTTTTTCTAAATAAGCTTAAAAGACTTATTGGAATTGATATTAAACAAGCTACTTATGATAAATATGAAAATGTAATAAAGAGTATTTAAAAGATTTACAGTTTCTCCTTACTTTATATAATAGAGGATTTTTTATATTTATTGAATAATAAAATTATGAGAAGAAATATTCTATTATTTACAATTATTTTTTTAATGCTAAGTTGTAATGCACAACAAGAAGTTAAGATAAAAGATTTATCAAAGAATTCAGACTTGAACTATATTTTTGCTAGAATAGAATGTAATAGTATAAATATTAAGAAAATGTATTCAGGAAGTTTTTTTGTAAAAACATTTATAATATCAGATTCAAAAATCACCCCAGAAAATTTTTCTGAAGGAACTGAAGAATTTTTGGAAAGTATTTTTGTTTCAATTATACCCGATGGAGATTATTATACAAGCAGCAAACTGTTTAAAATTGAAGGCTTAATTTCACCTGAAATTATTGAGTTTAAAGAATTACAATATCCAAAATTTGGGTTAAGAATTGAATATGGGAATTATAATAACCGCAGAATAGAATTCATTGAATTTGAAGGGGTTAATTAGAGTAACTTCAATGTTAAAAAGGTAAAAGGAAGAGAATTTAGATTTAGGCTGAAAGCTGCTAATGGTTGGGTAATTGGAACAAATGAATTGTATGAGTCTGTAAATGGAATAGCTTCAGTAAAGTAGAATGCCCACTAAAGCTGACGTTATAGAAATTTAGAAGAGTAGAGTTTTTAACTTTATTATTAATAGAAGAAAGGAGTAATTTATCTATGGATAGATACTCTTTTTTTATTTTTTTTCATAAATTTAATGTTTTAAAAAATTGCTGTCTATTCCTTATATTTAAAGGATAAGTATTGTTAAATAAAATGTTTAAAGAAGTTAGCTACAATAATAATGCTCTTCTGAAGCGTAATACATCTATTAAGAAAAAACTATGAAATCAATACTTTTAGGTATTTCAATAATAGCAGTTTGCATTCTTATCAGTTGTGACAAAGAAGAAAATGAAATTGTAAAAGACAGTCAATATTTAGTTGACAAAATTTACAATTACAATAACCAACTCGTAGGAGATTATATTTATGATAACAATAATAGACTGATAGAAATAAATATGTATTTCTATGATACTGATAATGGAAGAAGGATAGATTATGAATTTAAGTATCAAGAAGACAAAGTAAAAACAATAAACTATATTGAGTATCAGTTTCCTCAAGCAAATCATACCATTGAATTAACATATAATAGTTCAAACCAAATTGTAAAAAAAGAAACTTTTAAAAATGGCAATTTAATTGACACGCAATATTATAAATATTATAAAGATGGTAAACTAAAATGTCTAACAGATGAAAACGGAAACGATAATTACTTTTTTACTTACAACAAAACAGAAAATGTAATACAAGTTAAATGGTTGTATGTTGATACTTGGTTTGGAGGTGACACTATCGAAAAATACAAGAACTTTTTATATGATAATAGATTCAAGCCAAACTTTGGAATTGACTACCTCTTTTTTTTGGAGCCTTTGCCAGGTTTTGGCACAGGAGCTACACTTGAAAAAGGAATTTCAAAGAACAATATGATTGAATACGTTGAGAGTGGTACAAAATGGATTTATACTTATAATGCTCATGATTTACCAGAAACCATAGAAACTCAGTGGAAAAATATTGAGACATTAGAACCAATGATACTTAAAATTGAATATAAAAAATAAATTGAAAGAGAAGCTTGAAAATATAATTTTAGAATTATTGAAAAACCAAGAATTACTTCAACAAGAAATTGAAGATTGTATTTATAATTTTGATTATTTAGGTGCACATTATAATTCGATTGCTTTAAAAAAAGTTAATAGAAAAATTCAAACTTTTCAGAATTTAATAAATCCAAATTATGATAAAATAGCTTGGGTTGAAAGACAAATAGAAAATTACAAATCAAGAATTGAAAAAGAAAAAGAAGAAAATATGATTACATTCTTTAATTCTAAAATTAATCAATCCGAATTAGAATTATCAAAGCTTAAAAATAAAAATAATGAATTCAGAGATCAAAGCTTTAATCTTACTTGGAAATTACTTGAATTAAATAAAGGGATAATTTCAAAAATTGATTTATTATTACAAGAAAGAAATTCAATTTCAATTGAATTTACTAAAAATAAGAATAATTTATTAATTTCAATTAATGAAAATCATTTTAAGATTCTAACTCATGGAAAAGAATATCAAATTGAAATGAAAAATCTAGGTTTTATAAATTTGGATGGCAATTATATTTTAGAGATTAACAACTTTAATAATTTAAAAGTAAACAAAGTTTTAGAAATAAGTTCTAGAATAATATTTGACATTTTCTATTATAAAAACTTAGATAATCCAATTAATTTACGTTATGAATAAAACCAATAGGCAACAATACATATGTTTTATAACTAATTTCAAGTACATTTACAAAAATCTTTTAGGAATTTTTTGTACGTTTTTATTTGTTAAATTAGTTGCTCAAAAACTAACGAAATCATAACTAAAACTGCTGTGAGCAATTAAAACTAACCAATATGAAAAAAATAAAATTATCTTTACCTCTAATTGTCCTATTGTATACTGCTCTTGTTGGGTGCAAAAATGATACTAAATTAGAACCTCAAGTAAAAACTTCTGATTTAGAGTTAACTGCTTTAATAACAAAACAAGTTGATAGCCTCTATTCAGTATATGAAAGATTTGATTACGATTGGATTGAATTTTTTGCTGATGACTATACAGCAATTTATCCAAATTCACCAATAAAACAGATGACTAAAGATTCATTAAAGGCTCAATGGAAAAGAATTTATAACAAATTTGATGTAAAACTTCTCCATCGTGGTAAGCCAACTATTATACCATCTGAAGACATGGCTATTTCCTATAATACATACAATGAAATTTTCATTAACAAAAAAACCTCAGACACAATAAAAAATGTTGGAACCTATATTATAAATTGGAAAAAACAACCAGATAATTCTTGGAAAATAGTATTTGAAACATTACAAAATCATTAAAAACTGTACACAATAGAATCTATTGTCTTATTTGATAAAAATGGATTTTCAAGTGACGAAAAATATTTTTTTAAAATGGAATATAAAAATTGTTGGTGCTTGGGGTAAAAGCAAGCATACACTAAATGAACCAAGTTTTGAAAAAGTAAAAGGCGTGTGGAAATACTAGCATGAAAGCGGTAAACTTGCATTAGAAGGAAACTTTTTGTTTTAATTAAGGTAAAAATGCAGATATATTGAAGTTTAGAATATTAAATCTATTTTGTCAATAATAAGATGAAAATTGTTTCGTTGTTAAAAAATAGTATCTTTGTAAATAGGTTGAGAAACCAAAGTTATAGAATTACGTTATAAACCCCTCTGAATGAAAAGTAAGTTTAACATATTAATGTTAGGGTTTTGTTTTATGCTAAATAGTTTTAAAGCATTTGCAATATCAGATCCCCCAGTTCCAATGGGGCCTGGTCATCCTGGGCTTCCAATAGGGGGGCTACTTCCTTATTTAATAATTTCAGGTGTGTTTTATGGTATTCATGAGTTAAGAAAAAAAAGGGACTAACTATTTTTCTAACAATCGAGCAACATATTTTCCTATAACATCAAATTCTAAGTTCACTTCTGTTCCAATTTTAAAAGTATAAAAGTTGGTATTTTCAAATGTATAAGGAATTATAGCTACTGAAAACCCATTTTTTTTAGAATCCACAACAGTTAAACTAACTCCATTTAAAGTAATGGAACCTTTTTCAATGGTAATATTATTTAAATTTGTATCATATTCAAAGCTAAAAACCCAGCTTCCATCTTCTTCAATAATATTTGTACAAGTGGCAGTTTGATCCACATGACCTTGAACAATATGGCCATCCAATCTAGCACCTAAAATCATTGCGCGCTCTAAATTAATAACATCTCCAATTTTTAAGTGTTTTAAGTTAGATTTTTCAAGAGTTTCTTTTATGGCAGTTACAGTGTATGTGTTATTTAAAATTTTAACAATGGTTAAGCAAACACCATTATGTGCAACACTCTGGTCAATTTTTAATTCAGATGTAAAATCGCTTTCAATTGTAATGTGAAAATTTTCACCTTCCTCCACAATATTTTTTACCGTTCCTAATTTTTCTATTATACCTGTAAACATACTTTTTTCAATTTAATTGATTACTTTTGAAGTCTCAAAATTAAGCATAATAAACTTTTTTTATGGATAAATCTGAAAAAATTAAATTAGGAATTTCTATTGGAGATTTTAATGGTATAGGGATAGAAATTATCTTAAAAACATTTTTAGATAAACGAATGTTAGATTTTTGTACTCCAATAATTTTTGGGTCAACTAAATTAATAACTAGTTATAAAAAAAATACTAACATTAATGTACTATTTAATGGTATTAAACAAGTAGATAAAGCTATTCAAGGTAAAATTAATATTGTTAACCTTTGGAAAGAAGATATTGATGTTGAATTAGGGAAACCAACAAAACAGTCTGGTAAATATGCATTTCTTTCTTTAGAGGCTGCTACTGAGGCTTTAAATAATGGAAGTATAGATGTATTGGTAACAGCTCCAATTAATAAAGATAATATACAGTCTGAAAATTTTAAATTCCCAGGGCATACCGAGTATTTAGAATCGAAAATTGAAGGAGATAGTTTAATGATTTTAATGACCAATAAAATTAGAATTGGATTAATTACAGGTCATATTCCAGTTTCTAAAATTTCAGAAAATATCACACCAGATTTAATCAAACAAAAAGTAGCTATTTTATATACTGCTTTAAAACAAGACTTTGCAATTCAAAAACCCAAAATAGCTATTTTAGGATTAAATCCACATTGTGGAGACCACGGAGTTATTGGTTTGGAAGATGATGAAATAATTAAGCCTACAATTTTAGAAATTCAAGAAGAAGGTAAATTAGTTTATGGTCCATATGCCGCAGATAGTTTTTTTGGTTCAGAAAATTATAAAAATTTTGATGCAATTTTAGCAATGTATCATGATCAAGGATTGGCACCGTTTAAAACACTCTCATTTGGTGAGGGCGTAAATTATACAGCAGGGTTAGCAAAAATAAGAACCTCACCAGATCACGGAACAGCTTATGAGCTGGCAGGAAAAGGGCAAGCCAGTATTAATTCTTTTAAAGAAGCGGTTTTTAGCGCTATTCAAATTTTTAGAACAAGAGAAGAATATAAAAGTTTGACAGAAAACACTTTAAAAACAACCCATCAAAAATAAAAAGAATAAAAATTAAGAATTTATTTTAAAATAATAGGTATATTTTTATATCTTTGCACGCTCAAATTGAAGTTCGAAATGAAAGATTTAAAAGAATTTGAAATTTCTTTTGTTGGTTTAAAAGAAGGAGTACATCATTTTGAATATATAATTGAGAAAGAGTTCTTTGATTTTTTTGAGTACGAAGAATTTTACAATTCAAATGTAAAAATAGATTTGTCTTTTTTAAAAAAAGCTACGATGTTTGAATTAGAGTTTTCTATTTTAGGATGGGTTGAAGTTGCTTGTGATTTAACAAATGAATTATTTCAACTACCAATAAATTCTAAAATGGATTTAATTGTGAAGTTTGGTGATGAATATAATGATGAAAATGAAGAATTATTAATCATACCCCATACAGATTATAAACTGAATGTAGCACAATTTATTTATGAAACAATTGTTTTGTCAGTACCATTAAAAAAGATTCACCCAGGAGTTGCAGATGGGACTCTAAAATCGGAAGTACTAGAGAAGTTAAAAGAATTTGAAATAAAAGAAGAAGTTGAAAAACAAACACCTGATGAAAACATCAATGAAACTATTGATCCAAGGTGGAATAAATTAAAAGATATACTAATAGACAAAAATAAGAGTAATGGCACATCCTAAAAGAAAAATATCAAAAACTAGAAGAGATAAAAGAAGAACTCATTATAAAGCAGTAGCTCCTCAAGTGGCTATTGATCCAACAACAGGAGAAGCTCATTTATACCACAGAGCCCACTGGCATGAAGGAAAACTTTATTACAGAGGTCAAATAGTTATTGATTCTGAAGAACTTCAAGCTTAAATTCAAAAGATTTAAAAATAAAAAAACTCTCATTTTTGAGGGTTTTTTTTATTTTTTACAGTGATTTTAGCTAAAAAGTGATAAAAATCGCTTATAATTAAAAATAATTTTCATTACTTTGAACCTCTTTTTTGATTAAAAGAAAACCAATTATGACAAAAATTACCGCAGCAATAACCGCCGTTGGCAAGTATCTTCCTGAAGATATTTTATCTAATGAAATGTTAGAAAAAATGGTTGATACAAATGACGAATGGATTTTTACTAGAACAGGAATTAAAGAGCGAAGAATATTAAAAGGAGAAGGTAAAGGAACTTCTTTTATGGCTATAAAAGCAGCCCAAGAACTTATAGAAAAGAAAAAACTGAATCCCAAAGAAATTGAGTTAGTAATTGTTGCAACTGCTACCCCAGATATGCAAGCAGCAGCTACAGCAGCTTATGTGGCAACTCAAATTGGAGCAGTAAATGCATTTGGTTTTGATTTAGAAGCTGCTTGTTCAAGTTTTTTATATGGAATGTCTGTAGCTTCTAAGTATATTGAATCTGGAAAATACAAAAAAGTATTATTGATAGGTGCAGATAAGTGCTCTTCGATGATAGATTATACAGACAGAGCAACCTGTATAATATTTGGAGATGGAGCTGGAGCTGTTTTATTTGAACCAAATACAGAAGGATTAGGATTGCAAGATGAATATTTAAGGAGCGATGGGTCTGGAAGAGAATTTCTTCAAGTAAAATCTAGTGGGTCAATGTACCCAGTTACAAAAGAAACTCTAGAAAATAGAGAGAACTTTGTTTTTCAAGACGGTAAAACAGTATTTAAAAATGCTGTTTTTAACATGGCAGATGTGGCAGTAAAAATATTAGAAAGAAATAATTTAACTAAAGAAGATGTTTCATGGTTGGCAGCTCACCAAGCTAATAAGCGGATTATTGAAGCAACAGCCAATAGAATAAAATTAGAAAGCTCAAAAGTAATGATGAATATTGAAAAGTATGGAAACACTACTTCTGCAACATTACCATTACTATTAGCAGACTATGAAGAACAACTAAAAAAAGGAGACACTATAATTTTTGCAGCATTTGGAGGGGGGTTCACTTGGGGATCAATATACTTCAAATGGGCTTATAATTCATAATAAATTAACAACTAAAACTAAATGAATATGGAATTAAAAGATATTCAAAATTTGATAAAATTTGTTGCTAAATCTGGCGCAAGTGAAGTAAAGTTAGAAATGGAAGATATAAAAATCACCATTAAAACTGGATCAGAAAAAACGGAAACAACAATTGTACAACAGGCTCCTATGGGGATGCCTCAGATGCAAATACCTAGTCAAGCAGCAGCAACATCGTCAGTTGAAACTCATGTAGCCGGAACAGAAAAGAAAGATGAAGCTTCAAATTATATTGAAATAAAATCACCAATTATTGGAACGTTTTATAGAAAACCATCTCCGGACAAACCAGTTTTTGTTGAAGTAGGTGATACTGTTAGTCCTGATACAGTTGTTTGTATTGTTGAAGCAATGAAGCTTTTTAATGAAATTGAATCTGAAGTTTCAGGAAAAATAGTTAAAATACTGGTAGAAGATGGTACTCCAATTGAATTTGGACAACCATTATTTTTAGTAGATCCTTCATAAAACAATTTCAATTTTCATATTCAATAAAATCAAGTTGAGATTATTGAATTGAATAAAATTACGCATTATGTTTAAAAAGATATTAATTGCCAATAGAGGTGAGATAGCATTACGTGTTATTAGAACTTGTAGAGAAATAGGAGTAAAAACAGTTGCAGTTTATTCAACTGCTGATGCTGAAAGTTTACATGTGCGCTTTGCGGATGAAGCAGTATGTATTGGACCACCTCCAAGTAGTGAGTCTTACTTAAAAATGTCAGCAATTTTAGCTGCGGCTGAAATTACCAATGCCGATGCAATACATCCAGGATATGGCTTTTTAGCTGAAAATGCTAAATTTTCTAAACTTTGCGAAGAACACGGCATAAAATTTATTGGTGCTTCTGCAGATATGATTAGCAAAATGGGAGATAAAGCATCAGCTCGTGCAACAATGAAAGCTGCAGAAGTTCCTACAATACCTGGCTCAGATGGTATTTTAGAAACTTTTGAAGAAGCTGAAAAATTAGCGGATGAAATGAAATACCCTGTAATGCTCAAAGCAACTGCAGGTGGTGGAGGTAAAGGAATGAGAGCAGTATGGAAAAAGGAGAAATTAAAAGACGCTTGGGATTCTGCTCGTCATGAAGCTGCTGCAGCATTTGGAAATGATGGTATGTACATGGAAAAATTAATTGAAGAACCAAGACATATTGAAATTCAAGTTATTGGTGATTCATTTGGAAAAGCCTGTCATTTATCTGAAAGAGATTGTTCAATTCAACGTCGTCATCAAAAGTTAACTGAAGAGGCGCCATCACCATTTATGACCCCTCAGTTAAGAAAAAAGATGGGAGAAGCTGCTGTAAAAGCTGCAGAATATATTTCATATGAAGGCGCAGGTACAGTAGAGTTTTTAGTAGATAAACACAGAAATTTCTACTTTATGGAGATGAATACTCGTATACAAGTAGAGCACCCAATTACAGAGCAGGTTATAGATTATGATTTAATTTATGAGCAAATAAAAGTGGCAGCAGGCATCCCTATTTCAGGAAAGAACTATATGCCAAAATTACATTCTATTGAGTGTAGAATAAATGCAGAAGACCCATATAATGATTTTAGACCTTCTCCTGGTAAAATAACGACTTTACATACACCAGGAGGTCATGGAGTAAGAGTTGATACTCACGTTTACGCTGGTTATTCAATCCCGCCTAATTATGATTCTATGATTGCAAAATTAATAACGACTGCTCAAACAAGAGAAGAAGCTATTAATAAAATGAAAAGAGCATTAGATGAATTTATAATTGAAGGAGTTAAAACAACTATTCCATTTCATAGGCAATTAATGGATCATCCAGATTATATAGCAGGGAATTATACTACTAAATTTATGGAAGACTTTAAAATACAGCTAGAGGAATAGAGTAGTAGTGTTTCAAATTAAAATTAAAATAAAGGATATGAGAACTCATATCCTTTATTTTTTTAAATTTACTTTCAATTAGAAATCTTATGAAGCAAAAAGAGTTGCATATTGATGGTATAGATAAGGTAATTTTAAAGCATTTAATGAAAGATGCTCGTACACCTATCTTAGGAATTGCTCGTGAAATAGGAATCTCTGGAGCAGCTATTCATCAGCGATTAAGAAAGTTAGAATCTGTTGGACTTATAGCAGGTTCAAAATTTATAATAAACCCTAAAGTTTTAGGGTATAAAACTTTAGCCTTTGTTGGAATATTCTTGGATGCAGCAAGTAAATATTCAGCTGCAATTAAAAGATTGAAAGAGATTCCAGAAGTAATAGAAAGTCATTATACAACAGGTAACTATGCAATTTTTATTAAAATTTTATGCCGTGATAACGAACATTTAATGCATCTGTTAAATCAAGACATTCAATCTATCAAAGGAGTTGCAAGAACAGAAACTTTTATATCCTTAGACCAACAAATAGACAGACAGATTAATTTATAAAAAAAACCAGTTTAAACTGGTTTTTTTTATAAATTAATCTCTAGAGCCTAAAATTCTAAACCCCCAATATAATAACATTGCTAATGATCCTAATGCTGCCACTAAATAGGTTCTGGCAGCCCACTTAAGAGCATCTTTAGCCCCATCTTGTTCACTATTGGTAAGCATATTATTAGTTTTTAGCCAAGCTAGCGCTCTATTACTTGCATCGTATTCAACAGGTAGCGTTATAAAACTAAACAGTGTTGCAATAGCCATCATAACAAGTCCAGCAACAGCAATTAAAAATCCAATTCCAGTTGTTCCAGAAGCAGCCCCTAATAAAATACCTCCAATTACTAACCATAATGAAAATTTTGAAGTAACACTTACAACAGGAACAATTTTAGAGCGCATAGTTAACCATTGGTATGCTTGAGCGTGTTGTACTGCATGACCAACTTCATGAGAAGCTACTGCAGCAGCAGAAGCATTTCTTTGGTTGTAAACAGCCTCACTTAAATTTACAGTCTTGTTAACAGGGTTGTAATGGTCTGTTAATTGACCAGGTGTAGAAATAATCTTCACGTCAAAAATACCATTGTCATGTAGCATTTTTTCGGCAATTTCTCTTCCAGTTAATCCATTTTGTAACTGTACTTTTGAATAGTGTTTAAATTTGTTTTTTAATTGCTGACTAACTAGCCAACTAATTAATGAAATTCCTCCAATTATAATATAATATCCAATCATAAATTTCTTCTTTAGTTTATGTTTTTAATTTTGGTAAATTTACATCATAAATTATTCCAAAAAAAAGGAACAGACAAAATGACAAAAACGCCAAACATTCTTTTAATTTATACTGGTGGAACTATTGGTATGGTTAAAGATTACAAAACTGGAGCACTAAGAACGTTCAATTTTGATAAATTGTTAAAACATATTCCCGAAATAAATCATTTAAAATGTACCATTAGCAGTGTTTCTTTGAGTGAGCCAATAGATTCTTCCAATATGAATCCTGATAATTGGGTGTTAATTGCTGAAATTATTGAAGAAAATTATGAAGCTTATGATGGTTTTGTGGTTTTACATGGCTCTGATACGATGTCTTATACAGCTTCGGTAATAAGTTTTATGTTAGAAAATCTTTCAAAGCCCATTATTTTTACAGGTTCACAATTACCTATAGGTGATTTAAGAACAGATGCTAAAGAAAATTTAATTACTTCAATTGAAATAGCTGCTTCTCAAGATAAAAATAAACCAGTTATTTCGGAAGTATGCTTGTACTTCGAATATAAATTATACAGAGCTAATAGAACAATAAAAATAAATGCAGAACATTTTGAGGCATTTACTTCGCCTAACTATCCAGCTATTGGTGAAAGTGGAGTTCATTTGAAATTTAACAAACAATTGATATATAAATCTAAAAGTAGTAAACCTTTAAAAGTTAGAAAAAAATTAGACAATAATATTGTTGTTTTAAAGATTTTTCCCGGAATTACAAAATTAGTTGTTGAAAGTATATTATCAATAAAAAATTTAAAAGGAGTTATTTTAGAAACTTATGGTTCTGGAAACGCCCCAACTGAAAAGTGGTTTGTAAACTTGTTAAAAGCAGCAATTAAAAATGGTATCCACATTGTGAATGTAACTCAATGCGCTGGAGGAAGTGTAATTATGGGACAATATGAAACCAGTGTTGAGCTGGAAAAAATAGGAATTATAAGTGGGAATGATATTACAACAGAATCAGCCATAGCAAAGCTTATGTACTTATTGGGGGAAAATATTCCAAAAAAGAAGTTTAAATCTATTTTTGAAACAGAGTTAAGGGGTGAAATGACAACTGCAGAGTGATTTTTTTTTAATTATTTAAGAAATAACGTAATTAATATTTAATAAAACATCTGATAGTAGAAGTATTTTTATTGATATTTTAAAAAAAATCAATTTCTAAAAAAATAATTTAAAGTGCTTATAAAATTTTCAGAATTCAACATTTTTTTGTTACTTGCCATTCGCAAAAGATGTCGAGGATTGGAGTTATAAGAAAGTTTACAACTTTAGAGTTTTCTCTCCAATAGACAAATTTGTTTTAAAAATATTTTATATTTAACCCGTAAAAAATTAATAAATTAACTATTACACGATGAAAAGAGTATTTACTATCCTTGCAATTACAGGATTACTATTATTTGGAGCAGCACCTAAAGCAATTGCACAAGATGCAGCTAACACTGAACAAGTTGCAGATGATGCAGCTGAAGCAAAAACATTTCACCAAGAATTAAAGCAACGTTTTATTGAAGGTGGACCATTCTTTATGGGAATTGTATTAGTAGCCTTAATTTTAGGATTAGCTATTGCAATTGAAAGAATTATTTACTTGAATATGGCAACTACTAACACAAAAAAATTAGTAAATAAAGTGGATGATGCATTAGCATCTGGTGGTGTAGAAGCAGCTAAAGAGGTTTGTAGAAATACAAAAGGGCCTGTAGCATCTATTTTTTATCAAGGTTTAGATAGAATGGACGAAGGTGTAGATGCAGCTGAAAAAGCAGTTGTTGGATACGGTGGAGTTCAAATGGGATTATTAGAAAAGAATATTTCTTGGTTATCTTTATTTATTGCATTAGCACCAATGCTTGGTTTCATGGGAACTGTAATTGGTATGATTAAAGCCTTTGACTCTATTCAAGCAGCTGGTGATATTTCTCCAACAGTAGTAGCAGGAGGTATTAAAGTAGCGTTATTAACTACAGTATTTGGTTTAGTTGTTGCAATTATTCTTCAAATATTTTATAACTATATTATTTCTAAAGTAGATAGTATTGTTAACAATATGGAGGATGCATCAATATCACTTGTTGACCTTTTGGTTAAACATAAAAAATAATAACAATTATGAATAAGAATTTATCAAAAATATTAACACTAATTGCAGGACTAATTGGGGCTATAGGGTTTGTTTTCTTCATAAGAGTTATTATGGCTGGAGATGATGCTATTGAGAACGATGCTGCTGTTCAAGCAAGTATTGTATCTCCTTTTGTCCTTTTTGCAGAAGTAGTGTTAATAGCAACAGCAATAATTGCTGTTATATTTTCAGTAGTGAATTTGCTAAAAAACCCACAAGTTTTAAAAAGATCGTTAATTGCCGTAGGTGTGCTAATAGTATTTTTAGTAATAGCATATTCAATATCTTCTGATGCAGCTGTTACAGATACAGTTGGAAAAGTATTAGAAGATGGTGAAGCAGGAAGTGTTTCAAAATGGGTAAGTACTGGAATTAACTTTAGTGCAATTTTAGGTATTATTGGTTTTGGAGCCTTTTTTATTGACTTTGTAAGATCACTTGTAAAATAAACGAATTATGGCAAGAAGAGAAAATTCAGAAATAAATGCTGGTTCAATGGCAGACATTGCGTTCTTGCTTTTAATATTTTTCTTAGTGACAACTACGATGGATGTGGACTCTGGAATTGCACGTAAGCTGCCAGAAAAAAGTGAAGATACACCTGAAGTAACTATAAAAGAGAAAAACGTTTTAGATATTGTTGTTAACCGTAACAATCAACTTTTAGTTGAAAACGAATATGTTCAGGTTGCAGACATCAGACGTTTGGCTATGGAGTTTATTGATAATGGTGGAGGTTTGTCAGCACCAAAAGATGATCAACCAGGTAAACCTTGTGATTATTGTAATGGAGCTAAAGATCCAGAATCTTCAGATCACCCAACTAAAGCAATAATATCTTTACAAAGCGATAGAGGTACAACTTATGGAATGTACGTGTCTATTCAAAATGAAATTGAAGCGGCATATAATGAGTTGAGAAATAAATTATCATTACAAAAGTATAAAAGACGTTATGATGATTTATTGAAGGACTATAAAGACAATCCTACTGAGAATTTAAAAGTAAAAATTGATTTTTTGAAGGATAGTTATCCTCAAATAATTACAGAACCTGAACCAATTAAATAATATCAGATATGAGTAAGTTTAAAAAGAAGAAAAAAGGGTTACCTGCAATTTCTACGGCATCTTTACCTGATATTGTATTTATGTTGCTATTCTTTTTTATGGTTTCAACTACAATGAGAGAGACTGATTTATTAATTAAAAAGCCAGTTCTTCCTACAGCTAGTGAAGTAAAAAAATTAGAGCATAAAAGTTTGGTAAGTACTATTTATGTTGGTAAATCAAAAGATACAAGAATATCTGGAGATAAAATTCAAGTAAATGATAAAATTATAGATGTAAATGACATCCCAAATTTTATATTTGCAGAAAGAGCTTTAAGAAAAGAAGAAGAAGTTAAATTTATGACTACTTCAATTAAAGCTGATAAAGAAGCCAATGTGGGTACCATTCTTGATATTAAAGAACAATTAAGAGATATCAATGCTTTAAAAGTTAGTTTTTCTACCACTAAAGGTAACAATATTAAAAGTAACTATTAAAAGCAAAGTTAACTTTATATAACTAAAAAAGGCAATCAAAATACTTTTGATTGCCTTTTTTAGTTATATAAAGTATATTTGTTATTATGCGTAAATATCTATTACTATTTTTATTTTTTAGTAGCTTTTTAAAGTTACAGTCACAAGTAAAAAATGATACTATTGATTCTAGTTATTTAGAAGATCAAATTTATGTAGCATTGACTTATAATATATTATTTAATAAGCCAAATGGTATTGAGCAAAAAGGTTTTTCAGGAGGTTTTTCTATCGGTTTTATAAAAGATCTACCTTTCAATAAGCAGCGTAATTTAGGAATTGGTTTAGGAGTTGGTTATAACTATAATGCCTATATTCAAAACTTAAAAATAGTTGGTGATATTAATAAAACTTTATTTGAATTAGCTGAAAATTATTCGATTAATAGATTTGGGATTAGTTCTATTGAAATGCCATTTGAATTGCGTTGGAGAACTTCTACTGCTTCAAAATATAAATTTTGGAGAATTTATACGGGTGTTAAATTTTCGTATGCTTTAACTACTAAATCTAAATATAGTGACGAAAATAGTACAATTAGAACTAAAAATATCTCAGACTATAACAAATTTCAATATGGATTAGTTTTTTCAGGAGGTTATAGTAATTGGAATTTATACTTGTATTATGGATTAAAGCCTCTATTTGAAAAT
Source organism: Lutibacter aestuarii (assembly GCF_042676885.1). Classification (NCBI taxonomy): domain Bacteria; kingdom Pseudomonadati; phylum Bacteroidota; class Flavobacteriia; order Flavobacteriales; family Flavobacteriaceae; genus Lutibacter; species Lutibacter aestuarii. The sequence goes on from NZ_JBHTIC010000002.1 coordinate 97,463, forward strand.
AATGTTACGTTTGATAATCAAAAGTTGATGTTGAATGAATTTAATCTAGGATTGAAATTTTATATAATGTAAATTGTATAAGCTAAAAACTGACTTATTAAACCTAAAGTAAACCCCCAAAAAACTTCACTAAATTTATGCGCTTTTAACCTAAGTCGGGCAGTAGATATTAGTCCTGCTAAAATAAAAAAGATAGAAATTATAATTAATAAGTTCAACTTGTAATGATAGCTAAAGTATATTAAAAAACCTATCAGCCCAGCAATAGCAGAAGAATGTAGGCTTATTTTGATTTTTAGAAATAATAAAATATAAGATATGATTAAGCTTAGGCCATAACCAAAAAATAGTAAGGTAAGTAAATTAACAATAGTCAATTTATATAACCAGTTTCCAATAATATAGGATAATGCAATAAAAAGAAGTGTTGGAAATTTACGCTCTTCAATGCTAGTCATATGGTAACTCTTTATCATTCCAAACCTTTTTATGGTGTACAAAAAGATAATAGGAAATAAATAGGTTCCAATAAAAATTACTGATAAAATGGTGTATTCTTGTAGCTTAAATATATGCCTTGGAACAAATAGGAAGTACAATAAAGCTCCAATAATTGGAAAATTAATAGGGTGAAAAAAATAAGAGATAAATTTAGATATTTTCATAACTTTTATAATTCCTTTATATCATTTTTTTTCTTAATCTTGCAACAGGAATATCTAATTGTTCTCTATATTTAGCAATAGTTCTTCTAGCTATAGGGTAACCTTTTTCTTTTAAAATAGCAGCAAGCTTATCATCAGTTAAGGGCTTCTTTTTATCTTCTTCCTTAATGACATTTTCTAGTATAGTTTTTATTTCTTTAGTAGAAACGTCTTCTCCTTGTTCGTTTTTCATAGATTCAGAGAAGAATTCTTTGATTAATTTAGTACCATAAGGTGTTGATACGTATTTGCTGTTAGCTACTCTTGAAACAGTTGAAACATCCATATTAATTACATCTGCAACATCTTTTAAAATCATTGGTTTTAACTTACGTTCATCACCAGATAAAAAATAATCCTTTTGATGTTGCATAATAGCATCCATAGTTAAAAGCAATGTTTGCTGGCGTTGTTTTATTGCATCTATAAACCATTTTGCAGCATCAAGTTTTTGCTTAATAAATGTAACAGCGTCTTTTTGTGATTTAGATTTATCTTTGGAATCTTTATAACCTCTCATCAAATTGTTATATTCTTGAGAAACATGTAATTCGGGAGCATTTCTTGAGTTTAAGGTAAGTTCTAATTCACTTTCAATAATTCTAATAGTAAAATCAGGAACAATTTGTTCGGCAATTTTATTATTACCAACGTACGAACCTCCAGGTTTTGGGTTTAATTTTTCAATTTGATGAATAGCTTCTTTTAATTCACTTTCTTTAATATGATGTTTTTGTAATAATTTGGAATAGTGTTTTTTAACAAATGAATCGAATGAATTTTCTAAAATGTTAATTGCTAAATTTATGCTTGGTTTCTCGTCTTTTCTTTTTAGTTGAATTAGTAAGCATTCTTTTAAATCTCTTGCACCAACACCAGCAGGATCTAATTGTTGAACTTTTTGTAATAATCGTTCTAATTCTTCTTCGGTTGTAAAAATATTTTGAGTAAATGCTAAATCATCTAAAATATCAAGTAAACTTCTTCTTATATAGCCGCTTTCATCTATGCTACCAATTAAAAACTCTACAATGGCTTCTTCTCCCTCGGTTAAACGGTAAGTGTTCATTTGAGTTTTTAAATGCTGCGTAAATGAAGTTCCTGAAGCATAAGGGATATTTTTATCCTCATCATCAGAAGAGTAATTATTAGATTGTGTTTTGTAGCTAGGAATTTCATCATCACTTAAATATTCATCAATATTAATATCTTCTGTATTTATGTTTTCATTTCCAGAGTCGTCAAATTCATCATTTAATTGAGCGTTTTCAAATTCATCAACACTAGTTTCTTTGCCACTTTCTAACGCAGGGTTTTCTTCTAATTCTTGCTTTAATTTTTGTTCAAATGCTTGTGTAGGCAATTGAATCAATTTCATTAATTGAATTTGCTGAGGAGATAATTTTTGTAATAATTTATATTGTAAACTTTGTTTAAGCATGTATTAAATTGAAATAGCTTTTGATAAAAATACAAAAAAACTTATTATGAAAAATAATAAGTTTTTTAACGTTTTATTTAAAATTCTGCGTTTTGTGGTGTACGAGGATAAGGGATTACATCTCGTATATTTCCCATTCCTGTTGCAAATTGAACCAAGCGTTCAAAACCTAATCCAAAACCACTGTGAACTGCAGTTCCAAATTTTCGAGTGTCTAAATACCACCATAGTTCTTTTTCATCAATATTTAGAGCTGCAATTTTTTGTTTTAAGACATCTAAACGCTCTTCACGTTGGCTACCTCCAACAATTTCACCTATTCCAGGGAATAAAACATCCATAGCTCTTACCGTTTTACCATCATCGTTTAAACGCATATAAAAAGCTTTAATATTTGCTGGATAATCAAATAAAATAACAGGACATTTAAAGTGTTTTTCTACAAGGAATCTTTCATGCTCACTTTGTAAATCTGCTCCCCATTCATTTATTATATATTGAAATTTTTTCTTTTTGTTTGGTTTACAATTTCTTAAAATATCAATAGCTTCGGTATAACTTACTCGTTTAAAATTGTTTTCTACTACAAACTGTAACTTTTCTAATAAGGACATTTCACTTCTTTGTGCAGCGGGTTTTCCTTTTTCTTCGTCTAAAAGTCTGTTGTTTAAGAAAGCCAAATCATCTTTACAATTTTCTAGAACATAAGAAATAACCGATTTAATAAAATCTTCGGCTAAATCCATATTATCATCTAAATTGTTAAAAGCTACTTCAGGTTCAATCATCCAAAATTCAGCTAAATGTCTAGTTGTATTTGAATTTTCAGCTCTAAAAGTAGGTCCAAAAGTATATACTTTTCCTAAAGCCATGGCGTAGGTTTCAGCTTCAAGTTGACCAGAAACGGTTAAATTTGTTTCTTTTCCGAAAAAATCTTTGGAGTAGTCAACCTTTCCATCTTCGTTTTTTGGCAAATTATTTTTATCTAGGGTTGTTACATTGAACATTTCTCCTGCTCCTTCAGCATCAGAACCTGTAATGATTGGTGCATGAAAGTTGTAAAAACCATTTTCTGTAAAATATTTGTGTACTGCAAATGAAAGGGCAGAACGTAAACGCATAACTGCACTAAATGTATTAGTTCTAATACGTAGATGGGCATTTTCGCGTAAAAACTCGAAACTGTGCTTTTTGGGTTGTATTGGATATTCTTCAGGATTAGAATCTCCTAAAATCTCTATATCAGATACTTGAATTTCTACACTTTGCCCCTTTCCTAAGCTTTCATTTAAGGTTCCTTTTATTGCTATAGCAGCACCTGTAGTGATGCGCTTTAAAATACTTTCATCGGTATTTTCAAAGTCAACAACACATTGTATATTATTAATAGTTGAACCATCATTTAAAGCTATAAAGCGGTTTGCTCTAAAAGTTTTAACCCAACCTTTAATTTGTATTTCTTGTAAAAAATTTTTTGAACTTAAAAGTTCAGCAACATTGGTTCTCATTATAATCAAATTTTTAAGAACTGCAAAGATACATGAACTAATGAAAGTTGGAAAGTCTAACCTTTGAAAGTTTACTTGTTTTGTTATAATTAGTTATCTCCGTTTTCTTCTGGTGTAAGGATGTCTAATGTAGGTTCTTTAAATGTTTTTTTATTGGCAATTGTTTTTTCCAATGAAAGCAATAAAGAAGGTAATAATAATAAATTAGAAACCATAGCAAATAATAAAGTAACGGAAACTAATCCACCTAGTGCAATGGTGCCTCCAAAACTCGAAACTGTAAATACTAAAAAGCCAAAAAACAGCACTATTGAGGTATAAAACATACTTACGCCCGTTTCTCTTAGGGCTGCATATACGGATTGTTTAATTCTCCAATTATTAGCTTTTAATTCTTGTCTATATTTTGCTAAAAAATGAATAGTATCATCAACTGAAATTCCAAAGGCAATACTAAATACCAAAATAGTTGAAGGTTTTATTGGGATACCTAAATACCCCATTAAGCCAGCCGTAATTAACAGAGGAAATATATTTGGTACTAATGAAATTAAGATCATTCGGAATGATCTAAATAAAAAAGCCATAAAAATGGCAATTAATAAAATTGCTAGAGATAATGATACAACAAGATTATTAATTAAAAAATTAGTACCTTTTAAAAATACGAGCGCTTTTCCAGTCATAGCAACATCGTATTTTTCTTTTGGAAATTCTTTCTCAATTTTTTGTTGAATACGTTCTTCAATAACCTCCATTTTATCAGTTCCAATGTCTTTCATAAAGGTGGTAATTCTTGCGTAACGACCCGTAGAATCTACAAAATTATCTAGTAGTTCAGAGTTGTCAGTAGAATTTTTAGTATATGATAAAATCCAATTTTTTTCTTGATTGTTAGGAAGTTGATAGTATTTTGGCTTACCGCTATAAAATGCTTGTTTTGAGTATTTTACAAGGTTTAGAACTGAAATGGATTTAGATAATTGTGGAATTTCATCTATGGTTTCATCAAGTTTATCCATTCTTTTTAAGGTGGATAAATTCATTACACCATTTTCTTTCTTAGTATCAATAATTATTTCTAAAGGCATAATGCCTCCAAATTCATTTTCAAAGAAAACAATGTCTTTAAAAAACTGTTTTCCTTTTGGCATGTCTTCAATAATACTACCAGAAACGCGAATCATATAAACACCAATCATACTTGCTATAATCAATACGATAGTACTTGCATAAACTGCAAATCGATGATTTTTTACAATGGACTCCATCCAACTTACAATGGCATCAATCCATTTTCTTTCTAAATGTTTTAGGTGTTTTTCTTTTGGTAGAGGCATAAAACTATACATGATAGGAATTATCAGTAATGCCAGAATAAATATTCCTAAAATATTAATAGAAGCTATGATTCCAAATTCTTTTAATAATTGACTTTTGGTAAAAATGAATGTTGCAAAACCTGAAGCTGTAGTTACATTTGTCATTAATGTAGCATTACCAATTTTAGTAATTACACGTTGTAATGATTTTGCCTGATTGCCATGTTTTTTAACTTCTTGTTGATATTTATTAATTAAAAAGATAGCATTTGGAACTCCAATCACAATTATTAATGGTGGAATTAAAGCCATTAAAACTGAAATTTCATACCTAAATAAACCAATAAAACCAAATGCCCATATAACGCCAATACTAACAACCAATAAAGTAATAAAAGTTGCCCTAATTGACCTAAAAAAGAAAAAGAAAATAAGAGCGGTTATTCCTAGCGCTAATACTACAAAAATACCAATTTCATCAATAATATTTTGGGAGTTCATGGTGCGTATGTAGGGCATTCCTGATACTCTAATATCAATATTATTGTCAAGTTCAAATTTTTCAATTTCAGGGTTTAAAACATTAAAAATAAAATCTTTTCGAGCTGGAGTATTAACGATTTCTTTTTTTAGATAAACAACTGTTCTAATGGTGCCACTTTTTTTGTTGAATAAAAAATTATCAAAAAAAGGTAAGTTTTCAAAAAGCTCTGTTTTAATTTTTAATACTTCTTCAATAGTTTCTGGAGTTTTATTGTATAGGGGTTCTACATCAAATTTTTGAGCTTCTTGGTTTTTCTTTAATTTTTTAATGTCTCCAATAGCTATCGTAAAATCGATTTCTGGAAAACTGTCAAATTTTTTTGATAAATTATTCCAAGCATTAAATTTTTGTGGGGTAAATACTGTAGAATCTGAAGTAGCTAGAATGATTAAATTTCCTTCTTCTCCAAATAATTCTAAGAATTTATCGTATTCAATATTTATTTTATGATCTTTAGGAAGTAAATTTGCTTCTGTATAAGAAAAACGCATGTACTGCATTTGAGAAGCTAAAAAGTAGGTGAAGGCCGCAATTAGAACTAATACAACATATCTTCCTTTTAAAATTAGTCTAGAAACCCTTGTCCAAAAATTCATTCAAAAAAATTTTCGCAAAGGTAACAAAATAGTTTTGGTTTTAATGAATTGATTATTAAAATCCAAGGTTAAGTTTAAAAGTAAGTTTTAATGCTAAATTATCACTCCATACAGGATTTTTATAAGGGCCATATCTGTAAAAAGCACTTAATCCAAGCCCTTTAAATAGGCTGTTTATTTCAAGTCCACTTTCAAAATAGCCTTTATTCATTTTTTTAAACGCCAGTCCGTTATGATATTCTAAATTATCAATATCGCCTATAGCAGCTCTTGTTGCAAATGAAATTTGAGGTTTAAATTTTGGACTAATTTTAAAGAGTTTCAGATTGTGAGAAATATGTATTGCAGCAAATCTATCAGAAATAAACTCGTTATATCCCATAGTTTCAAAACTATTTTTACCAGCAAAGGTGATTCTTTTTATCCACGGATTTTTATAGGTATAATTAGGTGTTGCATTAAATAAATGGGTAATTGGCGCATCGCCAATTACAATTCCACCTTCAATTAAAATGTTAGTTGTTGCTTTACGTAAACGCTTAATTTTATGAAAAATTCTAGCATTTATTTGTGTGAAATTAAAATCGCTTTCAAAAATATTTTCAAAACTTTTAGTGACTTGAAATGTGAATTGTGGATATTCTTTTTTAATGGTTAATTTCCCTAAAGGGGAATTCATATATTCACTTTTTGGATTGTATTGAAAGCCTATTGATGCTGTTGTTAACGAATAATTGACTAAATTTTTGGAAGGCGAGTTGAATTGGTAATTAAAAACTGGAAGATAATCTCCAGTACTTAGTTGTATTTTTGTCTCTAAATTAGGTTGAATGTCGTGCGTTAAAAATGTATTTATGGTTTTATAATTATAAAACTCTGAAATGTTTAAATTTCTTGGATTTACTGGGGAAAATGAGGTGTTTTTGGCTATAAAATCTAATGAAGCTGCTTCTTTTAAATCGTTGGTAAAATTGCCTCCTATCCAAGTGTTTGTGTTTTTATTCAATCTACTTGATATGCCCAAACTGTACTTAAAATCTTTATCTTTTGTACCATAGGCTATATAAGATTCAATTTTAAAAGTATTAGAAAAATTTGGATTGGTTTCTCCACCAAATCCAATTCGTAAACCTTCGTAATTGTTTAAATTAATTATTTTCCCAAGATTTAAATTGATATATTTAGTGGGGTAGTATCCATTTAAAATATTTCGAACAATACTTATTTTTTTCTCAATACCTTCACTTTTTGCTACACTATCTAAAAAAATATAGGTAGATTTCCCTCTATCCGTTAAACTATCCGTTCTATAGTTGTTCCAAAACTCTTTAGATTGCTTATGAGCATTGTCATTAAACTGAATAGTGGCAGAAGATCCTTTTACAATTACTGGAACATTAATTTTAATATTAGAGTTCAGCGACTTTGAAATAAAATAGGTAATATCTGAAGGATTATTAGTTTTTGATGTTTGTATTGAATCGTTTTTTTTATCGGTTTCAAATTTTACGGTTCCTCCAAACAAATTTATGTTTTCATTAGTATCACCTTTTCTTAAAACGATTTCCATTTCGTTAGGAAACCAAATATTATATTTTTTTTGAAATTGATAATTTTGAGTTGCTTTGATATTCACAACTCCTTTTAATTCGGCAATAGCTTTTGTAATTGCAAAATTTTTGTTGTCTATAAATAAAACACCTTCTAAACCAGCTTTTGGTTGCTTTTTTTTAGGTTTAAAATAAATTAAAATTGAATGCCCAATTTCATTTTTTACAGTATCTAAAATTTTGTAATTATAGTATTTTAAAGCTTGCTTAGCAATGGGGTTTTTATATTTTGTTCCAGCAACGGTATAGTATTCATTGTAAAATGAAAAATCTTGAAATGTTACTGCTAAAAACTCATAAATTGGTTGTTGTAAACCTGCCATTCTTGAAGCAACTACTATTTCTTTTTTCTTTTTGCCTTTTTGAAATTGAAACTCAGAAATTTTTTCAGAAATATATAAATGTTTCGTTTTTATTTCTTTTTTAAACTCATAATTAGTAGAATCAAGTTTAAGAAACTTTTTTTTGCCTTTTTGTAAGATAAAAACAGAATCAATTTTGTCACTAATTGAATCTGGATCTGCTGTTACTAAAGTTTTATTATAGGCATTAAATTTGAAGGAGTTTAATGCGGTTTCAATATTATTTTTAGGCTTATTATTGATGGTATTTCTAATAATTTTAAGTGCCGGATTTTCTTTGGCTGTAATTAGCACTTCTTTTAAATTTTCAACACTAGGGACTAATTTAACAGTTATAAACTTATTGTTTTTAGCAATTGGTAGGGTTACCGAAGAGTAGCCGATATAAGAAATAGTTATTTGATGAAATGGTTGTTTTGTGCGAATTTGAAACCTCCCATCAACATTTGTTAATGTTCCAAAATTAGTATTGGTAGTTATTGTAGCAAATGGAAGCGGATTTTTAGAATTGTTATCAATAATTATTCCTTGAATTTGAGTTTGAGAAAAAGAGAATAATGGAATTAATAACAATAAAAAATGTATTTTTTTCATCTAAAAACGTACTTATTAGAGTCGCAAATATAAGAGAATAAAAAAGCACTCAATTGAGTGCTTCCTTTTTTTTGATAAGTTTAACTATAAAATATAATTATACTTTCATAATTTCTTGATCTTTAATTTTATAGTGCTCGTCTACAATCTCAATATATTTATCGGTAAGATTTTGAATATCAACTTCAGCATTTGTTTTCATATCTTCAGAAGCATCAGTTTTTTTAATCTCATTCATTGCTTCTCTTCGATCATTTCTAATACTCACTTTAGCAGTTTCAGCTTCAGCTTTTGCTTGTTTAGAAAGTTGTTTACGTCTTTCTTCGGTTAAAACAGGAACATTTATAATAACCATTTCACCATTGTTCATAGGGTTGAATCCTAAATTAGCAATCATAATTGCTTTTTCAATTTCATGAAGCATATTTTTTTCCCAAGGTTGAACAGTAATGGTATGTGCATCCATAGTTCCTACATTGGCAACTTGAGAAAGAGGTGTTTGAGCCCCATAATAGTCCACAGTTACACTGCCTAACATTGCAGGGCTAGCTTTTCCTGCTCTAATGTTTTTAAATTCTTTTTCTAAGTGAGTAATGGCCTTGGCCATTAGTTCTTTGGTACTATCTATAATAAAGTTTAATTCTTCATTCATAATTGAAAAATTTAAATTATACGATTTATTTATCAACTATTGTTCCAATATTTTCACCAGAAATTACTTTTTCAAGATTTCCTTTGGTATTCATATCAAAAACTACAATAGGTAGGTTGTTTTCTTGGCTTAATGCAAATGCTGTCATATCCATTACTTTAAGACCCTTGTTCATTACGTCTTTATAAGTAATAGAGTCAAATTTGCTAGCATCTTTGTTTTTTTCAGGATCTGAAGTATAAATTCCATCTACACGAGTTCCTTTTAAAATAACATCAGCATCAATTTCTATAGCACGAAGTACAGCCGCAGTATCTGTTGTAAAATAAGGGTTACCAGTTCCACCACCAAAAATAACTACACGTCCTTTTTCTAAGTGACGAACAGCTCTTCTTTTAATAAAAGGTTCAGCAATTTGTTCCATTTTTATGGCAGTAAGTAATCGAGTTTGTAATCCAGCATCTTCAAGAGCACTTTGTAAAGCTAAACCATTAATTACGGTAGCAAGCATTCCCATATAATCTCCTTGAACTCTATCCATCCCATTACTAGCTCCAGAAACACCTCTAAAAATATTTCCTCCACCAATAACAATAGCAACTTCAATCCCTTTTTCTACTATTTTTTGAATTTCACTAGCATACTCAGCTAAACGTGTTGGGTCAATACCGTATTGACGGTCTCCCATCAGTGCTTCTCCACTTAATTTTAAAAGTATTCTTTTATAAGCCATAAGTTTTTTAAAAGTTATGCAAATATAAGAAATACTTTAGAAGTTTATAATGATTGTTAATGTTGAATTTTTGATTTTTAATCCAATTTTACAGCATCGTAATAATTTATTCTTTAGATTTTTTATAATTGGTAAATAAATAGTCCTTAACTTGAATACATTTCAATTAATAGAAGAATGAGTTTTTTCTTGTGCTATTTTAATAATAATACCTTTTAAATGCTTCTAAAGCAGCGTAATCAGCTAAACCAAGTTGATGATATTTTACGGCAGTTTCATTATTTCTTTCTTCTGCTCTTACCCAAAATTCTCTAGTATCATTTCCTTGAAACATTACCCCATCTTTTTGTGATTGATGATAAAATATAGCTCTTCTTTTTCTTAAAACTTGATCGGGACTCATAGGAACAGCCATATCTATTTGATCAATATCCCATTCATGCCAAGCACCTCTGTATAACCATACCCAACAATCATCCATATAACCATTAGGTTTTAATTTTTCCAAAGCAGCAAAAATGGCATCTAAACAAACTTTATGTGTGCCATGAGGATCTGCTAAATCACCTGCTGCATAAATTTGGTGTGGTTTTGTTTCACTTATCAAATCTGCAACTATATCAATATCAACTTTTGAAATAGGGTTCTTTTTAATAGTTCCTGTTTCATAAAATGGTAAATTTAAAAAGTGTACATTTTTATCTGGAACACCTAAAAATCTTGTTGCAGCAAAAGATTCTCTTTTTCTGATAAGTCCTTTTAGTTTTCTAACTTCAATAACATCTTCTATATCACCTTTTTTAGAATTTAGTCCCTTAATAACTAAATCAATTTCGACATCGTTAGGAGTCATATCTTTAATTACTTCAGCATATTTTAAGGCTTCATGGTCAGAAACTGCAATATTTCCAGAAGTTTGGTAAGCAATATGTACTTCATGTCCTTGTTCAACTAATCTATCAAAAGTACCTCCCATTGAAATTACATCATCATCAGGATGTGGGCTGAAAATTAGCACTCTTTTTTTATGTGGATTTGCTCTTTCTGGTCTAGAAGAATCATCTGCATCAGGTTTTCCTCCAGGCCAACCTGTAATTGTATGCTGTAATTTGTTAAACATTTTGATGTTTATGTCATAAGCTGATCCTTCTTGAACAAGAAGACTTGACATTCCATTATCATTATAATCTTTATCTGTAAGTTTTAAGATAGATTTTTTTGTTAAATCACACAACCAAACAATGGCTTTACTAATTAATTGATCACTCCAAATACAAGGGCCAACTAACCAAGGTGTTTTTATTCTTGTCAATTCTTGAGAGGCTTCATCGTTTAATATAAACGTAACATTGTTATGTTCTTGTAAATAAGATGCTGGCACATCAGGTGTTATATCGCCTTCAATCGTTTTTTTAACTATAGAAGCTTTATTGTGTCCCCAAGCTAATAAAATAATTCTTTTAGCTTTTTTTACAGTACCAATACCCATAGTTATCGCTTTTTTAGGCACTTTGTCTATTCCTAAAAAAGAGGTAGCAGCATCTACTCTTGTTAAATGGTCTAAAGTAATACTTCTTGTGCCCGAATTGTAATGTGATCCAGGTTCATTAAAACCAATATGACCAGTTCTACCGATACCTAAAAGTTGAAAATCTAAACCTCCATATTCTTTAATTTTTAAATCGTAATCAATACAATATTGATGTAGCTCTTCGGTTGAAATCGTTCCACTTGGAATATTTATATTTTCAGGATCAATGTCAATATGATTAAATAAATGTTGGTGCATAAAATAGTAGTAACTATGTACACTACTTTTATCCATCGGATAATATTCGTCTAAGTTAAATGTTACTACATTTTTAAAACTTAAACCTTCTTCGTTATGCATTCTAACTAATTCTTCATAAACTTTTATTGGCGAAGAACCCGTTGCCAGTCCAAGTATACAAAGCTCATTTTTAACCTGTTTACTTTTAATTAAATCTGCAATTTCTTGGGCTACACAAATAGAACCATTCACAGAATTAGCAAAAACTATATTATGGATTTTTTCAAATCTAGTTTCTTCAAATTGACCTGAAGGTTGATGTTTAATGCTGGTTTTAGTTAAAGTTTGATTTTTCATACTTTTATAATTGATAATTAAGTAAAATTATCAATTAATAATGATTGCTTATTAATTTTTTCGACCAAGAGCAATGGAATAGCTGTTAAAAACAACATGAAATTTTACGAACTTTCTTCTTATTTATTAATGAGTTATACTGAAATAAATTTATTTTAACAAAAAGTATCTCCAAATTACCAAACAAAAATATTCAACAACTCAAATTTAAATGAGTTAACAAAATTATATCCAAAAATATTATGTTAATATGTAAAATTTGTTAATTCAGCTATAATTATGTGTTATTTGGAGAAAATAAGTTATAAAATATTTTAAAAACGCTATTTTAGAAGAATTATTGAAAATTTTAATAAGTATAATAACCAATCTATAAATTAACTATGTCAAATTCTAACAGCTTATCTAATAATACAGGGAAAAACACCTTTATTCCAATTCTTATTATTGCTGGATTATTTTTTATTTTCGGGTTTGTAACTTGGATTAATGGAGCCTTAATTCCATTTATGAAAACAATTAATGAGCTCACCTCCGCTCAATCTTATTTGGTGGCTTCAGCATCCTATATTTCTTTTGTGGTAATGGCTTTACCTGCATCCTATATTCTAAATAAAATAGGTTATAGAAAAGGAATGTCTTTAGGTTTATTTATAATGGCTGTTGGAGCACTTGTTTTTATACCTGCTGCAGAAGCAAGAACTTATTGGGTATTTTTATCAGGTATTTTTATTCAAGGTATGGGTATGACATTGTTACAAACAGCTTCAAATCCTTATATTACAATTTTGGGACCAATTGAAAGTGCCGCAAAACGTATAGCAATTATGGGGATTGCAAACAAGGTGGCAGGCGCATTAGGGTCTCTTATTTTTGGAGCTATTTTATTATCTGGAATTGATAGTGTAAAAGATAGATTAAGCACAGTTTCTCTAGTTGAAAAAGGGCATTTATTAGATACTATGGCCGATAGTGTAGTAGTGCCTTATGTAGTAATGGCGGTTGTTTTAATGGTTTTAGGAATTTTAATTAGAAAGGCACCACTACCTCATGTGGAAGCAGAACCAATTGAAGAAACGAGAAATGGTGAAACTTCTAAAACTAGCATATTCCAATTTCCACATTTGTGGCTTGGTGTTTTAACGCTTTTTGTGTATGTAGGTGCTGAAGTTATTGCTGGAGATACTATTATTGCTTATGGAATATCTTTAGGGTTTCCTGCTGCCGATGCTAAATTTTTTACCACTTTTACACTTTTAGCCATGGTAGCAACTTATGGATTGGGAGTGTTTTTAATACCTAAATATATCAATCAAGCTTTTGCTTTAAAAGCAAGTGCTGTTTTAGGAATTGTATTAACATTTTGTATTGTATTTACCACTGGGTTTGTATCCATAATATTCGTCGCAGCCTTAGGTATAGCAAATGCGTTAGTTTGGCCTGCTGTATGGCCATTAACTCTAAAAGGTTTAGGCAAGTTTACTAAAACAGCTTCTGCATTGTTAATTATGGCTATTTCAGGAGGAGCAATTATACCACCTTTATATGGAAAACTTGTAGATAGTAATAAAGCTGAATTGGTTGCGCAAGGTTTAAGTGATGCTGCAGCTACAGCAGAGTCAGCAACCTCGGGTTATTGGATTTTATTACCTTGCTATGCCATTATTTTGTATTATGCTTTAGCAGGACATAAATTAGGTTTAAAAAAGTAAGAACAATGAACTTATAATTTTTCTTATTTATGGTAGCTAAAAGATTAATTGCACTCGATGTTTTAAGAGGGTTAACTATAGCTTTAATGATTATGGTTAATAATCCTGGAAGTTGGAGTTATGTTTACCCTCCGTTACGCCATGCAAAATGGCATGGGTGTACACCAACCGATTTAGTTTTTCCTTTTTTCTTGTTTATTGTTGGGGTATCAATGTGGTATTCATTTAAAAAGTTCGAAAAAGGAATTACAAAGGCTAGCCTTTATAAAGTTTTAAAAAGAACTTTAATTATTTTTTTACTAGGGTTATTTTTAAACCTTTTCCCAAAATTTGACTTTGAACATGTTCGAATTTTAGGTGTTCTACAACGAATTGCTATAGCTTATGGTATAACTGCATTGTTGGGTTTACAATTTGATATTAAAAAACTAAAATTTTTATTTGTAATTATTTTAGTTGGGTATTGGTTATTACTTTTATTAGGAGGAAACTCAATAGACCCATTTGCAGAAACTGGAAATATTGTTCAGAAAATAGATTTGCTAGTTTTAGGTGAAAATCATATGTATAAGGGGTTAGGGTTTACTTTTGATCCTGAAGGGTTATTATCGGCTATTCCATCTATTGGAACAGTTTTGTTAGGTTATTTCACAGGAAGGATTATCGATACATCTTCTAATACTATAAGAGCAATTAAAAACTTACTTTTTTATGGTTTTATATTAACCGTAATAGGGTTAGCTTGGGGAATTGTTTTTCCAATCAATAAATCGTTATGGACAAGTACTTATGTTTTATATGCAGGAGGTTTGGCAATGCTATTTTTAGCATTGTTATTATGGATTATTGATGTGCAAAAAATAAATAAATGGTCTAAACCTTTCATTCACTTTGGAACCAACCCATTATTTATATTTGTATTTTCAGGTATTTATATTAAAATTATTATTTATTTAGTGAAAATAACAACAGTAGATGGAGAAAAACTTACAGGCTATTCTTACTTATACCAAAGTGTTTTTGTACCGCTAGCTGGCAATATGAATGGTTCATTACTATTTGCTGTAACACATATAATATTCTTTTGGTTTTTAACGTATATACTTTATAAAAAGAAGATTTTCATTAAAATTTAACATAAAAAAAACCTCGCAATTCGCGAGGTTTTTTTTATCACAATAAATGTGTATTTTTTATACTAAAGAAACCCTTTTAAAGTCAATTACAGAAACATCATTACCAATAGTTTTAACATATTCGGCAACTGTTTTCTTTTCATCTTTAATAAAGTTTTGATCTAAAAGACATTGTTCTTGGTCTAAAGTAGTATTGTCAGAGATAAATCTTTCTAATTTACCTGGTAAAATTCTATCCCAAATAGCTTCAGGTTTTCCTTCTGCTTTTAATTCTTCTTTTAATCGTTCTTCAGTTTCAGCTATAATTTCATCAGTTAATTGAGCTCTTGAAATATAGGTTGGTACATTTTTAAGTGTTTTACCTAATCTAGCAAGTTCAATATTATCTTTTTCAATTACTGCAATTCTAGCTTCAGTTTCAGAAGCAACGTAAGCAGGGTCAAAATCTTTATAAGATAATATACTTGCTCCCATTGCTGCAGCTTGCATAGAAATGTCTTTAGCAACAACATCAGCTCCATCAACATTAGCAGATAAAGCTGTAATAGCAGCTATTTTGTTACCTGCGTGAATGTAAAATCCAACATAAGGACCTGATACTTTTTCGAAAGCACCGATTTCTAATTTTTCACCAATTACACCAGTTTGCTCAATTAATTTTTCAGCAACGGTTATTCCTCCAAAATCAGCATTCAAAAATTCTTCTTTTGAATTGTAATTTACAGCAGTTTTTGCAAAATCGGTAGCTAATGCTACGAAATTATCATTTTTAGCAACAAAGTCAGTTTCACAGTTTAAAGAAATAATAACACCTTGAGTATTATCATCATTTACATATGCTATAGCAGCACCTTCTGAAGAATCTCTGTCTGCTCTTTTTGCAGCAACTTTTTGTCCTTTTTTACGTAAAATATCTACTGCTTTGTCAAAATCTCCTTCTGCTTCAACAAGTGCATTTTTACAATCCATCATACCTGCACCGGTAGATTGTCTTAGTTTATTTACTTCTGCGGCTGTAATTTTTGCCATTTTTTTAATATTTTTTGTTGAACTTGGTGTTCAACTATTTTACATTAATTATTTTTTTACTTCTGCTTTGTCTTCAGCTACTTTTTCTTTGTTTGCTTTTCTATCAGCTAAACCTTCAGCCATAGAGTCAACAACATAACCTAAAACCTTATTAATTGATTTTGAAGCATCATCATTTGCTGGTACTACATAATCAATTCCTCTAGGGTCAGAGTTTGTATCAACCATTGCGAAAATTGGAATGTTCAAGTTTTTAGCTTCAGCAACTGCAATGTGTTCTTTTTTAACATCAACTACAAAAATTGCACCTGGTAAACGTGTCATATCAGTAATAGAACCTAAGTTTTTTTCTAATTTTTCACGTTGACGGTTAATTTGAAGTTTTTCTCTTTTAGAAAGGGCATCGAAAGATCCATCTTGCTTCATTCTGTCAATAGATGACATTTTTTTAACAGCTTTTCTAATAGTTACAAAGTTTGTTAACATTCCACCAGGCCATCTTTCAGTAATGTATGGCATGTTAATGCTTTTAGCTTTGTCTGCAATAATTTCTTTAGCTTGCTTTTTGGTAGCTACAAAAAGTACTTTTCTACCTGAGGCTGCTATTTTCTTTAAAGCTTCAGAAGCTTCTTCGATTTTTGCAGCAGTTTTATAAAGGTCAATTATGTGAACACCGTTGCGTTCTCCATAAATATATGGAGCCATGTTTGGATCCCATTTTCTAGTTAGGTGTCCAAAGTGTACACCTGCATCTAATAATTCTTTAATTTCAATATTTGTCATTTGTATGTAGTTTACGTTCCGTTGAGTTAGCAATAGGGAAGTAGCGAAGAATCGATCTTCCCTATTTGGATGCTAAACTTTTTACAGTCATTGACTGATCAACGACAACTTTGTTTTAATTTTAATTTCAATGAACCACCAAAATAATTGGTGACACAACTCCAAAAAACGATTAACGTTTTGAGAATTGGAATTTTTTTCTTGCTTTCTTTTGACCGAATTTTTTACGTTCAACCATTCTAGGGTCTCTAGTAAGTAATCCTTCTGGTTTTAAGATGGCTCTATTTTCTGGGTTTAATTCAACAAGTGCTCTTGAAACTGCTAAACGAATAGCTTCAGCTTGTCCTGTTACCCCACCTCCATAAACATTTACTTTAATGTCAAATGCGGTTGCATTGTCAGTTAAGTTTAATGCTTGCATAATTTTATACTGCAATGTTGGAGTCGTAAAATAGCTTTTATAGTCTTTTTTGTTAACCGTAATGTTTCCTTTTCCTTCAGAAACATAAACACGAGCAACTGCTGTTTTTCTTCTACCTATTTTGTGTATTGTATCCATTATCTAAGATCGTTAAGGTTAATAGCTTTTGGTGTTTGAGCATCATGTTTGTGCTCAGTACCAGCGTAAACGTATAAATTTTTGTACAGGGCACTACCTAATTTATTTTTAGGCAACATTCCTTTAACTGCTTTTTCAACCAAACGAGTTGGATCTTTTTGAAACATTTCTGAAGCAGATAACGATCTTTGTCCACCTGGATAACCTGTATGACGAATGTATGATTTGTCACTCCATTTTTTACCAGATAAATTAATTTTTTCCGCGTTGATAACTACTACATTGTCTCCACAATCTACATGAGGAGTGTAGTTAGTTTTGTATTTACCTCTAATTAGCATAGCTACTTTAGAAGCTAGACGACCCAACGTTTGACCGTCTGCATCAACTACTAACCACTCTTTATTTGCGGTCTCCTTGTTAGCTGACACTGTTTTGTAACTTAATGTATTCACAATTAAATTCTTTGTTATAATTAAACATTTATTTTTGTTCCCTAAAAAGGGAGTGCAAATGTACAAACTATTATTTATATAACAAACAGTAAGTTAGGCTTATTTTTTACAGTTAATAAAGTTGTAATAAGTATACGTTTAATATCGTGAAATTTTATTTATTAGAAAGGTGAATTTTAAGTTATTTTATTAATGTGCTTCTAGCCAGTTTTTCCCTTCTCCTAAGTCAACTGTTAATGGAACTTCAAATTTAAATGCATTTTCCATTTTTTGTTTAATTATTGGTTTTAAGGTTTCTAGTTCATCTATATGCATATCAAAAACCAATTCATCATGAACTTGTAATAACATTTTAGTTTTATAATTACCTTCATTTAAAAATTGATAAATACCAATCATTGCTAATTTAATAATATCAGCAGCACTTCCTTGAATTGGTGCATTCACTGCATTTCGTTCGTCAGCAGAACGTACAATAGCATTTTGAGAATTGATATTTTTAAGATAACGTCTTCTATTTAAAATAGTTTCAACATAGCCATTTTTACGTGCAATAGCTACCTGATTGGCAATAAATTGTTTAAGTTTTGGAAATGTTTTATAGTAGTTATCTATAAGCTCTTTGGCTTCAGTTCTAGATTTATTGAGTTGTTGAGCCAATGTAAATGCACCTTGACCATAAATAATTCCAAAATTAACTGCTTTAGCATCTCCACGTTGCGTTCTAGTAACTTCACTTAAAGGAACACCAAAAACTTTTGCAGCTGTTGCAGCATGAATATCTTCTCCGCGTTTAAAGGATTCAATCATACTTTCATCTCCGCTTAAAGCTGCTATAATTCTAAGTTCAATTTGCGAATAATCAGCGGCAACTAATAGGTAATTTTTATCTCTTGGAACAAATGCTTTTCTAACTTGTCGACCTCTTTCTGTTCTAATAGGAATGTTTTGAAGGTTAGGGTTGTTAGAACTCAATCTACCAGTAGCAGCTACGGCCTGGCTATACGTTGTATGGATTCTACCTGTTTTAGGATTTACTTCATTAGGTAAGGCGTCAACATAAGTATTTTTAAGCTTTACCAATCCACGCCATTCTAAAATTTCTTTTACTATTTTATGTTTTGGAGCTAATTTAGAAAGTATTTCTTCACCTGTAGCATATTGTCCTGTTTTGGTTTTTTTTGGTTTAGCTACTAATTTTAAGTGATCAAATAATACATCTCCTAATTGTTTAGGGGAGGCTAAATTAAATTCAATGTTAGCTTCTTTATAAATAGTTTTTTCTAATGTTAGAATATCTTCTGTTAATTTTTCAGATAAAGAATTTAAAAAAACGTCATCCATTTTAATGCCTTCTAATTCCATACCTGCCAATACACGAACTAAAGGAATTTCAATTTCATTAAATAATTTAGTGAGATTGTATTTTTCCAACTCTGTTTCAAAAAAGTTCTTTAGTTGAAAAATTATATCAGCTATTTCACCAATATATTCAGCTTGTTCTTTTAAATCAATTTCTCTAATTGAAAGTTGGTTTTTACCTTTTTTACCAATAAAGGTTTCTAAGGCAAGCGGTTTGTAATTTAAATAAGTTTCTGAAAGAACTAAAAAATCATGACGCATATCTGGATTCAGCAAATAATGTGCTAACATGGTGTCAAATAGTTTGCCTTTTAAGTGGATATTAAAATTGTTTAGAACTTTTATATTGAATTTTATATCCTGACCAATTTTTTCAATTTTAGTAGTTTCAAAAAATGGACGAAATTCTTCTAATATAGATTTAGCTTCTGTAATATTTTGAGGTAAAACTACATAATAGCCTTTCCCTTTTTCATACGAAAATGATACTCCAACTAATGCTGCTTCAAAGCAATTTTCTCCTATAGTTTCTATATGAAAGCTTACGGACTTTTGTAAAAGTATTTTTTCAAGGAGTAGTTTTCTTGCTAATTTTGAATTTACATATTGATAAAAATGATTGGTGTTTTCGGTGCTTTTGTAAGTAGATGTAAAAGTTTCCTTTTCTGAATCTTCAGAAGCGTTTGAAAATAAGTCAAATTGTTGTGAAGTTGCAATTGGTGCTTTTGTTGTGGTAGATTTAGCTTCTTTTTGAGATTTATTATCACTTGCGGAATTAACAGATGCATAGGAGTTTTCAACATTAAAAATTTTGTTAAAACTATCAGCAATTCTTCTAAATTCTAACTCTTGTAAAACTTCATTAACTTTGGCAAAATCTGGATGATTTAACTCAAAATTTTCTTCATGAAATTCAACGGGACAATCTAACATAATAGTTGCAAGTTGTTTTGATAGCAATCCTAAATCTTTATTAGCCTCTACTTTTTCCTTCATTTTACCTTTAAGCTCGTGAGTGTTGGCTAAAAGGTTTTCCATACTACCGTATTGTTTAAGAAACTTTTTGGCAGTTTTTTCACCAACACCGGGTAATCCAGGGATGTTATCAATAGAATCTCCCATCATTCCTAAAAAATCGATTACTTGTTCTGGGCGCTCTACTTCAAATTTTTTCTGAACTTCAGGAATTCCCCATATTTCAATGCCATTTCCCATACGAGAAGGTTTGTACATAAATATATTTTCTGAAACCAATTGGGCAAAATCTTTATCAGGTGTTACCATAAAGGTTTGATAGCCAGATTTTTCAGCTTGTTTAGATAAGGTTCCTATTAAATCATCAGCTTCAAAACCTTCTTTTTCAATAATAGGAATATGCATTGCTTTTAATAACTTTTTGATATAGGGAACAGCAATTTTTATAGCCTCTGGTGTTTCTTGTCGATTAGATTTGTATTCAGGAAAAGCTTCATTTCTAGCGTCAGAACCTCCTTTGTCAAAGGCTACGGCTAAATGGTCAGGTTTTTCTCTTTTAATGACATCTAACAAAGAATTTGTAAACCCTAAAATGGCAGAAGTATCCATACCTTTCGAATTTATTCTTGGATTCTTTATTAAAGCATAATAACCACGAAATATTAATGCATAGGCATCTAAAAGAAAAAGACGTTTTTGTGTAGACATTTGTAAAAATTATTGAGTTCTTTATATTGGAGTAAAAGTACTAAAATGAATTTTAACAAATCATTAATTTGCTTAATTAACAGTTTTTAGGCTTATAATGTATATTTACCAAAAAAGAAGATTATTTTATGATTAGATGGATTATTTTTATTGTTTTTGTATTGTTTATTGATTTTTATGCATTTCAAAGCGTAAAAACCATTACCAAAAACAAGTATATATTGCTGTTTTATTGGATAATTTCGTTTGCGGTTTTAGGAAATGTTATTTATCAACTAACAACTTTTAATAATTCGAAAGGATTAACGCAAGCTGTGATGTTAGCTTTTGGCTTGGTAATTTTATCAATTACTCCAAAAATACTGGCAATTGTTGTGTTATTTAGTGAAGATATTTTTAGAATTGTAAAATCAGGGTTCAATTATTTTTCATCTAAACACACTGGGAATTTTTTTCCAGAAAGAAGAGAAGCTGTTAGTAAAATTGCTTTAGGAATTGCAGCCATTCCATTTAGTTCAGTTTTGTATGGGATGGTTAAAGGAAAATATAATTATCAAGTTATAAAGCACACGTTATATTTTGATGATTTACCAGTTGCTTTTGATGGTTATAAACTCACACATATTTCAGATATACATAGTGGTAGCTTTGATAATGAATCAAAAATTGACTATGGAATTAATTTAATAAATGAACAAAACTCTGATGTAATTTTATTTACGGGTGATTTGGTTAATAACACTGCAGATGAAATGGATCCTTGGATTTCAAATTTTAGCAAATTAAAAGCAAAAGACGGTAAGTATTCAGTTTTAGGGAATCATGATTATGGAGAATATGTGCGTTTTAAAACCCCGCAAGAAAAAGAAGAAAATTTTAAAGCTATAAAAGATATTCATCCAAAAATTGGATTTAACTTATTGTTAAATGATAGTGTTTATTTAGAAAAAGAAACTGATAAAATTGCCTTAATTGGAGTTGAAAACTGGGGAACTCGATTTAAAAAAGCTGGAGATTTAAATTTAGCTTCATTAAAAGTAAAAAAAGAAGACTTTAAAATTTTATTAAGCCACGACCCATCTCACTGGAATACAGAAGTGAAAAACCATGATACAAAGTACCACTTGACATTAAGTGGCCATACCCATGGAATGCAGTTTGGAATTGAAATACCAGGAATTAAGTGGAGTCCGGTACAATATGTGTATAAACAATGGGCAGGCATTTATAAAGAGTATGGAAAGTATCTAAATGTTAATCGCGGTTTTGGATTTTTAGCTTTTCCTGGAAGAGTTGGAATTTGGCCAGAAATTACAGTAATTACACTGAAAAAGAAATAGATATCCTTTTTTTAATTTAAAATGTTACATTTGTATAGTTACAAATTGTTATTTTTTGAGGTTTTGTTCAAAAAAATATAAAAGAATATGGCAAAATTTGGAGAATTAATTAGCTCAGATATCCCTGTTTTAATAGATTTTTATGTAGAATGGGAAGAAGAAAATTCCGATGATTTTCACAGTGTGCTTCGTGATGTTGCAGCTGCTTTAGGTGATAAAGCAAAGGTGATTAAAATAGATATTGAAAAAAACGAAGTATTGGCTAATGCTTTAAGAATAAAAGGGAATCCTACATTTATAATTTATAAAGATGGTGAAATGAAATGGCGTCAATCAGGTACTCAAGACGCTAATACACTTATAAATTTGGTGCAACAATACGTATAGTTTTAAGTTATTTTCTTAAAACTATAACCTTTGTGCGAGTAGTATTCCAAAATTTTAGGCAATACATAATATAGTTTTTCTTTAGCTTTTAAGCTGTCGTGAAAAACTATAATACTTCCATTTTCAGTATTTCTAACCACATTTTCTAAACATTTTTCAGGGCTAATTTTTAAATCAAAATCGGCACTTAACACATCCCACATAATTATTTTGTAACCTTGTTTTCTTAGTTTTTTTGATTGCGATAAACTTAATTTCCCATAAGGAGGTCTGAAAAGTTTAGAGGTATTATTAATAAAATTAGTTGTTTTTAAACAATCATCAATATATGCATAAGTAGTAGTTTTCCAACCATTTAAATGATTGAATGTGTGATTACCAATAGAATGCTTTGCCTCAATAATTTTTTGATAAATTTCTGTGTTTTCTTGAATGTTTTTGCCTATGCAAAAAAAAGTACCCTCTGCATTGTATTTAGCCAATTCTTTTAAAACCCAAGTAGTTATTTCTGGGGTAGGACCATCATCAAATGTTAGGTAAATAACTTTATTTTTTCTAGAAAAACTCCAAGCCCAATTATTGAAAAATAATTTAAGAAAACTTGGAGTTTTAATAAAATATGGTTTCATATTTTTGAATTATTCGTCTTCAATTAAAAAATCAAATAATTTTAAATAGCTAACATATTCTTCTTTCATTGCTGTAGAAAATTCTTCTTCATCATAACGAATGGTAGTTCTTACAATTTGATCGTACATTCTTAAGCTACGTTCAATTTCATCAAAAACGCCTTCAATATTATTAGGGTCAAACTGACTGTAATAGGTTAGTTGTTCTTGTAAAACAGTATTTAATTCAGCAGTTAATTTACGTGCTTTCTCAGTTTTTTCTAGCATATAATATAAATCTACATATGAAATTAACATGCTGTAATGGCCAAATTTGTGAACAGGCATTTTTTCTAACGAAATATCAATTATTTCTGCTGCTTTATCTAACTGATTTTCTTCAATTAATTTTCGAGCCAAGCGCTCCATGTTATTTCTATAGGTAACGGAGTTTTTACGTGTTTCAGGATCTAAGTAAATATTGTCGTCGGTGATATTTCTCCAATCCCAATTTTTAACATTTTCATACATTATGTCTGTGTTAATTCTTCCCATTTCAAAGAAATTTCCTTCATCGGGTGTTAAAATTGGCACAAACTTATAAGTCATACCATCCAACTGTAAATAATCTTTTAGCCAAATATATTCTTCATCAGCTTGAGCACCACCTGTAAAATAGATTGCTTGTTTCCAATTGTTGTTAGCTAAAATATCTAACATTAAAATTCTGTTTTTAGTAAGCGCACCATTAAATTCAATATCAATATAAGGAACAATTAAATCGGCATCTTTTTGGGCAACAATACCATTTTTTAGCACCGCATTTTTATCAACTGGAATTCTAATTTTATTTGTTGGAAGTACTTTTTCAAAAATTCCATCATCATCTAAATCGTATTTAGTTACGTCATTATCGCTCTCAATCCATTTCATAAAATAATCAATATCTACAACAGAATCTTTAAACTGAGGGAATAATTCTTCAAAATAATAAGCTACATCTAGAGTTCCCCATTTGTATTTGTCATGGGTTAATTGTGATGGAATAGGAGGCGCTTTATATGTTTTACGCTTCATTTGATCAATATACCAGTCGGTTTGAAAAAGACTGGTGTTAATCAATTTAAGATCGGTTCTATAATTTTCCACTTCTTGCATATACCATAATGGGAAGGTATCATTATCACCAATAGTAAATAAAATGGCATTTTCATCACAAGAATCTAAATAAGCTTTTGCATTTAAATGTGATGTGTATCTGTTAGATCTATCATGGTCATCCCAATTTTCTGAAGCCATTAGGGTAGGTACAGCAAGTAAAGAAATTAATGAAACTGCAATGGCAACTGAATTTTTATTGGCGTAATTTTTTAGTTTGTCGTAAAGAGCATATACTCCAAATCCAATCCAAATAGCAAAAATATAAAATGAACCAACTACGGCATAATCTCTTTCTCGAGGTTCAAATGGTTTTGGATTGGTGTAAAAAATAATTGCTAAACCAGTGAAAGCAAAAAATAGGAATAAGGTGTAAAAGTCGTTTTTATCCTTTTTTAAATGAAAAAAGAATCCTATTAAACCTAAAATTAGAGGTAAAAAATAGTAGGTGTTTCTACCTTTGTTGTTTTTTACATCTGAAGGTAAATTGGTTTGAGGGCCTAAATGCCATTCATCAATAAATTTAACGCCACTTAACCAATTCCCATTTTGTAGGTCTAATTGTCCTTGTTCATCATTTTGTCTTCCTACAAAATTCCACATAAAATATCTTCCATACATGTATCCAAATTGAAAATCAACCATAAATTTGATGTTTTCAATAAAAGTTGGTCTTCTTTTGCTTGCTTGTGGAATTCCAGCAATAGCCTTGTAATTTCTAATTACAGAGGCATCAGTACTTACCATTCTTGGAATAAATCCTTTGTGTTTACTGCTCCAATTAGGGAGTGCATCTTTATAATGATTAACAATCACATACTTTCCAGTTTTTTCATCTTTTTCATATTTTGGCTTATCATCTTTGGTTGGATTGCTTTTATCTGATTCTCTATTATAGACCAAAGAATAATAAGTGTCGTAAAATACATTGGCATCGCCGTATTGTTCACGGTCATAATAAGCTAATAACTCACGTGCACTAGATGGATTGTTTTCATTAATGGTAGTGTTAGCATTGGCTCTAATAGGTAACATAAGCCAGGATGAGAAACCAATCATAATAAATAATACAGAAAGTATAATTGTATTAGCGTTTACCAATTGTTTTTTATGAGTGTAGTTAATTCCATAGTAAAATGCTGCAATTAATACAATTCCAGCGATAATACTTCCTGAATTAAATGGCAGCCCAATTGAATTCACAAAAAATAATTCTAAAGCACTAAAATATTTCAAAGTATAAGGGAATAACATTTTAAAAACAAATACCAATACCATAATTGAAACAATATTTGCAATTATAAACTGCTTGGTGTTTAAAGTTTTATATTTTTTGAAAATATATAAAAATACTATGGAAGGTATTACTAATAATGAAAGTATATGAACTCCAAAAGATAACCCAACAACAAAGCTTATTAATAGCAACCATTTGTTACCTTGAGGTTGGTCTAAGACCGCTTCCCATCTTAATCCTAACCAAAATAATAAAGCCATTAAAAATGAAGACATTGCATAAACTTCACCCTCTACCGCACTAAACCAAAAACTGTCAGAAAATGTATAGGCTAATGCCCCTACTAAACCACTACCTAATATTGCAATAAAAGAACTTTTAGATATTTCAGTTGAATTGGAAGCTTTTTTTACTAATTTTTGAGCTAAAATTGTAATAGTCCAAAATAAAAACAGGATGGTAAATGCACTGGCTAAAGCAGACATGAAATTAACCATTTTAGCTATTTCTGTAACCTCACTTGTAAACATGGCAAAAAATGCTCCTAACATTTGAAATAAAGGAGCTCCTGGAGGATGCCCAACTTCCAGTTTTACAGCAGTTGAAATATACTCTCCACAATCCCAATAACTAACGGTTGGCTCTAAAGTTAAAGTGTAAGTAAGTAGTGCAATAGAAAAGGCAACCCATCCAAGAATGGTGTTCCATTTAGTAAAATTGAATGAATTCATAAAAAAAAATTTATCGAGGCGAATTTAGTAAAATTAAACTTAAATATTGAAAGTAAGAACGCTATGAACTCAGAAATAACTATTAAAGTATCGTTAAAAATTTTTTCTTTAAAAAAAACTAAAAATTATTTGTTGAATTAAAACTTTGGTTTAAATTTGCACTCGCAAAATGACCCATGGTGTAATGGTAGCACTCCGGTTTTTGGTATCGTCAGTCAAGGTTCGAGTCCTTGTGGGTCAACAAGCAAATAAAATATCCCTTTAAACATTGAGTTTAGAGGGATTTTTGTTTTTTAAGTGCTTCATTAAAAAATTTAATGCATAATATTCTTTTCAGTTGGTTTATAGTTGATTAAAGTAGCTAAGTATTTCTTATTTTTAGCTAAATAATGTTTTTTTGAACTACCATTTAGAAACATAGTTTATAGATTATTTTAAAAAAACATATATAATAGTAAAAAATACATTTATTTTGTAAGAAATAATTTAAACATCATGCAAAAACATTTAATTCTAAGAGTTTTTATTTTATTTGGATTTACTACACAAATATTTTCACAAGAAAAAAATCCAATAACTAATTACAAATTTTATATTGAAAATAAACAAATGATTGGTGATAATAAATTAAAACCTAGAGCATCATTTAGTTCATTTTCTTCTTCTGAAAATGCGTTAACAAATGATATATCAAAATCTTATTATAAATTATTAGATGGTTTTTGGAAATTTAATTGGGTAAAATCGCCAAAAGATAGACCTACGGAATTTATGAACCCTAATTCCGATATTTCAAATTGGGAAACTATTAAGGTGCCTTCTAACTGGGAGGTTGAAGGTTTCGGAATTCCTATTTATGTAAATCATCAATATGAATTTGCAGATTACAAAGCAATGATTGCTGATGATATGGAGTTAGAAAATAAAATGTATCCTAAAAACCCAGGAGATGTTCCAGATAATTACAATCCTGTTGGTTCTTATCGAAGAGATTTTACAGTGGATAGTAATTGGACTGAAATGGAAGTGTTTTTGCATATTGGAGCTATGAAGTCTGGAGGTTTTGTTTGGTTAAATGGACAATATATTGGATATTCTCAAGGAAGTAAATTACCTTCTGAATTCAACATCACTTCAGCATTAAAAGAAGGAAAAAATACCATTGCAATTCAAATTTTTAGATGGACTGATGGTAGTTATTTAGAATGTCAAGATTTTTGGCGTATTAGTGGAATTGAGCGAAGTGTTTATATGTACGCGCAGCCTAAAGTTAGAGTTGAAGATTTTGAAGTTGTTTCTACACTTGATAATGGTTATAAGAATGGAATTTTTGACATTACCGTTTCATTAAATAATCATACATCAAAATCAAAAAAAGTTGAATTGAGCTATAAACTTTTTGATGAAAATCAACAAATTATTTCATCAGGAAAATCAAAAGTTACCATTAATTCTATAAAAAATGAGACTATAAATTTTAATGATCAATTAAAGCAAGTAAAACAATGGAGCGCAGAGCATCCAAACTTATATACCCTGCTTATTGAGTTGAAAAATTCTAAAGGAAAGCTGCTAGAGGCAATTCCTTCTAAAATAGGATTTAGATCAGTTGAGATTAAAAATGGACTTCTTTTAGTAAATGGACAACGAATTACACTAAAAGGAGTCAATGCACAAGAAACAGATCCTGAAACAGGTCATGTAATGTCTGAAGAAATGATTTTAAAAGACATTCGTTTATGGAAAGAAAATAACATAAATGCAGTGAGGTTAAGTCATTATCCAAGGGGAAGAAGATTTTATGAATTGTGCGATGAATATGGAATATATGTAGTAGATGAAGCCAATATTGAATCTCATGGAATGTATTACGGAAAATATTCATTAGCCAAAAAACCAGATTGGGAAAAAGCTCATGTAGATAGAATGCTTAGAATGGTAGAAAGAGATAAAAATCATCCATCTGTAATTATTTGGTCTATGGGTAATGAAGCAGGTAATGGAGTTAACTTTTTTAAAGGGTATAATGCAATTAAATTAGCAGACAAAACAAAGCGACCAGTACAATACGAAAGAACATACAAAGATAATGATGGAAATTTATTTGATATGGATATCAATACCGATATTATTGTACCACAATATCCATCACCTCAACTTTTTGAAGAGATAGGAAAATCTAAAACCGATAGACCTTTTATACCAAGCGAATATGCACATGCGATGGGAAATAGTACAGGTAACTTTCAAGACTATTGGGATATCATAGAAAAGTATGACAATCTTCAAGGAGGTTTTATTTGGGATTGGGTAGATCAATCTATTTGGAAAACCAATGATAATGGAGAGCGCTATTATGCTTATGGAGGAGATTATGGAGAACATATGCCAACAGATAATACTTTTTTAAATAATGGAATTGTATTTCCAGATCGTTCACCGCAACCTGCTTTATATGAAGTGAAAAAAGCACATGAGTTTATAAATTTTAAAGACAAAGGAATTAATAGATCTAATGAATTAAGAGTTTTAGTCGAAAATTTATATGATTTTACCAACTTAGATCAGTTTGCTATTACAGCAAATATCAAGGCTGATGGGGTTGTTTTAAAAACGATAACTGTAGGTAATATTTCTGTAGAAACTCACACTGGGAAACTAATTAGAATAAACTTAGACAATATCAATTTTAAAGAAAATACTGAGTATTTTGTCGAGTTTTCAGCAACTACTAAAAATAGCTGGGGAATTTTACCAAAAAACTTTGAAGTGGCTCGTGAACAAATAGCACTAAAAACAAAATATTTATATGCTAAAAATAATAACATTGTTAAAAAGAACGAGTTAACATTGAATAATAATTCAGAAAATATTTTAATACAAAATAAAAACGTAACTATAGTTTTTAATAAAAAACAAGGTCGTATTAGTTCCTATAAATATTTAGGAGATGAACTTTTAAAAGATGGAAAAGGGCCTCAACCTAATTTTTGGCGAGCAGTAACGGATAACGATTTTGGAAATAAAATGCATCTTAAAAATGTTGAGTGGAAAAAAGCTTCTCTTTTTTCAGAAGTAAATAAAATAACTTCCGTTATAAATAAGAATGGCGATGTGGTGTTAAATGTGACTTATAATTTACCGGGAGTTGAAACTACATTTAATACCAAATATACAATTACTGGTGAAGGTTTCATACAAATTAATAATACATTAAACCAAACTAACTATTTAGCAGATATTCCACGTATTGGAATGCGTATGCAATTACCAAAAGAGTATGATAATATGGAGTATTATGGTCGTGGTCCTTGGGAAAATTATCAAGATAGAAAGGCATCAGCTTTTATTGATGTTTATAAATCTAAAGTAAAAGATCAATACGTACCATACATTCGACCACAAGAAAATGGTTATAAAACAGATGTACGATGGGCTTCTTTTTCAAATAAAAAAAATAACGGATTATTAGTGATTTCAGGTGAAAATTTAAATGCGCTTGGGTTGAGTGCGTTACATATGTCAAATGAAGATTTTGATACCACAGAGGGTATAGTTTATGGTGATATAAAAGATGTAGATGAAAAATACAGAATTGATGGAATTCCTAAAATTAATGCTTCAAAACACACTATTGATATTGTTGAAAAAGATTTAATTCAATTAAATATTGACCTAGGTCAAAGAGGTGTAGGGGGAGATGATAGTTGGTACTCGATGCCTCAAGAAAAATATCAGTTAAAAGGAAATGTTAAACATTCTTACTCTTTTTATTTACTTCCTTATAAAAATAAAACAACCAAAGATTTTATTAATTTAAGTAAACAGTATTTAAAGATTCCAAAAAAATAAACTTCAAAACAAATTTTTAAAACCTTTTAGCTAGCTAAAAGGTTTTTTTATGTTAAACCATAAAACTTCTTTTCACAAAATTTTAATAAAAAATAAATTAATAAGGTTTAGTAAATGCTTAAATTTATGACTTATAATCAAATTAAACTAATCTAAACAATTACCAAATGCTTAAAATGTATAAAAAGGGATGGATTTTTACATTCTTCCTAAGTGTACTAATGTTAGTACCTTCGACTCAATTTTTTGCTCAACGAAAGAAAAAAAAATCTTCAGAAAGTAAACAATTTGAATTAAAAGAAAACATGTTAAATATGCTTAAATTTAGAAGTATAGGTCCAGCGGCTTATTCTGGACGTATTTCTGATTTAGCAGTAAACCCTGATAATCCTTCAGAATACTATGTTGGTGTAGCATCAGGAGGTTTGTGGAAAACCATAAACCATGGAACAACTTTTGAGCCTATATTTGATGATCAATCTGTTTTTTCAATTGGCTGTTTAGCAATGGATCCAAATAATTCAAATGTAGTTTGGGTAGGAACAGGGGAAAACAATTCTCAGCGTAACCTAGCCTATGGAGACGGAGTTTATAAAACTACTGATGGAGGAAAAACATTTACTAATATGGGGCTCAAAACAAGCTCTCAAATAGGTAAAATTATGATTGACCCAAGAAACAGTAATGTAGTATATGTTGCTGCACAAGGGCAAGCATGGGGGCCAGGAGGAGAAAGAGGTTTGTATAAAACTACCGATGGTGGGAAGACTTGGAATAGAGTTTTAGAAATTGGAGAATATACTGGAGTATCTGATATGGAAATGGATCCTAGAAATCCAGATATTTTATATGCCTCAGCTCATCAACGCGAACGTAGAGTTTATTCAAAAATTAATGGAGGACCTGAATCAGCAATTTATAAATCTGTTGATGCTGGAGCTTCTTGGACAAAACTTAAAAAAGGGCTGCCAAAGGGTGATGTTGGTAGAATAGGGTTGGCATTATCACCAGCAAATCCAGATATAATTTATGCAGTAATTGAGCTTCCTGGAAGCAAAAGTGGATTTTATAGATCTACCGATATGGGAGAAAGCTGGGAGAAAAGAAGCGATAAAGGAACAACAAGTCCTCAGTATTATAATGAAGTTTATGCAGATCCATTAAATCCTAATCTAGTTATTTTAATGGATACAAGAAATGCACTTTCTGAAGATGGAGGCGTTACTTGGAAAAATATTGAAGGAAGAAATAAACATGTGGATAATCATGCAATTTGGATTGATCCTAAGGATACCAACCATTATTTAGTAGGATGCGATGGTGGTTTATATGAAACGTTTGACAGAGCAAAAACTTGGCAATTCAAGAATAATTTACCAATAACTCAATACTATCATGTAAGAGTAGATAACGAATTTCCTTTTTATAATGTGTATGGAGGAGCACAAGATAATGGTTCTTGGTTTGGACCTTCACAAACACATCGAAGAAACTTAGTAAATTCAGATTGGACGTATACCATTGGAGGAGATGGCTATCTTTCCATTCCTGATCCTAATAATCCTGATATCCATTACTGTGAGTCTCAGTATTGTGGATTAAGAAGATACGATAGAACAACTGGAAATAGTATTTCAATTCAACCACAACCAACAACTGATGAAGAATATAGATGGAACTGGAATACGCCATATTTTCTTAGTCCATTTAACTCAAAAACACTATATGTAGCAGGAAATTATGTATTTAAAAGTACAGACATGGGAGGTACATGGAAAAAAATTAGTGGAGATTTAACCCGTCAAATAGATCAAAATAGTCTGCCAATGATGGGGAAAATTTGGCCACCTGAAGCAATTGCTAAAAATTTATCAACTTCTAAATTTGGAAATATTTTTGCATTAGCAGAATCACCATTAAAGCAAGGAATGATTTATGCTGGAACCGATGATGGCTTGATTTGGATTACTGAAAATGATGGTGAAAATTGGACAAAGTTTGATAAATTCCCAGGAGTTCCAGAAATGACTTTTGTAAATTATGTACTGCCATCTCAACATAATGAAAATGTAGCATATGCTTGTTTCGACGGAAGAAAAAATAGCAGCGATTTTAAACCGTATTTGTTAAAAAGTACCGATAAAGGTAAAACATGGACATCAATTGCTGCAAATTTACCTTCGGGTACTGTTTATTGCATTCAAGAAGATTTTTTAAACCCTAATATTTTATTTATTGGAACAGAATGGGGGGTTTGGACAACGATTGATGGAGGTAAAAAATGGGTGCAAATTAAAAATGGTATCCCAACAATTCAAGTAAAAGACTTAACAATTCAACAACGTGAAAATGATTTGGTTGTTGCAACTTTTGGACGTGGTTATTATGTGTTAGACAATTATTCTTCATTAAGACATTTAAATGAAGAGATTGAGAGTAAGGAAGCACATTTATTTGAGATTAAAGACGCACTTTTATATTTTCCATCAAGTAATTTAAATTATCAAGGAGATGTTCATTTTAGAACGCCTAACCCAAATCCTTCTGCCAAGTTTGAATATTATGTAAAAACAGGGTATGAAACCTTAAAACAAAAAAGAATTAAAGCTCAAAAAGCCGCTGAAAAATCTGGAACTTTTGTGTATCCGTCAGAAGAAGAATTAATGGCCGAAAAGCAAGAGGATAAACCAACATTAATTTTTACCATATATGATAGTAAAAATAATATTATGAGGAAATTAACATCGCCATTAAAAAGTGGATATAATAGTATTTTTTGGGATTTAAGTTATTTATCAAATCGTGGCGCAAAAGTGGTTCCAGGAGAGTATAAAGTTGCAGTTGATAAAAATGTTAAAGGAGAATTTACTCGTTTAGTTGAACCAAAATCATTTAAAGTAGTTTCATTACCAAATGGGTTAGGAACACCAAATTATGAGAGTAATTTTGAATTCCTAAAACAAGTTACAGATTTAAATGTAAAAGTAATGGCAAGTAGAACACAAATTGAGAAAGTGAATACTACGTTGAAAAATATGAAGACTATTTTAAGTAATATGCCTGTTGAAGCAAGTGTTTTAGTAGATAAGATTAATGATTTACAGAAAGAAACTGATGCTATTTCAAAAGTTATTATAGGAGGTTTTGGGGCAAAAAATTCAGTAGCTAGCAGACTTGGTTTTTCAATGTATGCTACAAGATCTGCCCAAGTAGATGTTACTGGAGCGCAAAAAGAACAATTTGAAATTGCTAAAACTCAGTTTACGGCTCAAGAAACTGATTTAAAAAAGTTAGTGATGGAAAAATTACCAACGCTTCAAAAAGAGTTTGAGACAAAAGGAGGAGTGCTTTATAATATTCCTGATAGACGTAGGTATTATGAAGATTAATTAAAATTTTATTGATAGTCATAAAAATCTCTTTAGTTTTCTAAAGAGATTTTTTTATTTAAGATGAAAACCCTTTAATAAATAACTTCAAAGAAGAAAAATGTAGTAAATTTATCCAACTATTTATAAAAATTGAAATACCAAAAAAACTGTAACATGGTACCTTTGATCACTATAGAAGAAAAACTAAAAGAACGAATAAAAGAACTTACTTGTTTATATGAGGTTACTTCGATTATAGTAAATTGTGATTATGACCAACTACAAAAAAGTTTACAAGCTATAGTTATTTGCCTAAAAGATGCTTTACGTTATAGTGAACAAGCCTGTGTAGAAATTAAAACCGATGATTTTTTTGTTTCCACAGAAGAGTTTCCAAAAAAAATGGTTCTTATAAGTTCACCAATTCATATGTTTAATAAAGAAGAAGGAGTTTTAAAAGCAGGGTATTTAAATACTAATTTTACAGAAAAAGTATTTTTATATGAAGAAAAATTACTTTTAGCTAAAGTTGCTATTGAAATAGGTAATTTATTAGAGCGTAAAAAAATTCAAGAAAATGAAGCTCTTTTAAAAAGAAAAGTTGAACGAGCTGATAGAATTAGTATATTAGGTGAAATAACAGCTGGAATTGCTCATGAGTTAAATACACCATTAGCAAATATTTTAGGTTTTGCTGAACTGTTAAAAAGTAGGTCAAAAAAAAATAGCCAAGCTGAAAAAGATATTGATAAAATTATCAATAGTGCAATTTATTCAAGAGAAGTGGTCAAGAAACTTATGTTTTTTGCCTGTGAGATGCCTCAAAAAAAAGAGCTAGTAACCATAAATGAAGTAATAACAGACGCCATAAATTTACTAGATCCAACATTCAAAAAGAACAAGATAACCTATTATTTAAACTATAGTCATCCTTCAATTCAATTAAAAGTAGATATCATTCAACTCACTCAAGTTATTTTTAATCTAATTTTAAATGCCATTTATTTTTCACCCGAAAAAGGGGAAATTATTATCAATGTAACAGACAATTTAAAAGATGTTGAATTAAAGATTTCTGATGAAGGACCAGGAATAAAAAATAGTATTTCAGACAAAATATTTGAACCTTTTTTTACTACAAAGCCTGTTGGAGATGGTTCAGGCCTAGGTTTAAGTGTGGTTCACGGTATTATTAAAAGCCATCAAGGAGCTATTAAACACGAACCTAATTACCCTAAAGGAACTACCTTTGTTATTAATTTTCCTAAATTATAGATGTAATGACTTTAAAGCAAGAAAACATATTAATTGTTGATGATGATATTAATATATTAGAACTTATCCAAAGACATTTACAAGATTTAAATTATCATAGTTATAAGGCAATATCTGTAAAAGAAGCCATTCAAATTTTAAAAGACACTTCTATCGACTTACTAATAACAGATCTTAAAATGCCTGAAGTTGATGGTTTTCAGTTGATTAAGTATGTGTCGGAACATTATCCATCATTGCCAAAATTAGTTGTTACGGGTTACCCATCATTACATGAGGCAGTTGATGTTATGAAATCTGGAGCTATTGATTATTTAGTAAAACCTTTTACTAAAGAAGAATTAAAAGAAGCGGTTTTAAAGTCATTTTTACAAAAACCAAAAACAAATTTTACATCATCTAAAGTTGAAAAATCAACTAATCAAAACTATGGTGAATTAATTGGAAATTCGAAAGAATTAAAAAAAGTGACTGAAATTATTGAAAGAGTAAAAAATAATAAAGCAACTGTTTTTATTCATGGAGAGAGTGGTACAGGAAAAGAATTAGTAGCAAGGGCAATTCATTATATGGGGAAATTTGCTCGTGCCCCATTTATAACAGTTAATTGTGCAGCCATTCCAGAATCTTTATTGGAGTCCGAATTATTTGGGTATGTAAAAGGAGCTTTTACGGGTGCGGATTCTAATAGAAATGGTTTTTTTCAAGCTGCTAATACTGGAACTATTTTTTTAGATGAAATTGGAAGCGCGCCATTGGCTGTTCAGGCAAGATTATTAAGAGTGCTACAAGAAAAAGAAATTACTAAAATTGGTTCGCAAAAAGTTGAAAAATTAGATTTGAGAGTTATTACGGCTACCAATAATAATTTAGAGGAACTCATTCAAAAAAAATTATTTAGAGAAGATTTATATTACCGTTTAACGGTAGTTCAAATTAAGATTCCACCACTTAGAGATAGAAAATCTGATATTCCTCTTTTAGTTGATAAATTTTTATTTAAGTATGGAGTAGAGTATAAAGATAAATTTATAAAAATTTCATCGGAAGCAATGGAAATTTTAATGCGTAATCACTGGCAAGGAAATATTAGGGAACTTGAAAACGTAATACAACAAGCTGTAATTTTATGCGATAATAATATTGAGATTAAAGATTTACCTAACTATCTTAAATTTAAAATTAATTTTGAAAATTCTACATTATTACCCCTTAAAGAATTTGAAAAAAACTACATTCTTAAAGTTTTAGCAGCTACTAACAATAACAAAACTAAAGCTGCGGAGATTCTTCAAATTGATAGAAAAACACTACGTCAAAAAATTCAATAGAAAATTTACATTTAACTGAGAGTTTTTGTTTCACATGGGGAATATTTCCTCAATTCATTTTATTTAAAAAATTCCTCAATGCGCTTGTAATCAAGTTGTTGAGTAATTATTTAGTTGCCTTTTATAGATTTGGAATAACTATTGATATTTGTATTTAAAATTAAATAATATCATTATGTATAAAATAGATAGTAGTTTATGTTCGACTTGCATTCATTTAAAGTCTTGTACATTAACTGAGAGTAAGCGATTTATTTGGTCATGTAGTGAATTTGAAGTAAATAAAATTAATAAAAAACATGATATAGAGATTAAAAAAACAGAATTTGAATTTAATTAAAAATTAAACTTGTTAAAAAAATGCCATTATTTTATAATCACGAATCTGATGAAGAAATAAGTGTAAAGCTGCAAACTAAAGAGTTGGCTAATTGGATTGAGCATTTAGAGTTTGTAACCACTGAAATAAATCATTTACTTAAGTTAAAAAAAGAGTTAGTAATAAATAAAATTTTAGAAAAAGAGTTGCTTGATAAAAAAGAAGAAAATGAAGTTTTATTGAGTATTTTCTATAATTACAGAAGTAAAGTTGAAAATTCTATTGAATGTATGGATATAGCTTGTGATATGTATTATCTTAACCAGCAAGAGATTTTTAGAGAACAGTATTTATTTCATATCAGAGAATATAGAGTTTTAAAAGCTGAAATTTTAGCATAATTTTTTAATGTGTTTGAGTAAAAATTGTTATGAAAAAGCCATGATTCACCATAATAATTGGTGTTGATGTTTAATTTGCTAAGCGTATTTAAAGCGTGTGTAAAAACTTACACACGCTCATACGCGATTATTTATTTAAATTTTCACGTTTCTTAATCTAAGTGCATTGGTAATTACAGATACAGAGCTAAAACTCATAGCAACTGCAGCAATAATTGGAGAGAGTAAAACACCAAAAATTGGGAATAATAATCCTGCGGCAATTGGTACTCCTAAAATGTTGTAAGCAAATGAAAAGAATAAATTTTGTTTTATATTTTTAAGGGTCTTTTTGCTTAGTGTATTAGCTTTAACAATACCTTCTAAATCTCCTTTAACCAAAGTTATTTCAGCACTTTCTATGGCCACATCTGTACCAGTACCCATAGCAATGCCTATATTAGACTGTGCTAATGCTGGAGCATCATTAATACCATCACCTGCCATAGCTACAATGTTACCTTTTTCCTGTAGTTTTTTAATATAATCTAATTTATCTTTTGGTAAACAATTCGCTTTATAATTACTCAACTTTAATTCATCAGCAACGGCTTTAGCAGTATTTTCATTATCTCCTGTTAACATAATAACCTCAATTCCTTCTTTTATTAGATTGTGGATAGCCCTTTTACTGCTATCTTTAATAGCATCTGAGATGCTTACATAACCTAACGCAATATTATTAATAGCTATATAAGAAACTGTTTTACCAAGTTTTTGTTCAGAAAGAATTTCTTTTTTTAAAGTTGAAGGAATTTTGGCGTTTATGGTTTCCATCAATTTTAAATTTCCTAAAGCAATTTTAGTTTGTTGAATGGTTCCTACAACTCCCATTCCTGAAATAGCTTCAAAGTCGGGTACTTTAGTTAATGCTGCATTTTTTTTATGGGCATATTGTACAATGGCCTTAGCCAAAGGATGTTCACTATATTGATTTAAAGAGGCTATATATCCTAAAACTATTTCGGGCTTTTCATCTAAAATGTAAATTTTTTCAACTGAAGGTCTTCCCTCTGTAATTGTACCTGTTTTATCTGTAATTAAGACATTTACTTTATTCATAATTTCTAGAGCTTCTGCATTTTTTATTAAAATTCCATTTTGAGCTCCTTTTCCTATACCAACCATCACAGACATTGGTGTTGCCAAACCTAGAGCACAAGGACAAGCTATAATTAAAACGGCTACCGAATTTACAAAAGCATAAACCAATGCCGGATCTGGCCCAAAATTGGCCCAAACAATAAATGTTATAATAGATATAACAACCACAATAGGAACAAAGTATTTAGAAATGGTATCTGCTAATTTTTGGATAGGAGCTCTAGATCTACTCGCATCACTTACCATTTTTACAATTTGAGATAAAAGGGTTTCAGAACCTACCTTTTGGGCTTTCATTACAAAAGATTTTGTAGTATTGATGGTTCCAGAATTTACATTATCATTAACCGATTTATCTACAGGAATAGGTTCTCCTGTAATCATAGATTCATCAATACTACTCGAACCTTCTACAATAATTCCATCAACGGGAATTTTTTCACCTGGTTTTACACGTAGCAAGTCATTAACTTTAATAGTGTTAATTGCCACTGTTTTATCAACCCCATTGATAACTAATGTAGCTTCTGAAGGAGCTAATTTTAATAGCTCTTTAATTGCTCCACTGGTTTTGCTATGTGCTTTAGCTTCTAACAATTGCCCTAATAAAACTAAAGTAAGAATTACTGCAGTTGCTTCAAAATAGATGTCTACATGACCAGACATCCCTTTAAATTCTGAAGGAAATACTTCTGGAAAAAATAAACCAATTATACTAAATATAAAAGCCGCTCCTGTTCCAATACCAACTAAGGTAAACATGTTTAAATTCCAAGATACTATGGATTTCCAGCATCTTACAAAAAACATCCAGCAAGTATAAAACACAATTGGAATGGTTAAAATAAACTGCAGCCAATCCCAAAAATATTGTGAAGTAATTTCTAAAAGTGGATTTTTAGGTAAATGTGATGACATAGATATGAAGAAAACAGGAATTGCTAATAAAGCTGAAATTTTCATCTTTTTAACTAACTCTTTATAGGTTTTATCTTCTTCGCTTTTGCTAGGCTCCATTAAAACTAAATCCATTCCACATTTAGGGCATAACCCTGGAGTATTCTGAATTATCTCAGGGTGCATTGGACAGGTATAAGTTGTTTCTTGACTAAGTTTAGGTTGTTCAATTAAATCCATTCCGCAAACTGGACATCCTACGTTTTTAGTATAGGTTTTAGTTCCTTCACACTGCATTGGACAATAAAAAACACCATTTCCTTTTTTTTCAGAGGTATTAGAGTGTTTTTTTTTGTCCTTTTTCCCGACGTTTGGTAATTCAATGGTATAATGTAAACCTGCATTTGTTAAAACTTGTTGTAAGTTTTCTATTGTAATATGCGAAGTCATGTCAATAATAACTTCTTTAGTTTTCAAATTTACAGTAACTTTTTTAACTTCTTTTAGGGTAGTTAATGCAGTTTCAACATTATTTTTACAACCTGAACAGGTCATTCCTGAAATGTAATAGGTATGTTTCATAAACCTTAATTTTAAATTTGATACACTTTTTTTTGAGTGTTTTGGGCTATGATATTTGTATAATAATATGGTAAAAAAAGAGAGTTTTTAGAACTCCACTTTTTAATTGCTAAAATTTTATTTTAATTTTTTAGGTGTTTATGTTCACCTTTTTTGTTTTTTTCAAGTTCTTTTAAAGTCAAATTCATTCCACATTTTGGACATTTACTAGGTTGGCTATTTTTAATATCTAGATGCATTGGGCACGTATAAATGGGTTTTATTTTTTTAAGATTCATACCACATTCTGAACATTTACCAGGTTTATCACTTTGAATTGCTGAATGCATTGGACAGACGTAGGTATTTTTGTTTTTTACTTTAGAATGATTCATATCCATTTTTGTTGAATCATGTTTTACTTTTGTTTGCTTTTTTTGTTGAGAGAAAGCTGTTACTGTTGAAAAAAGTCCTATCAATAGAACAATGCTTAAAATTTTTGTTTTCATGTTTTTAGTGTTTAATTTACGATACTTATTAAAGTGTAAAAGTCTAAATATTTCAAAAGTTAATTGTGCACAATTTAGGTTAAATTGTATCTAATTTTTTTCGAGAACTTTGTTTTTTGTATTCAGTTGGTGTAAGCCCTGTAACCTTTTTAAACTGCCGAGAAAGGTGTTGAGGACTGCTATAATTTAGATCATAAGAAATTTGACTTAAGGTTAATTCGTTATAAACTAGCAATTCTTTAACTCTTTCAATTTTTTGCAGAATGATATATTTTTCAATAGTATTTTTCTCTAAATCAGAGAAAATTTTACTTAATTGAGAATAATTTAAACCGATTTTTGATGCTAAAAAAGCGGAGTAATTTTGATTTAATAATTGATGTTTTTTGTGATGAATATTTTCAATAATTACCGTTTTTATTTGATTTATTATTTTAGCTTCAAACGTTTCAACAATTTCAAAACCCTCCTTTTTTAGAAGGGTTTTTAAAATTGTTAATTCATGTTCTGTAAGTGTATTTTTGAAATGAATTTCACCTAATTTTACACATATAAATTTCAGGTTGTTTTTTCTAAGTTCTTCAGTGATAACTTTAATACAGCGATCACAAACCATATTTTTTATTGCAATTGTGAAATTCTCGAGTCTCATGTTTTTGAATTTTGTGATAGAACTACTTGCTGGTTATTCAATAGTTGCTTGTACTACACCACATTTTAGCATCATTTCTCCATAATAAGGGTTTTCTATATTTTCATTCAAACTTAACCAAATAGCACCTTTATCGCTGTTTGCCATTGGACAAAATTGTTTATATACTTTTTGATTTGCACCAAAACTTTCAACAGATTTAGTAATGTTATTAGATAGTGAAATAAACGAATTTCTTTGGGCTTTAATATCATTTGTGATTTCTATTTCTTTTGCAGAAGTAGTCAACTTATTTAAAAGAGTCATCCATAACTTATGAGATTTATTTTCAGTTAATAACTTCATATCTACAAGTTGTAAATTTTTCAACAAAATTGAAGCTTCTTTTTGAGCGACATTAGAATTATCATTCACCAATGCATCTTTAACTTGTAAATAAGCTAAGAGCACTTCATGAAGCTGTTGTTGAAATTTTAAAGGAACGTTTATTTGTTCAATACTATTTGTTGTTTCTTCTAGATTTGAAGTTTCTTGCATTCCAATATGATTTTCGTGTCCAGTAATTACGTTACCACTTTTTGTATTCATCATGCTTTTTTTACCTTGTAATTGTGCTGCAGCATCTATGGTAAAGGTTCCATTAGTAACAATTTCTTCTTGTTCATACAATCCATCTAAAATTTCATAACTATTGCCAATCTCATTTCCTAAAGTTACTTCTCTCATTTCAAAAACAGGTTCTAGACCTTCTTTTTTTACATAAACTACAGATCTTTCACCAGTCCACAAAACAGCTGATTTAGGGATGATTAGTGTTTTTTGTTGGTTGTTTTTTGTATTTGAAGGTGTAATAAAACCTTTAATAAACATTCCAGGTTTAAGAGTTCCTTTAGGATTGTTTAATTCAGCCCTAACAGTTACCGTTCTAGTTAATGTGTTTAATATTGGGTCAATAAATGAAATTTTAGCTTTAAACTCTTTGTTTGGGTTTGCATTGGTGGTTATACGAATTTCATCTCCCAATTGGATACTGGAAAGTTGTTTTTCATACGCATCAAAATTTGCCCAAACAGTAGTTAAGTTAGCAATAGTAAAAAGCCCTTGACCTTCTTTAATATAAGTACCTTCTTCAACCATTTTTGTACTAACCACGCCAGTAACATTTGCGTAAACAGGAAAATTAGTAATAATGGTTTTCGATTTCTCAATTTTATGAATCTGATTTTCTGAAAGTTTCCATAATTTTAGTTTGTTTTTTACAGCATTGTATAAGCTTACATCAGAATTTTTAATTTCTGAAGCTGTCAATAATTCTTTTTGAGCTGTTACTAATTCTGGAGAATAGATAAGAGCCAATGGTTGTCCTTTTGTTACCATTTCTCCTGTTGAATTTACAAATAGTTTTTCAATTCTTCCTCCAAAATGAGCTGTTTGTATGGCATTTGTTTTTTCATTTTCTTTAATTTTTCCAACAAGAAAAAGCCCTTCTTTAGGAGTAGTATTAAAGCCTATAACGGTGGTTTCTATATTAGCCAAAGCCAAAGCATTTGTACTCATTTTAAACTCATTAGCTGTTAGTCCATCAGCTGAAGTTTCAGCAGGAATTAAATCCATACCACAAATTGGGCAATCTCCAGGTTCAGGTTGCATAATTTGAGGATGCATTGAACAGGTCCATTGTTGATTTTCTGTTTGAGAAGTTTCGTGATTGTGGTTTTCTTCTACATTTGAAGAATTTCCAAATAACAACCATCCTGAAATTAGACCAGTTGTTAATATTCCTATGTAAATTATATATTTTTTCATCTTAGTTATCTTTTGTTAAAAATTCTAGAGTTGATTTTTGAATTTCATACTCTTTTTCTGAAATCACTTTTTTTAGTTGAAATTTTAATTGTAATTGCTGAATTTCAAGTAATTGTTCAAAATCAATTTTTGAAGTTTCATAAGCAGCTAA
The DNA here is from genome assembly GCF_042676885.1 of Lutibacter aestuarii. Classification (NCBI taxonomy): domain Bacteria; kingdom Pseudomonadati; phylum Bacteroidota; class Flavobacteriia; order Flavobacteriales; family Flavobacteriaceae; genus Lutibacter; species Lutibacter aestuarii. The sequence continues at coordinate 140,105 of NZ_JBHTIC010000002.1, forward strand.
CAATACTTTTTTTGCACTTTCTGCCTCATCAATATTTTTGATTTGTGTTGCAATTGAAACCTTTGAATTAGAAAGTTTACTTTTTGCATTTTCAAAAATGGTTTGTAATTGATTGTATGTATTAACTTTAGTTATTTCAATTGCTTTTTGCTCTAATTGTAATTGCTTTTGTTTAGAGCTGTATTTTTTAGAAAACAAAGGAAATGAAACGGTAACCATTGGCATAACAATATCTTTTCCGTTATCAGCAAGGTTTTCAACAGCTCTATTTTCAATAAAACCATAGTCTAAGCCAATTCCTATAGTTGGTAAACTTTCTTTTTGAGTTGCTAATTCAGTTTTTTTAGTAGCACTTTTTAAATTATCCAATGCTAACATTTTTGGATTGCTAGAAATGTCTTCTTTGTTAAAAGTTTGTAAATCAATAATTGTTATATGATCAGCAATTGATATAACTTCGTTTTGATTTCTATTTAATAAAAGGTTGAAAGTAATTTTTTTAGCTTTCAAATTTTCTTGAATGGTATTTAATTGGTTTGTAAGCTCATTTTTTTCGATTCTAATTTTAAGAACTTCTACCATTGTAGATCGATTATTTTCTAATGCATTAAGTGCTAAATTTTCAAAAGTGTTCAGAATTTCAATATTTTGTAGTAAAATATCTTCTTTAGCTTTTAATTCAAACAACTCAAAATATGCAGTTTTAATTGCCAAAAAGAGCTTTCTTTTTGCAAAATCATAAGTGTTCAACTGGGCTTTAGCCTTAAATTGAGCACTTTCTTTTTTTGCATTTAAAGTACCAAACCAAGGCAACATTTGTGAAGCTGAGATTTTAGCTTTTTGAGCCCCAACTCTTGTTTCTACTTCTTGAGCAAAATACCCTACCGATATATTAGTATTTGGAATGCTACCCACTTCATTTATTTTTTCTAAAGCACTTTGATATTGATATTGAATGGCTTTTAATTCAGGGCTGTTTTCTGCAGCAATAGTTAAATAATTATCTAAAGTTTGCGAATGAGCTGTGAAGCTAATTAACAGCAAAATTATATGTATTAATTTAGTTTTCATTTTTCACTTTTTTTAATGAAACTTCTTGTTTAAGGCTGTATAATACTGGTACAACAAATAAGGTGATTAAAGCAATTAACATGCCTCCAAAACTTGGAATTGCCATTGGAATCATAATATCAGAACCTCTACCTGTTGAAGTTAAAACTGGTAGTAAAGCAAGCATTGTGGTGGCTGTTGTCATTAAACAAGGGCGAATTCTTTTTTCTCCTGCTTCAATTACAGAAGTTCTTATTTCTTGTGTTGTTGTTGGTTTATTTTTTTTAAAAGTTTGTGTTAAATAGGTCGCCATTACTACACCATCATCGGTAGCAATTCCAAATAACGCAATAAAACCAACCCAAACAGCAACACTTAAATTAATAGGATCCATTTGAAATAATTCACGAAGATTTACTCCAAAAACATCAAAGTTTAAAAACCATGACTCTCCATACAGCCATATCATCATAAAACCTCCAGCAAAAGCAACAGCTATTCCTGTAAAAACCATGAATGAAGTTGTTACTGAACGAAATTGAAAATATAGAATTAAAAAAATGATGATTAAGGCTAAAGGAACTACTATCGATAATGTTTTTTCAGCTCTTAATTGGTTTTCATATGTTCCAGTAAATTGGTAATTAATGCCTTTAGGGATCACCAATTCTCCACGATCAATTTGACCTTGTATTGCTTTTTGAGCTCTTTCTACCACTGTTACTTCGGCTTCATCTTTTAGTTTGTCAAATAGCACGTAGCCAACCAAAAAGGTGTCTTCACTTTTTATCACTTGAGGGCCTTGTTCATATGTAATTGAGACCACTTCTGATAATGGTATTGGACTACCATTAGGTGTAGGAACATATATTTTCTCTAAATCTTTAGGACTTGTTCTTTGCTCTCTTGGATAGCGAACACGAACTCCGTATCTCTCTCTTCCTTCAACAGTTTGTGTTAATAATTTTCCTCCGACGGAAATTTCTAAGATACTCTGAATATTTTCGATATTTAATCCATATCTAGCCAATTTATCTCTGTCTATTTCTATAAGTAAATAAGGTTTTCCAACAATTCTATCGGCAAAAACCGCTTCTTTTTTTACACCAGGTATTTGTTTTAATACAGTTTCTAATTTTAAACCAAATTCTTCTATTTGTTTTAAATTTTGACCTTTAATTTTAATTCCCATTGGAGCACGCATACCTGTTTGTAACATAACCAAACGAGTTTCAATAGGTTGTAATTTTGGAGCTGAGGTTACACCTGGAAGCTTTGTTACTTTGACAATTTCATCCCAAATATCATCAGCATTTTTAATTTTTTTACGCCAGTTTCTGTAATACTCTCCTTTAGAATCTTTAATTAAATTTCTGGTTTCTATTTTGGTTCCTGAAGCAATAAACTGCCCTGAAATTGTTTCAAATAATCCATTGTTATTTACTTTAAATTTTAATCGTTTACCCTCTTTATCTAATTTGTATTCTGGTTTGTAAATAATAACATTTTCATACATAGAAAGTGGAGCCGGATCTAAAGCGCTTTCAACTCTACCTGCTTTCCCAACAACGGTTTTAATTTCAGGAATAGTTGCTACAGCCATATCTAATTGTTGTAAAACACGCTTGTTTTCGGCAATACCAGAATGTGGCATAGAAGTTGGCATTAACAAAAAAGAGCCTTCATTTAAAGCAGGCATAAATTCTTTACCTGTATTTTTCCATACACTTACACCTAAAATAATTATTAGTGTTGGAATACTTAAAAATAGTATTTTGTTATTTAATGCCCATTTTAAAATAGTTACATAAAACCTTCTAAAAAGAATAAAACCTCCGAGTAATCCAAAACAAATAATAGCTACAAAAATTAAATTTACACTAACTGAATAATCCACTCCTAAAGGTCTCCAATAAACGCTTAATAAGGTTATAATTGCAAGTGCTGAAATAATGATATTAACCAAATTTGATTTTTTTTCAGAAAGAATTTCTTTGATTTTTAAAAGGCCTGAAATACCAAATGCTATTAGTAATAAAGCAATATAATAACCACTAAATATACCAACAATACCTGTAATGATTAATCCAATATTCCCTATATATCTTCCTTTTTTTATGGATGATTTCCATCCAAATAACCAAGCAGCAAATGGGGGAATTAAAAATAAAGCAACAATTAAGGAAGCGGTTAACGCCATGGTTTTTGTAAATGCTAAAGGTCTAAATAATTTACCTTCAGCTCCTATCATAGTAAAAACAGGAATAAAACTAATAATGGTAGTCATTACTGCAGTAATAATTGCTCCAGAAACTTCAGTAGTTGCATTATAAACTAATCTATTAATAGGAGTTTTATGACCATCTTCATCCATATGCCTAATAATGTTTTCAGATAAAATAACACCTACATCTACCATAGTTCCAATAGCAATGGCTATTCCTGATAGTGCAACAATATTAGCATCTACATTAAATAATTTCATTGAAATAAAAACCATTAAAACGGCAATTGGTAAAAGACTTGAAATTAAAATGGAGGCTCTTAAGTTGAATACCATAACAATTATTACTAAAATTGTAATTAAAATTTCTAGAGTTAAAGCTTCATCTAAGGTGTTTAATGTTTCTTGAATCAATTCAGTTCTATCATAAAACGGAACTATAGTAAGTTGCGATGTTCTTCCATCTTTTAATACTTTTGAAGGTAGTCCGGCGCCAATATCAGTAATTTGTTTTTTGACATTGGTAATAACCTCCATTGGGTTTGCACCATAACGAGCTACTACAACGCCACCAACTACTTCAGCACCTTCTTTGTCTAATATTCCTCTTCTTTCTGCTGGGCCTAATGAAACTTTGGCAACATCCTTAATTAGAATTGAGGTAAAATTTGAAGAAGTTACTACAGCATTTTCAATATCTTCAACCGATTTAATATATCCCAATCCACGAACTAAATATTCTGCTTGATTAATTTCAATGGTTTTGGCACCAATGTCTTTATTGGTATTTCTTGCAGCATTTACAACTTGTTGTAATGAGATATTATATTCTTTTAAAATATCAGGATTAACATCTATCTGGTATTCTTGTACGTAACCACCAATTGAAGCAACCTCAGAAACTCCAGAAGCCGAAGATAATGCGTATTTAACGTAGTAATCTTGAATGCTTCTTAATTCATGTAAATCCCAGCCTCCTGTTACATTTCCGTGTTCATCTCTACCTTCTAAAGTATACCAATATATTTGACCAAGCCCTGTGGCATCAGGACCTAATGCTGGTTGAACATCGTTGGGTAATAATCCATTTGGAAGCGAGTTTAATTTTTCTAAAATTCGACTACGACTCCAGTAAAATTCAACATCTTCTTCAAAAATGATATAAATACTTGAAAGTCCAAACATTGAAGAACTTCTGATAGTTTTTACCCCTGGAATTCCTAATAAGGAGGTTGTTAATGGATAGGTAATTTGGTCTTCAATGTCTTGAGGAGATCTCCCATCCCATTTAGTAAAAACAATTTGTTGATTTTCTCCAATATCTGGAATAGCATCAACAGCAACTGGGTTTCTAGGAAAGTTTCCTGTTTCCCAATCAAATGGAGCCGTAGAAATACCCCATCCAATAAATACAACTAATATGAGTACGGCTACAAGTTTATTTTCTATTAAAAATTTAATGCTTTTATTTAGCATAAGTAAGTATTTTAAATTGTTTAGAATTTTATTGTTTTTTGCATAAAATGCACCACATTACAATCTCAGATTAATAAAAATTAATTGAGATAATATTTCTAAAAATTTAAAATCAAATTAAATAAACTTCGTCTAATACATGTATGTCCCTGACGAGTAGAGGAGGAGAGTAATCTTTAAATGGAACAATGTTTTTATCTAATCCTTCAAATAAATTAACATAGGTATAAATGAAAGATGCAACAAAAAAATGTTGTTCATAATTTAATTTAATGACATCTATTTTTAATTCGCTTTGTCCTTCAAATTGGATAATAACATCACTACAACAATTGTCTTTTTTAATAGTACAATCTTCAATTGGAGATGTTTGCATTTCCATACCGCAAGACTCAGCTTTAGAAAAAAGAGCGCTGTCCACTAGTAAATCACCACAAAAGTGTTCACTAATAGTAAATGACATTGTAGAAAAAAGTACTACAAATGCCATTAAAACAGCGGTTATTTTTTTAAAAACTTGTTTCATAAACTTTTACAAAGATACGATATTTTAGAATTATTTGTTTAAAACTTTGTTAAATACACTAAAAAGACTTCTATTTTTTTGTAAATGAATAAACAATGTTAAGTCAGTTTTTATGAATAAATACTATATTTGAAGTTGTTTAAATTAACAGTGTATTATTGCGAGGCATAATTCCATGATATTAAATACACAAAAAATATTGCCTATTTACTCTGATTATTTATTAGAGAATGTTTTTTTAGTTCATCCATTAGCAGTATTAAGTAATTGCGAAAAGATTAGATTGACTTATATCAAATAGCAAGGAGATATTTTATTAGATTGGAGATTGTTATCAACTTATAGTAGAGGTCAATTTATGTTGTAAACAACGCAAAAAATGGTTGTCCAAATATAAATGGCTTTTTTTAAATGTTAAATAAAAAATAGTTTAAATGATTATAAAAGAATTGAATGGAAACAAACCTCAGTTTGGGGATGATTGTTTTTTTGCAGAAAATGCGGTTGTAATTGGAGAAGTTTCTATGGGAAATCAATGTAGTATATGGTATAATGCAGTTATTAGAGGAGATGTTCACTACATTAAAATGGGAAATAAAGTAAATGTTCAAGACGGAGCTGTAATTCATGCTACGTATCAAAAGTATCCAACTAATATTGGAAATAGTGTATCAATAGGTCATAATGCCTTAGTACATGGATGCACCATACATGACAATGTATTAATTGGTATGGGAGCAATTGTTATGGATGATTGTGTTGTTGAAAGTAATTCTATTATTGCAGCTGGTGCGGTGGTTACCAAAGGAACTCATATAAAATCTGGGAGTGTATATGCAGGAGTTCCTGCAAAAAAGGTTAAAGATATTAGTGAAGAATTAGTTTCAGGTGAAATCGATAGAATTGCAAATAACTATGTGAAGTATGCTAGTTGGTATAAGTAAATTAACTAAAAGTCTAATTTTTCAACTCTAAAATTAATAGAAACATCTTTAATAATTTGTTCTAAAATTTTTGGTTCTGAATTTGTATATAGTTGATGAACTAAATTAGTTGTTGAATTTGCTAGCAACTTATTTTTTTCTAAAACACTTTTGGTTTGTTTTGCAACCGCTTCACCAGAATCAATTATAATTACATTTTCTCCTATAATTTTGGTTATTTGTGAAATTAAATATGGGTAATGTGTACAGCCTAATACTAAATGGTCTATATTAAATTGAAGCATAGGCTTTAAATACTTGGTAAGTAAAGTGTTTAATTCAGCCGAGTTTGTTTTGCCATTTTCTATTAGTGTTACTAAACCTTCACCATCTTGTTCAATAATAGTTATATTTTTAGTATATTCTTTGGCGGTTTTTGCAAATAGTTTACTACTAAGAGTTCCTTTAGTAGCTAAAATACCGATGGCTCCAGTTTTACTAAATAATGCGGCAGGTTTTATAGCAGGTTCAATACCTATAAATGGAATAGGGTAGTTTTCTCTTAAATAATCAATTGCATTTGTGGTAGCTGTATTGCAGGCAACAATAATTAATTTACATCCTTCTGAAATTAAAAATTCGGTGTTTTTAATAGCTAAGGTTAAAATTTCCTGAGAAGATTTTTCACCATAAGGTGCATTTTTACTATCTGCTAAGTAAATTGTTTTTTCATTAGGTAATAACTTAATAACTTCTTTCCAAATTGAAGTTCCGCCAATTCCAGAATCAAATAAGCCAATAGGTTGATTATTTTTTGTCATTATAGTTATCATCTCTTAGATTAAAAGTAAAAAAAATCCCGCTATTGCGGGATTAAATTTTATAAGAAATTAGGTTTTTTTAGTTAATTCCTAATTTAGCTTTTACAGCAGGAAGTAAATCTGTTCCATTAGCTACAATTAAAGTTGAAGCTTCTAAAACGTATGTAAAACCTTGTTCAGATGCAACATCTTCAATAGCTTTTTTAGCTTTTTCTAAAATAGGTTTTAGCTTTTCGTTTCTTTTTTTAGTGATATCTTCTCTTGCAACTTGAGATGCTTGATACAAGTTTTGTTGGTCTTGTTGTACTTCAATTCCTCTTTGTTGGTTAACCTCATCTGTTTGAGATTTAGCTTCAGCTTCGTATTTTTTTAATTTAGCTTCCAATTTGGCTTCTTCAGCTTTCAGTTCTGTTTCGTAAGTTTTGCTTAACTTTTCTAATTCCGTATTTAATACTTTAGTTTCAGGCATTAAGCTAATTAACAAATCTGTACTAATATGACCTACTTTTGTTTGTGCTTGTAAAGAATTAAATCCCAAAGTTATTATTGCAACTAATAATAAGGTTCTAAATTGTTTCATTTTTTTCTTGTTGTTTAAATTAATTATTCTTGTTTTTTTCTTCTTTGGCTTTTTTTGCCTCTTCAATTTCCTTTATTCGTTTTTTTCTTTTTTCTTCTATAGCTTTTTTAAGGTCTTCTCTTTTTTTAAGTTGAGCGGCTTTTTTAGCTTCAATTTTCTTTTGCAGGGCGGCTTTTTTTGCAGCTCTTTCATCTACTTTTTGTTCGGCTGCATCAGTTTTTTTATCATTTATATCGTTAATGCTCTCAACTTCGTTATTTTTATTTTTTCTTTCATTTGCTTCTTCAACTTTTTTAGTTCGTGTAATACTACTAATTACTAAATCACTAATGTCAAATGAAGAATTGGTGTACAGCATTATTAAATCGCTAGACTTATCTAAAACAAAATCGTATTTACGTTTTTTTGCAATATCTTGAATAGAGTTGTAAACTAAATCTTGTATTGGTTTTACTAATTGCTTTCTTAAAAAATATAAATCACCATCCGATCCAAAGTGTGCAATTTGTAATTGTTTTAATTCTAATTCTTTAATTTCAATGTCTTCTTCTTTATCAATTATTAATTCTTCTGTTAATAACGCTTTTTCATTAATTAATTCAGCTTTTAAATTGTCAATTTCTTTTTGTTGTTTTTCAATTTCAGTTTGCCATTTAGCTGCTTTTGCATTTATTTTTGCTTGAGCATCATTATATTCAGGAATATTTTCTAAAATATATTCCATATCAATATAACCTATTTTTTGAGCCTTTTGAGCAGTAATTGTAATGGTTGAAATTAAAAACGCAAATAAAAGAACTTTTTTTGTCATAACTAATATGTATTTAGAAAAAACCGTGCCAATTTAAAAATCATTACAAATATAACTGATTTAGTTTAAAATTGTTGTCCTATTATAAAGTGTGTTTGCCAACCAGATTTTTCTGTACCTCCAGGTAGAGGATCAAATCCATGAGCAAAATCAATTCCTAATAATCCAAATGCCGGCATAAAGATTCTTAAACCTAATCCGGCAGATCTTTTTAACTGAAAAGGATTGAAATTTTTAAAACCATCGTAGGAGTTACCAGCTTCTAAAAATCCTAAGGCGTAAATTGATGCAGAAGGTTTTAGGGTTATTGGGTAGCGAAGTTCTAATTGAAATTTATTATAAACAGTACCACCATCAATAGATGAAAGTCTTCCATTTTCGTAACCTCTTAATGCAATAGTTTCTCTACCATCTAATTGATAAGAAGCCATTCCATCACCACCTACAAAGTATCTTTCAAAAGGAGAATCTCCTAACTCTTTATTGTAGTTTCCTAAAATTCCAAATTCAGTATTAGTCATTACCACCAAGTCTTTAGTTAGTGCAGTATACCATTTCCCTTTAAAACTAACTTTGTAATACTCTAACCATTTATACTTTTCACTTAACTCCAAAGAGCTATAATCTTTATCATTAACCAATGAATATGGAAAAGTTAATTTTGCACCAATACTAAAGTCTGATCCGTAAGTTGGAAAAACAGGGTTTGCACCTGCAGAACTTCTTGCAAAAGTTAAGTTATATGCTAAATTATTTAAATTACCATTACTTAAAGTTAAATTTCCGATAGCCATTCCATATTCTTTTAAATCGTATAATTGATAGCTTATACTTTGTGATAAAGTGAAATAGTTATCAGGCCATTTTAAACGTTGACCTAAACCAATTGAAGCACCTATAATATTTAAGCGTTGATCTTTATCAACTTTATTAGTTAGGTAATTGTATCTAAATTGTTTTGAATTGTATATAGAAAATGATAATGATTTAGGTTTTTTACCACCTAACCAAGGTTCTGTAAATGAGAAACTTGAAGTGGTGTAATACCTACTTTTTTGTAAGCGTAGTGATAAAGATTGTCCATCTCCAGTAGGAAGCGGTTTGTACGCTTTTTTGTTAAATAAATTTCTTACTGAAAAGTTGTTAAAGGATAATCCTAGAGTTCCAATAAAAGATCCTCCACCATAACCTCCTTGTAATTCTATTTGACTTCCTCCTTTTTCAGCAACGGTATAATCTATATCTACTGTTTTATCTTGATAGTTTGGATTGATATCTGGTGTTATAGATTCTGCATCAAAAAAGCCTAATTGACCAATTTCTCTTATGGTTCTAATAATATCGCTTTTACTGTAAAGGTAACCAGGTTTGGTTCTTATTTCTCTATAAACTACATGGTCATTGGTTCTATCATTTCCATTCACAGTTACTTTTTTAATTTTTGTAGGCTCATCTTCATAAATTCTAATTTCAACATCAATAGAATCATTATTAACTCTAGTTTCAACAGGTAAAACACGAGAGAATAAATAACCGTTATTTTGATACAGTGTTGAAATGTCTTCTGAATTAGGGGTGCCATCTCCAGTAACTCTTTCTTTTAATACTTTTCCATTATAGGTGTCACCTTTCTCAATTCGTAGTATTTTTTGTAAATGATCATCAGTATATTTACTGTTTCCTAAAAATTGAATATTTCCAAAAAGGTACTTTTTTCCTTCTTCAACTTTAATGTTTAAGTTTAAAGTATTGTCATCGTTCCAAGTCATAGAATGATCTAAAACTCTAGCGTCTCTAAATCCTTTTTCACTATATGTTGTAACAATATTTTCAAGGTCTTCTTTAAAGTTTGCATCAATATATTTAGATCCTTTCCAGAATCTGCCAATCATTTTTTTCTTAGTATTTTTTAAAGCCTTTCTAAGCTTTTTTTGATTAAAGGCATCGTTACCTTCAAAGGTGATATTCTTAATTTTTATTTTTTCGCCTTTGTCAATATTAACTAACATATTAACGGTGTTAACTTGCGAACTATCGGGTCTAGTGTTTAAAGTAACTTTGGTTTTAAGGAATCCTTTTTCTTGATATTTCTTTTTAAAGTAATTTTTTGTAGTTACTATTAAATTATCTGTAACCATTGCTCCTTTTTTAAGTTCGGCATCAGATTGTAAATCTTTGGCTTTATTTTTTTTAACACCTGTAATAGTTACATTATTTAATTGTGGTAATTCTTCTATTTCAAATTCAAGGTAGGCAACATTTCCATCAATTTTTGAAATGTAAACTTCAACATTACTAAATTGTTTGGTTTCGTATAGTTTTTTTATGGCGCTGGTTAGTTTGTCACCAGGTAATTTTATTTCTTGACCAACTTTTAAACCTGTAAACACTTTTACGGTTTGTTCTTCAAATTTTTGGAGTCCTTTAACAGAAATTCCACCAAGTTCGTAGCTATTTTCTTTTATAAAAGCCGATGTTTTAGGAGTTGTTGGTTGAATGCTATCCTTAACTATGGTGTCAACTTTTGCTTGAATTTCTTTTAATTCATTTTCTTTTATTTCTTGTGCGTTAACTAAATTAACTGTAAAAAAAACTGATAAAAGTAAAAGGGCTATGTTTGATTTATTCATTGATTTTTTCAATTTGTTCACTTATTTTTCCGAATCTTCGTTCTCGGTTTTGATAATCTATTATTGCTTCAAATAAATTTTCTTTTCTAAAATCTGGCCAAAGGGTATCTGAAAAATACATTTCGGCATAGGCTAATTGCCATAATAAAAAATTACTGATTCTTTTTTCTCCGCTTGTGCGAATCATAAAATCAACATCAGGCAAAGAAAACGTATATAAATGATTATTTATAATATTTTCATTAATTTCTTCAATCTTAATTTGATTATTAACAACTTTTTTTGATATATTTCTGATAACATTAACAATTTCGTCTCTTGAACCATAGCTTAAAGCAAGCGTTAAAGTTAAAGCGGTGTTGTTTTTGGTTTTTTCAATTACCTCAGTAAGCTCAATATTAACCTTTTCAGGTAAAAGATTAATATTACCGATAGCGTTTAATTTGATATTGTTTTTTTGAAGTGTTTTTAATTCCTTTTTTAAAGATGAGACTAGTAAAGACATTAATGTTTTTACTTCTAAAGCGGGTCTATTCCAATTTTCTGTTGAAAATGCGTATAAGGTTAAATAATTTACTCCAATTTCGCCACAGCCTTCAATCACTTCTCTAACAGCGGTAACTCCATTTTTATGTCCAAACACCCTTGGTTTCCCTTTCAATTTTGCCCAACGACCATTTCCATCCATAATAATGGCAATGTGATTTGGAACTTTGTTTTCAGCAATATATGATTTTATATCTTTCATTAATAAGGGGTTGCATAACAAGGAGGTCTTCCAAAAGTATATACAATAGATATGCCACTTAGCATATACCAATCGTTACTTTTTGGGTTTCCAAAGGTTAGTGTATTTATTTTAGGATTATTATAATCTAGGTCATCAACAAATGTATATCTTGCTCTTAGTTCAAACGCCACTGCAAAATCATGAAATAATTTAGTTTTATAGCCTATACCAAAAGGAATAGCAAAAGAAGTGTTAGAAGTATATTCGTAATTTTTTGGAGCGGGTTCTTTTGAAACAATATTGTAATTAAAAGCAGCAAGTTCAACTAATAAATATGGTGTTTTACTTTTTCTGAAATCATCGATATTATATTCAAAAAAGTTAAATTCTAAACCAACAGCTAATTCTTTAATACTATTGTTAAACCCTATACCTCTGTAGTATCTTTGTTGGTTGGTAGAATTGGCATCATCGGCAGAAATATGAGCGTAAGTAAATGTACCTCTTAAAGCCATTCTTGGATTTATATTTTTTTTGTAAATAAGTCCTCCCATAAAATCATTCGGATTTATATAATATTCAGATCCGATATCTCCAATGTAATTGCTACCACCTACAAAAACACCAATTTCATGAATTTGAGCTATTGAACTTGTTGTTATTGAGATGAATGCAAAAAATACAATTAGTTTTTTCATAAATAAAATAGCGTGCAAATATAATTAATTATAGTTGCTTTTAGAAGTTTAACAATGTCTTTTTTGATAAACTCTTAAATACTCAAAATATTGTTGTTGAAACAACTAACACTAATTGCGAGTATCTTGTCCCCAAAGTAATTTTTCTCTAAGAGTTTTGATAAAAGTTTGTTGATTAATTTGAATCATTTTAAGTTTAAAATTTGATTTTTCAACAAAAACTTCTGTATTGCTATTGATGGTAGTAATTCGAGAATCTAGTGATAAGAAAAATTTATTTTCTCTACCGCTTACTATAAACTTAACAGCTGTTTCATCAGGAATAACTAAAGGTCTGGCGTTTAAATTATGTGGAGCTATAGGGGTTAATACAAAGTTTTTTGCTTGGGGTGTAATTATTGGTCCTCCACAACTTAATGAATATCCAGTAGAACCTGTTGGAGTTGCTATAATTAATCCATCTGCCCAATACGATGTTAAGTATTCATTGTCTAAATAGGTTTCAATAGTAATCATTGAAGCGGTATTTTTTCTGCTTACAGAAACTTCATTTAAAGCAAAATTTAGAGAAGCTAAACTGTCTATTTTTGGAGAAGTTTTTACAGATAATAATGAACGTTCTTTAACAATATATTTTTTTGAAACCAGTAATTCTACTGCATTTGAAATTTCTTCTTTTTGTACTGTTGCCAAAAAACCTAGCCTACCAGTATTAATTCCTACAATGGGTATGTTGGAGTCTCTAATAAAAGTTACGGCTCTTAAAATAGTACCATCTCCACCCATGGTAAACATAAAATCAAATGAACTATTTAAGTCTTTGTGAGATTTAAAAGTGGTTACATTTTTAATAGTAACATGTTTTTTAAGTCCGTTATAATAATTTTGTTCAATAACAAACTCTATAGAATGTTGTTGTAACGCTTGAAGTAAATGTTCAATGTAAATTATGTCTTCAGATTTAAAATATTGTCCGTAAATAGCAACTTTCATTCTTAAATATTTAAGTATTTTTGAAGATATTCCGATCGTTCTTTTAAATCTTCAATGTAAAAATCTTCTTTATGTTTGGAAAGAACCTTGTAGTTGTATCTTCTAAAAGATTGAATAATTTCATTCACATCTTGTGAGTTAAATTTCAAAGTAATTTTAACAATAGCAGCATTGGCTTCAGAAATAAAAAGACCTAAAACTTTGCCGTTATTTGATTCAACAATTTGACACACTTCACTAAAGGAATAATTGCGTTGTTCCTTTTCTAATAATAAAATAGTGCCTTCATTTTTTAAAAAAGGAGTACTGTTGTATAGGTGTAAAACATCTATTAAATCATAATAGCCAACATATTCTTTTTTTTCATTTATTACTGGAATCAAATTAGTTTCATTGGCAGCAAATATTTTTATAAGTTCGAGTAAATTATGATTTATTTCGGCAAAAAACAGTTTAAATAGATATTGAAAATCCCCTATTTCTTTTTCGTCATTTATAATTCCTTGCATATCTGTTTCAGAGATCAAACCAATAAGTTGTTTGTTATCTACAATTGGAAAATGGCAAATAGTAGTTTCATAAAATAGCGATTTTACATCTTTAACTTTTGTTTGAGGTGTAAAAGCTTTAAATTCTTTTAAAATGTAAGGGGTTGTTTCCATTACTTTAACTTTTATAATACAAATTAATCAAAAATAAAACCAAAATCATATTCTTAGTTCGTAAATTTGCAAACTCAATTAAAATTTAAAGGTTTTTAGTATGACAAAGTTAAGCGTTAACGTTAATAAAATAGCAACATTACGAAATTCAAGAGGAGGAGATTATCCTAATGTAGTTAAGGTTTCTTCTGATATTGAGAGTTTTGGAGCCGAAGGAATTACTATTCATCCTAGACCAGATGAACGTCATATTCGATATCAAGATGCCTACGATTTAAAAAAAATTGTAACAACTGAATTTAATATTGAAGGAAATCCAATTCCAAAGTTTATGGACATGGTATTGACTATAAAACCAACCCAAGTAACGTTGGTGCCAGATGCAATAGATGCGGTTACTTCAAATGCTGGTTGGGACACTATCAAACATCAATCATTTTTAAAAGAAGTTATTTCAGAGTTTAAATCAAAAGGCATTAGAACTTCTATTTTTATAGATACCAATGCAAAATTAATTGAAGCTGCTGCAACAACTGGAGCTGATAGAATTGAGTTGTATACTGAAGATTTTGCTACAGAATACGCTAAAGGAAACACTCAAATAATTAAACCATACACCGAAAGTGCTATTTTAGCTCATAAATTGGGATTAGGTGTAAATGCAGGACACGATTTAAGTTTGGATAATATTCAATTTTTTGCTCAAAACATTCCAAATTTATTAGAAGTTTCAATTGGACACGCATTAATAGCTGAATCGTTATATCTTGGTTTGGAAAATGTAATTAATATGTACAAACATAAGTTAAAAGGATAATTTTAACATGAAAATTTTACACGCTACAGTTTTAGGAAAAGGAGAACCATTGCTTATATTACATGGGTATTTTGGTATGAGCGATAACTGGAAAACTTTAGGTACAAAATTTTCTAACAATTTTGAAGTTCATTTAATTGATCAACGAAATCATGGTAGAAGTTTTCATTCTAGTGATTTTGATTATGAATTATTAGTTGAAGATTTATACCATTATATAGCGTATAACAAATTAGAAAAGGTTCATTTGTTAGGGCATTCTATGGGAGGTAAAGTAGCAATGCTTTTTGCTGTAACATACCCTGAATATGTACATAAATTAATTGTTGCAGACATTACACCAAAGTATTACGAGCCCCATCATCAGCATATTTTAGCTGCGTTAAATGCTGTTAATTTTTCAATACATACTTCAAGAAAACAAGTTGAAGACGTTTTAAAAATTTATGTTCATGAACAAGGGGTGCTACAATTTTTATTAAAAAATGTTTATTGGAAATCTAAAGGACAGTTAGCCTACAGATTTAATTTGCAAAGTTTAACAGAAAACAATAGTGAGGTAGGTGAGGCACTACCTTCTTTTACACATTTTGAAGGTAAAACTTTATTTTTAAAAGGAGAAAACTCTAAATATATTACCAAAAACGATATTTCTTTAATAACGGCTCATTTTGAAAATGCTAAAATTGTAACTGTCAAAAAAGCAGGGCATTGGCTTCATGCTGAAAATCCAACACAATTTTATAATGAGGTTGTCAGTTTTTTAAGTTAATTGGTAAGTTGGCATAATTATAGTTAAATTTATATCTCATTATAAATTATAAACTATGAAATTAATATTAAAAATATTGTTAACAGCACTTGCAGTAGTTGTACTTGCAAAAATTTTACCAGGGGTTCAAATAACCAATTTTACCAATGCAATTATTGTTGCTGTAGTTTTAGGAATTTTAAGAGTCACGGTAAAACCCTTATTAATATTTTTCACATTACCAGCCACCATAGTTACTTTAGGATTGTTTTTATTGGTGATAAATGCAGTAATTATATTATTAGCCGATAAAATTGTGGATGGTTTTGCTGTTTCAGGTTTTTGGGTGGCACTGTTATTTAGTTTGTTACTGTCGATATTTCAATCTATTTTGTATTCTTTAATAAAAGAAAACAAAGAAAATAGTTGAATTTGAACTAATTAAATATTTGAAAAGTGCATAAATAGTAGTACTTTTGCACCCAATTTTTAATGATTTTAAGTAAAATAGCATAAAATGAATATTACAAAAGAGAGTATTGATGCGTTAAATGCAGTGGTAAAGGTTGAAGTTTCAGCAGCAGATTACCAAGATAAAGTAGCACAAATTTTGCAAGATTACCGTAAAAAAGCTGATATCCCAGGTTTTAGAAAAGGTCATGTACCAATGGGAATGATAAAAAAACAGTATGGGAAATCTATAATGATTGATGAGGTTAATAAACTAATACAAGAATCATTAAATAAATTTTTAACTGAAGAAAAATTGGACATTTTAGGAAATCCATTGCCAAAAATTCAAGATGATTTTTCTTGGGATGCTGATGATTATTCTTTTGAATTTGAGTTAGGTTTAGCTCCAGAATTTGAGGTAAATTTAGATGCAAAAAAGAAAATTACTCAATACAATATTGTAGCTGATAAAGATTTATTAGATAAAGAAGTTGAAAATATTCAAAAACGTTTTGGTAAACTAGTTTCAAAAGAAGCAGTAGAAGAAGGTGATAATATTACTGGAACCTTTGTTAATGAAGAAAAAGAGATTAACAAGAAATCTACCATTGAATTAGCTTCTATAAAAGGAAAAGTAAATCAAAAGAAATTTATAGGTGCTAAAGTAGGAGATGTAATTGAGTTGAAAACTAAAGGCTTATTTGATGACGATCATAAATTAATGGGAGCTTTAGGACTTACTCACGATGAAATTCATGAGTTAGAAATTCCTTTAACATTTACAGTTGAAGAAATAAATGTAACAGAACTTGCAGAAGTTAATCAAGAATTGTTTGATAAAGTTTTTGGACCAGACGTAGTAAAATCTGAAGAAGAGCTAAGAGAAAAAATTAAAGAAGACGCTGAAAAACAATTTCAAACACAAGCAGATCAACAATTGTTGAATGCAGTTACAGAATATTTAGTAGAAAACACAAACTTTGATTTACCTGCTGAATTTTTGAAAAAATGGTTGGCTGTTGCTGGTGAAAAACCAATGACTCCTGAGCAAGCCGCAGAAGAATTTGAAAAATCTGAGAAAGGGTTGCGTTACCAATTAATTGAAGGTAAAGTTTTAAAAGATAACGAATTGCAAATTAATTTTGAAGAGTTAAAAGACTTTACAAAAGGTTTTGTGAAAGCTCAAATGGCGCAATACGGACAATTAAATCCTGAAGAAAAAGATTTAGATGATATTGTTCAAAGAGTTTTAAGTAACCAAGATGAAGCTAAACGTTTACAAGAACAATTAGTGAGTAAAAAGCTATTAGATTTTTACAAAGAAAACATTACTTTTAAAGTAAAAGAAGTTACCTATGAAGAATTTGTAAAAGAAGTTTACAAATAGTAAATAGAGAACATAAGAAATTAAAAAAGCCTTAACTGAAAAAGTTAAGGCTTTTTTTGTTAATAGATGTTTTTAAAAGTTTCTAACTATTTTTAAAGGCATCGAGTAAAATCTCATTTTTAATGTATTTATCGCCGATACTTTTTGATAATTTAATTTATTCATTACATACATAGAAACAAGTTCATTATTAGATTGTACATTTGTGATAATAATTTCACTGTTTTTGGTTAATACAAATTCAATTTTTGCATTAATTTCTTCTTCAACGTTGAAAGGTGCGTTTTCTAATAATTTTACTATTTGTTCTCTTAGTTGTTTTGTTTCAATTCTGTCAGTTGATGATGCAAAAAGAGTTGAACTTCCTAATGCAACAATTACAATAAATAAAGCTAATTTTTTCATGATTTTTTGTTTTTAGTTATGCAGCAAATTTATAAGATGTAATAAAAAACTAATAACTTAGAAAGTTATTATAAGGTATCATTTCTATTAATTTTAGCTTTTTATTTTAGCTTTTAACATTATAAAAACATTGAGAAATATTATTAAAACTAGTCGTATTTATATAATGAATTAAAGAAAATGCATCCTATCAATAGCAATTTGTGAATAGCATTTTATTTTTAATAAAAAAATGAAAATAAAGATTAAATTGGAATGTTAACAGATGGTTTATAAATCGTTTTTTGAGAATTCTAGTTTGGGTAAAACCGCCATTTTTTTCTTTTGGATTAGTTGCATTTTACATAAAATTTTATCTAGCATTTTTACAGCTTTTTCTATATACAATCCTTTATTTAGCATTACACATTCTACACGTTGAGACATGGCTGCATCAGTGATTTCGGCTCTTGTAGGAATTCCTTTTTTAGCCAAGTTTTCTAAAACTTGGGTTGCCCAGATATCAGGTAAATGCGCGGCTTCACAAATGCGTAAAATTTCTTCTTGAATAACCGCAAAATTTTTCCATCCAGTTTCAATGGCTAAATCTCCACGAGCAATCATAACACCTATTGGATAATTCTCCATGGCTTTTAATAAGATGCTTGGTAAGTTTTTAAAAGCCTTTTTGGTTTCAATTTTTACAATAATACCTAATGAAGCTTCTAATTTTTTAAATTCATGAAGTAAATCTTCAATATCACTTTTAGAATTTACAAAAGAAAAATTAACGGCGTCTGCATTTTTTGCTATAAACTTTAAATCTTCTTTGTCTTTTTCTGTAAGCCCACTAATTTTTAAATTACTGTTAGGTAAGTTTATTCCTTTATCTGCTTTTAGCTTACCACCTGTTTTTTTTGCATTGGTAATTTCAATCAATAAAAAATTAGCAGTTACTTCTTTTATAATACCTTCAATTTTTCCATCATCAAAATAAATTAATTCTCCTTTTTTAACATTGGAAAATATTTGAGGTAGTGTACAAGAAATATGAGCATATTCTATTAAATTACCTTTTTCGTCATACTTTGTGGGTTCACCTAAAATGGGTTTTTTATTTAACTTCAAGTAATCTCCTTCAAATAAGAAAATTACTTCTTCTAAAGGTAAAATCTCATGAACGGTATGTATTTCTGAAGTTGATTTTTTTTCTAAAAAAACCGTGAGTTGTGTTCCTGTAGTAACAAAAGCAGAATCTGTGCATGATGCAAGCCTTCCTAAACCATGTTTACTCTCAATAGTAATTTTACATTTTTTATCTCTTGAATCTTTAAATGTTATATAAGAGCCTTTCCTTGTTTTTTTTAACCACTTTTTATTTACTGGAATAATTGCATCTACTTCCATATTTTCTGGAGGTAACATGCCAAATGGAGCCAACCACACTTTTGCTGGAACAATTACTTGCCCCAAAGAATTTCGTTTGGGTTTTATGTGAATGACCTTATGACCAGGTTTCATTTTACTAGTTCTTAATTTTGGGCCTCCTAAATCCATCATAATTTTACAATTTGGATTGGCTTCTTTGGTGTTTTTTATAATTTGATTCCAAATGATTTCGTTATCATGAACGCAATTTAATCGTGCGCAATCCATTCCAAGTTCGGTAAGGCTTTTTGCAAAATTTTTATCTTCAGCTGCAATAGTGGGTTGTGTAACCATAATGCGCGTTCTTCGGTTTCTGTTAATTTCACCAAAAAGGGCATTGGCATGTTTTTTTAATAGCTGCTTACTTTCGCTTTTAGAAATATAAGAATGTTGAAAATTAGTATCTGGTGTTTTTAATAAATGGTTGATAATTGTTTTGTATATAAGTATATTGTGCAGAACACTACTTTCTGAGCTAGAAGTATTAGGTAAACCTAATTTGTTTAATTTGTCTTGAAAAACATCATTATCAAAACTTCTAAGTGCTAAATAATGAATTAAGTTTTTTGCACTTTCAGTATAATTTGGATGTACACTTGCAATTTGAGTTTTGTAGGTGTTTTCATATTCCAAAATTTTCTCTAAAATCAAGTCAATTTGGAGTTGTATTTCTTTAAGTTTTTCGGTTTCAAAAAGCATAGCTAAAAATTAGGCTTAAATTTACAATTATTAAGCATAATTATTGCTAGTTGATATAGTAAAAATGTGTTAATTATTACTTTCTTTTTTGACCTCTTGTTTTAGGTTTTTTATATTTTTTTGCAATTTCTCTACGGTAAGACCCTCCTAAATTAACTTTTTTGTTTTTTTCTTTCTTTTCATGAAAAGCTGGACCGCTAGGCTCAGTAATAGTGGTGTTTTTCCCAATAATTTCGGGTGTTATTTTAGGCATTTCTTCATCAATTAATTTAGAAGAAATTTCAATGTTATTAGGCAAGTCAGAAACATTAATTTCTTTATTCATTAATATTTCGATTTCAGCTAAATATTCAGCTTCTTCTTCAGTAAAAAAAGAAATAGCATTTCCTTCTTGTTCCGCACGACCAGTTCTACCAATTCTGTGAATATAATTTTCGGGCTCTTGAGGAATGTCAAAATTAATTACATGGCTTACATTTGTTAAATCTAAGCCACGAGCAATTATATCTGTGGCTATTAGCACATTGAAAAAGCCCATTTCAAAATTTTTAACAGATCTAAGTCGGTAATTTTGTGTTTTATTAGAATGAATGACATCTGCAATTCTAGGTGTAGCATTTTCTAACTCTTCAAATAAGATATTGGCTTGTTTTTTATTTTTTACAAATACCAATACTTTTTTAAAAGTATCTTTATCTTGAAGTAAATGAATTAAAAAATTTACTTTAGTATAAAAGTTTGGAACGGGATAGGCTAATTGATAAATAGTATCTAATGGGCTTCCACTTGCTGCGATTTCAATTTTAGTAGGCGATTTAAAAAAGTCATGAAGCAATTCATTTACTTCTTTAGTTAAAGTTGCAGAGAATAAAATATTTTGACGTTTTTTAGGTAATAAATCTAACAATGTAATTAATTGGGCTCTAAAACCTAAATTCATCATTTCATCAACTTCATCAATCACTAATTTTTGAATTTGCTTCAATTTTAAAATACCATCCAAAGCTAAATCTAATAAACGACCAGGTGTAGCAACAATAATATCTTGACCTTGATATACTAATTGTTTTTGTTTATTTAAGTTTGTACCTCCATAAACGCCTGCAAACCTCACATTTATATAAGGTGTTAAACTTTCAATATCTTTTACTACTTGAACAACCAAT
This sequence comes from Lutibacter aestuarii, assembly GCF_042676885.1. NCBI lineage: Bacteria > Pseudomonadati > Bacteroidota > Flavobacteriia > Flavobacteriales > Flavobacteriaceae > Lutibacter > Lutibacter aestuarii. The sequence continues at coordinate 161,314 of NZ_JBHTIC010000002.1, forward strand.
TCTCGAGTGGGTACTACAATTAAAACTCTAGGATGTTTTTGTTCAGAATATTTAAGTTGTCTTAAAATAGGAAGTAAGTATGCAAAGGTTTTTCCAGTACCTGTTTGAGCAATACCAACAACATCTTTACTACTCATTATTACCGAAAATGCTTTTTTTTGAATTGGAGTAGGTGTTGTAAACCCCATTTCGTTTAAGGCATTTAATAAAAATTGATTTAAATTTAAGTCAGTAAAGCTCATTGTTTTATTTTTTGCAAATATAAGTTTAATAAAACAGAATTTGGTTTTTAATTAGTTTTCAAAAATAATCAATCGGTTGTTTATGGTTACTTTAGAAAAACCAATATGTTTTTGAATCCATTTAAACGTATTTTCTTGATAAAAAATCACGTGGGTATTGTCGTTTTTATAATACCAGTTTTTAAAGTTTATTGATTCGGAAAAAATATCGGTCATACAATACAATTTTCCTTTAGGTTTTAAAAGAGCTTTTAAAAGCTTGAATTCTTTTAAAGGATGATGAAAATGTTCAATAACTTCACAGCAAACAATAAAATTATAGGTGTTTTTTAGTGCATTTAAATTGTTGTCAAAAAAAGGGTCGTAAGTTGTAATATTAAATTTTTTTTCTTGTAACAATTTAGTAATTACAGGTCCAGTTCCACAACCAAAATCTAATCCATTAGCTTTGTTATTAAAATTAGAAGTGACCCCTTCAATAATTGGTTGAACAAATTTTTGATACCCTATATCATTCACATCATTATTATGTTCTTGATATCTAATTTTTTCATTTTCTGATGAAATGTAAAATAGGGGATGCATACAAATTGAACCGCAAACACTACATTTATAGTATTCTTTATTGGCTGATTTACTATAAAGTATAGAGTTGTTATTGCAAAGTGTACATTCCATTTAATTATTGGATGCCTAATTCAAATAATAAGTTGGTATTTGGGTCTAATTTAATTTCTTTTAGCTCAGTTGGTTTAGTTTTAACAATAAAGGGTTCAATTTTATTGGTTACTTGAATGGTTTTAACTTCTGAAGTGCCATCACTATAAATTAATTCTAAATCTAGGGGAAATTCAAAAGGAGTTTCTTGTTGTTGTTCAATAATAATTCTTAATTTATTTTTACTATGTATCCAGTTGGTTGTTAAAATTGGATGACCAGTTTTTTCGAGCCATTGTGCAAAAAACACCTCTAAATTTTTCCCTGAAATATGTTTCATCACATCTCTAAAATCATTGGTAGTTGCATTTCGGTATTTGTAAAAATCGTAATACGTTTTAATTCCTTTCCAAAAATTTTCTTCACCAACTTCTTTTTTAAGCATATGTAGTACCCAAGCTCCTTTTTGATAAGAGTTGATGTTAAGCAAGCTCATATAATTAGTGGTGTTTGTATTTATTACAGGTGAAGGATTTTTTTTGTTATATGCAAAAATGTTGAATCGCTGTTTTTTTAATTTTTCTTCAAAAGCATTTTTTCCTTTCGTTTTTAAAATATATAAATTGGTAAAATAGGTGGCAAAACCTTCACTAAGCCATACGTGAGCCCAATCAATTTCGGTTGCAGAATTTCCAAACCATTGGTGTGCAATTTCATGAGCTATAAGTTCATCGTTTTTTTGTTGACCTGTAACAGATTTTTCATAGTAAAAAATATTTCCAGCATTTTCCATACCACCATAACGTGTTTTTGATTGAACATTTGCTAATTTTTCAAAAGGATATTCGTCTATTATTTCAATAAAGAAAGTTAAAATGTCTTTGGCTATAAAAAAGTCGGAGAAGCCTTCTTCTTTAGTTTGTGGATATACCCATGTTGAAACTGGAATATTGTATGTTTCTCCTGTATTTTGAATTGCAAATTCAGCAATTCCAATAACCATAACTTTTGTTGGTAGTGGTACCGCAGTTTTATAGTGATATGATTTTAGATGCTCGTCAATGGTTACTTCATCAATTTTTGTACCATTGGCAATAACTTGATAATGGTTTGGAGTTGTAATGGTGTATTCTATTGTTGCTTTATCTGAAGGATGGTCAACACAAGGAAACCAATGGTGAGCTCTGTTAGGCCAATTATCTCCAAAAAAAGTTCTGTTTCCATATAAATTTTCAGAAATAATTAACCCATCTTTTGGAATACCACTATATTTAATTTTGTAGGTGTACACTAAATTTGGGAAAATATGTTTAGGCTGTATGGTTAATTTATTGTGTTCTTGTGTAAAATTAACAGCAACATTGTTTTGATAAATTGAATCTACTTTCATTCCTAAACCAGTAGAGTCTTGTGCAACCAAATCCAAATCAAATGAGCTTAAAGATTTTTTAAATTTGATAGAAATATCCATTGAAGCATCAATTTTATTGGTAGTGTCATTAACTTCAATAGCCAAATTATAATGCTTAATATCTAAGGTTTGTAAGCGTTGTTTGTAGCTTTGTGAGAAACCAGCTTTAGTAATAAAAACGAATAAAATTGTAATTTTTAAAAATAATCTCATTGTAAAAAAAATTGAAATTCAAAGATACTTAAAACAATTGTTTATAAACAAAAAAGCCTAAAGAAGAAACTCCTTTAGGCTTTTACAACTAAAACTAAAATATTAACCTTTGTTATAAAGGGTCACAATTTCTGTAATATCTTGTAATTCTTTTGTTTTAATTTTATCAGCTAATAAAGTATTGTCACTTAAAAAATCACCAATAACTTTCTTAAATTTTCCACTTGAAGATGGAACTTTAATTATTTCATCAAAAACTTTCTCAACATAATAATTTGTACTTCCATTATAATTTCTAGCATATAAATTTAATTTTTCTCCAACAATTAGTTGTTTTGCTAAAATCATTTCTCCAGAATTGTATATTCTGCAAAAAGCCTCTTCTCCTCTTGAGTAGCATTTAATGGTTTCAATCGCTGGTTTTTGTTCATTTCCTTCACTATCAATGTAGGTAATATGAAGTAAACTTTTGGCATCACTAACTTTTTTAATTTTCACATTAGTAATGGTGTCATAACGTTGTGTAACGATGGTTCCGTTTTCAAATTCTTGTCCGTACATATTTACTGAAAAAATAAACAGCAAGACTATAATTAATCTAGATTTCATTTGTGTGTTGTTTGTTTGAAATTTCATATCAAATATACAAAATAATATTATGCACGCATAATAAATGAGTAAAATATTATTGTTATAAATGTTACTTTAATTTTGCGAAAAATGAATCAAAGAATAAATTGAGTTTAAAATAAATAAATACTTCTTATCTTTGACCACTTAATACTTTAAATCTTGAAAAATGGATTACGGAAAAGAATTTAAAAAATTTGCAATTAAAGATCAAGGAATTAGTAGTACTTATTACGATAAAATTGTAAGTAGCGTTACTCCTTATATTATTGAAGAACGCCAATTAAATGTAGCACAAATGGATGTGTTTTCTCGTTTAATGATGGATAGAATTATATTTTTAGGAACCGCAATAGATGATTATGTAGCAAACATTATACAAGCACAATTATTGTTTTTAGAGAGTGTAGATAATTCAAAAGATATTTCAATTTATATCAACTCTCCAGGAGGAAGTGTATATGCTGGTTTAGGAATGTATGATACCATGCAATTTATCAAACCCGATGTGGCTACTATTTGTACAGGAATGGCTGCTTCTATGGGAGCTGTTTTAATGTGTGCAGGTGAAAAAGGAAAACGTTCTGCTTTGCCTCATTCTCGTATTATGATTCATCAACCTTTAGGCGGAGCACAAGGACAAGCAAGTGATATTGAAATTACGGCTCGTGAAATTTTAAAATTGAAAGATGAATTGTATGAAATAATTGCAAAACACTCTGGTCAAAAAATTGAAAAAGTTCATAACGACTCTGATCGTGATTACTGGATGAAAGCTGAAGAAGCGAAAGCATATGGTATGATTGATGAAGTATTAATAAGAAAATAATTTTAAGAGTAGTTTAAATTAACTAAAAGCATGGCAAAAGAAGAAGTTTTAGAATGTTCGTTTTGTGGTAGAAAAAAACCAGAAACAGATTTGCTCATTGCTGGTTTAGATGCACATATTTGTGATAAGTGTATTGAGCAGGCACATGGTATTGTATTGGAAGAAATTGCTGAAAACAGCTCATCCACTCTTTCCTCAGAATTGATAGTTAAAAAACCTAAAGAAATTAAAGCTTTTTTAGATCAATATATGATTGGTCAAGATCAAGCTAAACGTGTAATGTCTGTAGCGGTTTACAATCATTATAAAAGATTGTTGCAACCAGTATCGAAAGATGAAGAAGAAATTGAGATTGAAAAAAGCAATATTATTATTGTAGGTGAAACCGGAACAGGAAAAACTTTAATAGCAAGGACCATTGCTAAAATGTTAAACGTTCCATTTTGTATTGTAGATGCAACAGTTTTAACAGAAGCTGGCTATGTAGGAGAAGATGTTGAAACTATTTTAACACGTTTACTACAAGCAGCCGATTACGATGTAAATAAAGCGGAAAGAGGAATTGTTTTTATTGATGAAATTGATAAAATTGCACGTAAAGGAGATAACCCATCAATTACTCGAGATGTTTCAGGTGAAGGAGTACAACAAGCCCTGTTAAAATTATTAGAAGGCTCAGTAGTAAATGTACCGCCAAAAGGAGGTAGAAAACATCCCGATCAAAAATTTATTGAAGTAAATACCAAAAATATCTTATTTGTTGCCGGAGGAGCTTTCTCAGGAATAGATAAAATAATAGGAAAGAGATTGAACAGACAAGCAGTTGGTTACAGTGCTTCTATTAAAGAAGATAAAGTTGATGAAAATAACTTACTTCAATACATTATTCCGAGTGATTTAAAATCTTTTGGGTTAATTCCTGAAATCATAGGCCGTTTACCAGTTTTAACACATATGAATCCGTTAGATGCTTATACATTAAGAGCAATTTTAACCGAACCTAAAAATTCAATTATTAAACAATACCAAAAGCTATTTAAAATGGATGGTATTGATTTTTCAATCAATGAAAGTGCATTAAGTTATATTGTTGATAAAGCAGTTGAATATAAATTAGGAGCACGTGGTTTGCGTTCACTTTGTGAAGCTGTGCTTACAGATGCGATGTTTGAATTGCCAGGAACAGATGAGAAACTATTGAAAATAACTAAAAAGTACGCAGAAGATAAAATTAATAAATCCACTTTAAAAAAATTAAAAGCGGTATCTTAAATTTTAGTTTCATTAAAAAAATTAACTAACCCTATATTTTTATAGGGTTATTTTTTACCTAATTTTGTAAATTAGAACACTTATAAAAGTATAAAAGACCATTGATTTCAAGAAGTAGTATAGACAGAGTTTTTGAAACTGCTCGAGTAGAGGAGGTTATTGGAGAATTTGTTCAGTTAAAAAAGGCAGGAAGCAACTTTAAAGGGTTGAGTCCTTTTTCTGAAGAACGAACTCCTTCTTTTATGGTATCTCCAGTAAAACAAATTTGGAAAGATTTTAGTACTGGTAAAGGAGGTAATGTAGTTACCTTTTTAATGGAACACGAACATTATTCGTACCCTGAAGCTATTCGGTATTTAGCTAAAAAATACAATATTGAAATTGAAGAAACCGAGCAAACTGAAGAACAAAAACAACAAGCGGATGAAAGAGAAAGTATGTTTTTGGTTTCAGAATTTGCACGTGATTATTTTCAAGATATTTTGTTAAATAACGAGCAGGGGAAAGCAATAGGTTTAAGCTATTTTAAAGAAAGAGGTTTTACAAAAGAAACTATCAAGAAATTCCAATTAGGTTATGCTTTAAATGAATGGGAAGCATTTACCACTGAAGCATTAAACAAAGGATATAATTTAAAATATTTAGAAGCTACAGGGTTAACCATTGTTAAGCAAGATTTACTTTCTTCTACAGGAACTAAACAATTTGATCGTTTTAAAGGACGTGTGCTTTTTCCTATTCATAGTATGAGTGGAAGAGTTTTGGGCTTTGGGGGGCGAATACTCACCAATGATAAAAAAGCCGCCAAGTACCTTAATTCTCCTGAAAGTGAAATATACCATAAAAGTAATATTTTATATGGTATTAATTTTGCCAAACAAACCATTGCAAAAGAAGATAATTGTTATTTGGTAGAAGGATATACCGATGTAATTTCATTTCATCAATCTGGAATTGAAAACGTAGTTTCTTCTTCTGGAACAGCACTTACAGAAAATCAAATTAGATTAATTAACAGGCTTACTAAAAATATTACTATATTATTTGATGGAGATGCAGCAGGTATCAGAGCTTCAATTAGAGGGATTGATTTAATTTTGGAACAAGGGATGAATGTTAAAGTATTAACATTTCCCGATGGGGAAGACCCTGATAGTTTTGCCAAAAAAGTTTCCAAAGAAGAGTTAAAAAACTATTTAACAACAAACGCTAAAGATTTCATCAACTTTAAGGTTTCTTTATTGATGGAAGACGCACAACAAGATCCAGTTAAAAAGGCAGGATTAATACGTGACATTGTAATTAGTATCTCTAAAATTCCAGATAGAATTCAACGAGAGGTTTACATACAAGAATGTTCCAGAATTATGGATATTTCAGAAACGGTATTGTTTAGTGAACTAGCACAACTCGATAAAAAAGAAAGACGTGAAGCCTCAGGAAAGCCAATTTATAGAGAAACTTCAAAACCTATTTTACAAAAAACTCCTGAATTTGAAAAAGTTAATGAACTTACAAAATATGAACGTGAGATTATTAGAATATTGTTATTATATGGTAACAATAAAGTAGATTTTGTTGATTTTGTTGCTGTAGAACCTACAAGTGAACATGAGGAATATCAATTAAAAAAAGAACATTTTCAAAATGTAGTTTCTAAAGAAATTTACTTGAATTTACACGATGATGAAGTTGAGTTTACAGATGAAGTTTTTAAACAAGTGTATTTTGAAGTTATTGATCAATTAAATCAAAATGAAGCTATTTCTGTTGATTCTTTAGTAAATCATTCGAATACTGAAATTTCAAACTTAGTTACCAATATTTTAATGGATGATGAAAAACATATTTTAAGTAATTGGGAACGAAAAGATATATTTATAAAAAGTAAAGAAAGTGATTTATCTAAAATGGTTTTGGATGCTATTTATAATTTAAGACGTGTACTAATTGAACAAAAAATTAGTGCTCTTATTTCTAATCTAAAGGATGAAGAAGAAAGAGAACAAGTTCTTGAATCTGTGGTAAATTATACCAATCTAAAACAACGTTTATTTGAACGATTAAACAGAGTGGTTTAAACCTTATCTTCTAAAACAATAGCCCCAGAAAAATTTTCTTTAATAATATTTAATATTCTATCAGCTTCTAAACGTGTGTTAAAACTTCCAACTTGTGTTTTCCATTCAGGAGCTTTGTATAAAATATTGGTAGAATACTCAGGATAAATAGCCTCAAAATTTCTTTTAATTTTATACGCTTCAGCTTCTATACCATTATATAATTGAATTTTATATACAATAGAACTCTTATTTTCTTTATTAAATGCTTTTTTTTGCTCAATTAACTGGGTAATCTTTTCATTTTCACTTTGAGAATACATGTTAATAACACTCAAAAAAAGAGCTAAAACGCAAGTAAATAATAGTCTTTTAGATAAAATATTCATAAAATTTTAATTTTTTGTCAAATTTATAGTTTTCTATAAACAAAATAATAAAAGTTTTATTATTTAGAATCAATATAAATTACATTTAACACAATTTTTACATTTTTAGTTTTATTTATAAATAGTACTTTTGTCAAATCCTTTAAAAAATGACTTAAGTCATATATTTTTTAAAGAAAATATTGTACCAAACAAGAAAGAAAAGATTTTTTTTAAGTATGAAAAGTGTGAAACAACACAGTCCATTATCAAGATTAGTCACTAATAGTCTTGCTTTCCTTTTATTTTTTTCACTTAGTTTATCAGCGCAAGAAGGCGATGTTGCAAATGGAGAAAAACTCTTCAAAGCAAATTGTGCTGCGTGTCATAAGCTAGATAAAAAATTAGTTGGCCCTGCTTTAAAAGGGATAACTGATAAAAGAGAACAAGATTGGTTAATTTCTTGGATTAAAGATAGTCCAGGGATGATTAAATCAGGAGATAAACTTGCAATTCAAGTTTTCGAAGAGAACAATAAATTGCCAATGACAGCAAATCCACATTTATCTGATCAAGATATTGTTGATATTTTAGCTTACACTAAAGGAGAGGAGGCAGCTCCTAAAGCAGCACCTGTAGCTCAAGAAGTTGACCCAGGAGTTGAGCGTGGTAAGCAAATTTTTAAAGCAAATTGTGCAGCTTGTCATAAGTTAGAAGGAAAATTAATTGGTCCTGAATTATTAAAAATTACTGATAAGCGTGAAGCAGATTGGTTAAAAGCTTGGATTAAAGATAATAATGCCTTAGTTGCATCAGGTGATAAATTAGCAAAGGAAGTACAAGATAGTAACCCTGCGGCTATGACAGCAAATCCACATTTATCTGATCAAGATATTGATGATTTATTAAAATATTTAGCTGTAGGTGATGTTAAAGCAGTAACTACAGTAACAGCTGATGCTGGGAGTGAAGAGTTGTTTAATAAACCTGGTTTAGGTGTTTTACCAACATTAGGGTTAACAATTTTAGCCTTTCTATTATTATCTATTATTGTTGCAGCAACTACAAATAAAAAAGTGGCTGAAGATGAAGAAGCTACAGAAAGCATGTTAAAAACTATGATTTTTAACCCTTTCTTACGTTTCTTAACGTTAATATTTGTTTTATTAGGTGGAGCTTGGATGTTGTTTGGATGGCTAATGCAAATAGATGTTAACGAAGGGTATCAACCAATTCAACCAATTGCATTTTCACATGCGGTTCATGCAGGTGATAATAAAATTGATTGTCAATATTGTCACTCATCAGCGAAACATAGTAAAACTTCTGGAATTCCAACAGCCAATGTTTGTATGAATTGTCATAAGTCAATTTCAGAATATAATGGTGAGTTGTTTGGAGGCCATTCAAAAGAAGATTTAGACAATGAAATCCAAAAAATTTATGATGCAGTAGGTTGGGATAAAGACAATATGAAATATATTGAGGGTTATGAACAAAAACCAATAGAATGGATTCGTATTCATAATTTAGCAGATTTTGCTTATTACAACCACTCTCAACACGTAAATGTAGCAGGAGTTGATTGTCAAAAGTGTCACGGACCAGTTGAAGAAATGCATGAGATGAAACAGTTTTCTCCATTAACAATGGGGTGGTGTATAGATTGTCATAGACAAACTGAGGTTGATTTAACCGAAAATGGATATTACAAAAACATCCACGATCAATTAGCTAAGAAATACGGTGTAGAAAAAGTGACAGCCGCTCAAATGGGAGGTTTAGAATGTGGAAAATGTCACTATTAATATTAATTACGAAGTAAATAACCAAATATAAAATGGCATCAAACAAAAAATACTGGAAAAGTGTTGAGGAGCTAAATACAAAAAGCTCTATTGTTGATACGTTAAAACAAAACGAGTTTGTTGAAGAAATTCCTACTGATGAATTTTTAGGTGATAAAAAGAATTTGGAAGCCTCATCAACAACACGTAGAGACTTTTTAAAATATGTTGGATTTACAACTGCAGCAGCTTCTTTAGCTGCTTGTGAAGGTCCAGTAGTAAAATCAATTCCTTATGTAATTAAACCTGATGATATTATTCCAGGAGTTGCTGAATATTATGCAACAACAATGGCAGATGGTTTTGATTTTGCAAATGTATTAGTAAAAGTTAGAGAAGGACGTCCAATAAAAATTGAACCTAATAAAGAAGCAAATGGAACTACCAATGCACGTGTGCAAGCTTCCGTTTTATCATTATATGATAGCCTTAGATTGAAAGGTCCAAAAGCAAATGGAACTGAAATTTCTTGGGCTGATGCAGATCAACAAATTGTTTCAAAATTAAATGAAGTAAAAGAAGCTGGTTTACCAATTGCTGTTTTAACAGGAACTTGTGCAAGTCCTTCAACAAAAAAACTTGTCAATAAATTAAACGAAACTTTTGGTAATGTAAATCACGTGGTTTATGATGCAGTTTCAGAATCTGCTGCATTAGATGCCTTTGAAGCAATGTACGGTTCAAGAGCATTACCTGATTATAATTTTGAAAAAGCAGAAGTTATAGTTTCAATTGGAGCGGACTTTTTAGGTGATTGGCAAGGTGGAGGTTTTGATGCAAGTTATGCTAAAAGCAGAGTGCCTAAAAATGGAAAAATGTCTCGCCATATTCAGTTTGAATCAAATATGACCTTAACAGGTGCAAATGCTGATAAACGTTTAATGATTAAACCATCTCAGCAAAATTTAGCACTTATCAAATTATACAATGCGGTAGTAAGAGGTATTTCAACAAGAGAAGCTTCTCCTTTAAATGATGCAATTTTGAAAGCTGCAGCTCAAATTAAGGCAGCAGGTTCTAAAGCAGTTGTGGTAACAGGTATTCAAGATAAAAATGCTCAATTATTAACTTTGGCTATTAATAATGCAATTAATAGTGAAGTAATTGATGTAGTTGCTACAAAAAACGTTAGAAAAGGTAATGATGCTGAAGTTACTCAACTAATTTCAGATATGAATGCTGGCAAAATAGGAGCATTAATTATTAACAATGCAAATCCTGTTTATACGTTACCAAATTCTTCTGAATTTATTGAAGGCTTGAAAAAAGTTAAATTATCTGTGGCATTTTCAATGCAAGATAACGAAACAGCAAAAACTGTTCAATATGCATTAGCTACGCCACATTACTTAGAGTCTTGGGGTGATGTTACTATTAAAAAAGGACATTATAGCTTAATGCAACCAACTATTAAACCATTATTTAATACGCGACAATTTCAAGATTCGTTATTAGTTTGGACAGGTAGTACTTCTTCATATTATGAATTCTTAAAAGAATCTTGGAAAACAGATATATTAGAAGGTAAATCTTGGAATCAAGCATTGCACGATGGTGTTTTTGTTACTGAAACTGTAGAAGAAGTAACAATAAATGAAGTTGATATTAATGCAGCAGGAACTGAATTAGGAAAAGTTAAAGGAACCGATTTTGAGCTTTCATTGTATACAAAAACTGGTTTAGGAGATGGTCAAATGGCTAATAACCCTTGGTTACAAGAATTACCAGATCCAATTACAAGAACTTCTTGGGATAATTACTTAACAATGTCTAAAGCAGATGCTGAATCATTAGGAGTAATAAATCATAATGTAGCCAATGGAGCATTAAATGGAAGTTTAGTTGAAATTACTGTCAATGGAGTTTCTGAAGTGTTACCAGTTTTAATTCAACCTGGTCAAGCAAAAGGTTCTATAGGTCTAGCGCTTGGTTATGGACGTAAAGAAGGACTTAAAGAAGAAATGCAAACGGGTAAAAATGCTTACCAGTTTTATAAGGGATTTAATACATATCAATCTGATGTTACTCTAAAGTTAGCTGAAGGCGAACACGAATTTGCTTGTGTTCAATTGCACAATACTTTAATGGGTAGAGGAGATATAATTAAAGAAGCTACTTTAGAAGATTATAATCATATTGATGCTAAAGAATGGAATAAAGTACCGGTAGTTTCGTTAGATCATAATGAAGTAGAAGCAACAACAGTAGATTTATGGGATTCATTCGATAGATCAATTGGACATCATTTTAATTTATCAATTGATTTAAACGCTTGTACTGGATGTGGAGCTTGTGTAATAGCTTGTCACGCAGAAAACAATGTACCAGTTGTTGGAAAAGATGAGATTAGAAAATCTAGAGATATGCACTGGTTGCGTATTGATAGATATTATTCTCATGAAGAAGATTTTGCTGGTGATAATGAAAAGAAAGAAGCAGGGAAAGGGGTTATTGGATATAAAGATACTATGGCAGAATTAGAAGATCCTTCTGAAAATCCTTCAGTAGCTTTTCAACCAGTAATGTGTCAACATTGTAACCACGCACCTTGTGAAACAGTTTGTCCTGTAGCAGCGACTTCTCATGGTCGTCAGGGGCAAAATCAAATGGCTTATAACCGTTGTGTTGGTACTCGTTATTGTGCAAATAACTGTCCTTATAAAGTACGTAGATTCAACTGGTTCAACTATCCAAATAATAGTGAATTTGATTACAATATGAACGATGATTTAGGTAAAATGGTGTTAAATCCAGATGTTACTGTTCGTTCTCGTGGTGTAATGGAAAAATGTTCAATGTGTATTCAAATGACTCAAGCTACCATTTTAAAAGCAAAAAAAGAAGGTAGACCAGTAAACACCAATGAGTTTGAAACAGCTTGTTCAAATGCTTGTAGTACTGGAGCTATGGTATTTGGTGATGTGAACAATGAAGAAGATTCTGTTACAAGTTTAACAAAAGATAAAAGAGCGTATCATTTACTGGAGCATATAGGTACAAAACCGAATGTTGTTTACCACGTGAAAGTTAGAAATACGCAAGAAGCATAAAAATAATAATAATAGATAATAATTAAATAGATTATGTCGTCTCATTACGAAGCACCTATTAGAAAACCTTTAATTGTAGGAGATAAAAGCTACCATGATATTACTGTTGAAGTAGCAGCTCCAGTTGAAGGAAAAGCAAATAAATTATGGTGGACAGTTTTTACAATTGCACTTTTAGCCTTTCTTTGGGGATTGGGTTCAATTATTTACACCATTGGAACAGGAATTGGAGTTTGGGGATTAAATAAAACCGTAGGTTGGGCTTGGGATATTACCAACTTTGTATGGTGGGTAGGTATTGGTCACGCAGGAACCTTAATTTCGGCGGTACTTTTACTTTTCCGTCAGAAATGGAGAATGGGTATTAACCGTTCAGCTGAAGCTATGACAATTTTCTCAGTAGTACAAGCAGGTTTATTCCCAGTAATTCATATGGGACGTGTATGGAACGCTCATTTTGTGTTACCAATTCCAAATCAATTTGGGACACTTTGGACCAACTTCAACTCTCCATTATTATGGGACGTATTTGCTATTTCAACATATTTATCGGTGTCATTAGTTTTCTGGTGGACTGGTTTGTTACCTGATTTTGCAATGTTAAGAGATAGAGCAATTAAACCTTTTCAAAAGAAAATTTATAGTTTATTAAGTTTTGGTTGGACTGGTAGAGCAAAAGACTGGCAGCGTTTTGAAGAAGTTTCTCTAGTACTAGCTGGTTTAGCAACACCTTTAGTATTATCAGTACATACCATCGTATCATTTGACTTTGCTACATCGGTTATTCCTGGATGGCATACCACAATTTTCCCTCCTTATTTTGTTGCTGGAGCTGTATTTTCTGGATTTGCAATGGTGAATACGTTGCTTATTATAATGAGAAAAGTTTCAAATTTAGAAGCATATATTACCAAACAGCATATAGAATTAATGAACATAGTAATTATGATTACTGGTTCAATTGTTGGATGTGCGTATATTACAGAATTATTTATTGCTTGGTATTCTGGTGTAGAATATGAACAATATGCTTTCTTAAACAGAGCAACTGGTCCTTATTGGTGGGCTTATTTATTGATGATGAGTTGTAATGTGTTTTCACCACAATTTATGTGGTCAAAAAAATTAAGAACAAGTATCACATTCTCATTTATAATTTCAATAGTTGTAAATATTGGAATGTGGTTTGAAAGATTTGTGATTATTGTAACTTCATTACATAGAGACTATTTACCATCTTCATGGACTATGTTCTCACCAACATTTGTTGATATAGGAATTTACGTTGGAACTATAGGATTTTTCTTTGTATTATTCTTATTATATGCAAGAACATTCCCAGTTATAGCTCAAGCAGAAGTTAAATCTATTTTAAAGTCATCAGGAGAAAAATTTAAAAAATTAAGAGACGGAAATCATGAGTAATAAAGTAGTACAAGCAATGTATAATGATGATGACATCCTTATGGATGCTGTAAAAGAAGTACGTGCAGCAAATCATCATATTGAAGAAGTTTATACACCATTTCCAGTTCATGGTCTAGATAAAGCTATGGGATTAAAGGGAACACGAATTGCAATTACCGCTTTTATGTATGGGTGCGTAGGATTTTCATTTGCAGTTTGGATGATGAATTATATGATGATTGAACAGTGGCCTCAAGATATTGGTGGAAAACCAAGTTTTACATTTTTCCAAAATATGCCAGCATTTGTTCCAATTATGTTTGAAATGAGTGTGTTTTTTGCAGCACATTTAATGGTAATTACTTTTTATATGAGAAGTAAATTATGGCCATTTAAACAAGCAGAAAATCCAGATCCTAGAACAACAGATGATATGTTTGTAATGGAAGTGGCAGTTGAAGGTGACGAAGCTGAATTAGTTTCGTTTTTAGAAAAAACAGGAACTGTTGAAATTAAAGTAACTGAAAAGTAATAATTAAAATGAAAAACATTTTAAAAATAGCAATAGCATTGGTTTTTATTTTTACTTTATCATCTTGTTGGGGCGATAAAACAAAACCAAATTACCAATATATGCCAGATATGTATAAGTCAGTTGGTTATGAAACTTATACAACAAATCCAAATTTTTCAAATGGTATGACAACTCAACTACCTGTAGAAGGAACTATTTCAAGAGGAAATGTACCTTATGAGTATGAAAATACCAATGAAGGTTATGAAGCAGCAAAATTAGAGCTTAAAAATCCATTAGAAGTTAATGAAGTTAACCTAGCTAATGGAAAAAAAATGTATGATATATATTGTATTTCTTGTCATGGAAAAACTGGAGCAGGTGATGGTGTATTAGTACAGCGTGATAAGTTTTTAGGAATTCCTAATTATAAAGATAGAGAAATTACAGAAGGAAGTATTTATCATGTAATTATGCATGGTAGAAACCTAATGGGGTCTCATGCATCACAGTTAACAGCGAAAGAGCGTTGGCAAGTAACCATGTATGTTCAACAATTGAGAACTGAATTATTAAAATAACACTTTTACTAAGATAGAAATTAAAGATATGTATACCTTTTCAAGTAAATTAAAAACATTTTCATTTGCATTAA
The DNA here is from genome assembly GCF_042676885.1 of Lutibacter aestuarii. Lineage (NCBI taxonomy): Bacteria > Pseudomonadati > Bacteroidota > Flavobacteriia > Flavobacteriales > Flavobacteriaceae > Lutibacter > Lutibacter aestuarii. Next base: position 176,469 of record NZ_JBHTIC010000002.1, read on the forward strand.
TGATTGTAGGTCTTTTAGGTGTTGCTTACGGTTTTTTCTCTACACCAAGCTCAGTAGAAGATGTTAAAGTAATGTTACAAGAAACCCATGATGCACATGGTGAAGTAGCGGTAACTCATGAAAATAATGCTCATGCAAGCGAAAATGCTGTCCACGAAACAACACATTCTGATGATGCACATGCGGAACATGTATTTCATTTATTAAAAAATAAGCCTTGGTCAGCATTATATGTAGCACTGTTTTTCTTTTTTATGATTTCATTAGCAACGTTGGCATTTTACGCTATTCAACATGCTTCTCAAGCAGGATGGCCTGTTGTTTTGTTTAGAGTTATGGAAGCAATTACAGCTTATTTGCCAATAGGAGCTATTTTACTTTTTGTATTTTTTGTGCTTTCATCATTACATATGAACCATTTGTTTACTTGGATGGATCCTGAAGTTGTAGCACATGATGAACTTATTCAAAATAAATCAGGGTATTTAAATGTGCCATTTTTCTTAATACGAGCAGCAATTTATATGGCTGGTTGGATATGGTATCGTCAGTATTCAAGAAAATTAACATTGGCTCAAGACAACGCTTCAGATTTAAGTAATTATACGAAATTATTTAAAAGTTCAGCAGCATTTTTAGTATTCTTTTTAGTAACAGAATCTATGATGTCTTGGGACTGGATTATGTCATTAGACCCACATTGGTTTAGTACCTTATTTGGATGGTACGTTTTTGCAAGTATGATAGTTTCAGCAATTACAACGATTGCTTTGATTTCTATATATTTAAAAGGAAAAGGCTATTTAGAGTTTGTGAATGATAGTCACTTACATGATTTAGCAAAGTTTATGTTCGGATTTAGTATTTTTTGGACCTATTTATGGTTTTCACAATTTATGCTAATTTGGTATGCCAACATTCCAGAAGAAGTTACTTATTTTGTATCGAGATTTAATGAATATAAAATACCTTTCTTAGGAATGTTAGTTTTAAACTTTGTGTTCCCTTTATTAGTTTTAATGAACAGTGATTATAAACGAGTTAATTGGTTTATAGTTTGTACAGGGATTGTTATTTTAATAGGTCATTATGTTGATATTTATGTGATGATTATGCCTGCAACAGTTGGAGATCAATGGAGTTTTGGAGTTTCAGAATTAAGCTCAATATTATTAATATTAGGAATATTTATTTATGTTGTATTTACAGCATTATCAAAAGTTCCTTTATTAGCAAAAGGAAATCCTTTTATTAAAGAAAGCAAAGACTTTCATTATTAAAAATTAAATAATTATATTGAAAAGAATCCTGAATTCGTAGTTATTCAGGATTTTTTTTATATTTGCGACCACTATAACACTAACTAAAAAATATGACAGCATTACTTTATGTATTACTTGCCATTGTTGTTGCCGTAGCAATATGGCAAATAGCAAGTATTCTAAATTTAAAAAGTGCAATAGCCACTGAGAAGGACAATAACACTCAAGGAATTCTATTTGCAGCATTTGGTATTTTCTTTTATGGGTTAATGATATTTTCTTTTGTAAAATATTCATCAATCCTTTTACCTGACTCTGCTTCACTTGAGGGAGAAAAGTATGATACTTTGTATTTTATAACCATGTTATTAATACTAGTTGTACAAGCAATCACTCAATTTTTACTATTCTTTTTTGCTTTTAAATACAGAGGTATTAAAGGTAGAAAAGCACTTTTTTATGCAGATAGTCATAAATTAGAAACTATATGGACAGTAGTACCAGCTGTTGTACTTGCAGGATTAGTTTTATATGGTTTAACAGTATGGAATGATGTAATGGACTCTTCAGATGCTGAAAACCCATTAATCATTGAAGTGTATGCTAAACAATTTCAATGGGAAGCCCGATATGCTGGTGCCGATAATGAACTTGGTTTAGCAAATGTTAGAAACATTAAAGGAATCAATACAATGGGGGTAGATATGACTGATAAAAATGCTTTGGATGATATTCCTGTGCGTGAATTACGTTTGCCTAAAGGAAGAAAAGTAATATTTAAATTCCGTTCGCAAGATGTTTTACATTCAGCTTATATGCCTCACTTTAGAGCTCAAATGAATTGTGTTCCTGGTATGGTAACTGAATTCGCTTTTACACCTTCATTAACAACTGAAGAAATGAGAGCAAATGAAAAAACTATTACTAAAGTTGAAGGCATTAATAAAATTAGAGCTGAAAAAGGAGAGGACGCTTATGAATTTGACTATTTACTACTTTGTAATAAAATTTGTGGCGCTTCACATTATAACATGCAAATGAAAATAATAGTTGAGGAAGAAGAAGACTTCAACTCATGGTTGAAAGATCAAAAAACAATGGCACAAGTTGTACAATAAAAATTAACTACTACACTACTAATAAAAAAATAGATTATGTCAGATCATCATCATAAAGAAACATTTATTACAAAATACGTTTTTAGTACTGACCATAAAATGATTTCAAAACAGTATTTAGTTACTGGTATTTTTATGGGAGTTATAGGGGTATTTATGTCAATGTTATTTCGATTACAAATTGCTTGGCCAGATAAATCATTTAGTATTATTGAAGCATTTTTAGGTCATCATCAAGATGGTGGAGTTATGTCTCCAGATATCTACTTAGCATTGGTTACTATACACGGTACTATCATGGTATTTTTTGTGTTAACCGCTGGTTTAAGTGGTACTTTTAGTAATTTATTAATTCCTTTACAAATTGGAGCAAGAGATATGGCATCAGGTTTTTTAAACATGGTTTCTTATTGGTTATTCTTTTTGTCAAGTGTAATTATGGTTTGTTCATTATTTATTGAAGCAGGGCCTGCATCAGCAGGTTGGACCATTTATCCTCCATTAAGTGCTTTGCCACAAGCTATTCCAGGTTCTGGTTTAGGAATGACACTTTGGTTAATATCAATGGCTATTTTTATAGCTTCTTCATTATTAGGTTCGTTAAACTATATAGTAACGGTACTTAATTTAAGAACTGTAGGAATGAAAATGACTCGTTTACCATTAACTATTTGGGCATTTTTTATTACTGCTATCATTGGAGTGGTATCATTCCCAGTATTATTATCAGCAGCACTTTTATTAATTTTTGATAGAAGTTTTGGAACGTCATTTTATTTATCCGATATTTTTATTCAAGGAGAAGTGCTACATTATCAAGGAGGTTCTCCAGTTTTATTTGAACACTTATTTTGGTTTTTAGGCCATCCAGAAGTTTATATTGTTATATTACCAGCAATGGGTATAGTATCTGAAATTATCGCGTGTAATTCTAGAAAGCCAATATTTGGTTATAGAGCAATGATAGGTTCTATTATTGCAATTGCCTTTTTATCTACAATTGTATGGGGGCACCATATGTTTGTTTCTGGAATGAACCCATTTTTAGGTTCTGTTTTTACATTTACAACATTATTAATTGCAATTCCTTCGGCAGTAAAAGCATTCAACTGGATTACAACAATGTGGAAAGGAAACATTCAAATGAATACAGCAATGTTGTTTTCAATCGGATTTGTTTCAACATTTATATCTGGTGGTTTAACAGGGTTAGTTTTAGGAGATAGTGCCTTAGATATTAATGTGCATGATACGTATTTTGTAGTTGCGCACTTCCACTTGGTAATGGGTGTTTCTGCAATTTATGGTATGTTTGCAGGTGTATATCATTGGTTCTCTAAAATGTATGGTAGAATGATGAATAAAACATTAGGGTATTGGCATTTTTGGATAACTGTTGTAGCAGCTTACGGAGTTTTCTTCCCAATGCATTTTGTTGGTTTAGCTGGTTTACCACGTAGATATTATTCAAATACAGCGTTTCCTTTATTTGATGACGTAGCTGATGTTAATATTGTAATTACATTGTTCGCTATTTTAGGTGGAGCTGCTCAATTAATTTTCTTAGCTAACTTTTTTATTAGTATATATAAAGGGAAAAAAGCAACTCAAAACCCTTGGAAATCAAATACACTTGAGTGGACAACACCAGTTGAGCATGTACATGGAAATTGGCCTGGAGAAATTCCAGCTGTTCACCGTTGGGCTTATGACTATAGTAAACCAGGACATGAAGACGATTTTGTTTCTCAAATCACACCTTTAAAAGAAGGGGAGGAAGAATCATAATTATTAAAAATATATTTTAATTTAAAACCTTTCTATTTTTTTAGAAAGGTTTTTTTATTTCTTCTATCTTTGTTTTTATGAACGAAAATTTGAATCCTGATAAAACTAATTTTTCATCTGAAGAATTGGACGTTGAAAAAAAATTACGTCCATTAACTTTTAGCGACTTTACAGGACAAGAACAAGTTTTAGAGAATCTTAAAATTTTTGTTGAAGCGGCAAATTTACGAGACGAAGCTTTAGATCATACATTATTTCATGGTCCCCCAGGTTTAGGAAAAACTACATTGGCACATATATTATCCAACGAATTAAATGTAGGTATTAAAATAACTTCAGGTCCTGTTTTGGATAAACCAGGTGATTTAGCTGGGCTATTGACCAATTTAAGTGAACGAGATGTATTGTTTATTGATGAAATTCATCGATTAAGTCCAATTGTAGAAGAATATTTATATTCTGCAATGGAAGATTATCGTATCGATATTATGATTGAATCTGGACCAAACGCTCGTACTGTTCAAATAGATTTAGAACCATTTACTTTAATTGGAGCCACTACACGTTCAGGTTTATTAACAGCACCAATGAGAGCTCGATTTGGAATTAGTAGTAGATTGCAATACTATAATACAGAACTACTTACTACTATTGTTCAACGAAGCGCCACCATTTTAAAAGTGCCTACTTCAATGGAAGCAGCAATTGAGATCGCAGGTAGAAGTAGAGGAACACCTCGTATAGCAAATGCTTTATTGCGTAGAGTTAGAGATTTTGCTCAAATTAAAGGAGATGGAACAATTACCATTGAAATTGCAAAATATGCCTTAAATGCCTTAAACGTAGATGCTCATGGTCTAGATGAAATGGACAATAAGATTTTGACTACAATTATCGATAAGTTTAAAGGAGGCCCTGTAGGGATAAGTACATTATCAACAGCAGTTGGAGAAAATTCTGAAACCATTGAAGAAGTTTATGAACCTTTTTTAATTCAAGAAGGTTTTATAATGCGTACACCAAGAGGAAGAGAAGTTACTCATTTAGCTTACAAACACTTAGGTAAAGTTAAAGGAGAAAGTCAGGGAGAATTATTCTAAACAATATGTGATTAAAATCACAAAACTAAATTTTTATCGCTGTACTTTTGTAGTGATAATTAGCATAAACTTAGCTATGAGTTTAAAAAAACTATTCCCTTTTTTAATATGGTTGCCTTTAATAAAAGACACTTGGAAAGATGATATAATTGCAGGTATTACAGGAACCATTATTGTGATACCTCAAGCAGTAGCATTTGCTATGATTGCTGGTTTACCTCCAATATATGGTTTTTATACCGCAATGATAACCCCTTTAATAGCTGCATTATTTGGCTCATCATTTCATTTAATTTCTGGACCAACAACCACAAGTTCTATAGTTGTATTTGCAGTAATAAGTAAATTTGCAAACCCTGAATCTGAGATGGAAGCTTTTATTTCATTAGCAATACTGTTATCATTTATGGCAGGAGTTATAAAACTAGTAATGGGCTTTGCTAAAATGGGTAAACTAGTAAATTTTGTTTCACATTCTGTTGTAATAGGCTTTGCTGCTGGAGCAGGAATTTTAATCGCTTTTAAACAATTAAAATATGTTTTTGGTATAGAAGTTCCATTAGGAAGTTCGTTCTACGAAATTATAGATTATATCATTTTACACATACAAGAAACTAATTTATATGTTTTAGGGGTTGCATTAGGTACTCTTTTAATTGCATTTGTAATAAAAAAAATCAAATACATTTCAAGATTATACATGTTAATAGCGATGGTGTTGGGAAGCGTTTTGGCAATTCTTTTAGGAGGTTCTTTACATGGGATTGAAACCGTAGGAAATGTACCTTCTAATTTACCACCATTTAAAGTACCAGATTTTAATTTTGAAGATATGCGTTTGTTAACTACAGGTGCAATTACTTTAGCTTTACTAGGTTTGGTTGAAGCCGTTTCAATTGCGAGAGCAGTAGCCTTACATTCTCATCAAAAATTAGATAATAATCAAGAGTTTATAGGCCAAGGATTGTCAAATATTATTTCTAGTTTTTTCTCTTCTTATGCAAGTTCAGGCTCATTTACAAGATCAGGTGTAAATTACCAAGCAGGAGCTAAAACACCATTTTCAGCCATTATATCTGCAATAGGTTTAATGTTAGTGGTTTTATTTTTTGCCAAATTTGCATCGCACTTACCTAAACCAGCTATGGGTGGTATTATTTTATTGGTAGGCTATAATTTAATAGATTTTGAACATATTAAGAAAATTACAAAAAGCAGTAAACGAGAATTTATTGTTTTGATGGTTACTCTTTTGGGAACTTTATTTTTGGAATTAGAGATTGCCCTATTTTTAGGAATAATAATTTCACTGTTTTTTTATCTAGAAAGAACTTCAAAACCAAACATAGCTGTATTTGGAAAAAATAGTGCAGATAAATTTATTAATTTAATTAGAGATGACTCAGCTGAAGAATGTCCACAATTAAAAATGATTAGAATTGACGGTTCTTTATATTTTGGAGCTGTAGATGGTATCTCAAATTATTTTGCTGAGTTGTATGACAAGAACGACTATAAACATTTACTTATTATCGCAAATGGTATTAATTTTATAGACGTAGCAGGGGCTGAATGGATTACCCATGAGGTTTTAAAGTGGCAAAAGAGAGGAGGAGGAATTTATTTTGTTGGTTTAAAAATTATAAGTCAAGATGTTCTTAAAAAAGGAGGGTTTATTCAAACTATTGGATCTCAAAATTTCTTTAAAGATAAAAACACAGCTATTTCAACAATTTTTAAAAAGTTAAACAAAGAACAATGCTTAAGTTGTAAGGTTAAATTATTTAATGAATGTAAAGTATGAACAACAAGTAATGATTAAACATTTTATTCCAAGTTTACAATGGTTGCCAAACTATAAGAAAGAATGGTTAAAAGGTGACATTAATGCAGGATTAACCATTGGAATTATGTTAATACCTCAAGGAATTGCTTATGCAATGATTGCAGGTTTGCCTCCTATTTACGGTTTATACACAGCAATGATACCACAAATTGTTTATGCTTTTTTAGGAACTTCTAGACAATTAGCTGTAGGGCCAGTAGCAATGGATTCTTTAATTGTAGCCTCTGGGGTGGCAACATTAGCACAAATTGGAACAGAAAATTTTATTGAGTTTGCTATTTTATTAGCTTTCTTAATGGGCTTAATGCAAATTATTTTTGGTGTATTTAAATTGGGATTTTTGGTAAATTTTTTATCAAGACCTGTTATAAGTGGGTTTACATCTGCTGCGGCATTAATTATAGGACTAAATCAGTTAAAACACTTACTAGGTGTTAATATTCAAAGAAATAATAAAATTCAAAATTTAATTGTAGATGCTTACACTAATATTAGTGATATTGAATGGAAAACTTTTTTAATTGGGGCTATTTCAATAATTATTTTAGTGTATTTTAAAAAGTATTCTAAAAAAATTCCAGCGGCATTAATTGTAGTAGTATTAGGCATACTTTTAGTTAAAATATTTAATTTAGAACAGTCTGGAGTTAAAATTGTGGGCGAAATTCCTAAGGGTTTACCAAGTTTTAAAATGTTAAATTTTAATTTTAAAGTAATTATGGAATTATACCCAATAGCACTAACGTTAGCATTTATTGCGTTTTTGGAAGCGATATCTGTAGCAAAAGCAATTGAATTAAAACATACTAATTATAAAGTAGAACCCAATAAAGAATTAATAGCTATTGGATTTGGAAATTTAGTGGGTTCTTTTTTTCAAACATACCCAGCCACTGGTGGTTTATCTAGAACGGCTGTAAACAATCAAGTTGGAGCCAAAACTCCTTTAGCTAGTTTAATAGCAGCATTTGTGGTTGGTCTTACATTGATGTACTTTACTCCATTATTTTATTATTTGCCCAAAGCAATTTTAGCAGCAATAATTATAGTAGCTGTTTTTGGGTTGTTAGATTTTACAGTGCCAAAACAGTTACTTAGTTATTCAAAAAGAGAATTAATAATATTGAATATAACCTTGATAATTACTGCAACAATTGGAATAAAGGAAGGAATATTAACTGGGATAGTTTTATCAATTTCTATGTTAATATATAGAAGTACCAAACCTCATATTGCAATTTTAGGAAAAGTACCTAATACTCATTTTTATAGAAATTTATCAAGATTTGAAGGTTTATTGGAAACCAAAGATGAAATTCTTATTTTAAGGTTTGATGCTCAATTATACTTTGCTAATGTACAATACTTTAAAGATAAGTTAGATGAATACGCTGCTCAAAAAGGAAATAAATTAAAGTTAATTATTGTTGATGGTGAAAGTATTAATAGTGTTGATAGCTCAGCAATATACACGTTAAAAGATGTAATAACCAAATATGAAAAGTTAGGAATTGAATTGTCTTTTTCAGGCTTAAAGGGACCAGTTAGAGATGTATTAAGTAAAGCGGGTGTTATAAGAAAAATAGGATTAGAAAGTTGCTTTATGAGCATTCAAGAAGCAGTTGATGCATTTGAAGAAAGAAAAAAGAATAAAGAAATTGAAGTGAAATATTTTGAATATATAAAACAAACAAATCGTTAAAAAAATCAAAATAATTTTTATTATGTAACCTTAATTACATAAAAATACGTTGTTTCTTGTAGTTTTGGAAAACTACGTACTAAGTTTAATAAAATAAAAATCAGATAATTATGAAAGTAGAACAATTATTTACCGGCTGTTTGGCAGAAATGGCTTACTATATTGAGTCAAATGGAGAAGCTGCCATAATTGATCCTTTAAGAGAGACTGAACCCTATATTGAGATGGCTAAGGCTGATGGAGCTAGAATTAAATATGTTTTTTTAACACACTTTCATGCTGATTTTGTGTCTGGTCAAGTTGATTTAGCTAAAAAAACTGGAGCAACTATTGTATTTGGTCCAAATGCAAATCCTCATTACGAAATTCATCAAGGAAAAGATGGAGAGCAATTTAAAATTGGTAATGTTACTTTAAAACTATTACATACTCCAGGTCATACTATGGAATCTTCATCCTATTTATTAATTGATAAAGATGGAAATACACCTTACGTATTTACAGGAGATTGTTTATTTATTGGAGATGTTGGTAGACCTGATTTAGCAGTAAAATCAGACTTAACTCAAGAAGATTTAGCAGGTCATTTGTTTGATTCATTAAGAAATAAAATAATGACATTACCTGATGATATTGTTGTTTATCCTAACCATGGTGCTGGTTCTGCTTGTGGAAAAAATATGAGCTCTGAAACTTTTGATACTTTAGGAAATCAAAAGAAAACCAATTATGCCTTAAGAGCAGATATGACAAAAGAAGAATTTATTAAAGAAGTAACAACGGGCTTAAAACCTGCTCCCCAATACTTTGGCAATAATGTTAGAATGAATAAAGGGGTAAATACTAGTATTGATGAAATTTTGCATAGAGGAACAACTCCAATTGATGCTGCTACTTTTAAAGAAATGAGTGAACAAGAAGATATATTAGTCATTGATACTCGTTCAAAAGATGAATATACTGAAGAAGGTACAGTTCCTGGAGCTTGGTACATAGGTGTAGATGGAGGTTTTGCTCCTTGGGTTGGAGCATTGATTACGGATATCAATCAAAAAATTATTTTTATTGCAGAAGGAGGAAGAGAACACGAAGTAGTAACACGTTTTTCTCGTGTTGGATATGACAATACTTTAGGGTATTTAAGAGGAGGTATACATGCGTGGTTAGCAGCTGGTTATAAAGTGGATAAAATTGGTTCTATTTCAGCTGTTCAGTTTGCAAATAAGCTAAAAGAAGGAAGTATTGAAGTTGCTCTTGATGTTAGAAAAGAATCAGAATATCAATCTGAACATGTAGTAGGGGTTGATAATTTTCCTTTAGACTTTATTCATTCAAATTTTGCAGAAATTAAATCGGATAAAAATTATGTGTTACACTGTGCTAGTGGTTATCGTTCATTAATTGCAGCATCTATTTTCAAAGCTAATGGAGTCAATAATGTGACAGATGTAAGAGGTGGTTTTAAAGATATAAAAGATACTGGAGCTAAACTAACAGAGTATGTTTGCCCAACAACATTACTGTAAATGTTCTTTTTTAATTTAATAATTAGGGAGTTTTAGAACTCCCTTTTTTTATTTAAATAAAGTAACAATGGTTACTATATGAATTTTAGTGTAACTTTACTTTTGTAAAAAATCAAAAACTCATGAAAACTACTATTAAATTATCATTATTGTTATTTTTAGCGTTATTGAATGTAAATTGTAACAATAAAAAAGCTTCAAAAACCATCACTGAATTTGGTGAAATTAATGTGGTTACACCCAAAGAATTTAAAGAGAAATCTATAAATAAAACAATTATTGATATTAGAACACCAAATGAATTTTTAGAAGGACATATTGATGGAGCAGTTAATATTAATTATTTTGACAAGAATTTTTTAGATGAAATTTCTAAATTAGATAAAACTAAGCCAATTTTTATGTATTGTAGGTCGGGTAATAGAACTTCTTCAGCTTCAAAAAAAATATCAAAATTGGGGTTTGAACAAGTTTATGATTTACAAGGAGGGATTTTAAACTGGGCTAAAACTAATCATGAAATTGTTAAATAAAATGTTAAGAAATAGTATTATAATTCTTCTGGTTTTAGGGGTTGTTTCTTGTAAAAACTCCTCATTATCAAAAAAAGAAAAACTGGAATATTCTAACAAAGGAAAAGAAATTGCACAAGCCTCATTTAAGGAACTAAGTGGTAAATTAATGGAACAGATGCAATTGGGAGGAATTGAGAAAGCAATTCCTTTTTGTAATATAGAAGCTTTACCATTAACAAAAGAAATGTCAGAAAAATACAATGTTGAAATTAAAAGAACTTCTAATAAATTAAGAAATTCTAGAAATAGAGCAACTGATAGAGAACTCGAAGTGATTCAAATATTTGAGAAATTGATGACTGAAAATGAAAGACTTTCTCCAATTGTAGAGTTAAATAACAATAGCCAAAAACACTTTTACGCCCCAATAATAATAAAAGCTAACTGTTTAGTTTGTCATGGAAAAGTTAAAGAAACGGTAACAATAAAGACGGATTCAATTATTAAATCTTTATACCCAAATGATGAGGCAATTGGTTATAATGAAGGAGATTTAAGAGGAATTTGGAGCATTACTTTTAAAAATTAATAAAGAATAGATAAATATGATAACAACATTAGAAATATTAAATTTAAAATGTGGAGGTTGTGCAAATTCAATAAAAAAAGGATTGCTTTTAATTGATGGAGTAAGCAACGTTTCAGTTGATTTGGAAACTTCAAAAGTAACTGTTGACATTATAGATAGTTCAATAATTAATGAGGTTAAAAATAAATTAGGAACCATGGGGTATCCTGAAGTTGGAGACTCAAATACAATTATACATAAAGCAAAATCTTTTGTAAGTTGCGCAACTGGTAGAATGTCATCAGACACTGAATAAGAATAATTTATGATGAAATTTTAAAATCGTTTATTGTGACTTTAATCACAATAAACGATTTTTTTTTGGTTAATTTCCAAACTTAAAAAGTTGTGTAACATAAAATTAATCATATGCTCAAACATTTTCAAATACTTATCATTGGTGGAGGTACAGCAGGAATTATGGTGGCTTCGATGCTTAAAAGAAAAAGTAAATCGGTAAATATCGCTATTATTGAACCTTCGGATACACATTATTATCAACCAGCTTGGACCTTAGTTGGCGCGAATACTTATAGTTTTGAAAAAACAGCAAAGCCTATGGGTTCATTAATTCCTAAAGGAGTTGAATGGATTAGAGAATTTGCAGATAAATTTGAGCCAGAAAATAATAGAGTAATTACTAAAAATGGAGCGGAATATACTTACGATTATTTAGTAGTAGCACCTGGTTTAAAAATTGCTCCTGAAATGATTTCAGGCTTAAAAGAAGCTATGGATAGAGGTATTGTTTGTAGTAATTATACAAATCCTAAACAAACTTGGGAAACTCTTAAAAAATTTAAAGGAGGTACCGCTTTATTTACGCAACCAGCTACTCCAATTAAATGTGGAGGGGCACCACAAAAAATAATGTATTTAGCAGATGAATATTTCAGAAAAAGAGAATTAAGAGAACATACTGATATTGTTTTTGCATTGCCGAGCGGTTCTATATTTGGAGTAAAAGTTATTGCAGATACCTTAATGGAGGTTATTGATAAAAAAGATATCAATGTTCGATTTTTTCATAAACTAGTTAAAGTTGATCCCGATAAAAAAATTGCTTGGTATGAAATTGAAAAGGATATAACTGCTGGAGGTTGCGTAACTATTGCAGATGGAGATGAAAAATCATTGGATAAAGACATTCAATATAATTATAAAGATGTTAAAGTGACAAGAAGTGGAGATAGGTATGGTATTTATTTTGACATGATGCATTTAGCTCCTCCTCAAAGTGCACCCGATTTTATAATTAAATCTCCACTAGCCTCTGAAACTGGCTGGGTGGATGTAGATAAAGGTACTATGCAGCACGTTAAATACCCTAATATTTTTAGTTTAGGTGATGTTTCAAACTTACCAACATCTAAAACTGGAGCTGCAATTAGAAAACAAGCACCAGTTGTTGTGGCCAATATTTTAAAATTAATTGAAGTAAACACATTAGATACCAAACAATATGAAGGATATACCTCATGTCCTTTAGTTACAGGTTATGGAAAAATGGTTTTAGCCGAATTTGATTACAGTCAAAATTTTGAGCCAGACCCAAAACTAAAACAATTCCCATTAATGATTTCTGATTCTTCAAAAGAACATTGGCGTTTATGGATGCTCAAAAAATATGGACTTCCATATTTATATTGGAACAAAATGATGAAAGGAATTGAAGTGTAAAATTAAATTATAAAAAAGCCTAAAGTACAACTTTAGGCTTTCTCTTTTCCAATAATTTTCCTCAATTAAAACTTGAAGGTAGCTCCAACTAAAAAGTTTCTAGTAGCTTGTGGGTAGTACCCTTGAACTTCAAAAGAAGTTCCAGGTGTAGACCAATAATCTAAATAGGTGTAACCTCTATCCACATATTCTTTGTTAAAAATATTGTTTACGAGTGCTGATAATACAATAGATTTAAAAGTAGATTTTGGTTTTATTTCATAAGTTAAATTTAAATCGCTAGTAAAATAGCTATCTAATTTTGAGGCTTCTGTATCTGTATTGCTTAAGTATTGTTCTCCAACAAATTTTGATAAAAAGTTAATAGTTAAACTTTCAACAGGTTGATAATTTAAATAGTTTCCTGCAATAATATTTGGAGAAAAAGCAATATTTGTAGTTCCTATATTTTTACTAGTATCATCTCTTTCTAAAATAAAGTTTTTAATTTTATTTGAACTTATAGTGATGTTTGGTCTCATAGAAAGCTTATTAGAAAGAACTATATTAGCATCAACTTCTAATCCGAAACGATAACTATCTTCAACATTTTCACGTAAATATTCTCCAACATCATTTAAACCACCTGTTTGAATTAATTGATTTTTATACAACATATAATATACATTGGTATTTAAAACTACTTTTTCGTTTTTTAAACGCCAACCCAATTCAAAATCGTTTAATACTTCATTTTGAACATCAGAACCGTTTTTAAAATCGTCTCTATTTGGTTCTCTGTTTGCTCTGGCATATGAGGTGTAAATACTATTTGTATTGTTAATTTTATAAGTTAATCCAAATTTTGGATTGAAAAAACTATAAGATTTATCAATATCTAAAGTATTTCTATCAGAGGTTAAACCATCAGTTTTGTAATTCACAAATCGTCCTTGTAAATCAACTAAACCACTTAAATTTTCGTTTAATTTAAAGGAAGCTTTTGAGTAAATACTAAATTCATTTTTTGTAGCATCGCTAAAATAATAACGATCTCTAATATTGGCATTTTCAGCAAATTGTTTGGCCCAAATTACTTCTCCAAAATGGTCTCCAGTATAATTACTGGCTGAAATTCCAGAAATAACTTCATATGCTTCATTTTTGTAATTGGCATTGAAATTTAACACATAAAAATCGTTGTCTAGCCATCTTCTAACAATAAGATCAGTTGCAGGACTTCCGTACCAATCTGTTCCAGTAGCTTCAACTATATTGTTGTATTTTGACACAGCACTACCTTCTTTGTATTGTTCAAAATACCCTTTTCCTTTGGTGTAATTTAACCCAAGGTTTGTAGACCAATTATGGTTTAATTTTTCATTCCAATGTAGTTGATAATGATCTTGCCAATAATTATCAGTTTCATTTTCATAAGTATAAGGGTTTTGTTTTCTGTCTTCTTTAAGTTCTTCAGCAGTTAGTCCATACCAAGCCTGATAAGTTTTTTCCTTATTTCCAAAAGTAATAGCCTTTATCAAGGTATTATCATCTACATAGGAGCCTTGTAAGAAATAGGATTTTAAATCAGAAAAAGCTCTATCAATATAACCATCAGAATCAATTTTGGAAAATCTACCAGCAATTTCAATATGGTCATTAATTTTACCAGTACTAAATTTTACAGTATGTTTTTGAGTATTATAAGAGCCAAAAGCACTACTAATTTCTCCATAAGCATTTTCAGAAATAGCATCAGTTAATAAATTTAAACTAGCCCCAAAAGCACCAGAACCATTGGTTGAAGTTCCAACACCTCTTTGTAATTGCATACTTTGAGTTGATGAAGTAAAGTCACCTAAATTTACCCAAAATGTACCTTGACTTTCAGTATCGTTATAAGGGATTCCGTTTAAAGTTACATTGATTCGTGATGCATCAGATCCTCTAACTCTAATATAAGTGTATCCAATTCCAGCACCTGCATCTGAAGAGCTAGTGACTGAAGGTAAATAATTAAGTAACATAGGAATGTCCTGACCTAAATTACGCTTTTCTAATTCTTCTTTTGAAATATTGTTATGCGTGACAGGAGACGATGGCTTAACGCGTACAGCGGAAACTAATACTTCATCCAAGCTTACAAAGCTGTCGGACATATTAATTGAAATGAATGTATCTTTAGTAAGGTTAACAGTTACTTCTTTAGGTTGACTAATAATACTAACAACCAAAGTATAAACACCTTTTTTTAAGTTTAACTTAAAGTTCCCATCAAAATCGGAGGTTACTCCTTTACTAGTTCCTTTAATTAACACACTAGCACCTGGTAACGGATTGTTTCCATCAGTTACTTTCCCGGAGAGTGTAAAGAATTCTTGTGCATTTGCATTTAAAGAAAATACAATAATTAAAAAAGCTACTAAGCTCTTCACTTTTTTAAATTTCAATTTTAAAAATGGTTTCATTTATGTATAAAATAAAACGATTTAAAAAGAGGTAATTAATCGATGTTTTGAATAATTATTTATTGTTTCCAAACATAATTTTTGTTTGAACATCCCTTAACAGCATTATCTGTTCAGGTTCAATGGGTTTGATCTCAGCCGTTTTAGGCACCCCTTTTGAGACACTGCAAATTTACCCTATATAAATTAATAAGCAATACATTTTTCAATTTTATTTTATCTAGTTTTACCCATTTTATTTTTAAAAACAATTTATTAGGATGAAAAAAATAAATACTTCAACAGGAAATTATAGAGCACTTTAGAGCAATTTGCAAAAAAACAAAATGCAATTTATTCAAGTTTAAAAATGGAGTTATTATTTAAGTTTTATTTTGGTTATTGTTTGTTTGCCAGTAGCTTTAAAATTAATAAATGGAACAGATATTTTTTTAGAATCGGCAGTTTGGTTTTGATATATTCCTTTTAAAAATGGGTTTTTAAGAAGTATGAAGGAGTTTCTCACTCGGTAGAGAGGCTACTAAAAGATATAGAAATATCTTAATAAATTACAATTCAGGCTTTCTTCGGAAAGCCTTTTTATAGGCTTGTTTTTTCTTTTTATCAATTCTTTTTTCAATACTTGATTTGCTTGGTTTTGTGGCTTTTCTTTTTTTTGGAACTTTTAATGAATTTTCAATTAATTTTAAAAAACGTTGTATTACTAGTTCTTTATTTTTATGTTGACTTCTGCTCTCATCACAACTTAAAAGTAAACTGTTTTCTTTGGTGAGTTTATTTTTTAATTTTTGAAGTAGTAATTCTTTTTCTTCTTTGGTAAATTCAGAAGAATTTTGAAGGTCAAAAACTAGTTCAACTTTGGTGGAAACTTTATTTACATGTTGCCCGCCAGCACCGCTACTTTTAACGGCTTTAAATTTGAGTTCTTTTATTAGTGCTTGAGTATTCATTTTTTTGGAGTAGGAAATCTTTGTAGGTTGTGCTTGGAGTTTAAAATTTTATTGATTTCTTCTACAGCAAAATTAAATCTGTTTTTTTTACTTCCAGTAAGTAAAATATATGGACGATTATTTTTTTTTAACGCATTTTCAAAGGCATTAAACATTTCTAGGCGTTCATTAGGTCGGTCTCTGATATCATCTTCTTCCCAAGGAGTATCTATATAGGTTAGTAGATATAAATCGTAAGTGTTTTGTTTTGCAGCTTTTTCTAGTTTAGTATCAACAAAACCCCCATAAAACTCTTCAGAATATACTTTGGTTTCTAATAAATCTGTATCACAAATTAAAATTCTATCCGCTTTTGCAGCTAATTTGTTTTCTAATTCCATTTGTCCGTAAGCAATAGGAAGCAAATCTGAATTTTCACAAGTTTTACGTTCATTGTTCCATTTGTTCTGCAAATATTCACGTGCATATTCAGGAACCCAAACCGTATTGTAATGGCGAGCCAATTGTTTAGATAAAGTAGTTTTACCCGTACTTTCAGGTCCAAATAATACTACTTTTACAATATTTCTATCGGTTTGTTTAAGAGTTTTTTCCATTTTAGGTATCCATAAATTGCAATAATAGTAAATATAAGGTATTGAAAACTTGTAAAAGTAAATCCTTTATAAAAATATAAAGGAACAGAAATAATGTCACCGATAATCCAATAAATCCAATTTTCAATTTTTTTTCTAGCCATTAACCACATTCCAACAAAAAATATAGCAGTGGTTATAGTATCAACATAGGCAACCCAACTTGTCCATTTATCAAAGCTTTTATAGATTACAAAAACAAAAATTAAAGTTGCAATAAAAATAAGAATGGAAAATGAGTTTTCTTTTTTAGTTGTTTTTGTAATAGGTGTGTTATGAGTAGCATCAACTTTTCGAGTCCAAATATACCAACCATAAATACTCATAATAAAGTAATAGGCATTAATCATCATATCACCAAGTAGCCCCCATTTTAATAATAGATAAACAAAAATACTGGTACTAATCATTCCTGTTGGATATACCCATATTTTATTGTTTTTTGAATACCAGACAGATAAAAAGCCGAAAATAACAGCAATAATTTCTAATACAATGTCTAAAGTTTCGTATTCATGATATTGACCAAAAAGATAATTGAAAATTTCATTCATATTTTAAATAGCTAAATCTAAATTGTTTTCAAAAGCAGTACCAATTACCACTAAATCGGCTCCGCTTTTATAAGCATTTTGTAATTGTTTTTTTGATTTTATACCTCCTCCAACAATTAAAGGAATTGAAATATGTTGTTTTACTGTGGATATTAATTTAGAGTTTACTGGTTTTTTTGCACCACTACCAGCTTCTAAATAAATAAGTTGTTTTCCTTTATACATTCCAGCAATCGCTGTTGAAACAGCTAATTCAATATTTTCTTGAGGTATTGCAGTTGTTTTACTTACTTTTAGTACTGAAGAAATTGTTCCGCCATCTATTAAAATATAGCCTGTAGGAATGATTTCTAAAGTAGAGTTTTTTAAAAATGGAACCGCTTTAATTTGTTGTTCAATTAAATATTCTGGATTTCTACCTGAAAGCAGCGATAAAAACAATAAAGCGTCTGCGCTATTGCTAATTTGGGTGTAATCTCCAGGGAATAAAATTAAAGGGATTTTCGTGTTTTCTTTAATTTTTTTAGTTACAATCTCCGTTACTTCTTTTTTTACAGTACTACCACCAATAAAAATATAATTGGCATTTAAGCCTTCAATTTTTTGAGTTATTGATGGAATTTCATCTACAATAACTTTTTCAGGATCTATAAGAATAGCTAATAACTTTTTTCCTTCTTTGGAAGCTTTTTTTATGGATGCAATAATGGATTTACTCATGGTAATTATCTATTGCATAAACTAAGGTAAAACCTCCCAATTGTTCAAAATAAATACGGTATTTTTTATCCCAATCCGTTGCTTTTATATAACCAGTTGTTTTTTTGTCAGAAATTTTGAATGAATCAATATCTATATCATTTTTAAAAGTAAGCCCTCCATAAGGATAAATTTTATACAAACTTTCTTTTGCTCCCCAAATAACAGTTAATTGTTCTAAATAGTCATCATCTTTATGTATAAAACCTCTTTCAAAATTGACAAATTTATGTTGGATGATTTTTATTTTTTCTCTGTTTTTTTCAATATCAATTCCAACTTCAACATCACTAATTATAAGTGCTGAAAATGTAAAAGAATGGGTGATTGAAATATGCTTGTTATCTTTTAAATGAGGCTTCCCATTTCCGTTATACAATAAATCAAAATCAGTATAACCAGCTTCTTTTAATAAATGTCGAACACTTAAAAAGCCGCGTTGGTGCAGTTCAGACTTCATTGAAAGTAATCTATCTTTACTTCTATTAGTTAATGATACTGACAATGCTAATTCATCAAAAGATTCTTCAATTTTCCAAACATAAATTGAAGTATACTTATTAGGTCTAATGGTTTTAAATAAAGGCATTTAGTTTTTTAAAAGGTATTTCGTACTTTTGCAAAATCGTAAACAAACATTTTTTTGTTTATAAATAAAAAAACAAATTTAATAAATATGAGTACAGAAACATCAACTTACGTAAAATATAAAGTAAAAGATATCAATCTTGCTGAATGGGGACGTAAAGAAATTCAATTGGCAGAGGCTGAAATGCCTGGTTTAATGAGTTTAAGAGAAGAGTATAAAGGGCAAAAGCCTTTAAAAGGGGCAAGAATTGCAGGATGTTTACACATGACGATACAAACAGCTGTTTTAATTGAAACGTTGGTGGATTTAGGAGCCGAAGTTACTTGGAGTTCTTGTAATATATTTTCAACTCAAGATCAAGCAGCAGCAGCAATTGCAGCCGCTGGGATATCTGTGTACGCGTGGAAAGGAATGACGGAAGAAGAATTTGATTGGTGTATTGAACAAACATTGTTCTTTGGCGAAGATAAAAAACCTTTAAACTTAATTTTAGATGATGGAGGAGATTTAACCAATATGGTGTTAGATAAATACCCTGAATTAGCGAAAGGGATTAAAGGGTTATCTGAGGAAACTACAACAGGAGTTCATCGTTTATATGATAGAATGAAAGCAGGAACATTACCTATGCCAGCCATAAATGTAAATGACTCTGTAACAAAATCTAAGTTTGATAATAAATATGGATGTAGAGAAAGTTCTGTTGATGCTATTAGAAGAGCTACTGATGTAATGTTAGCGGGTAAACGTGTGGTGGTTTGTGGATATGGAGATGTTGGTAAAGGAACAGCAGCTTCGTTTAGAGGAGCTGGTTCTATTGTTACTATTACTGAAATTGATCCAATTTGTGCATTACAGGCTGCTATGGATGGTTTTGAAGTAAAAAAATTAGATACCATTGTTGGAAATGCCGACATTATTATTACAACTACAGGAAACAAAGATATAGTTCAAGAACAACATTTTGAAGCAATGAAAGATAAAACCATTGTTTGTAATATTGGACATTTTGATAATGAAATTGATATGGCTTGGTTGAACAAAAATTATGGATCTACGAAAGTTGAAATTAAACCTCAAGTTGATAAATATACTTTAGGTGAAAATGAAATTATTGTATTAGCTGAAGGACGTTTAGTTAACTTAGGTTGTGCTACAGGGCATCCAAGTTTTGTGATGAGTAATTCATTTACCAACCAAACATTGGCTCAATTAGAATTATGGAATAACAGAGAAGCTTATGAAAATAAAGTTTATATGTTGCCAAAACATTTAGATGAAAAAGTTGCTCGGTTACATTTGGCAAAAATTGGAGTTGAATTAGAAACCCTTCGTGAAGACCAAGCAAAATATATTGGAGTAAAAGTTGAAGGGCCTTATAAGCCAGAATATTACAGATATTAATAGCTATAAATTTCTGATAAAAAAAGCTTCATTATAAAATTTAATGAAGCTTTTTTATTATTTTGCGCTTTATATGGGGATGTAGCTCAGCTGGCTAGAGCGCTTGACTGGCAGTCAAGAGGTCGTGGGTTCGACTCCCATCTTCTCCACTTACTAGTACCAAGGCTTTTAGGACACTGAAAGCCTTGTTTAGTTTTAAAAGAAATGTTAAAATTTAAATTGTTTTTTGAAAAAATTAAGATAGATTGTTAACTTGCCAGCTAAACCCTAAACCTCGTTTGAAAAAATTTATTAAATATACCGTTTTACCCCTAATTATTTTTTTAAGTATATTCATACTCAGCACTTCAAAAAAAGAAAATTTAAAGGAAGATAAGACGGAAAATGTAATCACTTCTACAGTAAAGAAACAAATTGCACATCAAATAAAAAAATACCCAGCAAAGCAAACAAAAAAAGTAAGTCAACAATTAGATTCATTATTGCAAAGAATAAATAAAAGACATGATTTTCATGGTTCTTTATTAATAGCAAAAGATGGAAAAATTTTATACGAAAAACAAATAGGTTATGCTGATTTTAGAAAGAAAGATTCTTTGAATGCTTCTTCAATATTTCAATTGGCTTCAGTAAGTAAACAGTTTACAGCCGCAGCAATTATGCTGTTATACGAAAGAAACAAAATTAAACTAACAGATACTGTAAATCGTTTTTTTCCAGACTTCCCTTATAAAAATGTTACCATTACTAACTTACTAAATCACACAGCAGGATTACCAAAGTATTTTTGGGTTGCCGAACATAAATGGAAACAAGAAAAGGCTCCTACAAATAACGAGATGATGAACTTATTACAAACTAGTAATGTGCAAAGGTTTTTTAAACCAGGAAGAAATTTTGATTATTCAAATACAGGTTATTTTGTATTAGCTTCAATAGTTGAAAAAGTTAGTGAAATGAGTTTTAGTACTTTTGTAAAAAAGAATATTTTTGAACCACTGGGGATGAAAGATTCCTATATTTTTAGTTATGGAGTTGATATCGCGAAAGGAAATCAACTGGACGGTTATAGATTGTATAGAGGTTGGAGGCATTTAAAAATTAACAACACAATAAATGATGCTATTGTAGGTGATAAAAATGTGTATTCAACAAGTAGAGACTTGTATAAGTGGATACTTGCACTTAATAGCGGTGAGCTACTATCAAAAGAGTCGTTAAAACTTATGTATTCTTATGGAAAAACTATGTATGGGAGAAAAGTTCCGTATGGTTTTGGTTTTAGAATTGATAAAGATGATAAAAACATGATTTACCACCATGGTAAATGGAATGGTTTTAGAACAGGAGTTACACAATATTTAAATGATAATTTAGCGATTATTATTTTAGAACATACTAGTTATAATGGAATTTCTTCACTCACTAAAAAAGTAAAAAAAATAGTTGAAGAAAATTTTGTTAAAGATAATTTACAGTTTGCTGAAAACTTAACCTATAATTAGGTTTTAAAGCTTTCAGTTATAACCTATTGAAAAAAACCACTCAATTGAGTGGTTTTTCATTGCAATTTCCCATAAAATAACAATAACATATATTTCTTTTTCCTATTTCAAAAGTAGGGCTAACGCTTAAATAAATTAAGGGGTGATTAACTGAAAAATAAAGGGGAAATTCCCCCTTTATTTTATTTTTAAATGTCTTTTAATAATTCTTCTACAGCTTTTTTAAGCTGCGTATCAGTTCCTTTTGACCTATCATCAGGGCTATTGTTTATGACTATATCTGGCATTGCTGGAGTAAAATCCATGTTTTTTTCAGAAGATTTTACATACCAACCTCTATAAGGAACTCTCACATACGAACCATCTATTAAAGTTTGACCTCCAGTTGAAATTACAGCTCCAAAAGTTGGGATGCCTACTAATTTTCCTAAACCCAATTCTTTGTAAGCATGTGAAAATATTTCAGCATTGGAATAACTATTTTGGTTGCATAATGCAATTGAAGGTTTGGTCCAAGCAGCTAAAGGCAATCTTTCACTAAACGGATAATAGTTTTTAAAGGCTTTATGATCTTTACTTAAATCATTTGATGCTCCTCTAGGAATAGTATATGCATGTTGTTTAACATTTAATACTGCCATTAAATAATCAGTAGTCCATCCACCACCATTGTATCTTACATCAATCACAATTCCTTCTTTTCCAAACCCTGCAGCGGTTAATTCACGTTCAAAATGTTCAAAACTTGTCCAATTCATCCCTTGAATGTGTATATAACCTAATTTTCCATTTGAATATTTTTCGGTTAAGCGTTTGCGTTCTTTTACCCAAGCATTATAATTATCTGTTCTTCCACTTGACTTAGGTCTAATAATAATTTCTTTATCAACTCCTTTAGAGGTTATTCCTAAAATAATTTTTTCATTGGTTGTGGCAACTAAATGTTTGTAAATATTTTCTGAAGTTGAAACTTTTTCTCCATTTACTGTGTTGATAATATCTCCAACCAAGAGTTTGCTAATTTCTCTGTCAGCAGCAGAATTTGGCACCACATAAGAAATCTTTAATTTATTATTAGCCATTGGCATTAACTCTACACCCAATATACCTGTTCTCTCATTTTGAACCTCTTTTCTATCTTCTCCTCGGTACATTCCCATATGACTGGCATTAATTTGCCCTAACATTTTATTAAAAATAATTTTAAAATCATCTCTAGTAGAGGCTTTTAAAGCTAATGGTTTGTATGTTTTTTTAAGCTCATTCCAGTTTTGACCATGATGATTAGGATCGTAAAATCGGTCTTCAATTGTTTTCCAAGCTTGTTCAAAAATTTGATTGGCTTCCTCGGTATAATCAATAATCATTTTAGCATTAAAAGGAATGCTTTCTTTTTTAGCATTTGCTAATTTTATTCTTGAAATTCTACCGCTACTTATGTAATAAATATAATCTTCTTTGTCGGTTAGGGAAATATTTCTTGGTCTTGTATTACCTTTAGTTAATTCTTTGTTTTCTTTTCCGTCCCAGTTAATTTTATATAAATTTGAAGTTACATCAGGATTTCCTCTTCCACTATTTCCTGTGGTATAATAAAAAGTTTTTCCATCTTTAGAAATGGCATTTAAAAACTCACCTCCATTATAAGCTGTAACTTGCTGTTGGCGTTCGTGTATATTGTCAAAATCAATAATGATATCAGGTATAGAATTTTCTTCCTTGTTTTTGTCTTTCTTTTCTTTTGTATCATTGGTGATTTCTTCCCAATCTTGTTGGGTTTTTTCCCAATCCTTTTTTTGTAACCATACAAACCATATATCATGGTCTCCATTATTTCTGTTTGAAGAAAACCCGATTTTTGATCCGTCTTCACTCCAAATTGGTCCAAAGTCAGATTTAGGGTGCATTGAAATATTCACAGGTTTTTTACTATTGTCTGCTTTATGAATGTAAATTTCGTCGTTAAAGTATAAATCGCTTAAACTATATGCTAACCATTTTGAATCTGGTGACCAAGAAATTCCAGAAGGAGTATCCCAACCATCAACCAATGTTTTTTCATTACTTATTTTACCATCGTTGTCAATAGAAGCGACTATAAGTTTTCCATATCCCTTATTAAAAGTTATTGATTTTTTGTTAGGAGCCAACTTTATATTTGAAACACCTTCTTTATGGTTGGTAAGTTGTGTAATTTGATGTTTTAATGAGCTAAATAAATTTTTATTTTCAGCATCATTAGATGTGATGGCGTAAATATTATCAGTTCCATTTCTATCAGAAACAAATAATAGAACCTCATCATTTAACCATACCACATCTTCATCTTTATAAGCTGAATTTGAAACACTGATTGTTCTATTCTTCTCAGAATTGTTTTCGGTTATAAAAATTTCACCTCTAATAACTATAGCGCTTAATTTTCCATTTGGTGAAACTTCAACTTCAGAAGCATTATTGGTGTATGATTTTCTAACTATAGGGTCAAATCGATAATCACTATTAATAGTAATTGAAATAGGAGTTGTTTTATTAGAAGTGATATCTAACAACCAAATTTTATCACCAGAAGTCATAACAATATCAGTTCCATTACTACTTAAATCGAATGAGAAAATTCCCATATCTTTTAAGTTTGTAATCTGAGTTATTTCACCAAGTTTATTTCCATTTTGGTCAATAGTTAATTTATGGATATTGTATTTTCCACTTCTTGCAGATTGAAAATAGAGGGTATTATTATTAGCCCATTGAGGGGCTAAATCTTGACCTACAAATGATGTAAGTTGATGATAGCTATCATTTTTAATATCATACAACCAAATATCTCTATTTGCTGGACCTTGATATGCTTCACGTTCAATTCTACAGGATCCTTTTGTAAAGGCAATAAATTTTTTATTTGGTGAAAGGGTAGCATCGAAGCCTACTGTGTTAAGTAATCTAAAAGGTGTACCACCATTTGAATTTACAGAATGAACTTCTGGTTCACGTTCAATTTGCACAAAATTTCTAGCGGTACTAAATATAATATTGTTATCAGTAGTGAAATCTGTAACCTGATCATTGGAAGAGTGGTAGGTAATTCTTTTTGGTATTCCACCAGTAGAAGGAATTGTAAAAACATCATTATTACCAAACCTGTTACTTTGAAACGCTATTGTTTTTCCATCTGGACTCCAAATAGGATTGGTGTCATAAGCTTCATGTATAGTTAAACGTTTTAAATTATCGCCATTTTTTGAAGTAGTCCAAATATCACCTTGATAATTAAAGGCTATAGTTTCTCCATTTGGGCTTAATGTTGGTGAATTAATTAACGGATTGTTTTGTGAATTTAAAGTAGTTTGAATTGTAAGTATACAAGTAAGAGTGAAAAGTATATTCTTCATAAGTAAAATTAATTGATATACTTTCAAAGGTACTAATTTGATTTAGTGAAGATTGTAGGTTAAGAATAGTTTTAACAAAAGTTTAAGGTTTAATTCAGATTAAAACTTATAGTGAAACATTATTTTACTTTAAATTTATTTTTTAGAGAAATGGGAATCCCTTCATTAGTAAAACCTTCTATACAGATTTCATATTCCCCCAAATTGTCAGAAGTAAAAAAACTTATAGAGTCTTCTTCCATGGTTAAATTATAATTAGGAATCCATAATAATTGATTTCTATAATCTGGAATACGATTTGTGTTTTTGTCATCACTATATATTTGTTTAAAATAATTTTTAGTAATTAGTGGCCTGAATAATTTAATTTTTTGAATATGCGTATCAGAAAAATCAGGTTCAAAATTTCCATTAAAGGTTTCTATAAAAATTACACCATCAAAAATTGTTGAGTTCAATGAATAAGTATCCATAAGAACACTAATTTTTTTAATATTGTTTGCGTTATAGTCTAACAAGTTGTTGTGGTTTTGAACCAAAATTCCGTCAACTAAAACCAAGGCAGGTAAATCAAATTCAAAAAACTGATCTTGTAATTTTATATGGAAAGTGCTACTTTTTTTCTTTTGTCTAATAGCTACTTCATTAATAATTTCAATAATTGTTTCTTTAATGCTAGGAAATCTAGTGTAATCATCAAGGTTATAAACAATAGCTTTAGTATTGTAAATTGTGTTAATTGAATCTATGGTTTTATATGTTGTAGGTTTTGAACTTGAAAATACGTCTTCAATTTGATTGTAAATACTTCTTTTTAAAATATAATCTTTCCATTTAGGAGTTATTTTAAAATTATAAAAATTAAGAGTTTCATAATTTACAGATGAATGTTCATCCATGACAATATTAAAGTTATTTCTTTTTTTACCAATTACTTGAATTATAGCATTGGTACTTTCATATTTTTCAGGAATACTAAAATAAAAGTTACCTAAATTATTGGTAGTGGAAATTTTAAATATTGACTGTTTTCCTTGTATAGAAAGTGCAATTTTAATATTTGAAACATCCAAGTTTACATCATTATTGTTAATTACTTTACCAGAAATTAATTCACCTCTGAGTTCAGGTAAAGTAATGATTTTTTTTATTGTTGATGTAGTTGATTTTGTTGATAAATACTCAATGGCTGTATATTTATTTGGGGTATTAAAGCTATCAATTTTTCTAACAGAAATAGAATAATTACCTTTAGATAAATTCTTTTTTAAACTTTTAATTTTTAAAACTACCTGCTCTCTATTTTTAAAATTATGTTTATTAACACTTAAATCTATATATTCATTTAAGAAAGATAAATTTGATGAATTTTTTTTGTTTTGCAGCTTTTCTTGTTTATTAATATTCGTTTGAAAATCTAAAGGTTCAG
This sequence comes from Lutibacter aestuarii, assembly GCF_042676885.1. Classification (NCBI taxonomy): domain Bacteria; kingdom Pseudomonadati; phylum Bacteroidota; class Flavobacteriia; order Flavobacteriales; family Flavobacteriaceae; genus Lutibacter; species Lutibacter aestuarii. The sequence continues at coordinate 203,298 of NZ_JBHTIC010000002.1, forward strand.
TTTTTTCTAAAATAGAAGGTTGATTTTCTTGAAATGGATTAAAAATACTTAAATCACTTTGAAAGTAATTAGTTTGAGTTGAATTTTTCATCCATTGAGTATAAGCAATTAACTTGTAATTTCCAGATTGAATTTTAGCAGGAATTAGAAAGTCTCCTTGTCCTTTTCCGTTTTCTAATCTTATTTTATGTTTAAAAATAGGTTTTTTATCAATTCCAATCAATTCAACATAAGCTATTTTACTTAAATTGCTTGATGTATTTGTATGAGTGTTTAAGCAATAGATTTTATAATAAAGAAATTCTCCTGAAAGTAAAAAAGAAGTGTTTTGGTGAACAAATATATTTTCTTGGTAAATATTATTTAAAATAAATGAATTTTCATTGTTTATGGATATTTGACTAAGCAATGAGCTACTTTTAAATAAAATAAAGATGGTTGTAAAAATTATTATTTTTTTCATTTTTTTTAATTTCTAGTTAGTCTACCCAAAAAGTTGGTTTAACATTAGTACCATATTTAGTGCAGTCGCCGCATTCTACAGGTACAACCAAGTAAGGTCCAGGGTTGGTATAGTTTGGCTCTAGATTATCTCTAAAATATTTTACTGTACCACTATTTAAAGTTACTGCTAAATCAGAAAGATCACCTCCTTCTGGTTTGTTAGTTGGAGCAAAAGGTTCGCATTCTGTAAAATAAGGAGGTAGAGGTTGATTAGGGAAAAAATCTTGATAATTAATAAATATTCTTTTTGTTGAAACTGATGAAACTTCAAATAAACCAACTACCTTATCATTTGGGGAGTCCACTGAGAAAACATTTCCACCAAAAAAGCCTGGCTGATTTTGAGAGAAAATGCTTTCTGATCCAGACAATTTATTAAGGGTTTTATAAAAAGTAAATGCCTCAAGAGATTGTACATACTGTTTTACTAAAATACTATATCTATGAGATATAATGGTGTTATCTTTACTTAATATTCTAACAGGGAATTTAGTAACTCTATCTTCAATAAAACCAGTAGTTTCTTTTTGAATAATTGAATTTGAATTTACGGTATTGTAACATGTTTTTTCTTCTCTTGTTTTTAATTGTTTTTCAATTGTATATGAGTTTGAATTTTGGACTACAACTAAATCATATTGATTCCATTTGGGAGCCACAATTTTATACGTTTCTTCAAACTCATAGCGATAATATCTAGAATCACCATTTGGATTATAGCTGTCAACAAATAATGTGATGTTTTCAAATCCTAAATCATTAACCTCTAAAGAAGGATATAAATTATCAATTTGTGTGATGCTTGTTAATTGTGTTGGTTCAGTAGTGTAAGATTTGCCTTCTTGAGTAGTTATAAAAAGTTGATAATTAATATTTGGTTGAGCTTCAAATTCGTTGGATGAGATATACTTACCAGGAATAGTTTCTATAAAGTTATAAGTGTTTTGATTGTCATCAATAATTTTAACGACTGCATTACTTTCAGGTGAAGGGCCATTACTATCAAGGGGAAATACTTTACTTAAATAAATTTCCTGATTTTTATATTCATTAGTTATTGTAGCTTTTATTATTAAAGCATTTTCTGATGTTGTAGGTTTAATATCGTATGGTTCAACACAACTATTGTTTAAAAATACAAGAATTGTAAAGATGATTGAGTAGAATATTTTATTTTTTTTCATAAACTTAATTTATTTACCTTTTCTTGATATATTAAAATTTAAAATTATAAGTTATGGTAGGTATTGGAATTGAAAATATTGAACTTTGATATGCTTTTACTTTACCCTTTTCAGTAACAAAAAATACAGAATAAGGATTGTTTCTTCCAAGAGCATTGTAAATAGAGATGTTCCAAAAACTATGAGCAAATTTTTTAATTTTATGATTCCCTTCAATATTAAAGCCTAAGTCAAGCCTATAATAGTCAGGAATTCTTAGCTTATTTCTATCACTATACAATACATAATCAATTCCATTGAAATTGTAATTTCCAACAGGGTAGGTTATTGGTCTTCCTGTTTGGTATGCAAAATTAGCTGAGAAGCTAAAACGCTTTGTTAATTTATAGTTGGCTACTATACTTATATCATGTGGCTTGTCAAAGTTAGAAGGAAAAAAATCGCCATTATTTATACGCTCTTCACTAAAAATACTATTGAATTTGTTAAATGAACGTGAATAATTATACCCAAACCATCCGTTAAATTTTCCTTTGGTTTTTTTTATTAAAAACTCAATTCCATAAGCTTTCCCATCTCCTTGTAAAACTTCAGTTTCAATTGATTTATTTAATAGTAAATCTGCTCCAACTTTATAATCAATTATATTTTTAGATTTTTTATAGTAACCTTCTAAACTAAGTTCGTAGGTGTTTCCGTCAATGTTTTTATATAGCCCTAAAGTATACTGATTGGCTTGCTGAGGCTTTATATTAAGGTCAGAAAGTTTCCAAATATCAGTTGATGAGGTCGTTGTGTTATTGGATAGCGTATGTATATATTGATAAGTAGAGTTATAACTTGCTTTAATTGAAAAATCGTTAAACAAGAAGTATCTTAATGAAGCTCTTATTTCAGGACCTCCGTAAGTTTTAATGACTTCGTTTTTCCCGAAGGTTAAAGTATCGGTTACGGTACCTTCACTTTTTGGAAATCCAGATTTATAGAGCTTTTGTGTAGCTTCTCCAATAGATGAGTATATAGAATATCGAAACCCTAAATTGAATAATAAATTTTTATTAACATTGTAATTATCTGAAATAAATATGGCAGATTCTAAAGCTTTTTCTTTAGGTATTTTGAATGGCTCAACAATTGATTCAGAGCCTTTGGGGTCTTTATTTCCAGGATTAACAACATATAATTTGCTCGAAATACCATAATCAAAACTATGCTGTTCGTTTAATAAATATTTCATTTTAAGTTTTAACTCAGTTTCATTAACATTATAACCTAATTCAAAATTATTATCAGAATTACCATCATAAGTGATATTAAATTTGTACTTACTGTTAACTAAGCTTAAATCGCCATGATTATTAGTGTTAAATTTATGATTCCATTTTAATGACATTAATTGATTATTATAACCATATAATGAATCCGAACTAATACTAAAGGAATCATCACTATAATATCCAGTAGCTTCTAAATTATTATTTTCATTTATTTTATGTTGATATTTTAGCACAGCATCATAAAATGAAGCGGTTGAGTTTTTTAACGATTTTTCATCTAAAGATTTTAAAATCCAATCCGAATAAGCTCCTCTTGCACCAACTAATAACCCTGAAGTTCCTTTAATTATAGGTATTTCAAGAGCAACATTACTAGTTACTGGACCAAATGATACTTCGCCTGAAAACTTTTCTGTATTACTGTTTTTTGTATTTATGTCAAAAACAGAAGAAAGCCTACCACCATATTCAGCAGGAATGGTTCCTTTATAAATATTGACATCTTTAATTGTAAATGGATTTAGAGCAGAAAAAATACCAAAAAAATGAGATGGATTATAAACCACTCCATTGTCCAAAAGAATTAAGTTTTGGTCTTCTTTTCCCCCTCTAACATTGTATCCGGAAGCTCCTTCTCCAGCATTTGAAATGCCAGGTAATGTTATGGCTACTTTTAAGATATCTCTTTCACCTAGTACTAGAGGAACACTTTTAATTGTTTCAATTTTAATTTGAGTATTTCCTGTGATAGCTTCTTTTATATTTCTATCTCTATTTGCTTCAATTGTTACTTCTTTTAAAATTTCAGCACTTTCTTGTAAAGAAAGATTTAGAGTTCCATTATCATAAATAATTACTTTTTTTGATGAATCTTGAATCCCTATAGATTTTGTTTCAATAATATTAATTCCGGGTGGAAGGTTGATAAAATAATACCCATTTATATCTGTAACTGTGTTGATATTTTTATTTTTAACTATTATAGCTAAGTTAGGAATAGGTTCGTTAGTTGTATTATTTTTAGCAAAGCCAGTAAGTGTATAGTGCTTTTTTCTAGAAAACTTATTTTCTTTACCAATTCTTACAGTTTCAATAGCTGTATCTGGGATAGGTACTTCTTCATTAAAAAAAACTGGCTCGATGGCTTCTGTTTGAGAAATTGTTTCATCTGATTCGTTAGAAAACCACTCAGGTAAAGTTCCGTTGATTAATATACTACGAGATAAAATAACTTTATTGTCGGATGTGATGAAATAATTAATAATTGTATTCTTAAAAACAGAGTCGAGTAAATTTTGTAAACTACTATTATTGAATTGACCAGATATCAGCTCATCATCAAGCCAACTTTCTACAAAATAGAAGCGATAATTAGTTAGGTTTTCAATTTTTTTTATAACATTTATTTTAGTTTCATTTTCAAAACTTATTGAGATACTTTTTGTAGCTACATTTTGTGAATTGATAAACTGAAAACAAAAAAATATTAAAATTAAAAGTATCTTTTTCATTAGTGTTTAGTTTCTGGATTTTTTAATAGAATATTTAAATGTTTTGTTAAGTTAACCATAAACAAATCAGGATCTGATTTTAATTGCTGTTTTTTGGAGCTGTAAAAACTTACAATATTTTTTTTAAGACTAGGAAATAGTTTTAACAGTTTATTTTTAGAATTTATTTTATAATATTTAAGATCATAGAAAATATAATAAGAACTATTATCTTTAAATTGACTGTAAACAAAATTTCCAATACGTTGTTTTCTTTCTTTTTTATGTTTTTTAAGCAATGTTATTTTTTTACTTTGAAAAGAAATTTCATAAAACCCAGAAATTTCTTCGTTATAAAATATTTCTTCGCTTTTTGAAATATTGATGAATTTATGATTGTTTATTGAGAACGTATCCACTTTGTCTTTTATTAATTGAATGATAGAGAAAGACGATTGGTTAGGAAGTTTAATAATTATTTCATCTTCATAAATATCATACTTCATTTTAATATTAAAAAAGGGTTGTTTATGATAAGTAATATTTCCATTTATAAATTTAGATGTTGAGTAAAATTTGTGATTTCCATCTATAGTTTTATATTTTTCTTTGTAAACTATTCCATTGTTGATCTCAGTATTTTCAACTCCAATAATGTTATCAAACCAATTATAATAATTATTATTTGTATTAAAACTAGTTTGACTTTTTACAGATGTAGTAATAATGATGGTAATAAAATAAAGAACAATTTTATTTTTTCTAAAGAGGGTATTAAAATAAATCATAGATAATTTTTAATAACGTAAATATAATAAATATTTTTTCTTAAAAAATTGGATTTTCTTCAAAATTTAATATTAAATACTTAATTAATTATATATATATGTTTATCCTTAGCTAATAAGTGAAGTTCTAAAAAAAGATATTAAAGCAAAGAGAGATTGAAGTTTTAACCTAGCCAGCCCTCTCTATCTAAACTTCTATATTGTATGGCTTCAGCAATATGGTTTGAAGAAATTTCTTTAGAATGTTCTAAATCTGCAATGGTTCTAGAAACTTTTAAAATTCTGTCATAAGCTCTAGCTGATAAATTTAAACGCTCCATTGCGTTTTTTAAAAGTGTTTTACTTTCATTATTTAATTCGCAAAATTTTCTAATTTGTTTTACATTCATTTGAGCATTGTAATGTACAGTCTCAATTTTTTTAAACCTTTCAGATTGTACTTCTCGAGCTTTAGTAACTCTTTCTCTAATTGACTTGCTTGTTTCACTTTGAGTTTCTTCAGAAAGTTTTTCAAAAGGAACAGGATTTACTTCGATATGGATATCAATTCTATCTAAAAGAGGGCCTGAAATTTTACCTAAATAACGTTGCATTTCAGCTGGAGAAGAACTGATAGGTGCATCAGGATCATTAAAATATCCACTCGGACTCGGATTCATACTTGCAACGAGCATAAAGCTACTTGGATATGTTACTGTAAAACGAGCTCTAGAAATAGTAACTTCTCTATCTTCTAAAGGTTGACGCATTACTTCTAATACCGTTCTTTTAAACTCAGGGAGTTCATCTAAAAATAATACACCATTATGCGATAAGGAAATTTCTCCAGGTTGAGGATATTGACCCCCACCTACAAGTGCAACGTCAGAAATTGTGTGGTGCGGTGATCTAAATGGTCTTGAGCTCATTAGACCTGAATCTTTAATTTTTCCAACCACAGAATGTATTTTGGTAGTTTCAAGTGCTTCTTGAAGCGTCATTGGGGGTAAAATAGATGGGAGTCTTTTGCTAAGCATTGTTTTTCCACTTCCTGGAGGCCCAATAAGTATAATATTATGTCCGCCAGCTGCTGCAATTTCCATAGAACGTTTTACAGATTCTTGTCCTTTAACATCAGCAAAGTCGAACTCAGGGTTGTCTATATTTTTATAAAATTCAGCTCTAGTATCTATAATTGTTTGTTCTAAAGGGATTCCTTCATTAAAAAAATTGATTACCTCCATGATATTGTCAATTCCATAAACTTTTAAATCATTTACAATAGCAGCTTCTTTTGCATTTTGTTTGGGTAAAATGAAACCTTTAAAACCTTCTTCTTTTGCTTTTATAGCTATTGGTAAAGCTCCTTTTATGGGTTGCAAACTTCCGTCTAAAGAAAGTTCTCCCATTATCACATATTCATTGATTTTTTCAGATTTTATTTGGTTTGATGCTGCTAGAATTCCTATGGCTAATGTAAGATCGTAGGCAGATCCTTCTTTTCGTAAATCTGCCGGAGCCATATTTATAGTTATTTTTTTACCGGGTAATTTATAGGTATTATTGTTTAAAGCAGCTGAAATACGATAGCTACTTTCTTTAATGGCGTTGTCAGGCAAACCAACTAAATGGTAGCCAATACCTTTGTCTATATTTACTTCAACGGTAATAGTGGTGGCTTCAACGCCAAAAACGGCGCTGCCATAAATTTTCACTAGCATATTTTTTTCTTTTAATGTTTAAAACTTGATGAACATTTTTTTAGTTGAATCTCGTTCAACTAATTTTGTTTTCATAATAATAGTTTCAATATTATTAAACTCAATTTTTTCTTCAATTTTTTGGATTAATCGTAAAGCCGCTGTTTCTCCAGTTGTATGAGCAAAACGATTAACACTTGTTAATGGAGGTGTGCTATAACGAGATAACATTCCGTTGGTAAACCCTATAATTGAAACGTCTTCAGGAATTCGCAAGTTTCTTTTGTTTAAAACTTGAGTGGTAATTGCTCCCGAAATTTCATCAACAGTAAAAATACCATCAACTTTATTGTTGTCAAGTATTTTATTGATGTTTTCTTTTAAGCCTTCTTCGCTATACTGTCTAATAATTAAATCTTCATTAGGGACTAAATCATATTTTGTATGTGCTTTTAAATAGCCTTTAACACTAAATTTACTTACATTCAACCCTTCTGAAACTGAAATCAATGCTATATTTTTACATTCAGATCTCATTAAAAAACGGGTTGCTTTGTAAGCACTTTTAACAGAATCGGTAACAACTTTATCACAATTGATTTCTTTATGAACTCTATCGTATAAAACTATAGGAGTACCTTCTTCTATTAAGGAATGAAAATGGTCGAAGTTTTTCACTTTTAATGTTTCTTCAGATAAACACGCAATAAAACCATCAATGGTTCCATTGGAAAGCATTTCCATAGTGTCTACTTCTTTTTTATGAGATTCATTGGTAATACAAGTAACAATATTATACCCTTTTTCAGCTGCTACCTTTTCAATGCCTCTTAATACACGTGCAAAATAATAGGTTAAAATGTTGGGGATGATAATTCCAATTGTTTTGGTTTTTTTATTTTGTAAACTAAGTGCTAAAGTATTGGGTTTATACTTGTGCTCTTTGGCATATTGTTGAATTTTTTGTTTGGTTTCATCACTAATTTCATAGCTGTCGTTTAAAGCTTTTGAAACTGTTGATATAGAAACATGCAATGCTTTTGCTATTTGTTTTATGGTTATTCGTTTGCTCATTATTTTGGTTGCACTATTAATTTTGTTGAAACACTTATGATTTCTTCTTTGTTCATTTTCATTTTTCTAAATTCACCTTTATTGTACATTTCTGTCTGATCTTTATAATGTTTACTAAAAGGATTTCCAGATTGTCCTGTTGGCAATATACTGATGCTATTTTCAACATCAGAAAAATCGATCACTCTTCTAGTAGAAGGACCGGCTGTAACTTTGTATAATCCGGTGTTGTTATATTCATAACCTCTGTTGTCAATAACTTCTCTGGCACCTTTCATAGGAAAAGGGCCTACATTAAAATATTTTTTTAATGAAGCAATGGTACCTAAAGGGTGTCCATGTTCTAAGGTATGAACTTTTCCCCAGTTCCAATCTTTTATATCATTTCCAAGTTGTTTTTCCAAAGCAGCCACAGCTTCAATTAAAGATTTTGATAATATGTCTTTTCTATTTTCTATGTTATCTTTTGTAGAAATATCATCCCACCAAATTGAATTTTTGTTTTTGACAACTTCAGCAATCATTCTTTTCATTAAATGAGTATTCATTAGTTGGTTAAACATTGTATCACCTAGCTCATCCTTAAATGTATTTTTTAAGTATAAATATACCCATTTATTATAAATAGTTGGTGCAACATGGTCTATTGTATTTTCTCCATTCCAAAGCTGTAATACATCAATAGCTCTTTGTTCGTTTTTACTAAAAGAATTAAAATCCATTATTTTGGTAAACTCTTTAATAATTTCAGGAGCAACAGATGAAGTAACATCATTAATCATAATAGCCATTGCTTGTTTATTCCAATTATTTTTGGGTTCTAGTAATTGTATAATTCTTTTAGCTCTATCTTCAGGTAAATAATAGCCAGGGTATAGCATATTGGCTATAGTATCTGGTTGGTTATTAGCAGAGTAAACATAGTTCCATTTTGGATTTTCAGCCATTGGATTATTGCTGAAATCTAAAAATTCTATTGGATATTCTTCACTTGAGGTTCCATCTAAAATAAACTTACTATTTACTTGCGATTTATGTTTGTATAGTTTTCCAGCAGCCCACCAAGCAACATTTCCTTTAGCATCTCCATACATAATATTTAAACCTGGAGCATGTATCATTGAAGCGCCTTTTTTTACGTCTTCCATTTTAGTAGCTCTGGAAATGGTATAAAGTGCGTCTAAAACTTTTCCTTCTTGTTGAGTGTAAACCCAAGACATTGCAATGGGGTTAGTAGTAGAGATTGTTTCTATAACATCATTTACTATAGGTCCATGTCTCGAACTTCTAACTTTAATTGTAACATCATTTTCATCTTTAACTTTAATAGTTTTAGTAAAAGTATTGTAGGTTTTAAATCCGTTTGGTGTTTTGTATTTATTAACGTTAGAAGGATGATTTTCTTCTTGATAAAAATCTATATCATCATTTTCAAACATCGTTAATCCATAAGCATAGTTTCTATTATGACCTAAAAGAGGAAATGGTACACCAGCAATATGGTATCCATACATTTCATAGTTTGCAGTTTTGATATGAGCTTCATACCATGTGCCAGGTTGCGAATACATAATGTGTGGATCATTTGCAAAAAGTACTTTTCCAGTAGTAGTTTTTTTTCCAGAAACCACCCAGCTATTGCTTCCTATAAAGGGAGGGATAGGTGATTGATTGATAATATTATTTACTTCTGAAACTAAATTGGTGAAATCTTCAATAGATTGTTTGGAGTTTTTTATAAGTACTGTGTTTGGGTTAATGTCAATATTTAAATCTTTCAAGTAGTTTTGCCCTAATTTTTCCTTAATAGCTGTAAGTAAAGGATCTGTTTTGTGTGCCATAGCAAAACTAAAAGACATATAACCTAATATATTATAAATATCAGTTAACTGGTAATGTTCTTTTTCAATTCCTATTAAAGTGAATTCAATAGGTGTTGGGCCTTCATCTATAAATTGGTTTACACCATTTAAATATGCAGTTGCTAATTTATAAACTTCACTATTTTGACTAAGTTTTTCTATAGATTTCTTAGATGCTTCTTCAATCCCTAAGCTCACAAAAAATTTGTCATTTTTAAGCATATCTTTACCAAAAATTTCAGACAATCTTCCGGGAGCAATTCTTCGCATTAATTCCATTTGCCATAATCTATCTTGGGCGTGAACATAGCCTAAAACGGTTAATGCGTCTTTTTCGGTTTCAGCATAAATGTGTGGAATTCCATAATCATCAAAATATACTTCAGCTTTTTTATCAATTGCTGACAATGATAAATTTCCAGAATACGTAGGTTTTAAACTATTATAATACATCCAGCCTCCAAGTATAGCCAGAGCTATAATAGTGGTAAAAATGAGAAGAGTTTTTTTTAGAATTCGCATGGAAATTTATTGATTTTATAGTTACTTCAAATATAATATTTTAAACCTTACGAAACTAAATAGTAAAAAATATTTGTCTATATGTAAAGTATATTTTACATTTGAATATATTTTAAATTTGAACTTATGAAATCACGATTTTTATTTTCTCACAAATTCAAGCATTTAGGTTGGATTTTATTTAGTACAGGCTTTGTATTGGGTGTTATATTATTATGGAATGATATAGAGTATCCAAATTGGGAAACGAATGTTTTTCCTTTAATTGGGTCAAATGATATTTTTTCAAGTACTATTTTTGAATGGACAAGTAATAATATTGCAGATGAAATAGCTTCAATATTAATTATTTTGGGAGGAATTTTAGTATCCTTTTCCAAAACAAAAGATGAGGATGAGTACATTTCAAAAATTAGAATGGAAAGTTTAATTTGGGCAACTTATGTAAATTATATGGTGTTGGTTTTGGCAATTATTTTTGTTTTTGATTTAAGTTTTTTAAATGTATTAATTTATAATATGTTTACCATGTTGCTGTTTTTTATGTTACGTTTCCATTATGTTTTATATAAATCTAAAAAACTTACTGATGAAGAATGATATTAAAGTACAAAGAGCTATTCATAATTTAACTCAAGCAAATTTAGCTGAAATGATTGGGGTAAGCAGACAAACAATTAATGCTATGGAACTTAATAAATATGTTCCTTCTACAGTACTTGCATTAAAAATATCATCTATTTTTAAAAAATCAGTAAATGAAATTTTCTTTTTAGACGAGAATGATTAAAAGTTATTAAAAAAGCCCTCTTATAAAGAAGGCTTTTTAGGATTTTAATTAACGGTTATTTAAATATTTTTCTTTTATAATATTTAAATGATGCATTTGATGCCCAGCAATAATAAAGCCTATAGCTCTAACTGTCATTTCGCTACCATTAGCAGTACCACTCATTTTAAACATTTCATTAGTAAAGCTTTTAAATAATGAGATGTTGGCTTTTCTTAAGTAGCTTAATTCATCTAATAAATCTGTTATAGATCTATTATTTCCATAAGAATTATCAACATACCAATTTTCATCAAAACCTTGTAAGTTGGTGGCGTCATTTCTAGAAAATCGCATAGCTCTATAACTTAAAACTCGTTCAGTATCAATAATGTGTTGAACTAACTCTTTAATAGTCCATTTACCTTTAGCATATTGATAAGTTAATTTTTCTTCAGGCAGCTCTTTAACAGTGTTAACTATATCGTTTAATGACCTGTTTAATACTTCAAATAAATTAACATTGCCTAAAGCTTTAATGTAATTTTTATAAAATGGTGCGTACTCATTTTCTGTAACATAAATTGAATTCATAATTAAGCTGAATTTCTACTTGCATTAATATTTCCAAATAAAGATCTGGTTACCATTTTTTCATATATTTTAATCTTTTCATGATTTGTATGTTCATCTTGTTGCAATTCTTGAATTTTAATTAATGCATATTGTTGAATAGTTAACAAAGGCAAAACAATATTTTCTCGAATGTTAATTGACTCTTTTCCAACTTTGTTGCTTTGCATTAATTCGGTATAGTTAGAAAGTTTTAAAATTAAACGTTTTGTAGTTAAGTATTCGTTATAAATAATATTCCAAAATTCTCCAAATTCTTTATCTTTAGACATATATGAAGTAAGTTCAAAAAATGATTTTGAAAGCGACATCATACTATTTCCAATAAGAGCTTTAAAGAAATCGGAGTTGTTGTAAAACTTGATTAATTTATCAAATTCACCAGCATCTTCGTACTTTTTTAATGCAGTACCAACTCCATAAAATCCAGGAACATTTTGTTTTAACTGACTCCATGAACCTACAAAAGGGATGGCTCTTAGATCTGAAAAGTTAAGTTTTGCGGATTTAGATCGTTTAGACGGTCGGCTACCAATATTAGTTTTTGCATAATATTTTAACGTACTCATTTTTTCTAAATATGATAAAAATTTTGGATGATTTTTAAATTCTGAATATGCTTTATAGCTAGTAGTTGCTAAATCATTCATAATTTCAGTATCATTTTTAGTCATTATATTGTTAGCATTGCTAAACAATTCATTAGAAATTCCAGCACTTAATAATTGTTCTATATTGTATTGTGATGAATCTAAAGTTCCAAAATTAGAACTGATAGTTTGTCCTTGTACGGTTAATTGAATTTCTTCATCTTCAATAGTTGGCCCTAAAGAAGCGTAAAATTGATGTGTTTTTCCTCCTCCACGAGCAGGTGGTCCACCACGGCCATCAAAAAAGATAACTTTAACACCATATTGTCTAGATATTTCAGTTAAATTTTCTTTAGCTTTAAAAATGGACCAGTTTGCCATTAAATAACCTCCATCTTTAGTTCCATCAGAAAAGCCTAACATTACTGTTTGTTTATTTTCTCTTTTAGCTAAGTGATTTTTATATGCAGGATTTGTGTATAATTTTTCCATCACACTTTTAGCATTTGTTAAATCGTCAACAGTTTCAAATAGAGGAATAATATCTGCTGTAATATGATGATTGAAGCCACATAAATTAAACATGGCAAAAGTTTCCATAACATTTACAGCTGTTTGGTTATTGCTTATAATATAACGGTTGGCACCTCTTTCGCCATTGTTTTGTTGAATGGCTTTTAATGCATAAATAGAGCCTAAGGTTTTGGCTGCCATTTCATCTTTAATAGTTGAAACATCTACTGCTCCTGATACTTCAGAAAGAATTTGAAGTTGTTCGTCTTCAGAAAGCTCAAAGTAGTTTTTAGGGAAAAGCGTACTTCCGGTTTTTTGTAAAGTTGTTACAATTTCTGAAAAAACATTGTGATGAACTCTGCTATCTTGTCTAATATCTAGGGTAGCAAAGTGGTATCCAAATAAATGTACCTTATTAATAAAACCATCTATTTCAGTTAGGTAAAGTGATTGGTGTTTTGATATAAGGGTTTCTCTAATTTGCTGTAATTTTTCAATAAATTCATTCAAAGCAATCATGGTGTTTATTTCAGGGTTTACACTGTTTTCAAACAATAAGCTTTCTAATTCTGAAATAATTTGCTCTACGCCATTAAACGTAAGTCTTCTTTTTAGTGAACGAATATCTCTATAATAATTTTTTAAAATGGTTTGTTTCAAGCGTTTTGCTACATTCAATGTAATTTCAGTAGTAACAAAAGGATTTCCATCTCTATCACCACCTGGCCAAAACCCTAAATTAATTATTTCATTTTTAATGGGATGTCCATCAAAAATATTACTTTGAACATAGTCGTAAACGTTTGCTATAGAATGGTAAAATACATTTTCTAAATACCAAATTAAGTTAACAGCTTCATCATAAGGTGTTGGTTTTTCATGTTTGAAAAAAGGTGTTTTACCTAATTGTGCTAACAGTTGATTTATTTTTAATAAATCATTTTTTTGAATAGCTTCAGTTAAATCTGTAATTATTCCTAAAACTGTTCCAGGGTAAAATTGTGTTGGATGAGCGGTTAAAACAACTCTAACTTTAAAATCTTCTAAATGTTTTTTTAAAGCTTCTTTTTTATTTTCTTGAGTAGCCATTTCTTTGCTATTACGAAGAGTGCCAACACCATCCATATTATTTACAACAGGGAAAGCAGCATCTTCAATAGCATCAAATAGAACAACTTGTCTTTCAATATATTGAATAAATCTAAACAAAAGATTTACTTTTTCATCTTCAGTAGGGTTTTCTTGATAAGTTTGAAAAAAAGATTCAACAATTTCATTAGGATTCTTTTTTGAAGAAAAACCATTTTTACAAACTTCATGGAAAAGAGGTAACAAAACACCTGTTTTACTAATAGTATCAAATGGTAATGTCATAAAAATACTATTATAAATTTGGTATTTAGCCAATACATTTTCATTAAACCTAGTAAGTTTTGGTTGTTTGTGCATATGTTTTTGTTTTTAAATGCGAAAAATACAAAAGCGAAGTTAAAATACGATTTTTAAAAGCTTAAATTAACGAAATCGTTTTTTTTGTAAATCGTTTTGATATTGAAATGGTTCATATAGTTTAGAAACTTTGAAAAAGCTTTTTTCTAATTCAAGTCGGTCCTTAATTTTTTTGTAAGTATCTAAACTAAATTTACTGGAAGCTTTAAAAGTAGTGTTTAAAGGAATGGTAAAGTAACCATTTTCTATATTTTTTTCGTTAATATAAACAAATTTATAAGAGTTAAGCTTTAGTCGTTCATTTAAATTAACAATAGCATTAAAGCTGCTTGAAGTGGTTGTTTGAGAATAAATACTTTTTGGGATAGTGTTGGTTTGTTTAGCAACAGTAATTTCTTGAGAAAAACTTTTTAAAACAACTAAATATAGAAAGACGAAAAGAATAGTATTTTTAAGCATAACAAAAAAATTACACTATAAATTTAGTGTTTTAAACAGGATAAACAAAATTTAATGCAAAACGGTTTTTAGTTTACAGAGTAACTTTTAAAATAGAACAAGTAGATTCAGTTACTTTAAATCTCTCATCTAAACGTTGTCCTATTACCCAAATAATATCATTATTAGAACATAAAAGCCAAACGTTTTCCTTTTCTAATATTGACATTTTTTCATCTTTAAAAAATTTACTCACTTTCTTTTTTCCTTGTAATCCAATAGGGTAGAAAAAATCTCCTTTTTGCCATTTTCTTAACGTAAGGGGAAACGTAATTTTATCGGCATCAATGGTTATTGCTTGAGGGCTGTTAAGCACTAATTCCTCCATTATTTTTTTTTGATGATTTTTATTGTCAAAGGGAATATCGATGGTTTCAAAAGTTAAGTTTATTGGAACGGAGATTTGGGTAGTGCCTTTGTGTATTTCAGTAAAAGGTATTTTTGGTTTTACGGAGATTTTGGAAAGTATTAAGCATTCTCTATCTTTAACCAAACGATGTGTTTTACTAAAAACTTGTTTACCACTTTGGGCATCTAATAAATTTGTGACATCATCCCATTCTGTAAAACCATAATTTTTAAGGAGTTCGTATAAATAAATTTTAGGGTCGCTTAGTTTTTTAAGTTTTAAAATATCAAAATGAGTTTCAGTTTTATGTACAGTTGAAACTTTATCATTTACATTTTGAATTCGATCTTTTACAATTTGTTGGCTGGCTTTTAGGTTGTTTAATGTTTGGTAAAATGTTTCTAATAAACTAGGGTTTAATTCTTTTAAAATAGGAATTACTTTATGTCTAATTTTATTACGAACATATTTAATAGATGAATTGCTTTTGTCTTCTCGCCATTGGAGTTTATTTTTTGCTGCATAAACTAAAATTTCATTTTGGGTAAAAGGAAGTAATGGTCTAACAATGTTTCCATTAATTTCAGGAATGCTAGTTAAGCCGTCTAAACCAGTACCTCTAGTAAGATTGATTAAGAAGGTTTCCAATACATCATCTTTATGATGGGCAGTTATTAGATAATCAATTTGTTGTTCTTTACAAATATTATCAAACCAATTATAACGTAATTCACGAGCGGCCATTTGAGTTGACAACCCTTTTTCGTTAGCATATTTTTCAGTTTCAAATTTTATGGTATAGGTTGGAACTTGCATTTTTTCACCTAAACCAATTACAAACTGCTCGTCTTTATTGCTTTCTTTTCCACGTAAAGTAAAATTGCAATGGGCCAATGAAATATCAAAATTTAGTTTTTTCATCAAGCGAGTAAGTACTACACTATCAATTCCTCCAGAGATTGCTATTAATAACTTTTTATGGTTTAAAAAAGGTAAATTTTTATCGATATGTTCTTTTAATTCCGCTTTCATAAGTTATGGTAAATATAACTATTTAGTTTACTAAAACTTGTTTCATAGCTTTAGCTTTTAACAAACATTCTTCATATTCTTTTTCAGGATTAGATTGCGCTGTAATTGCACCTCCAACAGAGTATGAAACATATTTTTTAGAAGCATTGTATAAAATACTTCTAATAATAACATTAAAATCAAAATCTCCGTGAGGTGTAAAATAGCCTACTGCACCAGAATATAACCCTCTTTTAGTTTCTTCTAAATTTTCAATAATTTTCATTGCGGAAATTTTTGGAGCACCTGTCATACTTCCCATTGGGAAAGTATTTTTAATAATATCTACAGGATGAACCTCTTTTTTTAAGGTGCAAGAAACAGTAGAAATAAGTTGATGTACTTGCATAAAAGTATAAACTTTACAAAGTTCATCTACTTTTACGGTTCCTTTTTTTGAAAACCGAGATAAATCATTTCTAACCAAATCAACAATCATAATATTTTCTGCACGTTCTTTTTGGTTTTGTTCTAGTTGCTTAATAAGTTTTAAGTCATCAATTTTATTAGCTGCTCTTTTAGCGGTTCCTTTAATGGGTTGAGAAACAACTAAATCACCTTCTTTTTTTAAATAACGTTCGGGTGAAGCGGATAATAGAAATTTATCGTTTAATTTTAAAAAAGTAGCAAAAGGAGGTTTAGAAATTTCATTTAAATTTTGGTAAACTATTACCGGATTAATTACGGAGTCTTCACTATAAAATTCTTGACAGAAATTAGCTTCGTAAATGTTCCCTTTTTGAATATGTGTTAAAACTGTATTCAATTTTTTAAAATATTCATCTTTATGAATTCGAAGTTTTATTTTAATATTTTCAGTAGCAGCCTTTGGTACAGTTTTTTTTATTTTTTTAATTTCATTTAAATCTTGTTCAATTTCATGTTTAAATTGATTGAGGTATTTTAAAGTAATGGTAGTTCCTTTAATGAATATAATTTTTGAAGGTTGAAAAAAAAACAACTCTGGAAAGTTAAGTCCATCAAAATTAGAAGAAGTTAAATTTTCAACATCATTTTTTAAATCGTAGCTTAAATAACCAAAAATATAATCGTTAATTTTAGTTTGGTATTCTTTAAGCTTTTTAAAAGCATTTTTATAATTGGTTTCAATTTTAGAAAATGCGCCTACAGCTAAAGCAGCATCAAAATTTGAATGTTTTTGTTGGTAGTTATTACTATCTAACCAAACAGCAGTTTTAAATTGCTGTGACCAGAGTAGGAGTTGTGTTTTAAACTCAGTACTATTTTCAATCTGAATTTGATAACTAGTTCTTTGCATTGTCGCAAAAATAGAAAAGTCCCTTCAAATTGAAAGGACTTTTTTATAAATATGTTTTCTGATTCATTCAGAATTGAAATGTATCAACTATGAATTGCTCTATTACTTACCGCTAAACAAGCTTCTTTAAAAGCTTCAGTAAATGTTGGATGCGCATGTGATGAACGAGCAATATCTTCAGAAGATGCTCTAAACTCCATGGCAATAACTGCTTCGGCAATCATATCTGCAGCTCTGGCACCAATCATGTGAACACCAAGAATTTCATCGGTTTCGGCATCTGCTAATACCTTTATTTGTCCATCCAAATCCATACTTGCTCTTGCTCTACCTAAAGCTCGCATGGCAAAAGTTCCAGAGTTATAGTTTACACCAGCTTCTTTTAATTGTTCTTCGGTTTTACCTACAGCAGCAACTTCTGGCCAAGTGTAAACAACACCAGGAATTAAATTATAATTGATATGAGGTTTTTGTCCAGCAATTAGTTCTGCAACCATGGTTCCTTCTTCTTCAGCTTTATGAGCTAACATAGCCCCTTTTACAACATCACCAATGGCATAAATATTTGATACATTGGTTTGTAAATGTTCATTGGTTTCAATTTGTCCTTTGTCTGTAACTTTTATACCTACATTTTCTAATCCTAATCCTTCGGTATAAGGTTTTCTGCCCACAGAAATTAGCGTATAATCTCCTTTAAACTCTGTTGAAACACCTTTTTTATTGTCAGCTGTAACAACCACTTCATTTCCATGATTTTTAACTGAGGTAACTTTATGACTAGTAAAAAATTTGATACCTTGCTTTTTTAAAGATTTTTGTAACTCTTTAGAAAGCATTGCATCCATTCCAGGTGTGATAGTTGGCATATATTCAATCACAGAAACTTGAGATCCTAATCTGCTATAAACTGACCCTAGCTCTAAACCAATAACACCACCACCAATAACTATTAAGTGTTTTGGTATTTCAGTTAAACTTAGAGCTTCGGTTGAAGTAATAATTCTTTTTTTATCAATTTCAATAAAAGGCAAGCTAGCAGGTTTTGACCCTGTTGCAATAATGGTTTTAGTTGCTTCAATTTTTTCTGTTGTAGCATCATTTTTTGCAATATTAATATGTGTAGCATCAGCAAAACTACCAACACCTTGATACATATCAATATTATTTTTATCCATCAAAAAGTTAATACCTCCTGAAGTTTGTGAAACCACTTCATTTTTACGAGCAATCATTTGTTCAAAATCTACATCTAAACCTTTAACTTCAATTCCGTGAGTTTTAAAATGTTTGGTTGCATCATAATAATGATGCGAGGAATCTAATAAAGCTTTTGAAGGTATGCAGCCTACATTTAAACAGGTTCCACCTAATGTATTGTATTTTTCAATAATTGCAGTTTTAAGACCTAATTGAGCGCATCTAATTGCGGCAACATATCCTCCAGGCCCTGAGCCTATAACAGCTACATCATATTTATTCATAATTGTATTGTAATGTTGAGTTGCAAAAATAGGATATTTTATGAATTGAATAATAAATACCTGATTAAAAGAAACATTGAAAAGGATTTATAAAGTTATTTTTTTTAAATTTTAAAAACATAAGATACTGAAAAACAATGTGTTAAATCTATTTTCTATTTAAAATAAAAAAAGAATTGTTAAATTGTATGATATTTATCACCATTTATTACCAAAAACGATCCATTTGTTAAAAACCTTAAAAATAGAGCTTTGTAAATTTATTTATACAAAACTTCTGGAGTATATTTGTTATTGAATTGAGAGATGTCCCCCACAAAACTCATTTATTTTTTGGCCCCACAGATTTAAAACAACAGTGTAAAAAAGCATTGTTTGGATAGTTAGACCCCTATAATTAGTTAAATTGTCTTTATGACAAAAAAGCTTTTTAAGTTGTAATTGTATATTAATTTATGCAGTATTTGAATTTAAAATAAAAAAATTATGAAAAAAATTACTTTTAAGCGTTTAACAATTATTTTGTTATTATTTTTTACAACAACCATAGGGTTTTCTCAAATCATTGCAGATTTTCCAGCTACCGAATCCACATTAGATTGTAGTATTGATGGTTGTAATGCAAATGATGTTGAATTTGGGAAAGTGTTTTTAGCCGATTCTTCTGGAAATCAATTAGCTACCTGTACAGCAGGTGACCCAATTGCTGGATATTATATTTGGGTAGAAGTAACTAAAACCAGTTCAAAACACGATTTATTTATGCAATTTAATTTGTATAAAGATAATGTTAAGATTGGTTTAGATGGTAATCCTACATTGTCACCAAATAAAATAAGTGTAGGTGATAATGGAGCTATTCAACTAGCAAATTATAGAATGTTTGAATTACCTTCCTATTTATGTGGTGAGGTATTAGAATTAAGAGATATTTATTTGTCATGGCAAACTCCAGGAAATGCATCTGGAGATCCTGGTTGTGCTACACAATCTAGTAAATGTTCAGGAGCTAACCTTGAAACTATAGTAGTTAACACGCCACTTTCGGTAGATTTCACTGTTAACGAAAATTGTGATGGAGGTGATTATGAAAAAGTTGTGTTTACAAATACATCAACAGGAGGTGATGGTACTTTAACCTATTTATGGGATTTTGATGGAGGAGTTTCTAATCTACCTCTTACAAATGAAGGACCTCATACTGTAGTATTTGCATCAGGAGGTTCAAAAAATATTAGTTTAACAGTAACTGATTCAGATAACGATGTTGCTGTAAAAAATACAGTAATAACAATTGAGAGTTGTTGTGTTGATCCTGTAATTACGAATCCAGGTCCACAAACAGCTTGTGATAGTTATAGCTTACCAGTAATAGCAGGTTCAAATTTAACAGGTAACCAGGCATATTATGATAAGAGTCAAGCCAATGGAGGTCAGGTAATAAATGGTCCAATCACAAGTACTCAAACCGTATGGATTTATGATGCAGATGGCTCTTGTAGTGATGAGGAAAGCTTCTTGGTTACTATTAACCTTTCTCCAGATGTAGATGAGTTGAATGATGTAACAGTATGTGACAGTTATACCTTACCAAATTTAACAGTAGGAAGTTACTATACAGGATCAGGTGGAACCGGCACAGCATTAAATGCAGGAGCTAGTATTACCAGTACCCAAACGATTTATATTTATGCAGCCACAGGCACAACTCCAAACTGTAGTGATGAGAGTAGTTTTGAGGTAACCGTAAATTATTCTCCATTAGTAAGTGCAGGATTTAATGCCGAATTAAACTGTAATACAGAAACTTTAGTGTTGAATGGTACTGCAAGTTCAAATAATCAAGAAGCTAGTTATAGTTATTTATGGACTACTTTAAATGGTGTAATTGATAATGGAGAAACAACTTTACACCCAACAATTAGTGCTTCTGGAACATATACTTTAACAGTATTTGTTGATGGAACAGAATGTTCTGCAAGTGATAGTGTAACTATTACTGAAGATTTTACGAAGCCTACAGCTGTGATTATCGCTTCAGATACAGAATTAACCTGCGATTTAACAACTATTACTTTGAATGCTATTACTTCAGTTGTTCAAGGTGAAGCAAGTTACTTGTGGAGTAAAGATAATCAATTGATGTCTGGTATTACAACACCAAGTATTGAAGTAACAGAACCAGGAGAATATTTAGTGGTAGTTACTGATAGTGATAACGGATGTTATGATGCTGAAAAAATAACAATCACTCAAAGTATAAATAATCCAATAATTAGTATTACAGGAAACGAGACTTTAACTTGTACCACAACAAGCGTTGTTTTAGATGCAAGTGGATCAACAGTTCAAGGAGATGCAAGTTACTTATGGAGTACAGGAGCAACGACTTCAAGTATAGAAGTAACAGCAGCAGGAGAATATACTGTAACAGTAACAGATTCAACAAATGGATGTTCATCAACAGAAACGGTAACGGTTAGTGAAGATAACACAACTGTTAACGAGGTTGTAAATATTTGTGATGACCTATTTGATGGTTTCGGTAACCCTGTTCAAACAGTTGATTTAAATGATTATTTAAGTTTAGCTTCTGATACAAGTGGAACTTGGGAGGCAATAGATATTCCTAATAGATTAAATGGAAGTTTATTGGATGTTGTTGAATTAGAAAATGGCGAATATAGATTTAATTTTACGTCATCAACAGGATGTGTATCACAATTAACTGTAGTTATTGATTGTGCGGTATTAGCGTGTGTTACACCAGATGAAATATCCAAAGTAGTAACCCCTAATAATGATGGTATAAACGATACATTTAATGTTGGTTTAGTTGGTGCTAGTAGCTGTAAATATATTGTTGAAATATTTAACCGCTGGGGTAAAATGGTATATGAATCTAAAGATTATAAAAACACTTGGGGAGGATATCATAATAATTCAGGATTGACAATAGGATCAAGTGCAAAATTACCAGCAGGAACCTATTACTACATTGTTAAAGTAATAGATTCTGGAGGGCAATCTTTAGAGCCAATAACAGGGTATATTTATTTAGGAACTCATTAAAAAAACAAAAACTATGAAGCGATTAATTATAATAGTAGTAATGTTAACATTGGGATTTGAATATTCGAATGCTCAACAATTACCACAGTTCACGCAATATATGTATAATACAATTTCTGTGAATCCTGCTTACGCAGGTAGTAGAGATGCTTTAAGTATTGTAGCACTAAATAGAAATCAATGGGCTGGTTTTGATGGAGGACCTCAAACACAAACATTATCTATTCATTCTCCTTTAAGAAATGAAAAAGTTGGTTTAGGACTATCATTAATTAATGATAAATCAGGATTTGAAAATTTTACATATGTTTATGCAGACTTTTCTTATACACTTCAAGCTAGCGATGAAGTAGATGTTAGTTTTGGATTAAAAGGAGGGTTAACATATTATAAGTTAGCAGAAGAATTGTATAATGATACTGAAGTTAATCAAGATCCTTATTTTGATGAAAGACTTAATAGATGGAATTCCAATTTTGGTGTTGGTATATTATTTCATTCAGATAAGTGGTATGCAGGTTTATCAATACCTAAACTGGTAAATCATGATTTACATAATGATACTGAATATGCAGCTTTAGAAACCGTTCATTATTATGCCATTGGAGGGTATGTATTTGATTTAAATGAAAATTTAAAACTAAAACCTTCTTTTATGACCAAATATACTAAAGGAGCTCCTTTATCTTTAGATTTAACAGCCAACTTTTTATTTAATGAAACATTTTGGCTGGGTGGTTCTTACAGGTTTAATGGAGAACAAAGAGCTTTTGGTGCTTTAGTAGATTTTCAAGTTTCTGATCAGTTTAGAGTTGGTTATACTTATGAAATTCCAACAGGAGAAATTAGACCTTATACTTCAGGGTCTCATGAGATTTTGTTAATGTATGAATTTAAATTCTTGAAAAACAAACAAAAATCTCCAAGATACTTTTAACCAAATAAAGATGAATACTATGAGAAATATAAGACTTTTATTTATTGCTTTTGCTTTGATTGGCATTACATCAATGTTTGGTCAAACTGCAAAACAAAAAAGAGCTGACAGACAATTCGATAATTTTTCTTTTGTGAAAGCTATTTCAACTTATGAAAAATTAATTGACACGAGTTTTAATGAACGATATGCTATGCAAAAATTAGCTGACGCATACATAATGTTGAGACAGCCTGAAAATGCCTTGCCTATTTATAAAGAGGTTGTTAAACAAGAAAATGTACCATCTGAATATTTTTTATATTATGCTCAAACTTTAAGAGCTACCGGAAATTATGAGGAATCTAAAAAATGGATGAAGATGTATAAAGAAGCCGGAAATGAAAATGATTCAAGAGTTAAAAGCTTTTTTAAGAATGAAGATTTAGCTAGTGCTATTTTTAATTCAAAAGAAAAAAATACCTTACATACAGTAGATTTTAATTCTAAGTTTAATGACTTTGGTGCTGTTGCTTTAAATGATAAAGTTGTTTTTACATCGTCTAGAGATGAAGGAGTTGCAATTAAAAGACTCTATGCCTGGGATAAACAACCATTATTAGATGTTTATCAAGCACCAACTGAAGGAGGTACTGAAGAATCTATTACAAAGTTTTCTGATGAAATAAATACCATTCAGCATGATGGTCCAGTAACTTTCAATGCAGATGGAACCAAAGCTTACTTTTCTAGAAATAATTACCACGAAAGTTCAAAAATTAGTGATAGTAAAGGGGTGATGCATGTGGGTATTTATTCAGCAGATTTAGTGGAGGGTAAATGGACAAACATTAAGCCAACAAATTTAAATAACCCAAACTATATAGTGTACCATCCATCTTTAAGTAATGATGGTAAAACATTATATTTTGCTTCTGATATGCCTGGAGGAGAAGGAGGAACGGATATTTATAAGAGTTCTATAAATGAAGATGGATCTTTAAGTGCACCAATAAATTTAGGGAATATTGTAAATACAGAAGGTAACGAATCGTTTCCGTTTATTTATGGAGAGGATGAAACATTATATTTTTCTTCAGATGGCCATGTAGGTTTTGGACTTTTAGATGTTTTTGTTTCTATTAAAAATGAAAATAATGAAATTGTTAATGTAATTAACTTAGGAGAGCCAATAAACAGTAAAAAAGACGATTTTGCTTATTTTTTATCGAAAGATGGATTTAAAGGATATATTTCTTCAAACAGAAAAGGAGGAATGGGAGGAGATGATGTTTATGCATTTACAAGAATTCCACCTCTAACCTTAAAAGGTCAAA
Source organism: Lutibacter aestuarii (assembly GCF_042676885.1). Classification (NCBI taxonomy): domain Bacteria; kingdom Pseudomonadati; phylum Bacteroidota; class Flavobacteriia; order Flavobacteriales; family Flavobacteriaceae; genus Lutibacter; species Lutibacter aestuarii. Next base: position 227,638 of record NZ_JBHTIC010000002.1, read on the forward strand.
TTTTTGATGCCATAAATAGCGAGCCAGTTGCTGGAGCAAAAGTTGTTTTATCAAGAGAAAATGGCGAAGAATTAACGTATTTTATTACAGAAGAAGATGGAGCTTATGAACACTTAATTCCAAGGGATGAAAAATTTATTTTAAAAGGATCTAAAGAAAAATATCAAGATGCTATAAAAGAGTTTAGCTCATTTGGACTAGAAAAGAAAACTGAACTAATAGTTAATTTAAATATTCCAATGGCACCAATTGAAGATGTTGTTGTTTTAGCTGATTTAGAAACTATTTATTTTGATTTAGATAAGCACAATATTAGACCTGATGCAGCCGTTGAATTAGATAAGGTAGTAGCATTAATGAACAAATATCCAGGAATGGTAATTCGTTTAGAATCTCATACTGATAGTAGAGCTAATGATGATTATAATATGAGATTGTCTAATAGAAGAGCTAAATCTACTTATGATTATATAGTGTCTAAAGGAATTAATGCTGACAGAATAACTAAATATGAAGGATTTGGAGAAACTCAATTAGTAAATAAATGTTCTAATAATGTACCTTGTTCTGAACAAGAACACCAACTTAATAGAAGAACTGAATTTATTATTATAAAAATGAAATAAAGTAAATAGCAGTCGTAAACTAATGATTTTGAATATACTACCGTTGTGGGGACGACAATTTTCTCAAGTTATTATTTACGGCTGTTTACTTTTACAAATTTCAATAAAAAAAGAAGCAATGAATCTCATTGCTTCTTTTTTTATTTATACTCAAAAATTTTGATATTATTTTACTAATCCAGCTCTTTTTAATAAAGCTTCATTTGTGGGTTTTTTACCTCTAAATTTAAGGTACAATTCCATTGGTTTTTCAGTGCCTCCTTTTTCTAGAATATAGGTTTTAAATTTTAAAGAGGTTTTTTTATCAAATATGCCTTTTTTTCTAAATAAAGCAAAGGCATCAGCGTCTAAAACCTCAGCCCATTTATAAGAATAGTACCCAGAAGAATAGCCTCCTTGAAAAATATGTGAAAAAGAAGTGCTCATACAATTTTCTTCAACTTCCGGATATAGTTGAGTGTTTTTAAAAGCTAAAGATTCATAATTTTTGATATCAGTAATTTTTGAAGGATCTTTTGCATGCCATGCCATATCTAAAATTCCAAAACTCAATTGACGTAATGTTTGGATTCCTTCTAAAAAATTAGAAGATTTTTTTATTTTTTCAATAAAATCCATTGGAATAATTTCACCAGTTTCAAAATGTTTGGCAAATAGATTTAAGGCTTCTTTTTCATAACACCAGTTTTCAAATAATTGACTAGGAAGTTCAACAAAATCCCAATATACATTAGTTCCAGATAAACTTTTGTAGGTGGTGTTTGCTAACATTCCATGTAGGGCATGACCAAACTCGTGAAATAAGGTTGTAACTTCGTTAAAACTTAATAAAGAAGGTTTTTTTTCTGTTGGTTTTGTAAAGTTACATACAATTGAAATGTGTGGTCTAGAATTTTCGTTATTTTTAATCCATTGTCCTTTAAAAGACGTCATCCAGGCACCATTACGTTTCCCTTCTCTCGGAAAAAAATCGGCATATAAAATAGCAATATACTTGCCAGTAGTATCGGTAACTTTATATGTTTTAACATCCTTATGATAAATGTCAACAGAATTAATTTCTTCAAAAATTAAATCATATAATTTATTTGAAATTTCAAAAACACCATTAATTACATGCTCTAATTTAAAATAAGGTTTTAATTTTTCTTGATCAAGATCGAACAATTCTTGTTTTAATTTTTCAGAATAATAAGCGCTATCCCATTTTTGGATTTGTTCAATTCCATCTTTTTGTGCTAAATTTTTTAATTGTTGAAACTCTTTTTCAGCAGCTGGTTTAGCTTTAACAAGTAAATCATCTAAAAAATTAATTACTGTTTGTGGGTTTTCGGCCATTCGCTCTTCTAAAACAAAGTGTGCATGAGTTTTATAGCCTAATAAATTTGCCCTTTTATGGCGAAGTTTTGCAATATTTAAAACAATATCTTCATTGTTATATTTATTATTTTGGAAAGCTTTAGAACCAAAAGCAACAGCCATTTTTTTTCTTAATTCTCTATTTTTTGCATAGGTTAAAAAAGGAATATAGCTTGGGTAATCTAATGTAAAAATCCAGCCTTTTTTCTTTTTTTGTTTAGCTGTAAATTCTGCAGCCTCTAAAGCACTTTCAGGTAAACCTTTTAATTCTTCTTTGTTAGTAATATGAAGCTCAAATGCATTGGTTTCTGCAAGTACATTTTCACCAAATTTTAATTTTAGTTTAGAGAGTTCTGTATCAATTTTGCGTAGTTCAACTTTTTGTTTTTCATTTAGATTGGCTCCATTTCGAACAAAACTTTTGTAATTATTTGTTAGTAAAGTTTCTTGTTCTTTAGTTAAATTTAGTTCATTTTTAATGTCAAATATTAATTGAACTTTTTTAAAAAGTTGTTTATTTAACCTTACATCATTTGAAAATTCAGAAAGTAAAGGAGAAACTTCTTGTGCAATTTTTTGAATTTCATCAGTAGTTTCAGCAGAATTTAAGTTGAAAAAAATGCTTGAAACACGATCTAATACTTCACCACTAAAATCTAGAGCTTCTATAGTATTCTCAAATGTTGGAATCTCTTTGTTGTTTACAATTTTATCAATATCAGCTTTTGCAAGTTTAATGGCTTCAATAAAAGCAGGTTTAAAATGCTTGCTTTTAATTTTGGAAAAAGGAGCTGCACCGTATGGTGTATTAAAATTTTGTAATAAAGGATTACTCATATTATTATAGTAATAAAATTTAATTTTTTAAAATGAGTTTACAGATGATTGAACATCAAATAAAGTCTCTTTTGTTGGGTAGAAGTTATTTTTTAAGCTCGTCAGAAGCTTTTATAACCTTAACTTTTAACGCCTCTTTATATTCAATAATTTTATCTAAAACCTTGGTGTTGGAGCTTCCAATAATTTGAGCGGCTAAAATTCCAGCATTTTGAGCGCCATCAAGAGCAACAGTAGCTACAGGAACTCCACCAGGCATTTGAAGAATTGACAATACTGAGTCCCAACCATCTATAGAGTTTCTAGATTTCACGGGCACTCCAATAACAGGTAAAGGGCTCATAGAAGCAACCATTCCAGGTAAATGAGCTGCGCCACCAGCGCCAGCTATAATTACAGATATTCCACGTAAATGAGCGTTTTTTGCATACTCAAATAATTTTTCTGGTGTTCGATGAGCAGACACAATATCAACTTCAGTTTTTATATCAAAACTTTTTAAAATATCAATTGCTTGTTGCATAATTGGAAGGTCCGAATTGCTTCCCATAATTATTCCTACTTTACTCATAATTGTTTTATTTACTAATTACTCGAATGGTGTTTTTAACGTTTTCTGCTATTTTTCTCGCTTCAGATAAATCATTATTTACAATGGTTACATGTCCCATTTTTCTGAAAGGACGTGTTTGTTTTTTCCCATAAATATGAGGAGTAACACCATCCATCTTTAATATTTCTTCAATATTTTGATACACTACATTTCCCGAAAAACCTTCTTCTCCTACCAAATTTACCATAATTCCTGCAACTTTACTATCAGTATTACCTAAAGGAAGATTTAAAATGCTTCTTAAGTGTTGTTCAAATTGACTGGTGTAAGAAGCTTCAATACTGTAATGACCACTGTTATGAGTTCGAGGAGCGACTTCATTTACAATTATTTCATCATCTTTTGTTTGAAACATTTCAACGGCCAACAAACCAATATGCTCAAATGAGTTGGCTACCTTTAAGGCAATATTTCTAGCTTTTTGAGCCACATTTTCTGAAATTCTAGCAGGGCAAATTACATATTCAACTTGATTAGCTTCTGGATGAAATTCCATTTCAACTACAGGATATGTTTTAGTTTCACCATTTTTGTTTCTAGCCACAATAACTGCTAATTCATTTTTAAATGGAATTAAATCTTCAACAATACAATCGGTATTGGTTAATGAATTTAAATCGTTTTGATTTTTAACAATTTTAACGCCTGTTCCATCATAACCAAATTGAGCAGATTTCCATACAAAAGGGAAAGCTAAGGTTTCTTTTTTTAATTGATCTAATGATGTAAAACGTTTGTGTGGTGAAGTTGGAATGTTATTTTTAACAAAAAAATCTTTTTGTTTTCCTTTATGTTGAATAGTTTTTAAAACACTTGGCTGTGGATAAATTTCCAAACCTTCTTCTTCTAATTTTTGTAATGCTTCAATATTCACATGTTCAATTTCAATAGTAAGTAAATTTACTTTTTTACCAAAATTATAAACAGTATCAAAGTCCATTAAATCTCCTAGATGAAATTCGTTACAAATTTGTGCACAAGGAGCTTCATATGTTGCATCTAAAATACAGGTGTAAATATCAAATTTTTGAGTTTCGGTTAGTAACATTTTTCCTAATTGGCCACCACCTAAAACGCCTAACTTAAAATTGGATGAGAAATAATTTTTCACTTTTAAAACTTTCGCACAAAAATAACAATCTGATTTTAATTAGATTGCTTTAATATTAAAAATTAGTAATAATTAGGGTTTTACTGTTAATGGTATTTACTTTATATTCTCTAGCAAATTGAGTATTTCCTGAAGTTTGAGGCGTACCATCAATAATACTATATTCACTATTGTCGCAAGAACATTTCAATTTTAAGCTTCCATCAAATGTCATTGGTAAGGCACAATCATTATTTGGACAAGCTCTTTCAAATGCTTTGTATTTAGGTGTAAGTCCTGTATTTTGTATAATAATTCCTTTTAAACCACCATTAGCATATGCCCAACCACTTGGAGTTTGTAAATTAATATATTGCGGTAAATCTAAATTTATAGTCACATTTACATCAATGTTAGGTAAAATATCTTGAGTGTCATTTTTTTCACAAGAAAAAAAAAGAAAGCATACAAACAATAATAGTAAATTTTTCATAGTTATGGTATGAAGTTTATTGGTAAACGATTGCAAGTTACAAATATTTTGTACATTTGTATAAAGTCTCATGCTGGTTGCCAGTTTTGAGATTTTTGTATTTATATAAATTAATTAGTTATGAGTAAAATTTCGTATTACACCGAGGAAGGAATGAAAAAATTGAAGGACGAACTTGAACATTTAGAACGTGTTGAGCGTCCGAGAGTAAGTAATGATATAGCAGAAGCTAGAGATAAAGGTGATTTAAGTGAAAATGCTGAATACCATGCTGCTAAAGAAGAACAGTCTTTATTAGAACTTAAAATAGCAAAATTAAAAGAAGTTGTTGCCAGCGCTAGAGTGATAGATGAATCTAAATTAGATACTTCAAAAGTTTTGATACGTTCTACTGTAAAAATAAAAAATACAGTAAATAACATGGAATTTAAATATACCTTGGTAGCAGATTCTGAAACAAATATAAAAGAAGGGAAATTGTCTGTAAATTCACCTATAGGGAAAGGACTTCTTGGTAAAAAAGTAGGTGATTTAGCCGAAATACAAGTGCCAAGTGGCATTATGAAATTTGAAATTTTAGAAATTACTAGAGGGTAAAATTCTAATCATCTTTTATTGAAACCCCTTTTCAATTTTTTTATTGAAAGGGGTTTTATATTTTTGAATAAAAATACAATTATGAGTTCAATATTTACTAAAATTATAAATGGAGAAATACCATCTTATAAAATAGCTGAAAATGATGATTTTTATGCGTTTTTAGATATTAATCCTAATGCTAAAGGGCACACGTTAGTGGTACCAAAACAAGAGGTAAATAAGTTATTTGATTTAAATGAAGAATTATACAATGGCTTAATGAGTTATTCAAGAAAAATAGCAAAAGCTCTTGAAAAAACGATTGATTGTGAACGTATTGGTATGGCAGTTATTGGATTAGAAGTACCTCATGTACATGTACATTTAATTCCATTAAAAGAAATGGCTGATATTCAGTTTTCAAAAAAAGTAAAACTAAGTTCTAATGAATTTGAAGCCATAGCTAAAGCAATTTCAAATAATTTATAACTATTTGTTTAAGCTAATTAAAAAAGTAGTTCCTTTTTTAACTTCAGATTTTAAAACTACAATTTTGCCTTTGTGATAATCTTCAATAATTCTTTTAGCTAAAGATAAGCCTAAACCCCAACCGCGTTTTTTAGTAGTAAAACCAGGAGAAAAAATCTTTTTCTGTAAGTTTTTAGGAATCCCTTTGCCATTATCAGCTATTTTAATAAATACTTGTTTGTCATTTTCAGAAATTGAAAGCATTATTTTTCCTTTTCCTTCCATTGCATCTATGGCATTTTTTACAAGATTTTCAATAACCCAACTAAATAATTGCAGATTTAAGAAACAAAAAATTTCATAATGAACGCTTTTAAATTGAAATTCAACCTGTCTAGAACTTCTAGCTTCTAAATAATTGAATGCGTCTTGTGTTGCCTTTACAATGTTGTTTTGTTGAAGTACAGGAACTGAACCAATTTTAGAAAATCTTTCCGCTATAATATTTAATCGTTGCACGTCTTTTTCAATTTCTTGCACAGTGTTTTCATCAGTATTTTCCAATCTTAATAGTTCAATCCAGCCAAGTAAAGAAGATAAAGGTGTTCCAATTTGGTGAGCAGTTTCCTTAGCCATTCCAGTCCAAAGTTTATTTTGATCGGCAACTTTATTAGATTTAAAAAATAAGTAAATAACACTCGCAAATAAAAACAAAATAAGAATTAAAGCTACTGGGTAATACTTAAGTTTGGTTAATAAATCGGAATCTCTATAATAAATAAATTGCTGGGCGTTTCCTCTTTTATGGCTGACCATAATAGGTTCGTTTTGACCTTTCATTATGGAAAGTTGTTTTTTTAAATAGTTCTTTTTTTTGATTTTTAAAGTATCTAAATTGGACCAATCAGTAATGCTGTCTTTTTCATCAGTAATTATCATAGGAATATTACTATTAAAGCCAATAATATTAGTTTCTAAAGAAAAATCAGCATTTAAATCAAAAGTATTAAAGCGTTCGTATGCACCAGCTAAAATTTGCATTTTAGCTCTTTCTTCATTTTTAAATTTTTGAAAAAAGTCGTAAGTATTCCATAAAATAAGTGCTACAATAATAAAAGAAGCAACTATTACAGCCCAACGAACTATTTGTGTATTTTTATAGGAAGCCATTATTCAAATATAAAATATATGTAGCTATAACTTAAAAATAAAATCGATATTATTTTAAAATTGAAATATTTACATTTGTTAAAAAAGATTCATTCAATGTTAAGTATAAATCCACAAGAAATTACAATACCTAAATTACACGGATATTTATTAAGTGCGGTTGCACCTAGACCCATTGCTTTTGCAAGTACCGTTGATATTAATGGATTTCCAAATTTGTCACCATTTAGTTTTTTTAACGTGTTTAGTGCTAATCCGCCAATTTTAATTTTTTCGCCTGCTAGAAGGGTTAGAGATAATACCACAAAACATACCTTTGAAAATGTTAAAGTCACTAAAGAAGTTGTTATTAACGTAGTTAACTATAAAATGGTTCAACAAATGTCGTTGGCAAGTACAGAATATCCAAAAGGTGTAAATGAATTTGAAAAGGCAGGTTTTACCATGTTAGCATCTGAAAAAGTGAAACCTTTTAGGGTTGCTGAGTCACCCATTCAAATGGAATGTAAAGTAACTGAAGTTATAGAGTTAGGGAAAGAAGGAGGCGCAGGAAATTTAGTAATATGTGAAGTGGTAAAATTACATATACAAGAAGATTTAATAGATGCTCAAGGGAATATTAATCAACATAAGTTAGATTTAGTGGCTAGGGCAGGAGGTAGTTTTTATTCTCGAGCAAAAAATGGATTTTTTGAAATTCCTAAACCACTTTCATCATTAGGTATTGGGGTTGATACTATTCCAAAAGAAATAAGAACAAGTACCATACTTTCAGGAAATGATTTAGGGAAGTTAGGGAATATTTCTGCATTACCTTCAGCGGAAGATGTTAATAAGTTTGCAAAAGAACATCGTCAATTTGTTGGGATAAATACTTCAAAAAAACATACATTTGCCAAAGAATATTTAGAAAAAAACGATGTGCAAAGTGCTTGGAAGGTGCTTTTAATCAAATAATTAGTGAATATGGAAATAACTGGAAAAATTAAAAAAATTGATGAAACTAAAACTTATGGGGCTAGTGGTTTTAGAAAAAGAGAAATGGTGGTAACAACAAATGAGCAATATCCTCAAATGTTATTGATTGAATTTGTACAAGATAAATGTGATTTATTGAATAATTATGCTGTTGGACAAGATGTGAAAGTTTCAATAAACTTAAGAGGTAGAGAGTGGATAAATCCTCAAGGTGAAGCGGTTTACTTTAACTCTATACAAGGATGGAGAATTGAGGTAGCACAGGCTGAAGGTACTTCTGAAATTCCACCAATGGCGCCTGTTGATAACTTTGAAACTACTTCAAATATTGATGATAGTGAACCAGATGATTTACCGTTCTAAAAGGGAAATTTCAATGATATTTTAAAGAGAAAAGCTGATGTTTTTCTCTTTTTTGTTTCATTATATTTGTGAAAATTAATGACATGTTTTTACTATCTAAAGATTTAGTGTTTCCACCAGTACATTTAGCAAATGAAGATGGCATGTTAGCAATTGGAGGCGATTTATCTTCTGAAAGATTACTATTAGCGTATAAAAGTGGAATTTTCCCTTGGTTTAGTGATGGAGAGCCAATTGTTTGGTACAGTCCAAATCCAAGAATGGTTTTGTATCCAGAAAAGCTAAAAGTTTCAAAAAGTATGAAACAACTGATTAGAAAAAATAAATTTCAAATTACGTTCAATCAAAATTTTAAAGAAGTAATTACCAATTGTAAAATTATTGCCAGAAAGAATCAACCGGGTACTTGGATTACCAATGAAATGCAAGAAGCGTATATAAAACTACATCAAAAAGGGATAGCAAAATCTGTAGAAGTTTGGCAACAAAATGAAGAAGATGTCTCTAAAAAAGAGTTAGTAGGAGGTTTATATGGCATTGATTTGGGAACTATTTTTTGTGGAGAAAGTATGTTTAGTAAAGTAAGTAATACCTCAAAATTGGCTTTTATTTACTTAACTCAAAAATTAAAAAGCAAAAACTATAAATTAATTGATTGTCAGGTTTATAACTCTCATTTGGCAAGCTTGGGAGCTGAAGAAATAGAAAGAGATCAATTTTTAACTTATTTATAAAAGTGTAATATATACAGGAAGTTCATTACCTTTGAACTTGATATACATAATATTAAAAATGGAAATAAAAAACGCACAACTTATAGTAGATAATTGGATTAAAAAACACGGTGTTCGTTATTTTAATGAATTAACAAATATGGCTCAATTAACTGAAGAAGTAGGTGAAGTGGCTCGTATTATTGCGCGTAGGTATGGTGAACAAAGTGAAAAAGAAAGTGATAAAAATAAAGATTTAGGAGAAGAATTAGCCGATGTTGTTTTTGTGGTGTTGTGTTTGGCAAATCAAACAGGGATTGATTTACAAGCTGCTTTTGATAAAAAAATGAATATTAAAACTGAAAGAGATCACGACCGTCATCACAATAATCAAAAACTAAAATAAAATGAATCAATATAAAAATAAGTCATTTGTTAAATTGGCGATACGTTTTACAATTATCTTTTTCATTTTTGTTGCTATTATTGAAATGGTATTTACCATGATAAAAAATGGCAGTTTTACTGCGATGGCTCAACAGTATTTTTCAATAGAAACGGGGCTATATTATTTTAAACGAATTGCTGTAATGTCAACAATTTATGGACTTTTTATGGCTGGTTATTATAAGTTTATAAAAAAATAAGCAACTAAATTATTATTTAACTGCTTATTTTTGGTAAAAAACAATTATTATTCATCCAAATTGATAAGATTTATAGTGCTTTCTTTCACTTTTTTGTTTAATTTTTTAATATCATTATTAAATATTTCATAAATTTTAGAAAGTTCGCTATCAATTAATTTAGTCACTTCATTTTTAAATTCAATAGACTGGTCTGTAGGTCTAAAATTACCAATAGAACTCAACGAATTTAAATGAGCTAACTTGTTGTTTAACTTTATAGGAAAGTTTAACGGATCTTGACTGCTTTTGCTTTTGGTTTGATATAATTCATTTTCATGTTTGGTTAAATCTTCTACAATTTTATTAGCCAATTCAACTATTTCTTTATGGTTTTCTTTGTCAGAAATTGAGCTTTTTAACTGTTTTATTTGTGTTTTAACTTTTGAAATATTTTTTAATGTTTTATGAATTTCAGTTAATTTTTCTTGAATTTCAATAATAAAGTTAAATTGTGCAATTAGATCTTCATCTGAAGCTGAACTTCTAGGATCTTTCAATAAATTAAAGGTTTGTTCAGAAACCGTATTTCCATTATTGCTTAATTTTACTACATAAGTACCAGGTAAAGCTTTAGGACCACTTAATGATGCCCACCATAAAATCATTCCTTTTACTTTTTCAGCATCAGGGTATTTTAGATTCCAATTAAAACTATTTGCACCACTTTTAGCTTTTAATTCTTCTTCATTTTGGTTTTTATCTGGTTTTGTTGAATATGTTTTAATATGCTTTCCAGATTCTTCATAGAATGACAAACTTAAAGTATCTTCTTTTTGAAGGTTTTTTACATAATAATTAACAAGTACCCCTCCAGGATGATTTTGCCCAGCTGTTTTAGATTTTCTAGAACTTCCACTCATCCTATAACTATCCATTGGTTTGTATAAAAATAATTCTTGAGAAATGAGGTTTTCATTTAATTGGTGAAGAGGAGTTAAATCATCTATGATCCAAAATGATCTTCCTTGAGTTGCGGCAATTAAATTGTTGTTTTTTATGTTTAAATCGGTTATAGGTACAATTGGTAAGTTTAATTGAAACGGGCTCCAATTTTCTCCATCATCAAAGCTTATATACATTCCGTTTTCAGTCCCTGCATATAACAACCCTTTTCGGTTTGGGTCGCTTCTTAAAGCTCTTGTAAAATGCTCTGATGAAATACCGTTGGTAATTAATTTCCAAGTTTTTCCATAGTCTTCTGTTTTATAGATATAAGGTTTGTAGTCGCCTAATTTATAGCGTGTACCTACAATATAAGCACCTCCTGCTGTAAAAGGATCTACTTCAATACAATTAATCATCATCCATTCAGGCATTTTTTTAGGTGTAACATTAATCCAATTTTTACCACTGTTTTTAGTGATATGAACTAAACCATCATCAGAACCTGTCCAAATTAAGTCTTTTTCAAAAGGAGATTCTACTGCTGCAAAAATAGTTCCGTAATATTCAACGCCTGTATTGTCTTTTGTAATTGGTCCTCCAGAAACTCCTAGTGTTTTAGGGTCATTTCTAGTTAAATCAGGGCTAATAACTTCAAAACTTTGTCCTTCATTATACGTTATATGTACATGGTTTGAAGTTGTATACATCTTTTTTGAATTGTGTGGAGAAAAGAAAATAGGATAGTTCCATTGGAAACGATATTTCATGTCTTCAGCCCCATGTCCCATTGGATCATCAGGCCAAACATTAATAACTCTAGTTTCATTTGTTTTGTGATTAACTCTAGTTAAAAGTCCCCCATAACTTCCTCCATAAACAATGTCATTATTTAAAGGATCAACTGCAATATGAGCACTTTCGCCTCCAGCAGTACTTTCCCAATCACTTTCTCCAATGGTTCCACCGTCAGTTCTATGTAAAATTCTTACGGTTGAATTATCTTGTTGCGCACCATAAATTCTATACGGAAAATGATTGTCTGTAACTACACGGTAAAATTGAGATGTAGGTTGATTGTGGTAGGTGCTCCAGTTTTCACCAGCATCAAAACTTACTTGTGCGCCTCCATCATCAGCAATAATCATACGTTGATTATTCTCTGGAGAAATCCATAAATCGTGATGATCTACGTGTGGAGCATTAAAAGTTTTAAAAGTTTTTCCACCATCTTTAGATTGATGGTATTGAACATTTAATACATATACTGTATTCTGGTCCTGTGTGTCTGCATAAATACGTGTGTAGTACCAAGCTCGCTGGCGTAATTTACGCTCACTATTGATAAGTTTCCAAGTTTTTCCAGCATCAAAAGATTTGTAAATTCCACCATCTTTATTTTCAATTAAAGCCCAAATAATATCTGAGTTTATAGGAGATACGGCCAAACCACTTATCCCCCAAATTCCTTTGGGTAGTCCTTCATTTTCAGAAATATTACTCCAACTTTCACCTTCATCGGTACTTTTCCAAATTGCTGAGCCTTCTCCACCGCTTGATAAACTATAAGGAGTTCTCCTAACATTCCAAGTTGAAGCATATAAAATTCGAGGATTGTTAGGGTCAAAAATTAAATCTACAGCTCCAGCATTTTCATTTGAAAATAATACTTTTTTCCAGTTTTTACCTCCATCAATCGATTTGTAAACACCTCTTTCTTGGGTAGGCTTATATAAATCACCTAAAACTGCTGCAAAAACAATATCTGGATTTTTAGGATGAATTTTAACTCGAGGGATGTGTCTAGAATTTTTTAATCCAATATGTTCCCAAGTTTTTCCCGCATTTACAGATTTCCACATACCATCACCAGAAGAAACATTGCCGCGTACAGTAACTTCTCCATTACCTACATAAATTACGTTATTATCAGATTCACTCACAGCAATTGAACCAACAGATCCTCCAAAAAAGCCATCAGAAATATTACTCCAAGTATTTCCTGCATCAGTTGTTTTCCAAACGCCACCTCCAGTAGCTCCAAAATAATAGAGATTAGCTTTATTAGCTACTCCAGTAACCGCTGCACTTCTACCGCCTCTAAAAGGACCAATATTACGCCATTCAATAGATTTGTAAAATTCTTCATTAAATTTGCGTACTAGTTTTTGAGCAGTAACTTTGTGGGCTGAAATTAAAAAGAAACAGCTTATAAGTAGTAAATATTTTTTCATAATGTTTGGTTAAATTGTTTGATAATTAACGAAATATAAATCTATAAAAAATATTTTATTAAAAGCGATTAATAGAAAATAGATGGAATTGTTAAAAATTGATAAAATAAATAGAGTTGTAAAAGGTAGTATTAAAATTACAGGTTCAAAAAGTGAATCTAATAGATTATTAGTTTTACAGCAATTTTATCCTAATTTAAGAATTGAAAACCTATCAAATTCTGATGATTCAAAACTAATGTTACAAGCACTAACGAGTAACTCAAAAGAAATTAACATTGGACATGCGGGAACAGCTATGCGTTTTTTAACTTCGTATTTTTCAGTTAAAGAAAACTCTGAAATTGTTTTAACGGGTTCGCATAGAATGAAAAATAGACCTATTGAAATTTTAGTTGATGCGTTAACTACTTTAGGAGCTAACATTAAATTTATAGAAAAAGAAGGGTTTCCTCCATTAAAAATTTTAGGAAATAAACTAACAAATAATTTTATTGAAATTGACGGAAATGTAAGTAGTCAGTATATTTCATCGTTATTATTAATTGCCCCAACTTTAAAAAATGGATTGCGATTAAAGTTTAAAGGAAACATTACTTCGGTTCCTTATATAAAAATGACCTTGCAGTTGTTGTCTGAAATAGGAGTTAAATATACTTGGATAGATGATCAAATAGTTGTAGAACCAAAAACAGAAATTGATGGTCAAACAATTACGGTTGAATCTGATTGGAGCTCAGCTTCGTATTATTATAGTTTGTGTGCTTTAAGTCCAAATTCAGAAATTGAAATATCATCATTTAAAAAAGAAAGTCTTCAAGGCGATGCAATATTAACTGATATTTATAAAAATTTAGGCGTGGAAACCACTTTTAAAAACACTTCATTAATTCTAAAAAATAATGGAGAAATTAATAAAGATTATTTTAAAAATCTTGATTTAAAAAATGCTCCAGATATAGCTCAAACTATTTCAGTTACTTGTTTTGGTATAGGTATTGAATGTTTTTTAACAGGTTTACATACCCTTAAAATAAAAGAAACTGATAGGTTGGTGGCGTTAAAAAATGAACTTGAAAAGTTAGGAGGACATGTTGAAATAACCAACCAAACACTTCATTTAAAAAAGTCACTAAAAATAAAGAGAGATATCTCGATAAAAACTTACGATGACCATAGAATGGCGATGGCTTTTGCTCCGTTAGCTTTAAGGGTTCCAATTTCAATTGAAGATCCAAATGTTGTTTCAAAATCGTATCCAACTTTTTGGGATGATTTTAAAAAAATAACACTTTAAAATTCTCAAAAACAAAGTTTTATTGCAATTCACTTGACAACGCCTATGTCGATGTTGTATATTTGCGCTCATTCAAGAAAAAATACCTAAGAAAAGTTGCTAAAAAGTACAATTTTAAACAACATTTCTTTGTATTAAATATAAACAACAATAAAGACACATGAAATTATCACATTTTAAATTCGATTTACCTGAAGATTTATTAGCAGAATACCCAGCAGAACATAGAGATGAAGCTCGTTTAATGGTTTTAAATAGAAAAACACAAACTATTGAACATAAAATGTTTAAAGACCTGATAGAATATTTTGATGAAGGTGATTTAATGGTGTTAAACAATACTAAAGTTTTTCCAGCTCGTATGTATGGTGAAAAAGAAAAAACTGGTGCACGTATCGAAGTTTTTTTATTAAGAGAGTTAAATGCAGAAAGCAGACTTTGGGATGTACTTGTTGATCCAGCTCGAAAAATTAGAATTGGAAACAAATTATTTTTTGGTGATGACGAAAGTTTAGTAGCAGAAGTTATTGATAATACAACATCAAGAGGAAGAACATTACGTTTTTTATATGATGGTTCTTATGAAGAATTTAGAAAAAAATTAGATGAACTAGGTGAAACTCCGCTTCCAAAATACATTAAAAGAGCTGTAGAACCTAGTGATGAAGAGCGTTACCAAACCATTTATGCAAAACATGAAGGAGCGGTTGCTGCTCCAACAGCTGGATTGCATTTTTCAAAACACTTAATGAAACGTTTAGAAATTAAAGGAGTTGATTTTGCAGAAGTAACGTTACATGTAGGTTTAGGAACTTTTAGTCCTGTTGAGGTAGAGGATTTATCTAAACATAAAATGGATTCAGAGCAATCATTGGTTCCAGAAAATACTGCAGAAATTGTAAATAATGCAATTGATAATAAAAAAAGAGTTTGTGCTGTTGGAACTACTGTAATGAGAGCATTAGAAAGTTCAGTTTCTTCAGATAAACATTTAAATGCGTTTAATGGTTGGACTAATAAATTTATTTTTCCTCCTTATGATTTTAGTATTGCAAACTGTATGATTACTAATTTTCACACCCCTAAATCAACACTTATGATGATGGTTGCAGCTTTTGCAGGGTACGATTTTTTAATGGAAGCTTATAAAGAAGCTGTTAAAGAAAAATACAAATTTTACTCATACGGAGATGCGATGTTAATCATCTAATATTTAAAATATGATTCCCGCGAGAGCGGGTTTCTTTTTTATAAACTTGAAGTAATAATGATTGAAAAAAAAGACATACGAGCTTTAACCAAAGAACAATTAAGAGATTTTTTTGTTGAACATGGTGATAAAGCTTTTAGAGGGAATCAGGTTTATGAATGGTTGTGGAGTAAAAGTGCACATTCTTTTGAAGATATGACAAATATTTCAAAAGAAACACGTCAAATGTTAGAAAATAATTTTGTAATCAACCATATAAAAGTAGATCAAATGCAGCGAAGTTCTGATGGAACTGTTAAAAATGCGGTGCGTTTACATGATGGTTTAATAGTAGAATCTGTATTAATTCCTACAGAAAATAGAACCACAGCTTGTGTTTCTAGTCAGGTTGGATGCAGTTTAGATTGCAATTTTTGCGCAACCGCTCGTTTAAAGAAAATGAGAAACTTAAACGCAGATGAAATTTTTGATCAAGTTTCTGCAATAAATCAAGAAAGTTTATTGTACCACAACCATAAACTCTCTAACATTGTTTTTATGGGAATGGGAGAACCTTTAATGAACTATAATAATGTACTAAAGGCTATTGAAAAGATTACTTCAGAAGAAGGATTGGGTATGTCACCAAAACGCATTACAGTTTCAACTTCAGGAATTCCTAAAATGATAAAAAAATTAGCAGATGATGAAGTGAAATTTAATTTGGCTGTTTCATTGCATTCAGCAATTGATGAGGTACGTTCTAAAATTATGCCTTTTAGTAAAGCTTTTCCTTTAAATGATTTAAAAGAATCGTTAGCATATTGGTATGCTAAAACTGGAAGTAGAGTAACTTATGAATATGTGGTTTGGAATGGAATTAACGATACTAAAGAAGCAATTAACGCTTTAGTAAAGTTTTGTAAATATGTGCCTTGTAAAGTAAATTTAATAGAATACAATCCTATAGATGATGGAGATTTTCAACAGGCAAACCCTCAAGCAATAACCGATTATATTAGCATTTTAGAAATGAATGATATTATTGTAAATGTTAGGCGAAGTAGAGGAAAAGATATTGATGCCGCTTGTGGACAATTAGCAAATAAAAAAAGCTAGATAATTTTATCTAGCTTTTTTATTTATGTTATAAAGAAATAATTAATTTCTTTTAAGTTTCTTTTTAACTTCAACTTCTTGGTAAGCTTCAATAACATCACCAATTTCTATATTGTTAAAGTTTTTAATTTGAAGTCCACAATCGTATCCTTTAGCAACTTCTTTTACATCATCTTTAAATCGTTTTAAAGAGGTTAATTCACCAGAATGGATAACTACACTATCTCTGATAACTCTAATTTTAGAATTTCTATAAATTTTTCCACTAGTAACCATACAACCAGCAATATTACCTACTTTCGAAATTTTATAAACTTCTCTAATTTCAACATTTCCAGTAACTTCTTCTTTAATTTCTGCTGATAACATACCTTCCATTGCATCACGTAAATCGTTAATAGCATCATAGATAATTGAATAAGTTCTAACATCAATTTCTTCATTTTCAGCTAAAACTCTTGCGTTTCCTGATGGTCTAACATTAAATCCAACAATAATTGCATCAGAGGCAGAAGCTAATAATACATCAGATTCTGTAATGGCACCAACACCTTTATGGATAATGTTGACTTGAATTTCGTTGGTAGATAGTTTTTGGAAAGAATCTGTTAATGCTTCTACAGAACCATCCACATCACCTTTTAAAATAATATTTAATTCTTTAAAGTCACCAAGTGCAATTCTTCGTCCTATTTCATCTAAAGTAATATGACGTTGAGTTCTTACCGATTGTTCACGTTGTAATTGAGAACGTTTAGCAGCAATTTGTTTTGCTTCTTTTTCATCTTCAAATACATTAAACTTATCTCCTGCTTGCGGCGCGCCATCCAATCCTAATATAGATACTGGAGTTGAAGGACCTGCTTCTTTCATGTTGTTTGCACGTTCATCAAACATAGCTTTTACTTTACCACTATGTTTCCCAGCCAAGATATAATCTCCAATTTTTAATGTTCCTTCTTGAACTAAAATGGTAGAAACATATCCACGACCTTTATCTAATAAGGCTTCAACTACGGTTCCAACTGCATTTTTATTTGGGTTAGCTTTTAAATCTAACATTTCAGCTTCTAACAACACTTTCTCAAGTAAATCATCAACACCTTCACCTGTTTTAGCTGAAATATTTTGTGATTGTATTTTTCCACCCCAATCTTCAACAAGTAAATTCATTGCTGAAAGTTGTTCTTTAATTTTATCAGGGTTAGAGTTTGGCTTATCAATTTTGTTAATTGCAAAAACGATAGGAACACCAGCTGCTTGGGCATGACTGATTGCTTCTTTAGTTTGCGGCATAACATCATCATCAGCGGCAATAACAATAATCACTAAATCGGTTACTTGCGCTCCACGAGCACGCATAGCTGTAAAGGCTTCGTGACCAGGTGTATCTAAAAACGCAATTTTTTGACCGTTTTTTAATTGAACTCCATAAGCACCAATATGCTGGGTAATTCCACCAGATTCACCTGCAATTACATTTTCTTCACGAATATAATCCAATAAAGATGTTTTACCGTGATCCACGTGTCCCATTACTGTAATAATTGGAGCTCTTGGTTCTAATTCATCTTCTGTATCTATATGTTCCTCAATTGCTTCTTCAACTTCAGCTCCAACAAAATCTACGGTATAACCAAACTCTTCAGCAACAATTGTTAATGTTTCAGCATCTAAACGCTGATTCATAGTAACCATCATTCCTAACGTCATACAGGTTGAAATAATGTTGGTTACAGGAATATCCATCATAGTTGCAATTTCACTTACAGTTACAAATTCTGTAACTTTAAGTATTTTGCTTTCTGCTGCTTGTATTTCCTGATCAATTTCAGTTTGTTGACGATGTAGATCTCTTTTATCTCTTCTATATTTTGCTCCTTTACCTTTTTTAGATTTACCCTGTAATTTTTCTAAGGTTTCACGTACTTGTTTTTGTACTTCAGCTTCTGAAGGTTCTTCTTTAATAATAGGTTTTCTAGTTCCTCTTTGTTGAGCTCCTCTTTGTTGTTGAGTTCCTCTATTGTTAGAAGTTCCAGATTTTCTATCGTTAGGAGATGTAGGAGATTTTTTTATTCTTCTACGTTTCTTTTTATTAGCATCAGCAGTTGATTCTTTTTTTGCCGCTGTAGGCTCAGCTTTTTTCTTTTTAGGTCTTTCAAATTGTTTTAAATCAATTGTTTTACCTGTAATTTTAGGACCTGATAATTTTTTGTATTGTGTTTCTATAGTTTGAGGAGTTGTTGTTTCAGGTTCTTGCTCCTCTGTTTTTTTATGTTTTTCTTCTTTTTTAACTACTGGTTTTTCCTTTTTTTGAGAAATAACAGGTTCATTCTTTTTTGGTTTTTCTATAGCTGCTTCAACTTCTTTTACCTTTTCTGGTTGTTTTTTCTCTTCAATTGGTTTTTCTTCTACCTTTTTTATTTCTTTAGGCTCTTCTTTTTTAACCTCTTTAACCTCAACCTCAGGAGTTGGTTCTATTTTTTCTTCAGCAGCTTTAGGAGTTTCAACTTCTTCTTTTTTTGGTTCAATTTCAATTTTACCAACAGTTTTAACTTCTAGTTTTTCAGCTTTAGCTTTGACAACAACTTTTTTAGCTTCTTCTTCAAGACGCTGTTTTTCTAACTTTTCTTCAAGAGCAATTCTGAGCGCTTCTTTTTCTTTGCGCTTTTCTTCGCTTACTTCTTTAGATGCCGCTTTTTTACTTCTATCAGTTTGAAAACCATCCAATAGTATTTCATATTCTTCACCAGATATTTTTGTTGTTGGTCTAGCTTCAATCTCAAACCCGTGATTTGCTAAGTGCTCAACAGCTCTATCTAACGAAATGTTTAATTCTCGTAATACTTTGTTTAGTCTCAATGTTTTGTTGTCAGCCATATAATTTATTTTTAGCCTATTTGTTTTTAGAAATTTGATTAGTCTTCAAATTCTGATCTTAATATTTTTTGAACTTCTAAAATTGTTTCTTCTTCTAAATCAGTTCTACTTAAAAGCTCAGATACATCTTTTTCAAGTACGCTTCTAGCAGTATCTAAACCAATTTTTTTGAATTCTTGGATTACCCAAGTTTCTATTTCATCAGAGAATTCAGTTAATTCTACATCATCTTCAGTTTCAACTCCTTCTCTTTGCACATCAAGTTCATAGCCAGTTAATTGTGAAGCCAAACGGATGTTAACACCATTTTTACCAATGGCTTTTGAAACTTCTTCAGGTTGTAAAAATACATCAACTCTTCCTTTTTTGCCATCTTCTCTACCTTCTTCTTCATGAATTTTCATAGAAACGACTTTGGCAGGACTTAAAGCACGTGCAATGTAAAGTTGTGTGTTTTTGGTGAAATTGATAACATCTATATTTTCATTACCTAGTTCACGTACAATTCCGTGGATACGAGAGCCTTTCATACCTACACAAGCTCCAACAGGATCTATTCTATCATCGTATGAATCTACAGCTACTTTAGCTTTTTCACCAGGGATTCTTGCAACTCCTTCTATAGTAATTAAGCCGTCAAATACCTCTGGAATTTCTTGTTCAAATAACTTTTCTAAAAATTGAGGGGAAGTTCTTGATAAGATAATTACAGGTTTGTTTCCACGCAATTCAACAGATTTTATAATACCTCGTACAGATTCTCCTTTTCTAAAATAATCTGAACGAATTTGTTCGCTTTTAGGTAATACAATTTCATTTCCTTCATCATCTAATAAAATAATTGCATTATGACGAATGTGATGTACCTCGGCACTATAAATATCTCCTTCTAAATCTTTAAATTGTTTAAAAGTATTGGTGCTGTCATGTTCATGAATTTTCGATATTAAGTTTTGACGCAATGCTAAAATTGCTCTTCTACCTAAATCAATTAATTTAACTTCTTCAGAAACATCTTCACCAATTTCAAAATCTGGTTCAATTTTTCTTGCTTCTGAAAGTTCAATTTCTTCATTATCATCTTCGGACATTCCATCGGCAACAACAACTCTGTTACGCCAAATTTCTAAATCGCCTTTGTCTGGATTAATAATAATATCGAAGTTATCATCTGATCCAAACTTTCTTTTTAAAGCAGCTCTAAATACTTCTTCAAGAATTGACATTAAAGTAACTCTATCTATATTTTTATCACCTTTAAATTCTGAAAACGACTCAATTAATGCTAAATTTTCCATGCATCCTTATTAATTAAAATATTATTTTCACTTTTGCCTCTATAATGTCTGCAAATGGTATTGTTGCTTTTTTGGCAACAGTAATTTTGCCTTTTCCTATTGGTTTAGGTTCTCTAGCTTTCCATTCTAAAGTTATATCATCATTTAGAACTTCTGTTAAAGTGCCTTCAATAGTGGTTGTATTTTTTAGTTTTACCTGTAAAATACGATTTATATTTTTAATGTACTGCCTGTTGACTTTTAGTGGATGTGAAACATCTGGTGACGTAACTTCTAAAGAAAAATCTTCTTCTTCTCTGTCTAAATTATGCTCAACTCCTCTACTAATTCTTATACATTCTTGTAGCGGTATTCCATGGTCACCGTCTACTTCAACATAAATTTTATTATCTGGTAAGAATTTTAATTCTATTAAAAAAAGTTCTGGATTTTCTTTAATTGCTTCATTTACCAGATTTGTAATTTTTTCTCTATCCATCTTTGTATAAAAAGAGGGGACTTTACGTCCCCTCCTTCCTCTATTCTGTAATAATTCGCTGCAAATATAGTAACAATTTTTGAAATGATAAAAAATCATTCTTCTTTTTAATTTAAAATTATTAACTTTACACTAACCATAACATTCGATTCAACAAAAATTTATGAGAAATATACTTGTCCCTATTGATTTTTCTGTGCAAGCAGAGTATGCAGCTAAAGTGGCTGCAGATATTGCTAAATTAACAAACTCAAAGATTTATTTACTACATATGTTAGAACTGCCTACAGGAGTTATTGATCCGGCAAGTTATGGTTCATCTAACAATACACCAACCGCATTATTATTTTTGAAAAGAGCGCATGAAAAATTTCAAGACTTTATGAAGCTTCCTTTTTTTGAAGGTTTAGAAGTGGAAGATTCTGTTCAATTTCATAAAGCTTTTGATGGGATTATTGATGAAAGTAAAAAGAAAGAGGCCGATTTAATTGTGATGGGATCTCAAGGAACATCAGGATTGGAAGAAATGCTTGTTGGCTCTAACACTGAAAAAGTGGTTAGAAATTCTGAAGTTCCTGTACTTGTGGTAAAAAAAGAAATTTCAAATTTTAAAATTGAGAATATTGTATTTGCATCCAATTTTAAATATGCAAATAGAGTTGCTTTTCAAAAAATATTAAATTTTGCAAGCTTATTTAATGCGCGTTTACATTTATTAAAGATTAATACGATTCATAATTTTGAAACAACTAAAGAATCTAGTGATGCTATAAGAGCATTTATTAATGAATTTGATTTAGGAGATTATACGCTTAATATTTATAATGATATTTCTATTGAAGCAGGTATTTTGAACTTTTCAAAAGTAATAGATGCTGATGTTATTTTATTAAATACCCATGGTAGGAGAGGTTTAGCTCATTTATTTAATGGAAGTATAGGTGAAGATTTAGCCAATCATGCAAAGTTGCCAGTGGTTACTTTTAAGTTGTAAAAAAACTATTTTAAAAAACATAAAAAGGAACTTAATTAAGCTCCTTTTTTATGCTGTAAGATTTAACTTAGCTTTTATCTTTTTTATAAGAATTCATAAAGTCTTCTGAAAGTATTTTTTTTAAAAAATAAATCAATTCTTTAGCATTAGTTTTAGAAAAAATTAACGGAGGCTTAATTTTTAAAACATTATGGTCAGGTCCATCTACACTCATTAAAATATGATGATCTTTCATTCTATTAGCTAAATAATTGGTTTGTTCTTTTAAAGGAGTTAATTTGCTATCAACTAATTCAATTCCTAAGAATAACCCTTGTCCACGGACTTCTCCAATGATTGGAAATTTATGAGCTAATTTTTTTAATTCACTTTTTAAAAATTCACCAATTATAAGTGCGTTTTCTTGAAGTTTTTCTTTTTTTACTATTTTTAATACTTCAGTGCCAATTGCACAAGAAACTGGGTTGCCTCCAAAGGTGTTGAAGTATTCCATACCATTAGCAAATTTATCTGCAACCTTTTGAGTACAAGCCACTGCTGCAATAGGATGTCCATTGCCCAAAGGTTTTCCTATAGTAACAATATCTGGAACAACATTATGTAATTGAAATCCCCAAAAAGTTTTTCCCATTCTACCACATCCTGTTTGAACTTCATCTGAAATGCAAATGCCTCCTGCGTTTCTAATAATTTCGTAAGATTTTTTTAAAAAACCACTCGGTAATTCAATTTGTCCTCCACAACTTATAATTGGCTCTACTATAAATCCACCTATGTTTCTTCCTTTTTGTTGGACTTGATTAACTAATATTTTAACTTCTTCAGCATAGTTGGCACCTGCATTTTCACCTCTATATTTTCCTCTAAAAGCATTAGGAAGTGGGAAAATATGAGTGTTTTCTGGAGCACCATTTCCACCGCTACCATCAAACTTGTAAGAGCTAATATCAATACACATGTTTGAGTTTCCATGATAGCCAACTTCTGAAGCAATAATATCGCGTTCTCCTGTAGCTGCTTTTACCATTCTAATTGCTAGTTCATTGGCTTCACTTCCTGAATTAACAAAATGTAAAACATTTAATTCTTTAGGAAGTGTTTCAATTAATTCTTTGGCTAATTCATTAATATTTTCATGAAGATATCTTGAATTGGTATTAAGTAAAGCCATTTGATCTGTGCCAGCTTTTACAACCTTATAATTTTCATGTCCTACATGGGCAACATTATTAACAGTGTCTAAATATTTTTTTCCAAATGGATCCATTAAATATGGTCCAAAACCTCTAACCATTTTAACAGGTTGCTTGTATTGAAGACTTAGGCTTTTGCCTAAATGCTTTTTTCTATAAGAAATTAGCTCTTTATTTGAAATATCTTTTTTTGGTTGAAGTTCAGAAATTTTAAAAAGCTGATTTGGGTTTGGGCAGATGCTTTTCCAAACCTCAATTTCATTGTAAAATGCTACCCCCGGAAAGTCATTTTTATAATCTAATAAAGATAACATAACCTGAAAGTGAAGGTGAGGAACCCAATTACCATTTTCTATTGGATTGCCTAAATAACCAATACAATCCCCTTTTTTAATATGTTTTCCAACGTTGTTGTTGGTAATACTTTCAACACTTAAATGCCCATATAATGTAAAAAATTCAAGTTCATCAAAAGTGTGTTTTAAAATTAGGAGTCCTCCATATAATTTATTTCCAGTATTATTGAAAGAAACAACAACTTCACTGTCAAATAAAGCATGTACAGGAGTGTTTTTTGGCAACCAAAAATCAATTCCTAAGTGAATAGTCCTGCTTTCTTTTCCATAATTTCCAATTTTGTCAAAAGCAGTTGAAGTATATAAGGGCCTTGGTTCTAAATAACCCCCAGCTATAATTTTTGAAGGATTTTTAGACTGTAATTTGTTAATTTTAAATTCAAATAAATCTAAATCGTTAAATTCTTCATGATGTCCAATCCATTTGCTTGAAACGCTAAGGTCTAATAATTTAACTTCATTTTTATGAATAGTAGGGAATAATTGTGTTAAGTTGAAATTAGTTTTGGTTGTCCATTTTTTGAATTTATGTTCATTAGGATGAGCATTAAATCCACAAGCTTTTCTAAAACTAAAATGTGCAAATTCTAAACTTATTTTACGCCATTTTTTTAATAAAATCCAAGCAGGTTTTTCGCTAATTTGTAGATACTTATTGTTTGGTTGCTTAATTTTATTAATTGCAGATTTGGTTACGGAAATCACCAAACGCATAGCAATAGCGCAATATAAATGGTTTAATTCATTTTGATTTAAATTAAATTTGGAATGATAACCTTTTACGATTGGTAAAGCAGCTTCTAGAGGATCGTTATGATTCATCATTGCATAACTACATGCAACAGCTACATCATTTATAATTTGAGTATAAATACTATCACCATAGTCAATAATAGCAATTACTTTAGGATGAATTAACTCAGAAGAAACAATGATGTTGTTATCATTTGCATCATTATGAACTACTGATTTTCTTAGTTTTTTATAAGAATTAAAACCAGCTTCAAATTGCTGTTGAAAATAAATAATTAGTTCTTTTTCTTCTTCATTAAATAAATTAATATGTTGTTTTGTCCAAAGCGATTGTGCAATATCCCAATCAAATTTTCTATGAATTTCAGGATGTGTAAAATTATTTAAAGCTAATGTAATTAGTCCACATTGTTCTCCTAAGCTATAACGTAAATCATTTAATTGAGGATTTACATTGCTCCAAACTCTACCAGAAACCCATGTTAACAATCTAACTTTTCTTTTATTACCAGCTTTATCTGTGATTTCTGAAATTGAAGAATTATTTTTATCGAGTAGTACTTTAGGAACAGTTAAATTTGAGTTTTGTTTTTCAAGATATTGTAATAGTTTTTGTTGAAAATCTAAATAAGTACTGTTTTTATTTGGAGGAGAAATTTTTAGAACATAATTTTCATTTTCAGTTTTAATCTTAAAATTAACATCTATTTCACCAGGGAGTTTATTGGCTTTTCCAACAATATTGTATTGAGAAAGTAGTAATTTTTCGGCCTCTACAGTAGTTATTTCTATGGCTTTATAATTCATATCTAATTTTCATTAAAAACATATATAATTTTCACCTCAACTAAATTTTTTGAAAGTAAGTTTCATTCTAATGATTAGTTATTGGATGATGAATTTCTATAATTCAATTTCATGCAATATATTCAATAACACTTATATTTTAGTGCTTAATTGAAAAGGATTAAAGTAAGAATATAAAAAGTTTCTTTATGTTTCTTTTGAAAAGTAAATATAATGTAATCATTAATTTTATATGATATACTTATTAGCTTTAACTGATACTTTATTATCAGTCAATAAATAAAACCTTAGTTACTTATAGGCTTTTGGAATTTCACAAATAGGAATTGGATTTATTTTATGTTTATTTGCAATATTTCTTTTAGAGAAAATAATAAAAACTTCTTTTTGTCTGCCATTAAAATCACTAATTTTTTTACCTTTTTCTGCTTGTTGCATAGCCCATTCTAATTCATCGTAAGTGGCTCCAATTTGATCTTCATCGGTTCTGCTATCTCCAAATAACCCATCAGTTGGCTTTGCTTTTTGAATAGATTTAGGAACTTTTAGTATTGAAGCTATTTGATATACTTCAGACTTCATTAAATCTGCTATTGGACTTAAATCTACACCCCCATCACCATATTTTGTAAAAAAACCAACGCCAAAATCTTCTACTTTATTACCTGTTCCAGCTACCAAATAGCCATTTAAGCCTGCAAAATAATACAAAGTTGTCATTCTTAAACGAGCTCTAGTGTTTGCTAAAGATAAATTAACTGTAGCTGTTTCTTTAATTGAAGGAACTACATTTTTAAAATCTTCAAATGTAGAGGTTAAATTTACTTCAATTGAAGTTACATTTTTAAACCTATTTTTTAATTGTTTAATATGTTCTTTACCTCTTAATACTTGGTTTTCTCCTTGATGAATTGGCATTTCTACACAAAGAGTTGGAAAACCAGTTTTAGCACATAAGGTTGAAGTTACTGCTGAATCTATTCCTCCTGAAATTCCTATTACAAAACCATTAACTTTTGCTTTTGTTGCATATTCTTTTAGCCAGGAAACGATATGTTCAACAACTTTTTCTGCATTCATAATTAAACTAATTTAGTACTTTTATCGTTTTAAAAATAGAATTGTAAATATAGAAATTAATGTACAAAACTTTAATACTGTTGGGAGTTTTATTGGTAGCCATCTCATGTTCCAAAGAGTCTAAAGAAAAAATTGATGTTTCCAAAATTGATGTTACTGTAAAAATAGATCGTTTTGAGCAAAAATTTTATAATTCTAACTTAGAAACATTACCTGAGTTAAAAGAAAAATATCCTTATTTATTTCCAGAGCAGAATGTAGATAGTGTTTGGATTCAAAAAATAAATGATATCGAAGAAAGGGAATTGTACCAAAAATCTCAAGAACTTTTTAATGATCTTGAAGAAGAAAAAAGGCAGCTTGAAGACTTGTTTAAGTATATTAAATATTATCATCCTAATTTTAAAGAGCCTAAAATTTTAACACTTATCACAAATTTAGATTACCAAAGTAAGGTAATGTATGTTGATAGTTTATTGTTTATTTCATTAGATATGTATTTAGGAAGAAATAGCGAAGTTTATCATGATTTTCCAGTGTATTTGTCGCAAAATTATGATAGGTCTCATTTAATGGTCGATATTGCGGAAGCTATAAGTCCCAAATTTTTTATCAAAGGAAATAGCAGGCAATTTATTGATTTAATAATTGATGAAGGGAAAAAAATGTATATGTTAGATACTTATTTACCCTTTGTAAGTGATGCTGAAAAAATAGGTTATAGTAAAAAAAATTTAATTTGGGTAACCAATAATGAAACTGAAATTTGGAAGTATTTTGTTGAAAAGAAATTATTATATAGTACAGATACTGATTTAACAACTCGTTTTATTTTAAATGCCCCTTTTTCAAAATTTTATATTGATATTGATAAAGAATCTCCAGGAAGAGTGGGGGTTTGGTTAGGGTGGCAAATTGTTAGGGCGTATATGAAAAATAATCATGTAACTTTGCAGCAGCTTTTGGAAACACCTGCAGAAATAATTTTTAAACATTCAAAATATAAACCAAAAAAATAATGGCAATAGCTCATAAATCAAAAATAGAATTTACAGTTGGTCTAGATGAAAATAAAGTTCCTGAACAACTGCATTGGACAGCAAATGATGGGGGAATTGAAAATGAAGAAGCAAAAGCTTTAATGATTTCAGTTTGGGATTCAATTCATAAAGATACACTTCGAATGGATTTGTGGACTAAAGATATGCCTATTGATGATATGAAACAATTTTTTCATCAAACATTGGTTTCTATGGCAGACACGTTTGAAAGAGCCACCAATGATGAGAAAATGAGTGCAACTATGCGTGATTTTTGTGATTATTTTGCAGAAAAATTAGAGTTAAAAAAATAATTAACTAGCATTTTTAATTTGTTGAATAATAGAAAAATAATCTTCAGGATTTTCTAAAAAATCCATAGTAGATACGTCTATAATTAAAGTGTTTAAACTTCCTTCAGTTTTAATAAAATTCACATATCCTTTATGAATTTTATCTAAATATTCTGGAGCTATATTTTGCTCATAAGCTCTACCTCTTTTTTTAATATTTTCAATTAATTGAGGTGTACTTTGGTGTAAATAAATGTATAAATCGGGTTTAGAAATTTCTTTGTACATAATGTCAAACATCTTTCTGTATAAAAAGTACTCGTCTTTTGGTAAAGTGACTTGAGCAAAAATTAGCGACTTAAATATGTAATAATCTGAAACTATAAAGTTTTTAAATAAATCAAATTGAGCTAAATCATCTGAAAGTTGCTGATATCGATCTGCTAAAAAACTCATTTCTAAAGGGAAAGCAAATCTTTCATTATCTTCATAAAATTTTGGTAAAAATGGATTGTCTGCAAATCGTTCCAAAACAATTTTTGCATTAAAATCTTCAGAAATCATTTTAGCTAAAGTGGTTTTACCAGCTCCAATATTTCCTTCAATAGCAATGTAGTTATATTTTTCAGAGATGGCAATGGGTCTATTAATTTTTAAATCGGTTTTTTCAATTTTAGCACTATCTGTGCAGTTTTTTAAACAAACTGATAATCGTTGTTTTTCTATCGGATGTATAAAATTGGGTGCAATTTCAGCTAATGGAACCATTACAAAATTTCGGTTAAGCATTTCTTTATGCGGCACCATTAAGTTTTTTGAAAAAATAATTTCATTTTCAAAAAGTAATATATCAATATCTATAGTTCGTGCTTGGTAACCGTTGTTAGAAGTTCTATTTCGACCTAAAAGTAATTCTATTTGTTGTAATTTATACAACAAATTTTCAGGATTTAAACCTGTAGTAACTTGAATACAACAATTAAAAAAATCATCACTTTTAAAACCCCAAGATGCCGTTTTGTAGATTGCGGAAATTTTTACAATATTACCAATCTTTTCTGCAATCAAATTTATGGCTTTTTGTAGGGTATCAAGTTTATTGCCTTGATTGCTCCCAAGAGATAAATATGTGTTTCTTAAAATTTGCATAAAGTAGCTACAAAGAAAAGAAAAGTATGATATAAAAACATACCTTTGTGGTTCAATTTATGAACATTTATAAATTTTTTTAGCATATTTAAATTAGTAGTCCTATGAAATTTTTGAGAAACTTACTGGCTTCAATTTTTGGAACTTTTATTGCACTTGGAATATTGTTTATTCTATTTATATTAATAATTTCAGCGGTAGGTGAATCAGAGAAAGTTACCGTTAAACAAAATTCTGTTTTAGAAATTGGTTTAGAAACTTTAGTTAAAGATTATGCTCCAAAAAGTGATGATCCTTTTGAGGAAATACTTGGGCTAAGCGATGAAAAATTAAGTTTAGAAAAAATTTTAAATGCTATTGAAAATGCAAAGGATGATGCTAAAATTAAAGGAATAAGTATTCGTAGTTTGGGTGTAAATGCAGGGATGTCTCAAGTACAAGCTATTAGAAAAAAATTAGTAGACTTTAAAGAAAGTGGAAAATTTGTAAATGCGTATGCTGATATTTACGATCAAAAAACCTATTATTTAAGTTCGGTTGCCGATTCAATTTTTATAAATCCAATAGGAGCTCTAGATTTTAAAGGACTTTCTACTGAAGTTTTATTTTTTAAAGATTTTGAAGATAAAACTGGCGTTAAAATGGAGGTTGTTCGTCATGGAAAATACAAAAGTGCTGTAGAACCGTATTTATACAATAAAATGAGTGATGATAATAGAAATCAAATAACTTCATTTTTAAAATCTATTTGGAATGAGATGCTTATTGATATTTCAAATAGTAGAAATATAACTATTGAAAAATTAAATACAATAGCTGATAACTTATTAGGAAGAACTCCAGAATTAGCTATTGAAAATAACCTAGTTGATGAAGTACTATATTATGATGAATATACTAGTAAATTAAAGCTAGCTTCAGGTCTTTCAGTTGATGATAAATTAAATACCATTTCAATTGCTGATTATATTTCAACAGGCAAAGGACGTTTGATATCTACAGCTCCAAATAAAATAGCAGTTATTTATGCGCAAGGAACAATTATGTATGGAGAAGGGAATGAAGACATTATTGGTCAGGAATTAATGATTAATTCTTTAAGAAAAGCACGAAAAACAAAAGGAGTTAAAGCAATAGTTTTAAGAGTAAATTCCCCGGGAGGAAGCGCTTTAGCATCAGACCTAATTTGGAGAGAGATAGAGCTAACTAAACAAGAAATACCTTTAGTAGTTTCTATGGGTGATGTAGCAGCATCAGGAGGATATTATATTGCCTGTAATGCAGATAAAATATTTGCACAACCTACCACCATAACGGGTTCTATAGGTGTTTTTGGAATGTTACCAAACATTAGTAAATTATCTGATAAAATTGGTATTAATGCAGAGCAAGTAAAAACGAATACAGGAGCTGATTATAGTTTATTTGAACCAATGACAGATGAATTTAGAGCAGTTACTAAAGAAGGTGTAGAACAAGTTTATACTACATTTTTACAACGAGTTGCTACTGGAAGAAATATGAGTATTAAAGTGGTTGATAGCATTGCTCAAGGGCGTGTTTGGTCTGGTGTAGAAGCATTAGAAAATGGCTTGATTGATGAACTTGGAACCTTAGATGATGCTGTAGCTTATGCTGCTGAACTGGCTGAAGTAACGGATTATAAAGTACGAAATTTTCCTAATTATAAGTTTGATTTAGAAGATAAATTAAATGGGTTTCCTTTTATGCAATCCAAAGAAAAATTATTAATTAAAGAAATTGGTTTAGAGAATTATAAACTTTATCAAACATTAAAACATTTTTCTGAAATGAAAGGAATTCAAGCTAGAATGCCTTTTGTCTTTGATATTCAATAATTAAATTCTTTTATAACTCACAAAGCTGTAATCGTATTTGTTTTTTTCATCAGCTTTATGAAATTCTCTTGAGGTCTCTTTCCAAATAGTGGTATCTATTTCTGGAAAAAATGCATCTGCATCAAATTTATGATGTATAAAAGTTAGGTCTAATTTATCAGCAAATTCAATGGCTTGTTTGTAAATTTCTGCACCTCCTAAAATAAATGGATTTTCATCTTCTTTTGCAGCTTCAATAGCTTGTTTTAATGAATTTACCACCACGCAACCTTTAATAGTATAATTAGGGTTTCTAGTGATAATTATATTTGTTCTGTTAGGAAGAGGTTTGCCTAATGACTCAAAAGTTTTTCTACCCATAATAACATGATGCTTAGAGGTTACTTGTTTAAATCTTTTTAAATCAGCAGGTAAATGCCAAATAAGTTGGTTGTCTTTTCCTAAGGCATTATCTTCAGCAATAGCAGCAATTATGGTAATCATTCTTGGTTTGAGTTTTTTTGAGAGTTTTCCTTTTTTTTTAATGTAGAGGCGTATTGTTCACTTTCTAACTTTAAGTCGGCTTCTTTTATTAATTCTTTTTCAAGTTTAGCAATTCTTAATTCTTGTTTATGAACTAGTTTTTCTGTTTGCTTTCTTTCCCATTCTTTTCCCATAAAAGGATGTGTAAAAAAAACGTTTACAAAATGTAAAATCCATAAGAAAAACCATAAGAGTATTGCCCAAACAAACCAATCGTATTGTTCACCAATATTTAAAACTTTATTAGTAATAATTAAAAATACAGATCCAATTAAAAACACTACAAAATGAAAATACAATCGTTTTTTTTGTTTGATACGATTTCTTGCATTTTCATAAAGCTCGTGTTGTTCATTGTTCATAGTGAATGATGATTAGGTTACATACTTTTTACCCATTCTTTAATATAACCAGTAAAATCTTCAGTTTCTTCATTTTCCCCATTGTGAATTTGTTCATTAGCAAAAGCTAAAAATTTAGCAATGTTTTCATCAGAAGCACTAAAAAGAATTTCGATAGATTTTAATAAATCTTCATCTTCAATTTCTGAAATGCGTTGTATAATTTTATTTTTTAGTTGTAGTGTGTTCATTTTATTTTTCTTTTACCCCATAAAAGTATTAAATGTTTTGAGAAAAAGGTATTAAATAAATATTAATTTTTACAAATCTTATAGAATGATTTTATACTGAAACACTTCCTTTAATATGTGGATGAGGGTTGTAATTAATTAATGTGAAATCTTCAAATTTAAAATCGAATATATTCTTGATAGCTGGATTGATTTTCATAATTGGAAGCTCTCTTGGTTCTCTAGAAAGTTGTAAATCTATTTGTGTACTGTGGTTATTGTATATATGTGCATCTCCAAAAGTATGAATAAATTCTCCAGATTTTAGATTACAAACTTGAGCCATCATCATAGTTAAAAGGGCATAGGAAGCAATATTAAAAGGTACTCCTAAAAAAATATCTGCACTTCTTTGGTATAGCTGACAGGAAAGCTTTCCATCTGCAACATAAAATTGAAAAAAAGCATGACAAGGGGGTAAAGCTGCTTTACCCTTGGCTACATTTTCAGAAAATGATATTGAAGTATCTGGTAAAACACTCGGATTCCAAGCAGATACTAATAGTCTTCTACTATCAGGGTTTGTTTTAATTGTTTCAATTACTTCTTTTATTTGATCAATTCCTTCACTATTCCAATTCCTCCATTGATGCCCATAAACAGGACCTAAATCTCCTTGTTCATTTGCCCACGCATCCCAAATTTTTACACCATTTTCTTTTAAGTATTCAATATTAGTTTCACCTTTTAAAAACCATAGCAATTCATAAATAATTGATTTTAAATGTAATTTTTTGGTCGTTAACATAGGAAACCCTTCACTTAAATCAAATCGCATTTGGTATCCAAAAATACTTTTGGTTCCTGTTCCTGTTCTATCTTCTTTTAAAGTTCCGTTAGTTCTAACGTGTTTTATTAAATCTAAATATTGTTTCATAATATGTTATTTAACGATGGTAAATTACTTGAATTTTAATTAGTAAAACAATTAAATTGTAAAAAAATATAAGGCTTATTATCCGATAATCATTCCTGCAATTGTTGCGGAAAGAAGCGAAGCTAAAGAACCACCTATAAGGGCTTTCATGCCAAATTCTGAAAGTGTTTTTCTTTGTCCAGGGGCTAATGAACCTATCCCTCCAATTTGAATGCCTATGGAGGCAAAGTTAGCAAAACCACATAACATATAAGTAGCCATTATTACCGATTTGTTGTAAGTAAAATGAGTAGCATTTGCAACATTTTTTAATTCAGCCAATTGAATGTAGCCTACAAATTCACTAGCAGCTAATTTAACACCTAATAATTGTCCCATTAACATAATATCTTCTTTAGCAACCCCAATTAACCACATTAAAGGGGCAAAAATAGTACCTAATATAGACTCTAATGTAAATTGTTGATAAGGAGTATTGGCAGCTATCCAATCATTCAAATTCGTTAAATCTCCAATTTTCCCTAAAATGCCGTTTAACATTGCAATAATTGCAACAAAAACTAAAAGCATTGCGGCAACATTGGCGGCTAATTTTAAGCCTTCTGTGGTTCCATTTGCAATAGCATCTAAAATATTAGATCCTATTTTTTCTTGGGAGACAGTTACATCGGTATTAATTTTTTCTGTTTGTGGGTATAACATTTTTGAAATTACAATAGCGCCTGGCGCTGCCATAACTGAGGCGGCTAATAAATGTTTCGCAAATTGCAACCTTAAAACAGGGTCATTACCACCTAGAAAACCTATGTATGCAGCTAAAACACCACCAGCAACAGTTGCCATTCCACCAACCATAACCAATAATATTTCAGAACGATTCATGCGTTCTAAATAGGCTTTAATCATTAACGGAGCTTCTGTTTGACCTAAAAATATGTTTCCAGCAACCGATAAACTTTCAGCTCCAGATATTTTTAATAACTTGGTTAAAAGTAAAGCCATACCTTTTACAATTATTTGAATAACTCCCAAGTAGAATAGTAAAGAAGTTAATGCTGAAAAAAATATGATAGTTGGCAGTATTTGAAATACAAAAATAAAACCATAAGACTCTACATTCATTAAACCTCCAAATAAAAATTGACTTCCTGCAGCGGTATAATCTAAAATACTTGTAAAAATGCCACCTACAAACTCGAATGCTTTTTGAACAAACGTAACTTTTAAGACCCCAAAACCAATTAAAAGCTGGGCAGATAAGCCAGCTCCAACAGTTTTCCAATTGATTGCTTTTCGATTACTACTAAATAAATATGCAATTGCTAAAAGTGAAATCATTCCTAAAACTCCTCTCCAAAGTGTTGTAAAAGTAAAGCCTTGGTTATCTATAATTGAGTTGTTAATTGACTCCTGTGCATTTATTGAAATGAAACTAAAAAATAATAGGGCAGATAAACTTATTTTTTTATACATAAAGTTGTAAAGTTATTTGGTAGAGCGTTTTTGAATTTCATCTCGAATTTTTGCAGCCAATTCATAATCTTCATTTTGGACGGCTTTAGCTAATTTATCATTTAACTGTTTTAAAGTATCTTTAGAAAATGAAGATTTCTCTTCTTTTTTTGACTCGGGCTCTTCTATTAAACTTTCAATGGATGCATCATCTGTTTGAGCGGTTAATTCATCTTTAATTTTTAGATAAATTCCAGCTTTGTCTAAGATGTTTTCATAAGTGAATATTGGCGCGTTAAAACGTATGGCTAATGCTATGGCATCTGAAGTTCGGGTATCTATAATTTCTTCAATTTTATCGCGTTCACAAATTAAACTAGAATAAAAAACACCATCAACTAATTTGTGAATAATAACTTGTTTGATAATAACATGAAACCTATCTGCAAAAGTTTTAAAAAGGTCATGAGTAAGTGGACGAGGAGGTTTAATTTCCTTTTCTAATGCAATTGCTATTGATTGTGCTTCAAAAGCTCCAATAACAATTGGTAAGGTTCTACTTCCATCTACCTCGCTAAGAACCAAAGCGTACGCACCGCTTTGAGTTTGACTATACGATATACCTTTAATATTAAGTCGAACTAAACTCATAAGTTAAAATTAGCAAAAAGGGCTCTCTAATCAAAGGACTTTTTACACCAAAAATTAGAGCGCCTTTTAAAGAGGCACAATTTAGTAAAATTATGCGTTATTTGCCTTAAATTCTTTTAACTTTTCAATTAATTTAGGAACCACTTCAAAAGCATCACCAACAATACCATAATCGGCAGCTTTAAAAAATGGTGCTTCAGAATCCGTGTTAATCACTACTTTAACTTTAGATGAATTGATTCCTGCTAAATGTTGAATTGCACCTGAAATTCCTATAGCGATGTACAAATTTGAAGCTACAGGTTTACCTGTTTGACCCACATGCTCGCTATGGGGTCTCCATCCTAAATCTGATACTGGTTTAGAACAGGCAGTTGCAGCGCCTAATACACTTGCTAAATCTTCAATCATTCCCCAATTTTCAGGGCCTTTTAACCCTCTTCCACCTGATACCACTATATCGGCATCAGCAATTGTTACTTTTCCAGAAGTTTTTTCAATAGTTTCAGAATGTAAGCCACTTTCTGAAATAGAAGGTGAAAATTCTTCAATTGTAGCAGTTACTTGATTTTCAAAAACGCCGAAAGAATTTTTTGCTAAAGCTAATACTTTAGCTGCTGTTGTTATTTCGCTATTATTAAATGCTTTACTAGAGAATGCTTTTCTTTTTACAATAAAAGGTGAAGTTGAACTTGGCAATGAAACAACATTACTTACATATCCTGCATTTAAATTTACAGCAACCATAGGAGCCATATACAACCCATTTGAACTGGATTCTAGAATAACTACTTGAGCATTTTCTTTTTCGGCAGCTTGTTTTATAATATTTGCATATGTTTTGGACTGAAATGTTTCTAAGCTTTGATTTGTGATGTTTAAAACTTTTTCAGCACCATAAGTGCCTAGCTGATTAGGCTCTTTTGAGTTGATAGTTACTACAACCAAATGAGTTCCTAATTGTTCAGCTACTTTTTTTCCGTATGAAGTAACTTCAAACGAAGATTTTTTATATTTTCCTTCCGATGTTTCGGCAAAAACTAAAACTGACATATTTTATTTTTTGTTTAATCGTAGAATTGTTTAATCTTTAGATGATTGATACAACAAATCTACAGTGATTATTATACTTTTAAATTACTTTAGCTTCGTTATGCAATAAATTGATCAATTCATCAACATTATCCGCATCAACTATTTTACAAGCTGACTTGGCTACTGGTTTTTCAAATGAAGTAGATTTAGTTGAAATTTCATTTGAGGTAGCCTCTACAATGGTTAATGGTTTTTTACGAGCCATCATAATTCCTCTCATATTAGGAATACGGAGATCTTTTTCTTCTACCAAACCTTTTTGACCTGCAATAACAAGTGGTAATTTAGAGCTTAAAGTTTCTTTACCTCCATCAATTTCACGAGAAATGGTAGCTGAATCGCCTTCAATTTCAAGTCCAATACAAGCATTTACAAAATTATAATCTAAAAGAGCTGCTAACATACCTGGAACCATTCCACCATTATAATCGATAGATTCTTTTCCAGCTAAAATTAAATCAAAACCACCTTTTTTTACTACTTCAGCTAATTCTTTAGCAACAGCAAATCCATCAGTAGCTTCAGTATTAACTCTAATTGCATCATCAGCTCCAATTGCTAATGCTTTACGTAGCGTAGCTTCAGTATTTACAGTACCAACATTAACAACTGTAATAGTAGCTCCTTGTTTTTCTTTAAACCACATAGCTCTTGTTAACGCAAATTCATCATATGGGTTTATAACATATTGCACGCCATTACTATCAAATTTAGTATCATTTTCAGTAAAATTGATTTTTGAAGTAGTATCTGGTACGTGACTAATACAAACTAATATTTTCATTTTTATTATAGATTTTGAATATAGTGCATAAAAATACACGCCTTTTTAATAATTATCTACGAATGTAGTAATTTTTTTTAAAATATTATGCGTGCATAGTATTATTTTATTCATAACTATTTTTTTGAAAGTAAAAATAGAATTGCTTACTTTTGCAAATCCAAAAAAAGAATACCATGAAAACAATACAATTTAGAGAAGCTATATGTGAAGCAATGAGTGAAGAAATGCGTAGAGATGAATCTATTTTTTTAATAGGTGAAGAAGTGGCAGAATATAATGGTGCTTACAAAGCTTCAAAAGGAATGTTAGATGAGTTTGGAGCAAAACGAGTAATAGATTCGCCTATTGCAGAGTTAGGCTTTGCTGGAATATCAGTTGGTTCAGCAATGAATGGAAACCGTCCAATTGTTGAATTTATGACATTTAACTTTTCATTAGTAGGGATAGATCAAATTATAAATAATGCAGCTAAAATCAGACAAATGTCAGGAGGTCAATTAAATTGCCCAATAGTATTTAGAGGTCCAACTGGTTCAGCAGGACAATTAGGTGCAACACATTCACAGTCTTTTGAAAATTGGTTTGCAAATACTCCAGGATTGAAAGTAATAGTTCCTTCAAACCCATACGATGCAAAAGGTTTATTAAAAGCAGCTATTAGAGATGACGATCCAGTTATTTTTATGGAATCTGAACAAATGTATGGTGATAAAGGAGAGGTTCCAGAAGGAGAATATGTTTTGCCAATTGGAGTAGCAGATGTGAAAAGAGAAGGAACTGATGTAACAATTGTTTCATTTGGTAAAATTATTAAAGAAGCTTATAAGGCGGCAGATCTTTTAGAAAAAGATGGAATTTCTTGTGAAATAATTGATTTACGTACGATAAGACCAATGGATTTTGAAGCTATTTTTAACTCAGTTAAAAAAACAAACAGATTGGTAATTTTAGAAGAAGCTTGGCCTTTTGCTAGTGTTTCATCTGAAATCACATTCCAAGTTCAGGAAAATGTATTTGATCATTTAGATGCTCCAATTAGAAGAATAACAACAGCAGATACACCTGCACCATATTCCCCAGTATTATTGGAAGAATGGTTACCAAACTTTAACGATGTTGTTAAAGCGGTAAAAGATGTAATGTACGTAAAATAATGGTATAAAATTTGCGTTATAATTTCCTTTTCAGTTCAACTGGAAAGGATTTTTTTATTATGAAAGAAAAAAATAAAGTACTGAGTTTCCTTTTTTTATTACTAGTATCCTTCACTTTTGCACAAGTTAAAATTGGAGGTGTTGTTAAAGATGAAACTAACGAACCCATCCCTTTTGCTAATATAATTTTTGTAGGTTCAAATACAGGAACAGTGTCAGATGAAAATGGAAAGTTTTATTTAGAATCGGACAAAACTTATACAGAAATTGAAGTTTCTTTTTTAGGGTATGAAACAAAAAAAATGGCTATTAAAAGTAGGGATTTCAACCTTACCATTGTTTTAAAAGAAGAAGCTGCTCAATTAAATGAAGTATTTATTTATAGTGGAAAGGTTAAGAAAAAGGACAATCCTGCAATTGCTATATTAAAAAAAATATGGGAAAAAAAGCGTGAAAATGGTATTTACTTATTCGACCAATATCAATATGAAAAGTATGAGAAGTTGGAGTTTGATATGAATAATGTGGATAGCACTTTAATGAAAAGCAAACTTTTCAAAGGGATGGAGTTTGTTTTTGAAAGTGTTGACACTTCTAATATTACAGGAAAAGCCTATTTGCCTATGTTTATAAACGAGTCTGTTTATAAATCTTATGGAAAAAACAAAGGAGGAAAAAAATTAAGAGAAGACTTAATTGCTAATAAAAATTCAGGATTTAATTCTAATCAAAATGTAATTGCGTTTATTAAAGACTTATATGTAGATTACAATATATATAATAATTTCATTAAAATATTTGATAAAAGCTTTGTAAGTCCTATTTCAAAATTAGCAGGAGTTTCTACCTATAATTATGTGTTAACAGATAGTGCTTTTATAGATAATAAATGGTGTTACAACATTATCTATTACCCACGAAGAAAAAGCGAACTAACTTTTAAAGGAGACTTTTGGGTAAACGATTCTACGTTTGCAGTAAAAGAAATTAATATGCAAGCAACGCGTAGTGCTAATATTAACTGGGTAAAAGACATTTATATTGAACAAGAATTTGATGTGGTAAATGATTCTGTTTTCCTATTGAAACGGGATTATATGATGTCCGATTTTAGTTTAAATAAAAAAGAGAAATCTAAAGGAGTTTATGGTAGAAGAACTACCATGTATAAAGATTATGTTTTTAATGAAGAAAAAGAAGATAAATTTTACAATGAAGAAATAAATATTTACGATGAAAAAATTTATAACAAAACTGATGAGTTTTGGAGTGAAGGTCGCCATGAAAAATTAAATGAAAATGAATTAGGAATTTATAAAATGCTTGATACATTGGCTACAGTTCCTAAATTTAAACGCTTGTATAATTTAGTTTCTATTTTAGGTTCGGGCTATATAGAATTTAACAAATTTGATTACGGCTCAATTTATTCAACATTTGGTAAAAATGATGTGGAAGGAATTAGATTAAGAGTTGGAGGGAGAACCTTTTTAGGAGGAAATGAACCTTGGCGTATTCAAGGATATACCGCTTATGGTTTTGATGATCATAAGTTTAAATATGGCTTATCTGGAAAATGGATGGTTAACCCAAAAAGTAGATTTGTTATAGGTTTAGGAAACAGGCGCGATGTGGAACAAATAGGAGTTAGTTTAACAACAACTAACGATGTTTTAGGCAGAAGTTTTGCCTCTTCTTCGTTTTTTGCAAGTGGTGATAATAGCAAACTTACCAATATAAATTTATCAAATGTGTTTTTTTCGATGGAACCTAAAAATAATTTAAATTTTAGGCTCGGAGCATCTTACAGAACATTAGAATCCGCATCTCCAACAACCTTCAATTTAGACTATTGGATAGATCAAGAAAATAATATAAAAGAATCAAACATTGTTCAATCCGAAATTGACTTTTCAATTAAATATACGCCTAATAGAAAAACTATAGGTTATGGGGTTGAAAGAAATGAGGTTACAGACACCTATTCAACACTGTTTTTAAATTATTCGAGAGGAATTAAAGGGGTTTTAAACAGTGATTTTGATTATCATAAATTGCAATTTTATTATAGACAGCCTATTTTAATAGGTGGTTTTGGAAGAATGTTTACAACTTTTGAAGTTGGAAAAACTTTTGGAGAAGTTCCACTAGGTTTATTAAACGTAGTACCAGGAAACCAATCGTATTTTACTATTGAAAACACGTATGCGTTATTAGATTATTACGAATTTGTAACGGATACTTATGCTTCACTTCATATTGAACATAGTTTTAATGGACGTTTTTTATCTAGAATTCCATTATTAAGAAAATTAAATTTACGTGAAATAGTTGGAGTAAAAGGAGTTTGGGGCGAAGTTTCTGATAAAAACAAAGCGCTAAATGCTTCAAATATTAATTATGTGGCTCCTACAAAAGGGTATTATGAATATAGTGTTGGAATTGGAAATATTTTTAAAGTATTTAGAATAGATTTTAGTTGGAGAGGAAACTATTTGGATACACCAAACGCTAATAAATTTGCAATAAAAGGAGCTTTTGGATTCCACTTCTAAAATTCAAAGCAATAAACGATAAGTAACAAACTGAAATTTGTACTTTTGTACAAATTATTAACTAAAAGAAAATGAGTTCTAAAAAAAGAAAAACATTTGATGTATTAATTGAAATACCAAAAGGAAGTAGAAATAAATATGAATACGATTTTGTATTGAATAAAATTAGATTCGATAGAATGCTATTTTCTTCAATGATGTATCCTGGCGATTATGGGTTTATTCCAGAAACATTAGCCTTAGATAAAGATCCTTTAGATGTGCTAGTTTTAGGAAGTGAACCTACATTCCCAATGTGTGTTATGGAAGTAAAACCAATAGGTGTTTTCCATATGACAGATGAAAAAGGACCAGATGAAAAAATTATTTGTGTACCAATTTCAGACCCTATTTGGAATCAATTACACGATATCTCGGATATGAATCCGCACCAAGTAAAAGAAATTGAACACTTTTTTCAAGTATATAAAGATTTAGAAGAAAAAAAAGTAGACGTTGGAGGCTGGGGTGATGTAAATGAAGCTTATGAAATTGTAAATAATTGTACAGAACGTTACGATTTAAGTGAACATAAAAAGAAGCGTACATTTACAATATAAATAGTGTTAAAAAACTTAAATAATACTAAACCATCTTTAAATCTTAAAGGTGGTTTTTTTTATCAGTCTTATTTTACTATTTTTAGCACCATCAAAAAAATTAATTATAACTAACAATAAAAAAATGGAATTAATCGTAACGTATTTACCTGTGTTTGGTGTTCTAGCTCTAGCGTTTGTTTTTGCTAAAAATGCTTGGATTTCTAAACAAGATGTAGGTAATGAAAAAATGGCAAGAATTGCTAAAAATATCTCTGATGGGGCAATGTCATTCTTAAAAGCTGAATATAAAATTTTAGCAATTTTTGTTTTAGCTGTAGCAATCTTGTTATATTTTAAAGGAACTAATGAAGCTGGCTCAAACGGAATGGTAGCAGTATCATTTATTGTAGGAGCAATTTGCTCAGCTTTAGCAGGTTTTATTGGAATGAAAGTAGCAACCAAAGCAAATGTTAGAACTACAAATGCTGCCAGAACCTCTTTAGGTAAAGCTTTAGAAGTAGCATTTGCTGGAGGTGCAGTTATGGGATTAGGCGTTGTTGGACTTGGAGTTCTTGGTTTAAGTGGATTGTTTATTATCTATCAAGGTATGTGGCCTGGAACGGATAATATTCCAATGGTATTAAATGTATTATCAGGGTTTTCACTAGGAGCTTCTTCAATTGCTTTATTTGCACGTGTGGGTGGAGGGATTTACACAAAAGCTGCAGATGTAGGAGCTGATTTAGTTGGTAAAGTAGAAGCAGGTATTCCTGAAGATCACCCATTAAACCCTGCAACCATAGCAGATAATGTTGGTGATAATGTTGGTGATGTTGCTGGTATGGGAGCCGATTTATTTGAATCTTATGTAGGCTCAATTATTGGAACAATGGTTTTAGGAGCATTAATTATTACGCCAAATTTTAATGGTCTTGGAGCAGTGTATTTACCTTTAACTCTTGCAGCTGTAGGTATTATAATGTCAATAGTAGGAACTTTATTTGTAAGAGTAAAAGATGGAGGAAGTCCTCATAAAGCTTTAAATTTAGGAGAATTTGGATCAGGATTTTTAATGATTGTTGCTTCTTATTTTATCATTAATGCAATGCTGCCTGAAACAGTAGAGGGACTACCTTTTGGAGCAATGGGCGTTTTTTATGCAACATTAGCTGGTTTAGTAGCTGGTTTTTGTGTTGGAAAAATTACCGAATATTATACAGGAACAGGAACTAAACCAGTTACATCAATTGTAAAACAGTCTGAAACAGGT
This sequence comes from Lutibacter aestuarii, assembly GCF_042676885.1. Lineage (NCBI taxonomy): Bacteria > Pseudomonadati > Bacteroidota > Flavobacteriia > Flavobacteriales > Flavobacteriaceae > Lutibacter > Lutibacter aestuarii. The sequence continues at coordinate 270,092 of NZ_JBHTIC010000002.1, forward strand.
TCAGCTACAAATATTATTGCAGGTTTAGGAGTTGGAATGATGTCTACAGCTATTCCAATCTTATTAATAGCAGCAGCAATTATAGTTTCACACTATTTTGCAGGTTTATATGGTATTGCAATTGCTGCTGTAGGTATGCTTGCAAATACAGGAATTCAATTAGCCGTAGATGCTTATGGACCAATTTCTGATAATGCTGGAGGAATTGCTGAAATGGCTGAACTACCGAGTGAAGTACGTGAACGTACAGATAAATTAGATGCAGTTGGAAATACAACTGCAGCAATTGGAAAAGGATTTGCAATTGCTTCTGCGGCATTAACAGCTTTGGCATTATTTGCTGCATTTATGAAAACTGCAAATGTGAGTACTATTGATGTTTCACAGCCAGATATTATGGCTGGTTTATTGATTGGTGGAATGTTGCCATTTGTATTTTCGGCTTTGTCTATGAATGCTGTTGGTAGAGCTGCAATGGCTATGATTGAAGAAGTTCGTCGTCAGTTTAGAGATATTCCTCAATTAAAAGGAGCATTAGAAGTTATGCGTAAATATAATTCAGATATGTCTAAAGCTTCTGAAGAAGATAGAAAAGTGTTTGATGCAGCCGATGGTTATGCAGAATATGATAAATGTGTTGAAATTTCTACAACAGCTTCTATTAAAGAAATGGTCTTACCAGGATTGTTAGCATTAATAGTTCCTGTAGCTATTGGGTTTATTGGAGGAGCTGAAATGCTAGGAGGTTTGCTTGCTGGGGTTACTACTTGTGGTGTTTTAATGGCAATTTTTCAATCTAATGCTGGTGGAGCTTGGGATAATGCAAAGAAAATGATTGAAGAACAAGGTAGAAAAGGAACGGAAGCTCATAAAGCAGCAGTTGTTGGTGATACTGTTGGAGACCCTTTTAAAGATACATCTGGTCCATCTTTAAATATATTATTAAAATTAATGTCAGTTGTTGCCTTGGTAATTGCACCAAGTATTGCTTTAGATAAAGTAGAAATGGCTGAATACACTCAGGAAAAAGCTGCTACAGAAATTGTTTCTAAAGAAATTTCTAAAGAAGTAGAGGTTAAAATGTCCACAAATAAAGAAGGTTTAGTTACAGCAACTGTTGTAACAACAATTACTGAAAATGGAGAAACAACTATGAATGAAGAAGTTTTTACAGGAACAGAAGCAGAGGTAAAAGCTCAACTTGACAAAATTAAAGATATTAAAAAATCTACGAAAGTAGTTAAAGTTGAAGAAATAATAGAAAAGAAATCTTAACACATTAAAGTTAATATTCATAAAAAAAGCTCACAATTTGTGAGCTTTTTTTATGAAACTTTTTACTTAAAACAGTCCATTTATTTGTGCGTCTATTTTGTCAATTATCGAACCTAAATCTTCAGGGTTGTCTACAAAATCTAATTTATCAACTTCTATAATTAATAAGTTCCCTTTATTATATTTTGAAATCCAAGCTTCATAACGTTCATTTAACCTACTTAAATAATCAATGCTTATAGAGTTTTCGTAGTCGCGTCCTCTTTTATGAATTTGTCCAACTAGTGTTGGAATAGAAGCTCTTAAATAAATAAGTAAATCAGGAGGAGAAACCAAGCGTTCCATAAGTTCAAAAAGAGATTCATAATTGGTATAATCTCTATTTGGCATTAACCCCATTGCATGTAAATTTGGTGCAAAAATTCGTGCATCTTCATAAATAGTTCTGTCTTGAATAATATTTTTACCACTTTCACGAATTTCAAGGATTTGTCTAAACCTACTATTTAAAAAGTAAACTTGTAAGTTGAACGACCAACGTTCCATTTCACCATAAAAATCGTCTAAATAAGGGTTTTCTTCAACTGATTCAAAATGGGGCTCCCACTTATAATGTTTGGCTAAAAGTTTGGTTAGCGTAGTTTTACCTGCGCCAATATTTCCTGCAATTGCTACGTGCATAATTAATTTTTAAGTGAAATTTTAAGCGTTAAAGTTAACTAAATTTTTTATGAATTTGTAATACAATTTTAACGCATTAATAAATCAGCTTATACCCAAAACCTCTTACATTTATAATTTGTATACTTGGATCAAGTTTGAGTTTTTTTCTAAGTTTAGTAATAAAAACATCCATACTTCTAGCATTAAAAAAATCATCATCACCCCATAATTTTTTTAGAATAAAGGAACGTTCTAATACCTGGTTTTTGTTTTTAATTAAATAGTATAATAAGTTGGCTTCTCTGTGAGTTAGGTTTTCGGTTGTACCTTCAATTTCTAGAGTTTGCTTTTTCAAATTGAATGTAAATTTTCCAATTGAAATAGGAGTGCTATTATCGTTTTTTTTAGTTCTATTTAAAAGTGAATTCATTCTAACAATTAGCTCTTCCATACTAAATGGTTTTTTTAAATAATCATTTCCTCCCAAATTAAACCCTTTAACAACATCTTCTGTTTGAGATTTAGCTGTTAAAAATATAATTGGGATATCTGGGTTTTCTTTTCTAATTTCTTTGGCAAGTGAAAAACCATCTTTTTTAGGCATCATTACATCTAAAACTAATAGTAGTGGGTGTTTGTTTTTATAAATTTCTAGAGCTTCTTCTCCATTTACACAAAGCAGCACTTCAAAATTTCTAGTTTCTAAACTTTCTTTGATAATTTGACCCAAAGAAGGCTCATCTTCAGCTAATAATATTTTAATTTTATCCATTATTTGGGAGTTCAATTTTAAACAAAGTTGTATTGTTTTTATCATAAATAATGTTAATACTTCCTTTGTGTTTTTCAATTATTTTTTTGGTGTAATATAAGCCAATTCCAAAACCTTTTACATTGTGTGTATCACCTGTAGGAATTCTATAAAATTGTTCAAAAACTTTATCTTTTTGATTTTTATGAATGCCATTGCCGTTATCTTTTATTAATATTTGGGTATTATTTAATTCAGAAAAAACTTCTATTGTTATTCTATTTCCACCATATTTTATAGCATTATCTATAATATTTCCTAAAGCATTTTCAAAATGAAATTTATCTAATTTTACGATAGGATTTTTGTTAGAAGGTTTAAAATTAAAGGTTTTTTCAGGGGTAATTAATTGGTATTTTTCAATAGTAGTTTCAATGAGTTGATTAATATGTATAGCTTCTTTTTTTAAACTTAGTTCTTCTTGATTTAAAGTGGCGTTTTCTAATATTTTTTCAACCATTAAATCTAACTTATTTACTTGGTTAGTGGCCATAGCAATGTATTTTTCAGACTTAATTTTGTCATCTAAAGCGTTAAAACTTTTCATAGCTTCTAAAGCGGTGGCAATTGTTGCTATAGGAGTTTTAAACTCATGCGTAATATTGCTGATTAGGTCATTTTTAATTTCTGCTAGCTGTTTTTGTTTGTAAATGGTTTTTAGTAAATAAATTAAACTTGAAATGATGCAAATAGAGAGTAAAAGTGAAAGAAAAATACTTATAAATGAACTTTTTAAAAGAATGGCTGTTTCATTAGTGAAAAATAATTCAAGGGAGCTTCTATGTGGTAAGTAGGTAGATTTAGAGATTGTTTTTAAATATTTTTTTGGGAAATTATCTAATTTATAGGTGATAATTTTATTTTTTGAACTATCTCTACTTATTCTTTGTGCATAGTTATATTTTAGAGCATAACTAACATTGATGTTATTTCTGTTAAACTCTTCAACTATATATGTATCTAATTTTTCCAAATCAAGTGTGTCGCGCGATATTGAAATAAATACTTTTGATATTAAACTATCTATATTTTTAGGGAAAGCATCATTTGCCGTAAAAAAAGGATAAGGATTATTTCTTGGGCTCTTTAATAAAAGAGGCTTTTTACTTTCTTGTTTTGCTATGTTTTGTAGCGTGCTGTCAATTTTTCTTCTAAATCCATATCTAGAGTGTGTACTCACAATAATAGTATCAATTTTTTCTTTAGAATTGATAGAGTCTGAAGAAGTAAAAGTAATAATACCTGACTTAGTTAAATTGGCAAAATAAGTTTCAACCGAATTATCTAAACTCAGCTGCACTTTGCTTATTAGGTTTTGTTTGTTTATTTGATATTCGCGATAATTCCAATAAACTTGAACTGCAATGGTGGTAAGTATAGTAATACCAATAAAATACACAACCCATTTGTAATTTTTTTTGTCCATACTTCAAAGGTAAATACATAAATTGTATTATCCGAATTGATTAACAGTAGTTAACATTAGTTAACTGTAATTTAAATTGTTACAAAATATATTTGTGTTTGTATTAAACATTAAAACATCATTAAAAATGAAAAACGCCTTTTTTAAATACAGTTCGTTTATATTATTATTAGTTGCAGTAAATTTAAAAGCTCAAGAGTTTCAAGGCAAGGCAACTTATCAAACAAAATCGTCTATTAATATTGATTTGGAAAGTTCGGGAATTCCAGCTGATAGGATAAAAATGATTAAAGAGCGAATGAAAAATCAATTAGAAAAAACATTTGTGTTAACATTCGATAAATCAGCATCTATTTACAAAGAAGAACAAAAACTAGATCAAGCTTCTGGAGCTAGAGGAGGTATGCGTTTTATGATGTTAGGTGGTGGCGCATCAGGAGATTATTATAAAAATTCACAAACAAAAACTTCTGCTAAAGAAAATGAATTTAGTGGTAAAAACTTTTTAATTAAAGATCAATTAAAGACTTACGATTGGAAGTTGGAGCAAGAAACCAAAATGATTGGGCAAAACCTATGTTTTAAAGCAACAACGGTTATTGAAATTCCTGCGAGAAGAGAAATTAGATTTGGAAGAAGAAATGCTTCTGATCAAGATAAAGAAGAAAATGAAGAAGCTCCTAAAATGGAGCAAGCTATTGTAACTGCTTGGTATTCAATGGATATACCTGTAAGCCATGGCCCTGGAGATTTTTGGGGTTTGCCAGGGTTGATATTAGAAATAAATTATGGTAATACTAATATTTTATGCACAAAAATAGTAATCAATCCAAAAGAAAAAATTGAAATTTCAGAACCAACAAAAGGAAAAGAAGTCTCTCAAAAAGAATATGATGAAATCATTGCTCGAAAAATGAAGGAAATGCAAGAAAGATTTAGAAATGAACGGCAAAAAAGTGGGAATACTCATTTTAGAATTAGAGGTTAATAATTGAGGCTTAAAATAATATTTACCATGAAGAAAATACTATTTTTAGTTCTTTTCACATTAATTCCTTTTTTAATTTTTTCTCAAAATATTAAACTTGAAGGAGCTGTAAAAGATAGTTTAGGAAATCCTTTAGAAATGGCCAACGTTATCGCGTTTAAAAAAGGTACTCAATTTTTACAATCCTACTCAATAACCGATACAAAAGGGAACTATAAACTGAGTTTAGAGGAAAATGAAGCTTATACCTTAAGGATAAGTTATTTGGGGTTTGAAACCAAAAGTGTAGAGGTGATTACCAATAATTCCAATAAAAATTTAATTAAAAATATAATTTTATCTGAAACAAATGAGTCTTTAAATCAAGTAGATATCACCTATGAAATGCCAGTTAAAATTATTGGAGATACCATAGTTTATAATTCAGATTCATTTACAACAGGGAAAGAAAAAAAATTGGAAGATGTGCTTAAAAAACTACCAGGTGTAGAGGTTGATGAAAATGGAGAAGTAGAGGTTGAAGGGAAAAAAGTTCAAAAAGTTTTAGTAGAAGGAAAGCCTTTTTTTGATGGAGATTCTAAGTTGGCAACTCAAAATATTCCAGCCAATGCTATTGATAAAGTACAAGTTTTAAAAAACTATAATGAAGTTGCTGGTATGCGTGGTGTAACAAATAATGAAGATAATATTGCTTTAAACATAAAATTAAAAAAAGGAAAGGATAAGTTTTGGTTTGGTGAAGTAAATGCGGGTATTGGAAATGAAGAAAAATATATTGCCAAGCCTAAATTATTTTATTATAGTCCAAATAAAAGTGTTAACCTACTAGCTGACTTTAATAATATTGGTGAGGCACCATTTACAATGAGAGATTATTTTAGGTTTACAGGAGGCTTGCGTGGCGCTATGAGAGGCAGTGGGACAAGTTTTAATATTTCATCTGGTGGTTTGGGTTTTATGACCACACAAAATAATAGAGCACAGGAAATAACTTCAAAATTTGGTGCTTTAAATTTTGGTTTATCACCTAAAAAAACACTAGATTTTAACGGTTTTGCTATTGTTAATAATTCAGAAACAGCTATGTTAACTCAGTCTAATACAGTTTATAATAAGTTAAACTTAACTGAAGAATCTTCAAACCAAGCAATGCAAGAAAGCAAATTAGGGATGTTGAAATTTAGCACTACTTATAAACCTAACACCAATGTTCATATAGATTATGATGTATTTGGAAAAATTTCTGAACAAACAGAGTTACAAGATGTTACTTCCACAAGCAGAAATGCAGATACTTACAAAGAAGAAAAACCATTTTCAATAAATCAAAATTTTAATATATACTACACAATTGATGATAAAAATATTTTTGCAGCTGAAATGCAGCATTTATTTCAAAAGGATAAACCTTTGTATAATTCAATGGCAACTACACAACCTTTTTTGATAATTCCAACTGAAGGTGAACAAGATGGAAATTATATTTTTGATCTTGTTCAAAATAAAAAATTAACCACAAATAAATTTGACGCTAAGTTTGACTATTATTATTTACTAACGCCAAAAAGTAATGTAAATATTTCTTTTGGAACTACGTTTAGCAAGCAAAATTTGAATTCTAAGATATCTCAAAATTTAGAAAATGGAAGCAAGTTAGATTTTGAAGACCCACTTTTAAACAATGACGTTGATTATAATTTTTCAGATATTTTTTTAGGGTTACATTATAAAATGGTTTCAGGGATTTTTACTTTCAATCCAGGTGTAAGTTTACATCAGTATACTACAAAAGATACTCAATTAGGGGTTGTAAATAAAAGCAATACAACAAAACTTTTACCTGATGTTTATGCAAATTTGCAATTTAAGTCATCTGAAAGCTTAAGGTTTAACTATTCTATGTCAACTCAATTTTCTGATATAGATAATATTTCTGAAGGTTATTTTCTTAGTAATTACAACTCTTTAACAAGAGGTAATAAAGAGCTTGAAAGTGCCTTGTATCATAAATACTCATTAAGTTATTTTAGTTTTAGTATGTTTTCATTTACTAACATAAATGCTTCTGTTAATTATACCAAAAAAGAGAATGGCATAAAAAATAATACTGAGTTGGTGGGTATTGATAGGGTTTCTTATCCGGTAAATTCAAATTTGGCAGATGAAACATTGTCAGCTTTTTTTAGATATGGAAAAACATATAGCAAATTAAAAACTAATTTTTCGGCTAACATTTCAAATTCAACATACAATAATATAGTAAATAACGATTTAATAAAATCAAAATCTTTATCACATAGCTATCAAGGTAGTATAGCTACTAAATTTAAAACCGCTCCAAATTTTGAATTAGGATATCAAAAATCATTTTCAAATTATTCAAAATCGAACAGTGTAACAGATAGACCTTTTGCTAATATGGAAGTTGGATTTTTGAAGAACTTTATTTTAACAGCAGATTACAGTTATTATAAATATAAAAATACTTTTGAAAATTTAAGTAGCGAAACTAAAAATAACTACTCATTTTTAAATGCTAATTTATACTATCAGCAAAAAGATAGTAAGTGGGAATTTAAAATTTCAGCAAATAATTTAACTAATAACACCTCAATGAATACTGATAGTTATCATGAGATTTCAGATAGTAATTCAATATCATTGTATTTTATTCAGCCAAGACTTTGGATGTTTTCTGTGAAGTATAATTTATAGTTTAGTTTTTAACTAATTATAAAGTTAATTTTCAAATAAAAATTCTAATTAGGTAGGTTAGTTAGGATTTTTTTATTGAAAGCCAATAAAAGTTTTAATATTAATACTTAAATTTAACCAAAATAAAAATTAAAATATGGCAAGTAACGAGTTTGAAAAAGGGGTTAAATTTTCTTTTAATAAAAGTATTCATTATAACGAAAAAGCAGTTGTGAGTAAACATATTCTAAAAAAAGAGACAGGGAATATTTCACTTTTTGCATTTGATAAAGGAGAAGGGTTAAGTGAGCATACCACTCCGTTTGATGCTTTAGTTTATATTGTAGATGGCAAAGCGGATATTGTTATTAATGGCATTTCAAATGTATTAGAAGCAAATGAAGCTATTATTATGCCAGCAAATGTTCCACATGCATTAAAAGCTGTTGAAAAGTTTAAAATGGTGTTAACCATGCTAAAACAAAAATAAAGGAACTTTCAGATGGCAATTAAGAGGCATAGTTCTTTGCAAGAATTTTCAAAAGATCATCATCAGGCATTATTACTTTGTTGGAAAATTAAAGTGGGACTGTCAAAAGAAATAGCTTTGGAAAGAATAAAAGCATATGTTGATTGGTTTTATAAAAATCATATTGTAACTCATTTTCTGTTAGAAGAAAAATACATGTTTCCAGTTTTAGGAAGTGAGCATCCACTAGTAATTAGAGCTATGGAGGAACATAAAACGTTGTTAACTCTCTTTGAAAAGAATTTTGAAATTGATAAAGTACTTCAACAATTACATGTAAAGCTAAAAGAACATATCAGATTTGAAGAGCGAGTTTTATTTAATGAAATTCAAAATGTAGCTACAAAAGAACAATTAGCAACCATTAAAAAATTTCATACAAATGAAAAATTTATAGACAACCTTAACGATGTGTTTTGGAAGTAAACAACTAATTTTATAAAACTCAAAAAGCACTTTTACCTAGATGTAAAAGTGCTTTTTTTATAAAAAAATGTGTAAAATTATAAGTTTAATACACCGTTTTCTGTATTTGCAAAATCATTCCACTTATAACTATCGGCCTGTTCGTCGTTAATGTAGTTTCCATCAACAAGGTATCTAAATTCATAAGTGTTATCTTTTTCTAAATCTAAAACACCCTTAAAAGTGCCATTTTTTAATTTTTTTAAATTAGAATTTTTAGCATTCCAATTGTTAAAATCTCCAACAACAGCAACTTCTTTAGCATCTTCAGCAGGAACTGTAAATGTAACTTTACAAATAGGTTTACTTTTTAAGTATTGTTTTTTTATAGCCATAATTTTTTATGTTTATTAGGAGGCAAAAATAGCAAACAATTTTACTTTAAGAGCTTCTAATTTGTGGAAAGTTAAAGATTTATTAATTTCTTAAAAATAAATTTACAAATTAGTTGATTATTAAATTAATGAAGCTTAAAATAGTAATTAAATAAAATAAAAAAACTGTATAAACGTTTATACAGTCTTTTTTATCATGGTTATTAAAAAATTATAACCCGAAAGCTTTCTTTATACGATCTATATAATCTAGTTTTTCCCAAGTGAATAACTCTACATCAATTGTTTTTTTAGATCCATCAACATTTTCAAAAGTTTTAGAAATGGTAGTGTTTTCTCTTCCCATATGACCATAAGCAGCTGTTTCTAAATACATAGGTTGGCGTAATTTTAATCGATCTTCAATAGCAGCAGGTCTCATATCAAATAGCTGTGTTATTATTTCAGCAATTTCTCCATCTGATTTATCAATATTTGCAGAGCCATAAGTATTTACATAAATACCCATAGGTTCAACAACACCAATGGCATAAGAAACTTGAATTAAAATTTCATCAGCTACACCAGCTGCTACAATATTTTTTGCGATATGGCGAGTTGCATATGCAGCACTTCTATCTACTTTACTTGGATCTTTTCCAGAAAAAGCACCTCCACCATGAGCTCCTTTTCCTCCGTAGGTGTCAACAATAATTTTTCGCCCAGTTAAGCCTGTATCTCCATGTGGACCTCCAATAACAAATTTTCCTGTAGGATTGACATGATATACAATATTATTATTAAATAGTGCTTTAATATCGTTTGGTAATTTTTCAATTACTCGAGGAATTAAAATGTGAATAACATCTTCCTTTATTTTTGCTAACATGGCTTCATCAGTAGGACCAAAATCATCATGTTGTGTAGAAACAACTATATCTTTAATTCTAAAAGGTACATTGTCATCTGTGTATTCAATAGTTACTTGACTTTTAGAATCAGGGCGTAAGTAAGTAATGTCTTTGTTTTCTCTTCTTAATAAGGCTAATTCCTGTAAAATTTTATGACTTAAATCTAAGGCTAAAGGCATGTAATTTTCAGTTTCTTTAGTGGCATAACCAAACATCATTCCTTGATCACCAGCACCTTGTTCTTCTTTAGAGGCTCTGTCAACTCCTTGATTGATGTCTTGTGATTGTTCATGAATGGCAGAAAAAACACCACAAGAATTGCCATCAAACATATATTCGCTTTTGGTATATCCAATTTTATTAATCACATCTCTTGCAATTTTTTGAACATCTAAATAGGTTTTAGATTTTACCTCTCCAGCTAAAACTACTTGCCCTGTAGTTACTAATGTTTCACAAGCTACTTTAGAATTTTCATCAAATGCTAAAAAATTATCAATTAAAGCATCTGATATTTGATCTGCAACTTTATCAGGATGTCCTTCTGAAACAGATTCTGATGTAAATAAATATGACATAATTTTAATTTATTTTAATTATAACAAGAATTTGTGGATTGCTTTGGTCGCTAAAGGAAGTAAATAATTACTGCTTTAGCATTTTTTTACGAGGTTGCAATCAGTTCAAATCCTTCCTCTTAAATTTTAGACTGCAAATATACAAAAAGATTGTAAATAATGAATGATTTTTTGTGTAAATAATAAAATTTAACCAAAATTAAAAAATTTATTTAATTAAAATAATTAGCTTATATATTGTTAAATTCGTAATTTTGAACTGATATTAAGATTAAAAATTATGAAATCAATAAATATATTAGTTATAGGTGCTGGAAACATGGGAATTACATTCGCAGAAGGAATGAGCACTTCAAATCTTCTGAAAGGGAGTCGTATAAATGTGTACGATATTTCAAACGATAGAGCTAAAGAAGTAGAAGCTATGAATATTTTTAAAGTAAATACTTCATTAAAAGATTGCTTATCCAATGCAGATATTATTTTTTTAGCAGTAAAGCCATATAATATAAATGCCCTTTTTGAAAGCATGTATCCTTATACCAATAAAGATCAGATTTTTGTATCGGTTATGGCTGGTGTGCAAATTAAAACAATTCAAGAAGGTTTAAATGTTAAAAAAGTAATTAGGAGTATGCCTAACTTACCAGCTAAAATTGGAGTTGGATTAACAAGTTTTACAGTCTCTGATGCAGTATCAAATTCTGAAGTATTTTTAGTTGAAAGACTATTAAAAACAACAGGTAGCGCTGTGTTTGTTAAAAATGAAGAAATGATTGATGCTTCCACAAGTATTTCAGGGAGTGGACCAGCTTATGTATTTTATTTTATGCAAGCCATTGTTGAAAAAGCTATGGGTTTAGGTTTTTCAGAAGAAGAAGCAAAAAAAATGACTATTAAAACTTTTGATGGAGCTGTAAAATTGTATAAAAAACATAAAGAAACTCCAAATCAGTGGATTGAAAAAGTTGCTTCAAAAGGTGGAACTACTAGGGCTGCATTAGATGTTTTAGAAAAAGATAATGTAAAAAAATCTATTATAGATGCTATTTCTGGAGCATTTGAAAAAGCTGTAGAATTAGGAAAAGCTAATTAAATAGAAATTTTAAAAAAATTAAAGATTATTTGGAAAATTAAAAATTGTCATTACTTTTGTACCATCAAAAATTAAAAAATGATTTTAAACAAGATGAATATGTGTGCAATTATGATGTGTAAAAATTACGCAGAGGACACTATTGTTTAAAAATTAAAAATAATATCAAACAATTTAAAGCCTCTGAATTTTCAGAGGCTTTTTTTATCAATAAACAAAAAATGAAATTTACATTCCAAAAAAATATATGCAACCGATGTTGTATGACAATGCAAATGCAAATAATGCGTAGCATAATGAAATGGTATTGCCTAAATTAAATGGAATAAAAATCTCTTAGATAAAAGTCCCTTTGGTAATACCTAAAACCAAAGGGACTTTTTTTATTTAAAACTAAAACATTAAAAAATATATTATTATGAGTACTCAAAAATTTTCAACACAAGCTTTACACGCAGGACACGATACACAAAATACAGCTGGAACTAGGGCAGTGCCAATTTATCAATCAACTTCTTATGTTTTTAATAATACAGAACACGCGGCTAATTTATTTTCTTTAGCAGAGCCTGGTTTTATTTATACGCGTTTAAACAATCCTACCAATGATATTTTAGAACAACGTTTAGCAGCTTTAGATGGTGGAATTGGAGCTGCAGTTTTTGCTTCAGGAACTTCAGCAATTTCAACAGCTTTATTAACATTATTAAAGTCAGGAGATCACATTGTAGCGTCAAGTACCTTGTACGGAGGAACCTATACATTATTAAATGTAACTTTACCTAGATTAGGAATAACCACTTCTTTTGTAGATGCTTCAAATCCAGAAAATTTTAAAAAAGCAATTAAAGAAAATACAAGAGCCATTTTTATAGAATCCATTGGAAACCCTAAATTAGATGTGTCAGATTTTGAAGCGATTGGGAAAATTTCTAAACAAAATAGCATTCCTTTTATCGTTGATAATACAGTTGCAACACCCTATTTATTAAACCCAATTAAGCATGGAGCAAACATTGTAGTTTATTCGTTAACAAAATTTATTGGAGGTCAAGGTAATTCACTAGGAGGAGCAATTGTAGATGCAGGTAATTTTGATTGGACCAATGGTAAATTTCCTGAATTTACGGAGCCTTCAAAAGGGTATCATGGATTGATATACAGCGAAGCTCTTGGAGAAGCAGCTTATATTGCAAAAATTAGATTGGAAGGTTTACGAGATTTTGGTGGTGCACTAAGTCCATTTAATGCTTTTCAAATTATTCAAGGATTAGAAACCTTGCCAATTCGTTTAGAAAAGCATAGTGAAAATACTTTAGAATTGGCAAAGTGGTTAGAAGCGCAAGAAGAAGTATCTTGGGTAAGTTACCCAGGTTTAGAATCTCATGAATCGTACAAAAATGCCAAAAAATACTTGCCAAAAGGTCAAAGTGGAGTATTGTCATTTGGAGTAAAAGGAGGTTTTGAGTCGGCTAAAACAGTGGTAGATTCTGTAAAAGTTTTTTCATTATTGGCAAATATTGGAGATACAAAATCATTAATTATTCACCCAGCAAGTACTACCCATCAACAACTTACAGATGAACAACAATTAGCTTCTGGAGTAACAAAAGATTTAATTAGACTTTCTGTAGGGATTGAAGATGTTGATGATTTAAAGCAAGATTTAAAAGATGCTTTTGTAAAAATTCCAACATTGATAAATAAATAAAAAAAATGTTGGCTGAGAAAAATTTAATGCGTTAATTTGCGCTTTAGTTCATAAATTTATTGACTATTGTTATCAAGAAAGGCAGAGGGAATAGACCCAGTGAAGCCTTAGCAACCCTTTAACTTTAAAGAAGGTGCTAAATTCTACCCATTAAGGATAGATAACTCAACTAAATTACATTTCTAGTAATTTTCTGCATTTTTTCTTAACAATAATTAATCAAATAATTAGCAAAAGTTTGCTAAAATAAATAATTATTGATGAGTAATTTAAAACACATAACCATACAAAATTTTAATTCTGAAAAAAGAGATTGCTATTCTGAATTAAAACTGTCTTACCAAATATTTGGGAAAAAGCTACATACCGCTCCAGTAGTTTTGGTAAACCATGCGCTTACTGGTAACAGTAATGTTGCAGGTAAAAGTGGATGGTGGAGTAATTTGGTGGGAGACAACAAGGTAATCGATACTAATTTATACACAATTTTAGCATTCAATATACCTGGAAATGGTTATGATGGTTTTGTAATTGAAAATTATAAAGACTTTGAGGCTAGAGATATAGCTAATATATTTTTATTGGGTTTGAAACAATTAAATGTTAAACGTCTTTTTGCTTTAATAGGAGGTTCTTTAGGAGGTGGAATAGCTTGGGAAATGGCAGTTTTAAACCCAGCTATTACAGAACATTTAATTGTAATAGCCACCGATTGGAAATCAACCGATTGGTTAATTGCAAATTGTCAAATTCAAGAGCAATTTTTAACCAACTCAAGCAATCCAGTTCACGACGCTCGTATGCATGCAATGTTATGTTACAGAACACCAGAGTCTTTTAAAGAACGGTTTCAACGTTCTAAAAATGAAGAGTTGAAAATTTTTAATGTTGAAAGTTGGTTGTTGCATCATGGTAAAAAATTACAGGAACGATTTCAATTATCAGCCTATAAGTTAATGAATCAATTATTAAAAACAATTGATGTAACTAAAGACAGAAGTGAACAAGTTTTAGATAGTATTAAAGCTACGATTCATATTATTGGTGTTGATTCTGATTTGTTTTTTACAGCTGAAGAGAACAAAGAAACCCATAAACAATTAGCACTTACGCATCCTAATGTTACTTATAATGAAATTAACTCGGTACATGGACATGATGCATTTTTAATAGAATACAAACAACTAGGTAAAATAATAGAACCAATATTTAACAAAAGTTCTAAAAGAAAAGCAATGAAAGTAATAAAATTTGGAGGTAAATCTTTAGCAAATGGAAAAGGCTTAGAAAGCACATTAGCCATCATTTCAAATAAAATAAAAAACAATGAAAACATTGTAGTGGTAGTTTCTGCTAGAGGTAAAACCACAGATCATTTAGAGTCTATTTTAGAAAAAGCTAAAAACGGATTGCCTTATACTTCAGAATTTGAAGAGTTAAAAAAATATCAGACTGAGATTGATGAAAGTGCTGATTTTTCGAAAGAGTTTCAATTGTTAGATGAAATTTTTAGAGGGGTAAATTTATTAGGAGATTACAGTCCTAAAGTTAAAGATCAGGTACTTTCTCAAGGAGAAATTTTATCAGGAAAACTAATCGCTCACTTGTTAACTAAAAAGGGGATACAAGCAAATTTAGTTGATACCAGAACACTTATTAAAACAAACAATCAATTTGGAAAGGCGCAACCTTTTGAAAGCATTTCTGAAGAAAATGTAATTGAGTATTTTAAAAATCAATCAAAAGAAGTTACACAAATTGTTACTGGTTTTATTGGTTCAAATTTAGATGGTGAAACCACTACTTTAGGTAGAAATGGAAGTAATTATACAGCGTCATTAATTGCTAATTTTTTAAATGCTGAAGAATTTCAAAATTACACACATGTAGATGGTATTTTTACAGCAAATCCAGATTTGGTTGAGAATTCTAAAAAAATAGAAAAATTAACATATCAGGAGGCGAACGAGATGGCGAATTTTGGAGCCAATATTTTACATGCCAAAACTATTATTCCTTTAATTGAAAAGAATATTCCATTACGTATTTTAAATACGTTTAATGAGGATAGCGAAGGAACATTAATTGGTTCTGAAACTGAAAAAGGAGGTATTAAATCATTATCTGTAGAGCAAGATGTGGCTTTGGTAAACTTGATAGGTAGAGGTTTGTTAGGAAAAGTAGGTGTTGATGGTAGAATATTTACCGCTTTAGCAAACGAAAATATTAGTGTTAGTATTATTTCACAAGGCTCTTCTGAAAGAGGTATTGGGTTTATAGTAGATGTCAAAAATGGTTATAAAGCTAAAACTGTTTTAGAGAAAGAATTTAAAAACGAATTTTTAACTAAAGATATTAGTCAAATTTATGTAACTGAAAAAGTGTCTGTTATTTCAATAATCGGACAAAGTTTACATTCTTTTAATCAACCTTATAGCGCGTTGATAAAAAATCATATCACTCCAATATTAATTAACAATACAGTTACTGGTGAAAATGTATGTTTGGTTGTTAATCAATCCGATTTACATAAAGCAGTAAATGTAATTCACGGTGAAATTTTTGGAGTTTCCAAAAATATCAACATCGCCATTTTTGGAAAAGGATTAGTGGGAGGAACTTTAATCAATCAAGTTATAAAAAGCAGAGAAAATATTTTAAAAAGAAAAAACATCAATCTAAATATTTTTGCTGTTGTAAACTCATCAAAAGCTATTTTAAACAAAAATGGGGTTACCCAAAATTGGGCTTTAGATTTAGAGCAAAGTGAGGTTAACAGTTCGGTTCAAAATATCATAGATTTTGCAGAAAAAAATCATTTAGAAAACTTAATTGCCATAGATAATACTGCAAGTAGTTCTTTTGTTGAACATTATATAAAGTTGGTTGAAAATGGTTTTGATTTAATTTCATCAAACAAAATTGCCAATACATTAAGCTATACATTTTATAAAGAGTTGAGAAAAAAACTGCAAGAAAATAAAAAATCATATTTATATGAAACAAATGTAGGAGCGGGTCTACCATTAATTGATACTATTAAATTATTACATGACTCTGGTGAAAATATTACAAGAATAAGAGGAGTGTTTTCAGGCTCTTTAAGTTTTTTATTCAATACCTATTCAGAAGAAAACAAGCAGTTTAGCGATGTTTTACAAAAGGCAATTGATAGTGGTTTTACTGAGCCCGACCCAAGAGAGGATTTATGCGGAAATGATGTGGCTAGAAAATTATTGATTTTAGCTCGAGAATTAGATTTGAAAAATGAGTTTGAAGATATTAAAATCCAAAATTTAATTCCAGAGAATTTGAGAGAAGGTTCCTCAGCTGAATTTTTAACAAGATTAAAGGAGTTAAACCCTTATTATGAAAAAGTAAAATTAGAGCAAGATAAGAACCATGTGTTAAGATATATTGGAGATTTGTCTGGTAATTTACAAGAAGATAAAGGAAATTTAGAAGTAAAATTAGTTTCTGTACCAGCCAACAGTTCTTTAGGTCAAATTAAAGGAGCAGATGCAATTTTTGAAATATTTACTGAATCGTATGGAGAAAAACCAATTGTTATTCAAGGAGCTGGAGCAGGTTCTGCAGTAACCGCACGAGGTGTTTTTGGAGATATATTAAGACTAGCAGAAAAGAATTAAATTAGAAAAGGACAAAAAATGAGTGAGAAAAATTTTGAAACAGGTGCTATTAGAAAACAATTAGAACGTTCTCAATATCAAGAGCATACTACCCCTTTGTATGTAACTTCAAGTTTTATTTTTGAAGATGCTGAAGATATGCGTGCTTCTTTTAGTGAAGAAAAACAACGAAATATTTATTCTCGTTTTAGCAATCCAAATACATCAGAGTTTGTTGACAAAGTAGTGCAGATGGAGGGAGCTGAAGATGGGTATGCATTTGCTACAGGAATGGCCGCTGTTTTTTCAACTTTTGCTGCATTGTTAAATAGTGGAGATCATATTGTATCAGCTCGATCAATTTTTGGATCAACACATACGTTATTTACAAAGTATTTTCCTAAATGGAATATTGAAACTTCTTATTTTGATATTCATAATCTAGCTGAAATAGAAAATTTGATAAAACCTTCAACTAAAATTTTGTATGCAGAGTCTCCTACAAATCCTGGAGTTGATATAATAGACCTTGAGTTATTAGGAGCAATAGCAAAAAAGTACAATCTTTTATTAGTGATTGATAATTGTTTTGCGACACCATATATACAGCAACCTATTAAATTTGGTGCAGATTTGGTGATTCATTCTGCTACTAAATTAATGGATGGACAAGGACGTGTGTTAGGTGGAATAGTAGTTGGTAAATCTGATTTAATTAAAGAAATATACTTGTTTTCACGCAATACAGGTCCAGCACTTTCGCCTTTCAATGCTTGGATTTTGTCTAAAAGTTTAGAAACTTTAGCGGTTCGAGTAGAAAAACATTGTGAAAATGCTTTGAAATTAGCAGAATTTCTTGAAAATCATTCAAAAATTTCAACTGTAAAATATCCGTTTTTAAAATCACATCCCCAATTTAAAATTGCACAAAAACAAATGAAATTGGGAGGAAATATTGTAGCCGTTGAGGTTAAAGGAGGTTTAGAAAAAGGTAAGCAATTTTTAAATAGCATTAAAATGTGTTCTTTATCAGCCAATTTGGGTGATACAAGAACCATTGTAACCCACCCAGCTTCAACAACTCATAGTAAACTTTCTGAAGAGGAACAATTAGCGGCAGGAATAACTCCTGGTTTGGTAAGGATTTCTGTTGGATTAGAACATGTAAATGATATTATTAAAGATATAAATCAAGCGTTAAATAGTTAAAAAACATAAAATATGTTAAAGATATTTCAATAGAATATATTTTTTAATCTAAAAGTCTATCGATTTGGTAGGATAATAAAAAAATATGTACTTTTGGCAAAAGAAAACAGCATAAACAAAAAAATGATAATTGATCAAATTTATACATCAAGTAAAACCAAAAATAGTAAGGAATTTGATAAAATAAAAAATTCTGAAAAAGCTTCTCGAAGTTTGGTTAAAGCTATTAGTTGGAGAATTGTTGGAACTATAGATACCATTTTAATTTCTTGGCTAATAACAGGTAAAATTACTTTGGCATTATCAATAGGTTTGATTGAAGTAGTTACAAAAATGATATTATACTTTTTTCATGAACGAATATGGAATTTAATAAAATGGGGAAAAAAATGAAAGATTTAGACTTAAAAAAAATTAATAAAGAATTACAACATAAATCACCTGAAGAAATAATTTCTTGGGCTTTAAGTATAGCCCAAAACCCTTTAGTAACCACAAACTTTAGACCGTATGAGGTGGTAATTTTACATGCGTGCACCCAGGTGAAAAAAGACTTAAAAGTAATTTGGTGCGATACTGGTTACAATACACCACAAACTTACAAACATGCAAATGAATTGATAGACTCTTTAAGTTTAAACATCAAATTATACGTTCCAAAGCAAACAGCAGCTCATAGAGACGCTACTATTGGAATTCCTCAAGTTAATGATCCATTACATATATTGTTTACAGAACAAGTTAAGTTAGAGCCTTTTAATAGAGCTATGAAAGAACATCGACCAGATGTTTGGTTTACCAATTTAAGAAAAGGACAGACAGCTTTTAGGGATAGTATTGATATTGTATCAAAAAGTAAAGATGGGTTATTAAAAGTAAGTCCTTTTTATCATTGGACAGATGAAGAATTAGATACCTATTTGAAGGAACGAAATTTACCAAATGAATTCAAATATTTCGATCCAACAAAAGTTTTAGAAAACCGAGAATGTGGTTTGCATTCATAAAAATTATAAAATGACAGAGAAATTACACATTAATGCACTTGAAAACGAAGCAATTTATATTTTTAGAGAAGTTGCAGCACAATTTGAAAGACCAGTATTACTATTTTCAGGAGGAAAAGACTCCATTACTTTAGTAAGGTTAGCCCAAAAGGCATTTTACCCAGCTAAAATACCTTTTCCTTTAATGCATATTGATACAGGTCATAATTTTCCAGAAACTATAGAGTTTCGTGATAAATTAGTAGAAGAATTAGGTGTTGAGTTAATCGTTAGACATGTTCAAGACTCTATAGATCAAGGCAAGGTAAAAGAAGAAACCGGAAGGTATTCAAGTAGAAATATGTTGCAAACAACTACGCTTTTAGATGCCATAGAAGAACTTAAATTTGATGCTTGTATAGGTGGTGCAAGAAGAGACGAAGAAAAAGCAAGGGCAAAAGAACGTATTTTTTCAGTACGTGATGATTTTGGCCAATGGGATGAAAAAAATCAACGACCAGAACTATTTGATATGTTAAATGGTAATATAGATTTAGGGCAAAATGTACGTGTTTTTCCAATTTCAAACTGGACAGAGTTAGATGTTTGGACTTATATTGAAAATGAAGACTTAGAAATTCCTTCAATCTATTTTGCTCATAAAAGAGATATTTTTGTTAGGGATGGGCTAATTTGGTCAGCTTCAGAACATGTATATAAAGATGAAGAAGAAGAGGTTGAAGAACGAATGGTACGTTTTAGAACCGTTGGCGATATGAGTTGTACTGCTGCTGTAGATTCTTACGCCACAACAATTAGTGAAGTGGTGGCAGAAATACGAGATTCAAGTATCTCAGAACGAGGTGCTAGAATTGATGATAAAAGATCAGAAGCAGCAATGGAAAAACGTAAACAACAAGGGTATTTTTAACAAACAATAAAGGTAAAAAATGGAAGTATTAAAAATAGCAACAGCAGGAAGTGTAGATGATGGTAAAAGTACCTTAATTGGAAGGTTATTATACGATACCAAATCACTTACAGACGATAAATTAGAAGCAATTGAACGTAGTAGTAAACAAAAGGGATATGATTATTTAGATTTTTCTTTAGCTACAGATGGTTTGGTTGCAGAACGAGAACAAGGAATTACAATTGACGTAGCTCATATTTATTTTTCAACAAATACCAGAAGTTATATTATAGCAGATACTCCTGGTCATGTAGAATATACTAGAAATATGGTTACTGGAGCTTCAACTTCACAGGCAGCCATTATTTTAATTGATGCTAGACACGGTGTTATAGAACAAACCTATCGTCATTTTTTCATTAACAATTTATTAAGAATAAAAGATGTAATTGTGGCCATTAATAAAATGGATTTAGTTAATTTTTCTGAAGATCGTTACAATGAAATAAAAGATGATTTTCAAAAATTAGTTGAAAAAAGTGATTATGAAGATCAAAACATAACATTCATCCCTGTAAGTGCTTTAAAAGGAGATAATGTTGTAGAAAAATCGGATGTAATGTCTTGGTATCAAGGAGAAACTTTAATTTCTCATTTAGAAAATTTAGATACTGATGATATTTACAATAATGGAAAAATGCGTTTCCCTGTACAATATGTGATACGACCTAAAACAGAAGAATTTCATGATTTTAGAGGTTACGCAGGTAAAGTATATGGAGGAGATATTCAAGTGGGAGATGAAGTGGTAGTTTTGCCTTCGGAAACAAAAACCAAGGTAAAAGAAATTTATTTTAACGATCAAAAATACGAGAGTGCCTCAAGAAGATCTTCGATTTCTGTAACTTTAGAAAATGATGTAAATGTAAGCAGAGGAGATATGATTGTAAAAGCAACAGAACTCCCTAAAATTGACAAACGATTTACAGCAACAATCTCTTGGATGGATGCCAAACAACTGGTGTCAGGATCAAAATATGTTTTACAGCATGGAGTAAATAAAGTATTAGCCAAAGTAACAGCAATACTTAATAAAATTGAAACAGATTTTTCTGGTGTAGAAACCAATGTTTCAAATTTAGAAATGAATGATATTGCATCAGTGTCATTTCAATTAAACAAACCTATATTTTTCGATTCATTTAAAGAACATAGAACAAATGGAGCTTTT
Source organism: Lutibacter aestuarii (assembly GCF_042676885.1). Taxonomy (NCBI): domain Bacteria; kingdom Pseudomonadati; phylum Bacteroidota; class Flavobacteriia; order Flavobacteriales; family Flavobacteriaceae; genus Lutibacter; species Lutibacter aestuarii. The sequence continues at coordinate 291,521 of NZ_JBHTIC010000002.1, forward strand.
ATTTTAATAGATCCTCAATCAAACAATACCGTTGGGGTTGGATTTATCGAATAATATAAGTAGCTAAAAATCAATAATATATATAATTAATTAAATTCATAATTTTTTATGAACTAGGAGCATACTACCACTAACTAAAAAAATCTAACATTATGCAAAGTTTTAGAAGCGAGATCGAAAATCCGATCGTCGAGAGGGATATTATTGACCTCGAAAAAAAAATTAAACTTTATTACGAAGGAAAAATTGACGAAGAACGTTTTAGAAGTTTACGTTTGGCAAGAGGTGTTTATGGGCAACGTCAGTTTGGAGTACAAATGATTCGTATCAAATTACCTTATGGAAAATTAACGAGCGAACAATTACACAGAATTTGTGAGGTTTCCGATGAATATTCTCGTGGTAGATTGCATATCACTACACGTCAGGATATTCAAATTCATCATGTGAGTTTAGACAGAACGCCTGAACTTTGGTCGCAGCTAGAAAAAGATGATATTACACTACGAGAGGCCTGCGGAAATACCGTTAGAAATGTAACTGCTTCTGAAACTGCAGGAATTGATATTAATGAGCCTTTTGATGTTTCTCCGTATGCACATGCTGTTTTTGAATTCTTTTTAAGAAATCCAATTTGTCAAGAAATGGGGAGAAAGTTTAAAATTTCATTTTCAGGAACAGATGAAGATACTGCGTTAAGTTTTATGCACGATTTGGGTTTTATTGCTAAAATTAAAGATGGAAAAAAAGGATTTAAAGTAATGTTAGCTGGAGGGTTAGGCTCACAAGCACGTTTGGCTGATACCTTATTTGAATTTATTTCAGAAGAAAAAATAATCCCTTTAACAGAAGCAATTTTAAGAGTTTTCGATAGGCATGGAGAACGAGTAAAAAGAGCAAGAGCACGACTTAAATTTTTAGTTAAAGAAATTGGTTTAAAAGCCTTTTTAAAATTGGTAATTGAAGAAAAAAAAGCACTTTCTTATTCGGTTTATAAAATTGATGCCTCCAAATATGGGAGCGTACCAACAATTTCAAAGTTAAAAGCTCCAAAAGTAGTTATTGAAGATAAAGAAGCCTTTGAACTATGGAAATCAATTAATGTAATTTCTCAAAAACAACAGGGGTTTTCAGCAATTGGAATCAAGATTCCTTTAGGTGATTTTTATACTAATAAAGCTCGTTTATTAGCAGATTTAATTAAAAAATATGCAGCCAATGAGTTGCGATTAACCTTACGCCAAAATATTTTAATTCGTCATGTTAAAAATGAACTTCTTCCTTATTTTTATGTAGAATTGTCCAAATTAGGTTTTACAGAGTTGGGTTACAATTCTACAGTTGACATTACATCTTGTCCTGGAACCGATACGTGTAATCTAGGAATTGCAAGTAGTACTGGAATTACAACAGAATTGGAAAAGGTGTTGAAAAATGAGTTTCCTCAATATCTTAAAAACAAAGAAATTGCTATAAAAATTAGTGGTTGTATGAACTCTTGTGGTCAGCATTCTATGGCGCATATAGGATTTCAAGGAATGACAATAAAGTTTGGAAATTTAGTGGCACCTGCATTGCAAGTTTTATTAGGTGGAGGAGTTTTAGGAAATGGGAAAGGTAGAGTTGCCAATAAAGTAATTAAAATTCCGAGTAAAAGAGGACCTAATGCTTTAAGGTTTATTTTAAATGATTATAAATCAAATAAAATTGAAAAAGAGTCATTTTTAGAGTATTACGATAGAAATGGTGAAATTTATTTTTATAATTTATTAAAACCTTTGGCAGATAGTTCAAATTTAAAAGAAAGTGATTTTGTAGATTGGGGGAGTGATAACCCTTATATAAAAGCAGTAGGTGTGGGAGAATGTGCAGGTGTAGTGATAGATTTAGTAGCTACTTTATTATTCGAAAGCAAAGAAAAATTAGAAAATGCAAAGAAATCTTTAAAACTCCTTCAATTTTCCGATAGTATATATTATTCTTACACAAGTTTGGTAAATACAGCTAAAGCTTTGTTAATAACTGAAAGAAAAAAAACAAATACACAAGCAGGAATTATAACTCAATTCGAAGAGGTTTTTGGTAAAAGTATTGATTTGGGGCAAACATTTTCTCAATTAGTTTACCAAATTAAAAACAATGCACCTACTACACATTTTGCAAAAAACTATTTAAATGATGCTATTTTATTTTATGAAAAAGTAAGTGAATTTAGAGCTAAAACTTTTACCAATGAAAAACAATAAAAAACCAAAAGTAACTTTAATTGGTGCAGGACCTGGTGATCCAGATTTAATTACTGTTAAAGGAGTAAATGCATTAAAAAACGCAAAAGTAGTGCTTTATGATGCTTTAGTTAATCGTGATTTATTGAGCTATGTTTCAGTAACAGCTAAAAAAATTTTTGTAGGAAAGCGTAAAGGAATACATAGTTTTTCACAAGAAGAAATTCATAAATTAATGTTGGAAAATGCTTTTGAATACGGCAATGTTGTAAGATTAAAAGGAGGAGATCCATTTATTTTTGGAAGAGGTGGTGAAGAAATAGATTATTTAACTTCTTTTGGGATAGAAACAGAAATAATTTCAGGTATTTCCTCATCTATGGCAGTTCCTGCAAGCGCAGGAATAGCATTAACCAAAAGAGGTGTTTCTGAGAGCTTTTGGGTAATTACTGGAACCACTTCAGATAATAAATTATCTAAAGATATCTATTTGGCAGCTCAATCTACAGCTACGGTAGTTATTTTAATGGGAATGAGTAAACTTGCTAAAATTGTTCCTATATTTAAAAAGTATGGTAAAGGAGATATTCCAACTGCAATTATTCAAAATGGAACAACTAGTAATGAAAAAATAGGAATAGGTACCATAAATTCAATTCAAGAGGTGGTTGAACAAAAAAAACTATCATCACCAGCTATTATTATTGTTGGTGAAGTGGTAAAAGAAAGTGTAAAGCTACGCTCATTTTATGAAGAGTTTACTTATTTACCTGCATAAAAGGAATAATAATGAGTGCAAAACATAACGAATTATATCCAGTTTTTTTAAAAGTGTCTGAACTTCAAGTGTTAATTATTGGAGGGGGTAATGTTGGGTTAGAAAAATTAACTTTTTTGTTAAAATCGAGCCCGAATGCTAAGGTAACTATGGTATCTTTAACTTTTGCGCCTGAATTAATTGAGTTATCTAAAAAACATCATGTGGAACTTATAAAAAGTTCTTATAAAAAGTCTTTTTTAAAAGATAAACACTTGGTGATTATTTGTACAAATTCTTTGAAGGTAAACACTAAAGCATATCAGCATTGTAAAGCTAAAAAATTATTAGTCAATGTTGCAGATAATCCACCGTATTGTGATTTTTATATGGGAGGAATTGTAACCAAAGGAGTTGTTAAAATTGCAATTTCAACCAATGGGCAATCGCCAACATTGGCCAAAAGATTGCGTCAGTTTTTAGAGAGTGTGATTCCTAATGAGATTGATAATTTAGCAGAAAATTTAAATGTATATAGAAATACTTTGAAAGCTGATTTTTCTACTAAGGTTTTGCAATTAAATGAATTAACTAAGAATTTGTTGTCAAAATAGATAAAATTTTAAAATCATTTGTAAATAAAAGGAATAAGCCGTTTATTTGCACAAAAGTTCATAAATAAACTGAAATTGTTATTAAGAAAGGCAGAGGGAATAGACCTGATGAAGCCTTAGCAACCCTTTATTGTTAAAGAAGGTGCTACATTCTACCGCATACATTTGTGGGAAGATAACTAAGAATACTTCACAAAGTAACTTCTTCTTTTTTAATAATAATCTACAATTTATGGTAATTATTTACGATGGAAGAATTTAAAAACATACTACAGCATAGAATTTTAGTACTTGATGGTGCCATGGGAACCATGATTCAGCAATATAAATTTTCTGAAGAAGACTATAGAGGCGAACAATTTAAAGAGTATCATATTTCAGTAAAAGGAAATAATGATATGCTTTCTATAACGCAGCCACAAGCTATTAAAGAAATTCATAAAAAATATTTAGAAGCAGGAGCTGATATTATTGAAACCAATACATTTTCAAGTACAACTATTGCCATGGCAGATTATGAAATGGAAGAATATGTGTACGAACTCAATTATCAATCAGCTAAAATTGCCAAAGAAGTCGCTGAAGAGTTTACTTTAAAAAATCCATTAAAGCCACGTTTTGTAGCGGGTTCAATTGGTCCAACAAATAGAACCGCAAGCATGTCACCTGATGTAAACGATCCTGGGTTTAGAGCGGTTACTTTTGAAGATTTAAGAAAAGCTTATAAGCAACAAGTAGAAGCTTTAATAGATGGGGGTGCCGATGTATTATTAGTTGAAACAGTTTTTGATACACTTAATGCCAAGGCTGCTTTATTTGCTATTGAGGAGGTAAAAGAAGAAAGAGAAATTGAAATACCTATTATGTTGAGCGGAACTATTACGGATGCAAGTGGAAGAACTTTATCTGGACAAACAGCTGAAGCATTTTTAATTTCAGTTGAACATATTCCATTAGTTTCTATAGGTTTTAATTGTGCGTTAGGGGCAAAGCAATTAACACCTCATTTAGAAGTTCTAGCTCAAAAATCTAACATAGGAATTTCAGCGCATCCAAATGCTGGTTTGCCAAATGCTTTTGGAGAATATGATGAAACACCAGAGGAAATGGCTGCTCAAATTAAAGAATATTTAGATAAAAGTTTGGTAAATATTATTGGAGGTTGTTGTGGAACAACACCAGCACATATAAAAGCAATTTCCAATTTAGTAGAAAATTATAAACCAAGGTATGTTGTATGATGAATGAAACTAAAAAATACTTAAAATTATCTGGTTTAGAGCCCTTGATTATTACTCCAGATAGTAACTTTATTAATGTAGGAGAACGTACCAATGTAGCAGGCTCTCGTAAATTTTTACGATTAATCAAAGAAGAAAAATTTGACGAGGCTTTAGTAATTGCACGTCATCAAGTTGAAGGAGGGGCGCAAATCATAGATATCAATATGGATGATGGGTTGATTGATGGAAAAGATTCTATGGTGCGCTTTATGAACCTAATTGCAGCAGAACCAGATATTGCACGTGTACCTATCATGATTGATAGTTCTAAATGGGAAATTATTGAAGCGGGTTTGCAAGTGGCTCAAGGTAAATGTGTAGTAAATTCAATTAGTTTAAAAGAAGGTGATGCACAATTTATACATCAAGCAAAGCTTATAAAACGTTATGGTGCGGCTGTAATTATTATGGCTTTTGATGAAATTGGTCAAGCAGATACTTATGATAGAAGAATAGAAATAGCAAAACGATCATACGATATCTTAGTAAACAAAGTTAACTTTCCTTCTGAAGATATTATTTTCGATTTAAATATTTTTCCAGTTGCAACAGGAATGGATGAGCATAAATTAAATGCCATCGATTTTATTGAAGCTACTCGTTGGGTACGTAAAAATTTACCAAATGTAAGTGTAAGTGGAGGAGTTAGTAATGTTTCATTTTCTTTTAGAGGAAATAATGTTGTTCGCGAGGCAATGCATTCGGTATTTTTGTATTATGCAATCAAAGCTGGAATGAATATGGGAATAGTAAACCCAACAATGTTGGAAGTTTATGATGAAATTCCTAAAGACTTGTTGGAATATGTTGAAGATGTTATTTTAAATAGAAGAGAAGATGCCACAGAACGTTTATTAAATTTTGCAGAAACTGTAAAAGGAACTGCTAAAGAACAGAAAGTAGATTTGTCTTGGCGTGAAAAAACATTACAAGACAGAATTACCCATGCCTTAGTAAAAGGGCTGGATGAATTTATAATTGAAGATATTGAAGAAGCTAGACAACAAGTTGCAAAACCAATTGAAGTTATTGAAGGAAATTTAATGATTGGTATGAATGTAGTTGGTGATTTATTTGGCTCTGGAAAAATGTTTTTGCCTCAAGTTGTAAAGTCAGCTAGGGTAATGAAAAAAGCGGTTGCCTACTTACTTCCTTATATTGAAGCTGAAAAAGGAGAAGTAAGTAAAGCCAATGGAAAAATTTTATTAGCAACAGTAAAAGGAGATGTCCATGATATAGGAAAAAATATAGTGGGTGTTGTTTTGGGTTGTAATAATTATGATATAGTTGATTTAGGAGTTATGGTGGCTCCCGACAAAATTATTGAAACTGCAAAATCTGAAAATGTAGATGTAATAGGTTTAAGCGGTTTAATTACCCCAAGTTTAGATGAAATGGCTTTTTTAGCAAAAGAAATGGAACGGCTAAAATTCAAAGTTCCATTATTAATTGGAGGAGCGACTACCTCAAAAGCACATACTGCTGTAAAAATAGATACGCAATATTCCAATGCCGTAGTTCATGTAAATGATGCTTCTCGTGCTGTAACTGTGGTAGGAGATTTATTAAATAATAGAATCAATCAAAAATATATTGGAGATATAAAAGCCGATTATGTTAAAGTTCGTGAAGGTTTTTTGAGCAGAGCTAGTAAAAAAGAATACTTATCTTTAGATGAAGCTCGAAAAAATAAATTTAAAATAGATTGGAATACCTCGAATATTGCTGCTCCAAGTTTTATAGGAACTAAAACAATAGAAGATTTCGAATTAAATAAATTGTTAGCATATATTGATTGGAGTCCCTTTTTTAGAAGCTGGGAATTGCATGGAAAATACCCAGCTATTTTAACTGATAAAGTTGTAGGTAAAGAAGCTACTAACTTATTTAAAGATGCTAAAGAATTACTTCAAAAAGTAATAGATCAAAAATTGCTTAAAGCGAAAGCGGTATTTGGAATTTTTCCTGCTAACTCGTGTATTGATGATATTGAAGTATATAAAGATGAAGATAGAAATAAGGTGAAAACAACTATATTCACATTACGTCAGCAATTAAAAAAGAAAGAAGGCATTCCTTCAATAGCGTTGTCCGATTTTATAGCGCCTAAAGAAACCAATATCAAAGATTATATTGGTAGTTTTTGTGTTTCAACTGGGTTTGGAACTGCAGAATTGGCTGCAGAATTTGAAAAGAATCATGACGATTATAATTCTATTATGATTAAAGCTTTAGCCGATAGATTGGCTGAAGCGTTTGCAGAATATTTGCATGAAAAAGTAAGAATCAAATATTGGGGATATGCTCAAAATGAACAACTGTCAAATGAAGAATTAATCAAAGAAAATTATGAAGGAATTCGTCCAGCCCCAGGATATCCAGCTTGTCCAGATCATAATGAAAAAACAACTATTTGGCAACTGCTAAATGTGAAAGAAGCCATTGGTGTTGAATTAACAGATAGTTTGGCTATGTGGCCAGCGGCATCGGTTTCAGGATATTACTTTGCTAACAATCAAGCAAAATATTTTGGATTAGGTAAAATTACACAAGAACAAGTAAAAGATTTTGCCATTCGTAAGAAAATGGATTTTGAAGTCGCAAAAAGATGGTTGAGCCCAAATTTAGCCGAATAAATTAGGGTGAAAGATATTTTTAAATAAAAGTTTTGAGTTGAAACACCTTAACTTTTAAATTTTAACAAAAGGAATGAAAGTAACAGAACATATAAAACAAGCTCAAGGAAAAACATTATTTTCGTTTGAAATTGTACCGCCACAAAAAGGTCAAAACATTCAAGATTTATACAATAATATTGATCCTTTAATGGAATTTAAACCTCCTTTTATTGATGTAACTACATCTAGAGAAGAGCATGTATATATACCAAAAGAAAGTGGATTATTAGAGCAAAAAATTACTCGTATGAGACCGGGTACAGTTGGAATTTGCGCTTCATTAAAATATAAATACAATGTAGATGCTATTCCACATGTATTGTGTGGAGGTTTTACTAAAGAAGAAACAGAATACGTATTGGTAGATTGTCATTATTTAGGTTTAGATAATGTAATGGCTTTACGTGGTGATGCTATGAAACACGAAAAATATTTTCAAGCATCTAAAGACGGTCATCAGTATGCGTCCGAATTAGTTTCTCAAATAAGTGATTTAAATAAGGGAAAGTATTTACATGAAATTATTGAAACTCCGTATAATGCAGATTTTTGTATTGGTGTTGCTGGATACCCTGAAAAACATTTAGAAGCACCAAGTATGGATTCAGATTTAAAAAGATTGAAAGATAAAGTAGATGCTGGAGCAGACTATATAGTAACGCAAATGTTTTTTGATAATGATAAATATTTTGAATTTGTAAAAAAAGCTAGAGAAATAGGGATATCTGTGCCTATAATACCTGGGATTAAACCTATAGCAGTTAAAAGACATTTACAAATTCTACCTCAAGTTTTTAGATTGGATGTTCCAGATATTTTAATTTCAGAAATTGAAAAATGTAAAGATAATAAGCAAGTAAGACAATTAGGCGTTGAATGGGCAATCAATCAATCAAAAGAATTAATTAAAGCAGGTGTTCCAGTAGTTCATTTTTATTCTATGGGGAAATCAGATAATATTAAGGCAATTGCTCAAGAAGTGTTTTAATAAATGTAACGGAATTCTTTAATATTACAATCGTAAATAGTGTCATAAATAAAAGTAATATAAGTAGAATTGCTTTGGTTATTTTTTTGATTACTTTTGTATCTATATTTAAAGAAATATTAATTAAAAAGATATAACATGGCATTAGAAGTAACAGATGCAACTTTTAACGAAGTAGTATTACAATCAGACAAACCAGTAATGGTTGATTTTTGGGCAGCTTGGTGCGGTCCTTGTAGAATGGTTGCTCCAATTATGGATCAATTAACAACAGAATATGAAGGAAAAGCAACAATTGCAAAAGTTGATGTGGATGCAAATCAAGAATTTGCAGCCAAATATGGGGTTAGAAACATCCCAACCGTATTAGTTTTTAAAGGGGGTGAAGTTGTTGAAAAACAAGTTGGTGTAGCTCCAAAAGCAACATATGCTCAAAAAATTGATGCTCATTTGTAAAATATAATGATTCTAATATTTTTTAAGGCTTAACAATTATGTTAAGCCTTTTTCTTTTTATATACTATATTTACAAATATTAATACATATGGCTACCAATTCAGTACAACAAATATCAGAACTTAACAATCTTGAACTATTAGCAAACCAAATAGTTGAAGGGTTTATAACAGGGATGCATAAAAGTCCTTTTCACGGATTTTCAGTTGAATTTGCCGAACATAGACTTTATAACAAAGGAGAAAGCACAAAGCATATTGATTGGAAGTTATATGCTAAAACAAAAAAATTATTTGTCAAACGGTATGAAGAGGAAACCAATTTAAGGTGCCATATAATTATTGATAATTCAGCTTCTATGCATTATCCAATTATTAATAATATTTCTATAAATAATTTATCTAAAATAGGTTTTTCTGCAATAGCTTCAGCAGCATTATTAGAAATATTAAAGCGACAAAGAGATGCTGTTGGGTTAAGTATTTATAGTGATAAAAGCGATTATTACGCTCCTGCAAAAGGGAGTGATAGGCACCGAAGAATGCTGTTACATAAATTAGAAAATTTATTAGTGCAAGAATCGAATGCTGCAACAGATACTTACACGTTGCTTCACGAAATTTCTGAAAAAATACATAAACGTTCACTCATTTTTTTATTTACTGATATGTTTCAAGCTACTAAAAATGAGAATGAGCTTTTTGAAGCCTTACGTCATTTAAAATATAATAAACATGAAGTTGTATTGTTTCATACATTTGATGGGAAGTTAGAATATGATTTCGATTTTGAAAATTCACCTAAAAAATTTATTGATATTGAAACAGGAGATGAAATTAATTTATATGCTTCAACAGTTAAAGAAAATTACCAAAAAGAGATGGATAAATATTTTAATGAATTAAAGCTGAAATGTATGCAATATAAGATAGATTATGTTCCTGTAGATATTCATAAAGGATTTCATCAAGTATTAATATCGTATTTAATTAGTAGAAAAAGATTTTTGTAATATTTTTAAAAAAAAGCTTTGCTATTATCAAAAACACATTTATATTTGCATCCGCTAAGAGCAACGGTCTGGTAGTTCAGCTGGTTAGAATACCTGCCTGTCACGCAGGGGGTCGCGGGTTCGAGTCCCGTCCAGACCGCAAAAAAATCCTTGAAAACTCAAGGATTTTTTTATTTATAAAAGTTAACTACTTCTAAAAAGTCTTAATTGATAATTAATTTAAATTAAAAAAAATGAATGAAATTAAGCAAAATACTCATTTAGAGACTTCTGAAAAATTTGTTGGAGCTGTAGTAGCTCTTGAAAATGAAAAGGCTACAGTTGAGCTGACAATTATTAAAGAAATGATTGTTGATAATTTTGGACTTGCCCATGGGAGTTTTATATTTGGTTTAGCTGACTATGCCGCAATGCTTTCAATAAATGAACCAACAGTAGTATTAGGAAAAGCAGAAATTAAATTCTTAAAGCCCGTAAAATTAGGTGATAAGTTAAAAGCCGAAGCTGCTATTATTAACAGAGTTAATGAAAAAAAAATACTTGTAAAATCAGTAGTTTATAGCAGATCAACCCTTGTTTTTGAAGGAGAATTTGTATGTTTTGTGTTGGAAAAGCATGTGCTAGATTATTAATTCAGAAACTAAAGTAAATATAAACTTGAACTTTTTTATAAAATTTTCTATTCTAAAATTTAGTTCATAAAATATATTGTTTATATTTGCATCCGCTAAGAGCAACGGTCTGGTAGTTCAGCTGGTTAGAATACCTGCCTGTCACGCAGGGGGTCGCGGGTTCGAGTCCCGTCCAGACCGCAAAAAAGCATCTCAATTGAGATGCTTTTTTTATTGCTTTATAAAAAAGCGTTCATTCATACAATTTTCACTCTCAAAAAGGGCTAAATAATTTTGTTGATTAAGAAATTTAGCTGCGGTAATTTTTTATAAACTCTTCTAATGGCATTGGAGTGAGGTTCCTTGATTTGTAGTGTTCAAAATAGGTTTTGTATGTTTTTTTGGCAAACTCGCTAATAGATTTTGAAGAGCAACTTTCATTTAAATATATAGATTTCATAAAAAAGAGTTTGGTGTTGGTTTATTCTATTCAAAAATAGCTTCGTTTTTAACGAATGTTAAAATAACAAAATAAAATTGAAAAATCCAAAAAATATACCGTTTATTGATTAAAATCATCCATTTGTTTATAAAAATACGCTATTTGTTAATGAAAACTAACTATTTATTTAGAGTGAAGTTGGAGAGTTGTTTTCTAATCATCATTTAAATTTTGAAGAGTCAACCTTAATTCAAATAATTTAAGATTGAATAATCATTAAAATAGGATATAAATAGTTATTTTCGCATAATAGCTTAAACCTATTTAAAATGAAAGGAATTATACTAGCAGGTGGCTCAGGAACAAGGCTGTATCCTATTACCAAAGGAACATCAAAGCAATTGTTGGCAGTATATGATAAACCTATGATTTATTATCCGTTATCTGTTTTAATGCTGGCTGGAATAAAAGAAATTTTAATCATCTCAACACCTCAAGATTTACCCAACTTTAAAAAACTGTTGGGTAATGGCACTTCACTGGGATTAAAATTTTCTTATATAGAACAGCCTTCACCTGATGGTTTGGCTCAAGCTTTTATTTTAGGTGAGGAGTTTATTGGGAATGATGATGTTTGTTTAATTTTAGGAGATAATATTTTTTATGGTGCTGGTATAGAAAAGCTACTTAGTAAGGCTGTAAAAAATGTTTCAGAAGAACAAAATGCTACTATTTTTGGATATTATGTTCACGAACCTCAACGATATGGAGTTGCGGAGTTTGACATAAATAAAAATGTGGTTAGTATTGAAGAAAAACCCAAAAACCCAAAAAGTAATTATGCTGTAGTAGGGTTGTACTTTTATCCTAATTCGGTAGTTAAAATTGCAAAAGAAATAAAACCAAGCGAAAGAGGTGAATTAGAAATTACTACTGTAAATCAAACATATTTGGAAAAAGGCAATTTAAAAATGAAATTAATGGGTAGAGGATATGCTTGGCTAGATACAGGAACACAAGATTCTTTATTAGAAGCTTCAAACTTTATTCAAACAATAGAAAAAAGGCAAGGCTTAAAAATTGCCTGTATTGAAGAAATAGCATTTGAAAATGGCTTTATCACCAAAGAACAATTAATAGCTTTAGCTAAAGAATATAAAAATAACGAATATGGGGAGTATTTACTTCGCGTAGCAAAATAATACACTATTGGAATTTAGTAGAACAGCCATACCAGATGTAGTTTTATGTAAACCTACTGTTTTTTATGATAAAAGAGGTTATTTTTTTGAAAGTTTTAAAAAAGAAGCTTTTGAAAATTTTTTAGGGTATCAGGTGAAATTTTGTCAAGATAATGAATCTAAATCAGTAAAAGGAGTTTTAAGAGGGTTGCATTATCAGTTACCACCATTTGCACAATCTAAATTGGTGAGGGTTATTTATGGAAAAGTATTGGATGTAGCAGTGGATATTAGAAAAAACTCTTCAACATTTGGTCACTATGTGGCCGTTGAATTGAGTGATGAAAATAAGCATCAATTATTTATTCCTAAAGGATTTGCTCATGGCTATAAAGTATTAAGTAACGAAGCTATTTTTAGTTATAAAGTTGACAATTATTACCACAAAAAATCTGAAGCAGGAATTTTATATAACGATTCTGATTTAAATATCAATTGGCAAGTTATTGACGATAATTTATGTATTTCAGATAAAGATAAAAATCAACCAGTATTTAAAGAGGCAAAAGTATTTGAAACAATTTATTAATTTGATGGAAACTATTCTGGTAACAGGTTCGGGAGGTCAATTAGGGTTGTCTTTGGTAAATTTAGAGAAAGAGGAGTATCCTCAATTCAAGTTTTTATTTACCAATAAGCATACACTAAATATTTTAGATTTTGAAGAGCTTGAAAAATATATTGTTAAAAATAAGGTTACTTTAATAATTAATTGTGCAGCTTATACAAATGTTGATAAAGCGGAAGATGAAGAAGAGCTTGCTTACAAAATTAATTGCTTAGCAGTTCAAAATATTGGTCAACTAACCAAAAAACATCAATTAAAATTAATTCATATTTCTACCGATTATGTTTTTGATGGAACTTCCGAATTTCCGTACAAAGAGATAGCCATAACCAATCCTCAAAATAAATATGGACATAGTAAATTAGAAGGAGAAAAAGAGCTTTTAAAAATAAACCCGCCAAATACCTTAATTATAAGAACGTCTTGGTTATACGCTCCACATGGAAAAAACTTTGTAAAAACAATTTTAAAGTTATGCGAAGAGAAGGATGGTATTTCGGTAGTGAATGACCAAATAGGATCTCCAACATATGCAGTAGATTTAGCTTCTGCCATTTTAAAAATAATACCATTTTTACAAACGGAAGGGGTACAAATATTTCACTATGCAAACAGTGGAAAGTGTAGTTGGTATCAATTTGCAAAAGAAATAATTAAAATTTCTAATCGTACTTGTAAAATTGAACCTACAACATCTCAACAATTTAAAACCAAAGCTAAAAGACCAAAATTTAGCTTGTTGAATACTGAAAAAATACAGCAAACGTTTGATATAAAAATCCCTTATTGGGAAACATCTTTAAAAAAGTGTATTAACTTAATCAATTAAAAAATGAAGTCAATATTAATTACAGGAGGAGCAGGATTTATAGGTTCAAATTTAGTGGAATATTTTGTTGAAAAATATCCTGATTTTAGAATTGTTGTACTTGATTTGTTAACCTATGCTGGTGATGAAGCTAATTTAAATACGGTAAAAAATGCTAAAAATTTTACATTTATTAAAGGAGATATTTGTGACAGAGGTTTAATAGAGCGTATTTTTCAGCATCATATAATAACCAATGTAATTCATTTAGCCGCAGAATCACATGTTGATAATTCTATTGCTCATCCTGATATATTTGTAAAAACTAATGTATTAGGTACATTTACCCTAATTGACGTTGCTTATAAATATTGGATGGAAAAACCGTTTGTAATTAAAAAAGGATACGAAAATAGTCGTTTTTTACATGTTTCTACCGACGAGGTTTATGGTAGTTTAGGAGAAACCGGATTGTTTACTGAACAAACAGCATACGCACCAAATTCACCATATAGCGCATCCAAAGCAAGTAGCGATTTAATAGTTAGAAGTTACCATCATACTTATGGAATGAATACTGTAATAACAAATTGTTCAAATAATTACGGGCCTAAACAAAATAATGAGAAATTAATTCCAACAGTTGTAAAAAAAGCGCTACAAGGTAACGATATCCCAATTTATGGCGATGGAAAAAATATTAGAGATTGGTTATATGTATTAGATCATTGTAAGGGAATTGAATTGGCATTTTATAAAGGAAAAAGTGGAGAGGTATACAACATTGGAGGTGAAAATGAGCGAACCAATAATTATATAGCTCATAAAATTTGCGAATTATTAGATGAATTAGTGCCTTTACCAAATAAAAGCTATAAAGATCAAATTACCTATGTTGAAGATAGAGCTGGCCACGATTTCAGATACGCCATTGATGCTTCTAAAATTGAAAATGAATTAGGTTGGAAAGCTGATGAAAATTTTGAAACAGGTATTTTAAAAACAGTAAAATGGTATATTGAAAAATATAAAAATCAATAGTAATAAATGAAAGAAACTATTAAAATTGCTGTTATAGGTTTAGGGTATGTTGGGTTACCATTAGCTCGTTTATTTGCTACAAAATATTCGGTAATAGGTTATGATATTAATCAAAAAAGAGTAACTGAATTAAAAAAAGGGTTAGATGTTACATTAGAGGTTAATTCTAAAACTTTAAGTGAAGTTTTGGTTGATGTTTCTTCCACTAATAAAGGACTTTATTGTACAAACAACATCAGTGATTTAACCAATTGTAATTATTATATTGTTACCGTTCCAACACCTGTGGATAAAAATAATAAACCAAATTTAATTCCATTAATAAAATCTAGTGAAACGGTTGGTAGTGTCTTAAAAAAAGGCGATGTTGTAATTTATGAGTCTACAGTTTATCCAGGCGCAACAGAAGAGGTATGTGTGCCAATTTTAGAGAGGGCTTCAGAGTTAACTTTTAATAAAGACTTTTTTGTTGGATATTCTCCTGAACGTATCAATCCAGGAGACAAAGAACACACAGTCGATAAAATTTTAAAAGTAACTTCAGGTTCAACCAAAAAAATTGGTGAAAAGGTAAATAACCTTTACGCTTCAGTAATTTCAGCTGGAACTCATTTAGCCCCTTCTATTAAGGTGGCAGAAGCGGCAAAAGTTATTGAAAACTCTCAAAGAGATATTAATATTGCTTTTGTAAATGAATTAGCAAAAATATTTAACCTATTAAATATAGATACTCAAGCAGTTTTAGAAGCTGCATCAACAAAGTGGAACTTTTTAAAGTTTCAACCAGGTTTAGTTGGTGGACATTGTATTGGTGTTGATCCTTATTATCTAGCTCAAAAAGCACAAGAAGTAGGTTATCATCCTGAAATTATATTGGCTGGAAGAAGAATGAATGATAGTATGGGACAGTATGTAGCTTCAGAAGTAATTAAACTGTTTGTTAAAAATGATATTGAAATTAAAAATGCGCAAATATTAGTTTTAGGAATTACTTTTAAAGAAAACTGTCCTGATGTTAGAAATACAAAAGTTGTTGATGTTGTTAAACAGTTGGAAGATTTTGGAACCAACGTAACGGTGTTTGACCCTTGGGCTAATCCAAATGAAGTACAACAAGAATATCAAATAAAAACTGTTCAAAAAATACCTAAAAAAACTTACGACGGTATTGTTTTGGCAGTGGCACATCAAGAGTTTTTACAAATAAATTTCGATTCCTACCTTAGCAAAAATGGAGTAATTTATGATGTAAAAGGAGTGTTACCTTGTAAAGTAAATGGAAAACTTTAATTTAAATGAAAAAAATGAAAAATTTTGCATTAATAGGCGCTAGTGGATATATAGCTCCAAGGCATATGAAAGCTATCAAACAAACGGATAATAACTTAATTGCTGCATTAGATAAATTTGACAGTGTTGGAATTATGGATAGTTATTTTCCAAATGCAGACTTTTTTACTGAATTTGAACGTTTTGATCGTCATATTTCCAAATTAATATATGAGCAACAAACAACGTTGGATTATGTAAGTATTTGTACACCAAACTATTTACATGACGCACATATTCGTTTTGCTTTAAGACAGGGAGCAGACGCTATTTGTGAAAAACCATTGGTTTTAAACCCATGGAACATTGATGCTTTAGCTAAAATTGAAAAAGAAACCAATAAAAAAATATACAATATATTACAGCTACGAGTTCATCCTAGTATTATAGCGTTAAAAAATAAAATTGATAATGGTCCAAAAGATAAAGTGTATAATATTGATTTAACCTATCTTACATCGCGTGGGCATTGGTATTATACCTCTTGGAAAGGTGATGTTTCAAAATCTGGAGGAATAGCTACGAACATTGGAGTGCATTTTTTTGATATGCTTTCTTGGATTTTTGGTGATGTAAAACAAAATGTTGTACATGTAAATACTCATGACCGATCTGCAGGATATTTAGAGTTTGAAAAAGCTAGAGTTCGTTGGTTTTTATCTATAAACTATGATGTGCTTCCTGATGAAATTAAAGCCAAAGGACAAAGAACATTTAGATCAATTACTGTAGAAGATGAAGAACTAGAATTTAGTGGAGGTTTTACAGATTTGCACACCATTTCTTATGAAGAAATTTTAAAAGGAAATGGATATGGTATAGAAGCGCCAAGGCAAGCCATTGAGATTGTTCATAATGTACGCCATGCCACTCCAATTGGAGCAAAAGGAGAGTACCACCCATTTGTGTTAAAACCTTTGGTAAAACATCCTTTTGATAGAGGTGTTATGTAAGTGCTGAAAGTTTTAAAATAATATACATATTTAAAGTGTTTTTAAAGCGAATTTTTGATGTTGTTTTAGCAATTGTTAGTCTAACTATAGGGTGGCCATTTATAATTATCATATGGCTTATGGCAGGTGTTGATACAAATTCAAATGGAATTTTTATTCAAAATCGTGTGGGACAATTTGGTAAACAATTTAAAATTTTCAAATT
The DNA here is from genome assembly GCF_042676885.1 of Lutibacter aestuarii. Taxonomy (NCBI): domain Bacteria; kingdom Pseudomonadati; phylum Bacteroidota; class Flavobacteriia; order Flavobacteriales; family Flavobacteriaceae; genus Lutibacter; species Lutibacter aestuarii. The sequence continues at coordinate 308,732 of NZ_JBHTIC010000002.1, forward strand.
TAGAACTTTGCATTTAAATACTAACAAAATATCAAAAGTTGGGGCATTTTTCAGAAAATATAAATTGGATGAAACACCACAATTAATTAATATTTTGATAGGAAATATGAGTTTTGTAGGGCCAAGACCAGATTTACCAGGTTATTATGATGCTTTGAAAGGAGAGAATATTAAAATATTACAGTTGAAGCCTGGTTTAATAAGTGAAGCAGCCTTAAAATATGCAAATGAAGAAGATTTGTTAGCTAAACAAACAAATCCTTTAAAATATAATGATGAGGTTTTATTCCCAGAAAAAGTACATTTAAATTTAAATTATTACTACAACCAATCTTTTTGGGGAGATATAAAATTAATATGCAAGAGTATAAAAGTACTCTTAAATCCTCATTTATAATTTTTTTAATTTATTAGAAAACAATAAACCATAAAAAAACTGTAGTTTTAATTGTGGAATCTAACTTGGCAAATAAAGAAAAAAAAATATGGCTTTCATCTCCTCATTTAGGGCAGAATGAACAAACGTATGTACAAGAAGCTCTTGATGGTAATTGGGTAGCCCCTTTAGGCTCAAATATAACTGATTTTGAACAAGGGCTTCAAAATTATATTAAAGAAAATAAATATGTTGTAGCTCTAAATTCTGGAACAGCAGCAATACATTTAGCTTTAATTATGGCTGGTGTTGGTGTTGGAGATGAGGTTTTGTGCCAAAGTTTTACATTTTCTGCTTCAGCAAACCCAATTGTTTATTTAGGTGCTAAACCAGTTTTTGTGGATAGTGAAAAAGATACTTGGAATATGTGTCCAATGCTATTGGAAGAGGCAATAAAAGAAAGGATTTTAAATGGGGTTAAACCAAAGGCTATTATTGCAGTACATTTATACGGGATGCCATACAAAGCACAACAAATTTCAATAATTGGTAAAAAATATAACATACCAATTATTGAAGACAGTGCAGAAGCTTTGGGAAGTAAAGTAGATGAGAAATACTGTGGAACTTTTGGCTTGTATGGTATTTTTTCTTTTAATGGTAATAAAATTATAACAACTTCTGGCGGGGGGACATTAATTGTGAATTCTGAAAAAGAAAAAGAGAAAGCAATTTATTTAGCAACACAAGCTAAAGATCAAGCACCTCATTTTCAACATTCTCAAATAGGATATAATTATAGGATGAGCAATGTATTAGCTGGAATAGGAAAAGGACAGCTAGAGGTTTTAGAAGATAGGGTTAAGACGAGAAGAAGAATTTTTGATAGGTATTTTGAAGAGTTGAAAAATTTAGATTTTAAGTTTTTGGAAGAGCCAAAAGGGTTTAAATCTAATAGATGGTTAACCACTATTCAAACACCATCTTTTCAAACAAGAGAAAAAATTAGAAAAGCTTTAGAAATTAAAAATATTGAATCTAGACCTTTGTGGAAACCTATGCATTTACAACCTGTTTTTAAAAACTGCAAAGCTTATATTAGTGGAGTTTCAGAAAATTTATTTGAAAAAGGATTATGTTTACCTAGTAGTTCAAATTTAACAGAGAAAGATTTGGGTAGAATAATTGAGGTGCTTAAAAAGTTCTAAGAATGCTAAAAAAAATAATTAATAATAATACCCTCCGTTATTTAGTATTGTTGTTTGATATCAGCATTGTTGTTATCACTTTTATTTTAACTGTTTTAATTGCATCCAATTTTAAATTTAACATGCCAGCTACTACGCTGGTATTTTATGTTATATGGTACTTAATTATTGCTTGTATTAGTTTTTTATTTGTAGGGTCTTATAAAGGGATAGTTAGACAATCAGATTTTAAAAATTTGATACGCATCACTAAATCCAATTTATTAATCATGTTGGTTGTTATTGGACTGATGTTTGTAAGTCCAAAATTATCAATTGTTAGTTTTTCGGATCTTTCTTTTTCAATTGTTTTTATTCATTTTATTTTGAGCCAATTGTTCTTTATAATAAGTAGATTTTTGTATAAAGAATTGTATTATTTGATAATTTCAGATGTAAAATACGAGAAAAGAGTTCTTATTTATGGTACTGGAGAGTTGGGTAAAATAACATATAAGGTGTTAACAGAAGAAACTATTTACAAATTAAATGTAATTGGTTTTATTGAAAATAATATCAAGAAAGTTAATAATGAATTGTATGGTTTAAGAATTTTTAATTTTAAAGAGGTTGATAATGAGTTTGTTTTTACAAAAAAAATTGATGAAATTATAATTGCTTGTCAACTAATAAAACCTAATCAATTACTTCAAATTGTAAATACATTATCAAAGTTACCAGTAAAAATAAAGATTGTTCCTACTACCAAAAACTGGATTGCAAATACATTAAAAACTCAACAAATTACACCTTTAAAGATTGAAGATTTGTTAGGAAGAACCTCAATTCAACTGAACAACCCAAATTTAAAAACAGAATTTAATGGAAAAGTTATTGTTATAACAGGTGCTGCAGGATCTATAGGATGTGAAATTGCTAAACAAATTGCAAATTATAATTTTAAAAACCTTGTGTTAATTGATAGTGCAGAATCTAGTCTTTATAATCTTCAACAATATTTTATACATAAAAAAAATAAAAATATTACAGCTATAGTAGCGGATATTAGAAATAGCAAACGAATGGAGGAAGTGTTTAAAAAAATTAAACCTCAAATTGTTTTTCATGCAGCAGCCTACAAACATGTTCCTTTTATGGAAGAAAATCCTTATGAAGCTGTTAGCACCAATGTTTTAGGAACTAAAATTATTGCAGATATTTCATTAAAATATAAAGTAAATAAGGTTGTTTTGGTATCAACCGATAAAGCGGTAAATCCAACTAGTATTATGGGGGCAACCAAAAGAGTTGCAGAAATGTACATAAATAGTTTGCAACAAGAAGGGAATACAAAATTTATAACCACTCGTTTTGGAAATGTATTAGGTTCTAACGGATCCGTTATTCATTTGTTTAAATCTCAAATAAAAAATGGAGGCCCCATAACTGTAACCCATAAAGATGTCACAAGGTTTTTTATGACAGTTTCTGAGGCTTGTCAGTTAGTTATTGAAGCTGGAGTTATGGGAAATGGAGGCGAAATATTTGTGTTTGATATGGGGAATTCTATTAAAATTTACGATTTAGCACTAAATATGATACATTTATCAGGCTTAAAATTTCCTGATGATATTGATATAAAAATTACAGGTTTAAGGGCTGGTGAAAAAATTTATGAAGAAGTTTTAAGAACTGATGAAACCACAACAGTTACACACCATAAAAAAATACTCATAGCCAAAGTTAAAAAGTTTAATGCAAATGAAATAATTTGCAATATAAATGAACTATGTAAATTAAATGAACAATTGGATGATAAAAATACGGTGATTAAAATGAAAGAAATTGTTCCAGAATTTAAATCCAACAACTCTGCGTATGAAAAACTGGATTTTTAAATCAACAACCTACAATTAATTCTTTTAAAATTATTGAAACAAAACATTGTTTTTTAAAATTGGACGAACCATTTTAACAGCTTTCACATTATTTATTTTTTCTAAATAATTTAAATGCCTATTATTGTGAGTATCGGTGCCAACAAAATCTATAAAACCTTGTTTTAAAAGTTTAAAAGCTGTTTTTTGAATAGACTCTCCGTAGTATTTTGATAGTGATAATAAATTTAATTGGAATAAACACCCAGCTTCTTTAAGTTTGGAATATTCTTCAAAATTATGATGGAAATAGGAGTATCTTTCAGGGTGGGCTAATATAGGCTTATATCCTGCAATTCGAATGTTAAATAGTTGTTCGTATAAATTTAGAGGCGGATTAAAATACGATAACTCAATTAAAATAAAATGATCTTTAAGTGTCAATAAATCTTTAGTTTTTAAGAGTTTGTCAAAGTTCTCATCTAACATATATTCAGCAGCGGCTTTAATTGAAATATCTTTAAGCCCTTGTAAATTTAATTCATTTTGTAATTCTGCTAATTTGGTTAAAATACTCTCCTTTGAATTTTCCCAAACACCACCCATAATATGAGGTGTACATATAAAATTCTTAATACCGTAATTGTGCATTCTTTTAATAAGTGAAATAGCTTCATTTAAACTCTTTGTTCCATCATCAATATTGGATAATAAATGACAATGGATATCCACAAACTCTTTGGGGAATAAATGAATAATAGGTGTTTTCTTTTTAAATAATGATAGCATATAAAACGGTAATAGATGATAGCGTAAAATTAAATGAACTTTTGTTTTTACTGGCTATTTAAATATAAATATTTAAAACTTTATTTGAGTAACTAAATTTTAATATAAATAGTATTTTTTAGAAAAAATTTATCTATTTAATATAGTAAAAGCTACTTAAAGTAATGATTAATTATAAAAATATACAAATAATTAATCTTTAAAAGAAGTATCAAATTAGATTTCTCTTAGTTTTTAAAAGTTATATTGTGAAATGTTTAATGAAATTTTATTTTTTTGTTAAAATAATAAGAATTGTATTTTTTTTTAAAAATAAATTGCTCTTTTAAAATTAATGTATAGATTTGCCAAATAAATTATGACAATGAAAACAAATAATACTTGGAACCGTTTCTATTTTTACTTTTATTTTATCAATAAAGGTTGAGACTTCGTATGTATTATTTAAAAAAATAAATTAAAAAGTCTCGATATAAATCGGGACTTTTTTTTTGATAAAAAATAACAATGAAAGTAGCAATACAAGGAATTAAAGGATCGTTTCATCACATAGTTGCTGAAGCCTATTTTGGTAAAAATATCGATTTAATTGAATGTTTATCATTTAGTGAATTACCAAATTTACTTTATACTAATAAAGCAGAAGTTGTAATTATGGCAATAGAAAATACCATAGCTGGAGCCATTTTACCCAATTACGCTTTAATTGATGAACATCAATTAAATATTTGTGGAGAATTTCATTTGCCAATACAACACAATTTAATGGTGTTAAACGGTCAAAAAATTGAAGATATTAAAGAAGTTTATTCACACCCAATGGCTTTATTGCAATGTCATAAATTTTTTAAAGACTACCCTCATATTAAATTAATTGAAGATAAAGATACGGCTTCAGTGGCCAAACGAATTAGAGATAATAATTTAAAAGGGATAGGAGCCATAGCAAGCGAATTAGCAGCAGAAACGTATGATTTAACAATTTTAGCCTCAGCAATTCAAACGATTAAAGAGAATGCGACCAGGTTTTTTATTTTAACAAACTCTGAAGCTAAAAATTTGGTTTCAGCTAATAAAGCATCTATTAAATTTATTACAAGTGATGACACAGGTAGTTTGGCACAAATATTAACTATTTTGGCAAAACACCATTTAAATTTATCTAAAATACAGTCTATGCCAGTTATTGAAACACCTTGGAAGTACGCATTTTTTGCCGATTTTATTTTTAATAGTTATGCGGATTATTACAATGCCATGAATGAAATTAAAGATAAAGTTGAAATGTTAAAAGTATTAGGTGAATACACTAAAAGTAAAAGATAATGATTCAAAAAGCGGATAGATTAAATGAGGTAAAAGAGTATTATTTTTCTAAAAAGCTTAGAGAAGTAGCCGCATTAAAAAATGAGGGGAGACCAATAATAAATATTGCTATTGGAAGTCCAGATTTAGCCCCTCCTTTAAATGTAATTGAAGCAGTAAATAATGCAATGCAAATACCCAATGTACACCAATATCAAAGTTATCAAGGTATTCCTGAATTACGAGAGGGTATTGGTAAATTTTATAAAGATTATTATCAAGTTGATTTAAACCCTAATAATGAAATATTGCCTTTAATGGGTTCTAAAGAAGGGATTATGCATATTTCAATGGCTTTTTTAAACAAAGGAGATCAAGTGTTAATTCCTAATCCAGGATATCCAACATATGCTTCTGTGACTAAATTAGTTCAAGCAGAACCTATATTGTACAACTTAAAGGAGGCTACAAATTGGTTGCCTAATTTAGAAGAAATAGAAAATCAAGATCTTTCTAAAGTAAAAATGATGTGGATAAATTATCCACATATGCCAACGGGAGCAGAAGCTACAAAAGAGCATTTTAAAAAATTAATAGATTTTGCAAAAAAATATAATATTTTAATTGTAAATGATAACCCCTATAGCTTTATTTTAAATGATTCTCCTACAAGTCTTTTAGCCGTTGAAGGAGCGAAAGAGGTTGCTGTTGAATTAAATTCATTAAGTAAATCATTTAATATGGCTGGTTGGCGTGTAGGTATGGTTGTTGGAAATTCAAAAATTTTAAAAACAATTCTACAGGTGAAAAGCAATATGGATTCAGGAATGTTTTTGGGAATCCAAAAAGGTGCAGTAGAAGCTTTAAACTTAACAAAAGATTGGTTTGAAAAACAAAATAAAATTTATAAAAAAAGACAAGCTTTGGTTTGGAAAATATTTGATGCCTTAGATTGTTCTTATAATAAAAACATTGGAGGTTTATTTGTGTGGGCAAAATTACCTAAGGGAGAATCTGCTGAACAATTTACAGATACCTTATTATATGAAAAAGATGTATTTATTACTCCAGGAACTGTTTTTGGCTCAAATGGAGAAGGGTATATAAGAGCATCTTTGTGTGTGTCAGAAGAGGTTTTTAAAGAAGTTTTAGAAAGAGTTACAACGGTTAAAAGTAAATTGTAATGGAAAAATTAGTAATAATAGGTTTGGGCTTAATAGGAGGTTCTTTAGCATTAGACTTAAAGCAGCGAATGGGGTTTAAAGTTTATGGGATAGATCAAAATCCTGATCATATTCAAAAAGCCTTAGAATTGGGTATTATTGACGCTGAAATGAACCCTTCAGAGCTTTCTCAAGCATCGGTAGTAATAATTGCGGTACCTGTAAATGTAATACCACATGTACTAAAAAAGGTGTTAGATACAATTGCAACTAACACGCTGGTTTTTGATGTAGGTTCTGTAAAGAATGAAATTTGCAAGTCTATAGAAAATCATCCAAAACGAATGAATTTTGTTGCAGCTCACCCTTTAGCTGGTACCGAGTTCTCTGGCCCTGAAGCAGCAATTTTAAATCTATTTGATGAAAAAGTAAATATTATTTGTGAAGCAGATAAAACAGATTGGAAAATTTTAGATAAAGCCATTAGTTTATTTAAAAAATTAAATATGCGCATAAAAATGATGAACCCAATTGAACATGATAGGCACATAGCTTATGTATCTCATCTTTCACATGTAAGTTCATTTATGCTTGGTAAAACAGTGCTTGAAATTGAAAAAAACGAGCAAGCAATTTTTGATATGGCAAGTACAGGTTTTGCATCGACAGTGCGTTTGGCTAAAAGTTCGGCGACTACCTGGACTCCAATATTTTTAGAAAATAAAGAAAATGTTATTCGCTCATTAGATGAATACATAAAAAATTTAATTGAATTTAAAGAAATGATTGTCAATAATGATAGTGATGCTTTAAATAAAACAATGAAAGAAACCAATTATATAAAATCAATTTTAAACGGAATAAAACAACCTAACTAATTAAGAAATTAAACATCATGGAAATAAAAAAAGAAAATAGAAGGTGGTTAGACGCTATGAACCTAGCGCATCCAATTGTAATAGCTGGGCCTTGTAGTGCTGAAACTGAAGAACAAGTACTAAAAACAGCTCATTTATTAAAAGATACTGATACAAATGTATTTAGAGCAGGAATATGGAAACCTAGAACTCGTCCAGGTGGTTTTGAAGGTGTAGGAGAAAAGGGATTGCCTTGGCTTCAAAAGGTAAAAGAAGAAACAGGAATGTTGGTAACTACTGAAGTAGGAAATACTGACCATGTTGAAAAGGCGCTAAAACATGATATAGATATTTTATGGATTGGAGCTAGAACCACGGTAAACCCTTTTGCAGTTCAAGAAATAGCTGATTCATTAAAAGGAGTTGATAAACCAGTTCTAGTTAAAAACCCTGTGAACCCAGACCTTCCACTATGGCTTGGAGGTGTTGAACGTTTACAGTCTGCTGGAATTTCTCAATTAGGAGTTATTCATAGAGGTTTTTCAGCATACAACACAATGCATTACAGAAATAAACCAAAATGGCATATAGCTATTGAATTGAAAAAAGAATTTCCAGACTTGCCATTAATTTTAGACCCTTCTCATATTTGTGGTAGAAGAGATACTATTTTAGATGTTTCTCAAACGGCATTAGATTTAAATTATGATGGATTTATGATTGAAACTCATATTGATCCTGATAATGCTTGGAGTGATGCAAAACAACAAATTACACCTGCACAATTAAATCAAATTACTCAAGATTTAAGAATTCGACAAAAGAATAGTACTGCAGAAGAATTCCAAAGAAAATTGAACATGCATCGTAAAGAATTAGACTTAATTGATAGCAATATTATTGATATTTTAAGTGATAGAATGGGGATTGCAAAGGCTATTGGAAAGCTAAAACATGATGAAAATGTAGCCATTTTACAAAGTGGACGATGGGCTGATATTTTAAATAAAATGGTTGAAGATGGTCAGTCTAAAGGTTTAAGTAAAGAATTTATTGAAGAAATTTTTAAAGCAATCCATGTGGAGTCTATAAATATTCAGCACAATGTAAAATAAATGTATCATAAAAAAAGGGAAGCATTAGCTTCCCTTTTTTATTACTCTTTAATTCTTTTAAAAATATAGCGCGTAATATAAATACCTTGTCCATCACCTTTTCCACCATCACTTTCAACGCCACTTACAACAAAAGCCAATTCCCAACCATTGTTAACCATAGTGTTAATTTTAGAACTAATTATAGCATCGTTGGAAGCAATATTTTTAAAGTTGATACCAGAAACACTAAAAAAGTTTAATAATTTAGTTTCTTCAAAATTGTCAATTTTAGCTTTTGAACGTTTAGCTTTGTTTTGCTTATTGTTTTCAGTTGTTCTTTCAGATGTTAAATCTTGGTAGTTCTGCTCTTCTTCAGAAGAAATAATTCTAGATCTACCTAAACCCATTGGAACGATAGACTCCACACTAGTAATTATTTTATACTCTAAATTTTGAGCTTTTAAATCAATAAAAGATACCAATAGCAAAAATATTGCAAGTAAAATTTTTTTCATATGTATTAAATTATTTTTTAAAACTTCAAATGTATTAACTATAAATCTGAATACGAAAAAAATAATTTAGATACATACAAAATATTCTGTTATTTTTGTGAAGCTTATGAAACCAGTAGAAATAATCAAACAGCCGATACTTAAAGAAATGGAACTTTTTGAAAGCAAGTTCAAAGAGTCCATGGCTACAAAAGTTCCGTTATTAAATAGAATCACACAGTACATAGTTCGCAGAAAGGGAAAACAAATGAGGCCGATGTTTGTTTTTTTAGTTGCAAAAATGGTTTCAGGAGGTAAATTTGAAGAAAGAACCTATAGAGGAGCCTCTATTATAGAGCTAATACACACGGCAACTTTAGTTCACGATGATATTGTTGATGATAGTAATAGAAGAAGAGGTTTTTTCTCTATAAATGCGTTGTGGAAAAATAAAATAGCGGTATTGGTTGGTGATTTTTTATTGTCCAAAGGGTTGTTACTTTCTATAGATAATGAAGATTTTGATATATTAAAGCTGATTTCTGTTGCAGTTCGTGAAATGAGTGAAGGAGAGCTGCTTCAAATTGAAAAAGCACGAAGATTAGATATTACAGAGGAGGTATATTTTGAAATTATTCGTCAGAAAACAGCAACATTAATAGCGGCTTGTTGTGGTATTGGAGCAGCTTCTGTTGGAAGTTCTAGTGAAGAAATTGAAAAAATGCGTTTGTTCGGAGAGTTAATAGGAATTGCTTTTCAAATTAAAGATGACTTGTTTGATTATACAGATGCTAAAATTGGAAAACCAACAGGGATAGATATTAAAGAACAGAAAATGACATTACCACTTATTTATGCTTTAAATAATTGTACAGAAACAGAGCGTAAATGGTTAATAAACTCTGTAAAAAAATACAATAAAAATAAAAAGAGAGTTAAAGAAGTTATAACATTTGTGAAAGAAAAAGGAGGTATTGAATATACTACTTCCAAAATGAAAGATTATCAAAATAGAGCCTTGACTATTTTGAATTCTTATCCTGATTCTCCTTACAAAGATTCTTTATTAACGATGGTTAGTTATGTAATTGAACGTAAGATTTAGCGGATTTAGGTTAGGCTTAAAAGTTCTTCTAAATGTTTTCTAGAATTAGAAAGTCGTGGAATTTTATGTTGCCCACCAAGTTTTCCTTTTTGTTTTAACCAGTCATAAAACAAGCCCTCTCTTGCAATATTTATTTTTGGCATGGCTAGTGTCATATTATTATAACGTTTAGCCTCATAATCTGAGTTGATCGATTTTAAAGCATTGTCCAATAGTTCTTTAAAATAATTAATACATTCAGGATGTTTTCTAAATTCAATTAACCACTCATGTCCACCACTATCTTTTTCCTTCATAAAAACTGGAGCAACCGTATATTCTGACACTTCGGCACCTGTTTTTAAACATGCTTGTTTTAATGCGCTTTCAACATTTTCAATAATTAATTCTTCGCCAAAAACATTGATAAAGTGTTTAGTTCTCCCAGTAATTCGAATTCTATACGGGTTTAGTGAAGTAAATTTAACGGTGTCACCAATTAAATAACGCCATAAACCACCGTTGGTTGTAATTACCATAGCGTAATTTTTATGAAGTTTTACTTTAGAAAGTGGAATAGCAATTGAATTTTCTCCATCAAACTTATCCATAGGAATAAACTCATAAAAAATGCCATAGTCTAACATTAAAAGTAAATCGTATGAGTTATTTACATCTTGAATTGCAAAAAAACCTTCTGAAGCGTTGTAGGTTTCATAATATTTAAAATCCTTTTTAGGAATTAATTTTTTAAATTGTTCACGGTACGGGTTAAAGTTTACACCTCCATGAAAATATACTTCTAAATTTGGCCACACTTCTAAAATATTAGTTTTTCCTGTACGCTCTAATACATTATTTAATAGTACTAACATCCAAGAAGGGACACCGACTAAGCTGGTGATATCTTCATTTATAGTTTCATCAACGATGGCTTTCATTTTAGTTTCCCATTCAGCCATTAATGCAGTTTCCTGCTTTGGAGCACTACTGAAATCTGCCCAAAAAGGCATATTTTCAATAATAATTGCTGACAAATCTCCAAAGTAGGAATTATTATCTTCATATACAGCGCTGCTACCACCCAATCTTAATCCTTTACCAGTAAAAAGTTCAGCTTCAGGGTTGTTGTTGAAAAATAAACAAAGCATGTCTTTTCCAGCTTTAAAATGACAATCTTCTAAAGCTTCCTCGCTAACAGGTATAAATTTGCTTTTTGCGTTGGTAGTACCACTAGATTTTGCAAACCATTTTATAGGTGTAGGCCAAAAAATATTTTGTTCTCCTTTTCTAGCTCTTTCAATTAGAGGTTCAATAGTTTCATATTGTTGAATTGGTACTTTTTGAGCAAATTCATTATAATTATTAATAGTTGAAAACTCGTATTTTAATCCAACCTCAGTGTCTTTTGCTTTTTGGAGTAATTTAAATAATAATTCATCTTGAACATAGATGGGATATTTTAAAAATAATTCCATTTGATGTTTTCGTTTTTTTAAAAACCATGAAATTATTGAATTAACTATTGGAAAAGGCATCTTTTATTAAGTATATTTAGCGTGTTAAATTTAATAAAAACTTTTATGCAATATCAAGTAGTATTAAAAAAAATGATAACAGAATTAGATGAGGAGGTTCAGTATTATTTAGATACAGAAAATAATTTTTTAAATTTAAATCAATTATTAGATAAAGAGCTGGAAATTAGTTTTGAAGGCTATCAATGTTTATGTTGCGGAAAAGAAAAAAAAATTTTTAGACAAGGTTTTTGTTATGAATGTTTTTATGAAAGTGCTCAGGTAGGTGATTGGATTATGAAGCCCGAATTAAGTACAGCACATAAAGGAATTGAAGATAGAGATTTAGCATACGAAAAAAAAGTTCAATTACAGCCACATGTAGTGTATCTAGCATTGTCTAGTAATGTAAAAGTTGGTGTCACACGAAAAACGCAAGTTCCAACACGTTGGATAGATCAAGGAGCTTCAAAAGCTATAGAAATTGTTGAAGTTCCAAACAGGTATCTAGCTGGGATAACCGAAGTTGCTTTAAAAGACTATGTTTCTGATAAAACCAGTTGGCAAAAAATGCTAAAAAATGAAATTGTTGATGCAGATTTGATAGAGGAACGTGAAAAATTAAAGACGTTTATTCCAGAAGAAGCTAAAAACTATTTTTTAGAAAATAATGGAAAAATAACAGAAATAACCTATCCGGTTTTAACTTTCCCCAAAAAAATCAAATCGTTTAATCTAGAAAAATCACATGTGTATTCAGGAAAGCTAAAAGGAATCAAAGGTCAGTATTTAATTTTTGAAGATGGTACGGTTTTTAATGTTAGAAATAGTGAGGGCTATAAAGTTTTTATCACTATTAAATAGCTAATCTCTTGGATCTTCCCAAACTAAAGTTTTTTGTATTTCAGTAGTAAATGAAGGGCAATTTCCATCTCCATTTCCTGAAATACCACCATCTGGAGCACATACAATTTCGCAATTGCTATTGTACAAATAGTTATATTGATCACAGCAATTACTTGTGATGTAATAATACGTTTTATCATCAACTTTCCACTTCCATATTTGCGTGGCAAGGTTGTTAACTTCATTAGCTAGTATTGAAACAATTTTAGTCTTAATACAATAAGGTAAATCCATTTCAATATCTGATGATCTGCAATTACTTAAAAATAATACTACACAAATTATGGCGGTTTGTATAAACTTATTTTTCATCCATTTTTTAAATTTAGGAGTAAATGTTTCTTTTTAGGGATGGTTGTTACCATTTACTTTATGTTTCATTTACACTTTTAGATCAATTTTATTTAAAATTGTTACCCTTTGTGAAATAAAATTCAAAAAGTATGCCAATTTTTTGTTTAATCTATTAGTTTAATTTCTTCGCCACTAGCTAATTTAAACCTCTTTTTAAATAAATAAACAATCAAATATAAAATTGGAGTATCTAATAAAGCAATAATAATTTTAAAAAGAAATCCACTAATTAAAAGAGTAGGGAATAAACTCCAAGGTAAAACTTTAAAAATACATAATAAAGAAACTACCGTAAATGTATCTATAAATTGAGAAGAAAAAGTCGAAAAGTTATTGCGTAACCATAAATGTTTACCTTTTGTTTTCCTTTTCCAAAAATGAAAAATCCTAATATCAATAAATTGAGCAAATAAGTAGGCTAACATTGATGCTAGTACAGCAATGGGTGATAAACCAAAAACTTTGGTGAAAGTTTCATTGTTTATTGGTGAGTTTTCAATAGCAGGTGTATAATTGGCAATAAGTATTATACTCATAGAAAACAAAGAAGCAAAAATACCAGCAATTACAATTTGATTGGCCTTTTTTTTACCATATATTTCAGAAATAATATCAGTAATTAAAAAAGTGATTGGATAAGGTAAAATACCCACAGAAAGTTCAAACCTAAACCATCCAAAAGGATTCCAATAAAAGAATTTTTGAAAAATTAAATTAGAAGCAACCAATGCCGCAATAAACATGGAGCCTAAAATTAAATAAATTGTAAAAGCTTCAGATTTTAGTTTTTGATTCATTTGTAGTGAGTTGTGACGAATATAGTAAAATATTGTTATTTTTGTGCTTTCAAATACATAAAGAACACAAAATGAAAGCATATATTTTTCCAGGTCAAGGAGCGCAATTTACAGGAATGGGGTTAGATTTATATGAAAATTCCCCTTTAGCTCAAGGTCTTTTCGAACAAGCTAATCAAATTTTAGGTTTTCCTATTACAGATATTATGTTTGAAGGAACTGCCGAACAATTAAAAGAAACAAAGGTAACTCAACCAGCTATTTTTTTACATTCAGTAATATTAGCCAAAACATTAGGAGCTAATTTTAAACCAGAAATGGTAGCAGGACATTCCTTAGGAGAATTTTCAGCATTGGTAGCTAATGGTGTACTATCTTTTGAAGATGGATTAAAGTTAGTTTCAAAAAGAGCCATGGCTATGCAAAAAGCTTGTGAAGCTCAAGAATCAACAATGGCTGCAGTTTTAGGGTTAGAAGATGTTGTAGTAGAAGAAATTTGTGAAAACATTGATGGGGTTGTGGTGGCTGCTAATTATAACTGCCCAGGTCAATTAGTGATTTCTGGTGAAACTTCAGCAATAGATAAAGCTTGTGAGGTATTAAAAGGAAAAGGTGCAAAAAGAGCATTAAAACTGCCAGTTGGAGGAGCTTTTCATTCACCTTTAATGGAGCCAGCACGTGAGGAGTTGGCAGCAGCAATTAACAATACAACTTTTAATGAACCAATATGTCCAGTGTACCAAAATGTGGTAGCTAAAGCTGTTGATAATGCTGATGAAATTAAAGAAAATTTAATAGCTCAATTAACTGCTCCAGTTAGATGGACACAAACAATTCAACAAATGATTGCTGATGGAGGTACCGAATTTATTGAAGTGGGGCCTGGTAAAGTTTTACAGGGGTTGATGAGAAAAATTGATAGAAATGTTGCTGCAAGTGGAGTCGTAGTTTAATTTCAATTATACAATAAAAAAGCACGTTTGTTTATGTATAAACGAACATGCTTTTTTTTATTGACTTATATTTTTTATTCTTATAAAGTTTCTTGCCATTTCCAAGCAGAAAGTAATGCGTCTTCGATATTTAATTGAGCTTTCCAACCTAATTCATCATTAGCAAAAGTTGTGTTGGCATATGCAGCGGTGATATCACCTTCTCTTCGTTCAACCAATTTATAATTCACTTTTTGACCTGTAACTTTTTCAAAAGCCTGAATGACTTCTAAAACAGAATTTCCTTTGCCAGTTCCTAAATTAAAAACTTCGAATTGTTTTTTATGATGGTTATTTAGAAGCCTTTTTAAAGCAATTATATGTGCTTTTGCTAAGTCAACTACATGAATATAATCTCTGACAGCTGTTCCGTCTGAAGTTGGGTAATCACTACCAAAAATAGACAATTCTTTGCGTATGCCAGCTGCGGTTTGAACCACAAAAGGAATTAAGTTTTGAGGAACACCAATAGGGAGTTCTCCTATTTTTGCAGATTCATGGGCACCAATAGGATTAAAATAACGGAGTGCTATGGCTTTAATCTCCGAGATTTTAGTAGTGTCTTTTATAATTTCTTCACCTATTTGCTTTGTATTTCCATAAGGAGATTCAGCAGGTTTTATAGGCGCATTTTCAGTAATAGGTAGTTCATCAGCTTGGCCGTAAACGGTACACGAAGAACTGAAAATAAAATTATCTACATTGTTAGCTTTCATTTCTTGTAGTAAATACACTAAAGAGCCTATATTATTCTCGTAATATTCCAACGGTTTTTCAACACTTTCTCCAACAGCTTTTGAAGCAGCAAAATGTATAACACCATCAACTTTATTAGTTGCAAAGAAGTTTTTTACAGCTGGTTTATTTTTTAAATCTATATTAAAGTATTTAGGTTTAATTTTAGTAATTGAGGTGATTTTATCTAATACTTCAATATTTGAATTAGATAAGTTATCTATGATTAAAACCTCGAAACCTTCATTTTGTAGTTCAACTACGGTATGAGATCCAATATATCCAAGACCTCCAGTTACAAGTATATTTTTCATTTGGTTACAATTTTTCGGCCAACAGATTCGTAGTGAAAGCCATTTATTTTCATTACTTCCATATCAAAAATATTCCTTCCATCAAAAATGACCGGTTGTTTCATTAATTTTTTCATTTTATCAAAATCAGGAGAATAAAATTCTCTCCATTCAGTGTTAATTAACAAGCAATCTACATCTTTTAAAACATCGTAAGCATTGTTGCAAAATGTTATTTTATCGCCATAAATACGTTTCATATTTGGCATTGCTTCTGGATCGTATGCTGTAATTTCAATTCCTTCTAATAATAATTCATTAATCACATCAATAGCAGGTGCTTCTCTAATGTCATCTGTATTTGGTTTAAAAGCCAAGCCCCAGATTCCAACTTTTTTAGATGAAATATGATTGTTAAAGTATTTTTTAAATTTAGGAATCAAAGATTTTTTTTGAGATTGATTGACATTTAAAACGGATTTCAGAATTTGAAAATTATACCCAGCAGTATCACTTGAATGTACTAAAGCATTTACATCTTTAGGAAAACAAGATCCTCCAAAACCTATACCTGGAAATAAAAATTTATTTCCAATACGAGAATCTGATCCAATACCTTTTCTAACATCATCAACATTTGCTCCAATAATTTCACACAAATTAGCAACTTCATTCATAAAAGTGATTTTGGTTGCTAAAAAAGTATTGGCAGCGTATTTTGTTAGTTCAGCAGATTTTTCATCCATCACAATAACAGGACGCTTAAGGGTAATAAAAGGACTGTATAATTTATTAAGGATATCGATTGCTTTCTTACTTTTAGTTCCTATAATAATCCGTTCTGGAGTCATAAAATCTTGAACCGCAAAACCTTCACGCAAAAATTCAGGATTTGAAATAACATCAAATGCTACGGAAGTTTTACGTTTAATTATGTTTTTTACAATTTCAGAAGTTCCAACAGGAACGGTGCTTTTATTTATAATTATTTTATAATCTGTAATTAAATCACCTAATTCATGCGCTACTGATTCAACATATTTTAAATCTGCTGAACCGTCTTCATCTTGTGGAGTAGGCAATGCTAAAAAAATGATTTGTGACTTGTCTAAAGCAGTTTTTAAATGCGTAGTAAAATGCAATCTATTAGCTTTGATATTTTTAAGAAAAAGCTCTTCTAAATTAGGTTCAAAAATAGGAACTTTTCCATTTTTCATTTGTGCAACTTTAGCTTCATCTATGTCAACACAAATTACATTATTCCCAACTTCAGCTAAGCATGTTCCTGTTACTAAACCTACATATCCGGTTCCTATTACTGCGATATTCATTATTTATTGATAAAATTTATGATTGTTTGTGTAATAAACTCAATTTGATTGTTTGAAAGTTCTGTATGCATTGGTAATGATAAAACTGTTTCAACAAGTTGGTTGGTTACTTTAAAATCATTTTCTTGATATCTTTTATCAGTATACGCTTTTTGGCTATGTAAAGGTACTGGATAATAAATAGCATTTGGAATCCCTTTTTCTAATAAGTGTTTGTGTAAATCATTTCTGTCCACATTTTTAACTTGTAACGTATATTGGTGAAATACATGGCAATCACAGTTTTCACAAATGGAAGGCGTAATGATATTTTCTTCATTAGAAAATGCAGCATTATATTTTATAGCTGCATTTAAGCGTACTGCGTTGTATTCATCTAAATGTTGAAGTTTGATACGAAGTATGGCTGCTTGAATACTATCTAATCTTGAATTTACTCCCACAACATCATGGTAATATCGTTCATACATACCATGGTTTACCATACCTCTTAATGTATGGGCTAATTCATCATCGTTGGTAAAAATAGCTCCACCATCTCCATAACACCCTAAATTTTTTGAAGGGAAAAAAGAAGTGGTTCCGACATTTCCAATAGTTCCAACTTTTTGTTTGCTACCATCTTTATAGGTGTAATTTGCTCCTATTGCTTGAGCGGTGTCTTCAATAACATACAAATTATGCTCTTTTGCAATTTCTAAAATAGCTTCCATGTTGGCTGCTTTACCAAAAAGATGAACTGGAACAATTGCCTTAGTTTTTGGTGTAATAGCTTTTTTTATGGCCTCAATTGAGATGTTAAAATTTATAGGATCAACATCTACTAATACGGGTGTTAGATGTAGTAAAGCAATGACTTCAACAGTAGCAGCAAAAGTAAAATCGGCCGTTATAACTTCATCTCCGGGTTGTAAGCCTAAACCCATCATTGCTACTTGTAAAGCATCTGTACCATTGGCACAAGGAATTACGTGTTTAACACCTAAATAGTCTTCTAATTCTTTTTGAAAGTTATGGACTTCAGGTCCATTAATATAAGCTGTTGATTTTACAACTTCTAGTATTTTTGAATCAATTTGATTTTGAATTTTATTGTATTGCCCTTTAAGGTCAACCATTTGAATTTTTTCCATGGTAAGTAATTAAGTATTGAAACAAAAGTACAATAAAAGCATTTCCAATCCAATGATAAATAAAGATATATGCTACAACGTTTTATTCAAATAAATCAGAAGATAAATAGCGGTCTCCACGGTCGCAAATTACAGAAACAATAAGCCCTTTTTCTATTGTTTCAGCAACTTTTAAAGCTGTTGCTACTGAACCGCCACTACTCATTCCTGCAAAAACACCTTCTTCTTTGGCTAAAAGTTTTGTTATTTTACGAGCTTCTTTTTCACTAACATCATAAATTGCATCAACCTTTTTTGGATTGAAGATTTTAGGTAAAAACTCGGGCGACCATTTTCTAATACCTGGAATTTTAGAGTTATCTGTTGGTTGTGCCCCGATAATTTGAATATTTTTATTTTTCTCTTTTAAAAAAGAAGAAGTTCCCATGATGGTTCCTGTGGTTCCCATGGCAGATACAAAGTGCGTAATTTTTCCATTAGTATCATTCCAAATTTCTGGTCCAGTAGTTTTATAATGTGCCATCCAATTGTCATCATTAGCAAATTGATTAAGCATAATATATCCTTTTTCTTGAACCATTTTATCAGCATAAGCTCTTGAGCCTTCAATTCCAATATCTGAAGGTGTTAACGTTACTTTTGCACCATAAGCTCTCATAGTTTGCACGCGTTCTTTGGTTGAATTTTCTGGCATAACAAGTTCTATTTGAATATTAAATTGTTTGGCTATCATTGCTAATGCGATTCCAGTATTTCCACTAGTAGCTTCAATTAAATAATCACCTTCTTTTATCTCTTTTCTTTTAAAGGCCTCATTTATCATGTTAAAAGCAGGTCTGTCTTTTACACTTCCCCCAGGATTATTTCCTTCTAATTTTAAATATAAAGATACACCTGGTTTGGTTAAAATTCGGTTAGCTTTTATGAGGGGAGTATTTCCAATAAAATCAATTAAAGTATTATTTAACATTATTTTTTGGTTTTTAATTTTGTTTCTGGATTATGATATACTAATGAGTTTTTAGGTATTGAAGTTGTAATCCATACATTTCCTCCAATTATTGAATTTTCACCAATAATGGTTTCTCCACCTAATATAGTAGCATTTGCATATATGGTAACATTATTTTCTACTGTTGGATGTCTTTTTTTTCCTTCTAAATCTTTAGAAACTTGTAGGGCTCCTAAAGTAACTCCTTGATATATTTTTACATAGTTTTTTATAATACAAGTTTCTCCAATAACGGTACCAGTTGCGTGGTCGATGAAAAAATGCTTCCCAATGGTAGCTCCTGGGTGAATATCTGTTCCTGTTTTGCTATGCGCATATTCACTCATTAATCTTGGAATTAAAGGGATTTTCAATAAATAAAGTTCATGACTGAAACGATAAATTGCAATTGCAAAAAAACCAGGGTAAGCTAAGTAAACCTCTTCTATATTGTTAGAAGCAGGATCGTTATTTACCAACTCTTGAGCATCTAAATTGAGGTCTTCTAAAATATCGGGTAATTTGGATAAGAATTTATCCCAAATTAAATTTCCAGAGCATTCTTTAGTTTTACAGGCAAGCTTATAAATTTCATCAAAATCAACTTTTAGTTGTTCTATGTTTTTTGCTACACAAGCATTGGCATCAAATAAGGTGTAAAATAAATTAGTAGTAAAAATTTCAGTTTTATATTTTAGAGTAAAATCTAAATGTGGTTTATTTTTACTAGAGGTAATTTTATGAATTATACTTTCTTTAGCGGTCATAACTTAGAAGCTTTTGTAGTTGGTCATTGTTTAATTTAATTAATTACCAACGTGTATTAAATATATTCTTCAATTTAAAAATGAAAACGGGTTATTTTTAAAAGTTTAGATTAAAATCTAAGATGTAAAATTACAAAAAAATACCTCCTGAATTTTAAGAAAATTAGGAGGTATTTTAATGGTTATAGTTGGTTTAAATAATGGTTGATTGCCCTAAATCTATATTGTTTTTATTGTAAAAAGTATTTTCATCATCTAATATAAAATCTCTTAAAAAGTTTCCAACATTGGTAGTTGAAAAGTGATTGGTTGAATTTAAATCTGGTGTAGAAATATTTAATTCTATAGATTTTTCTACTGCAGATCTTACATTTTCAGCTTCATCATACAATTCAAAATGATCTAATAACATAGCTGCTGATAATACGGCAGCTAATGGATTGGCAATGTTTTTTCCTTTAGCTTGTGGATAAGAACCATGAATAGGTTCAAACATGGCAGCATGCTTGCCAATAGAAGCCGATGCTAATAAACCTATGGATCCAGAAATAACACTTGCTTCATCAGATAAAATATCACCAAACATATTTTCAGTTAAAATAACATCAAATTGAGTTGGATTTAAGATGATTTGCATGGCAGCATTGTCTACAAATAAGAACTCTAATTTTACATCTGAATATTCTTTGGAGATTTCAGTGACTCTTTTCCTCCATAACCTTGAAGATTCTAATACATTTGCTTTGTCTACCAATGTTAGTTTTTTTCTTCTAACTTGAGCTGCTTTAAACGCTAAATGGGAAATTCTATCAATTTCTTCAGCAGTGTAGGTACATAAATCTGAAGCAATAGTACCATCTTCACTTAATTTTTTTTCTCCAAAATAAATACCGCTTGTAAGTTCACGATAAATAACAAAGTCTGTACCTTTTATAACCTCTTCTTTTAGGTTAGATTTATGAATTAAAGAATCATAGGTGTTTAAAGGTCTTATATTTGCAAAAAGACCTAAACTTTTTCTTAGTTTTAACAAGCCTTGTTCTGGGCGTACTTTAGCGCTTGGATTGTTATCATATTTTGGATCTCCAATAGCACCAAACAAAATTGCATTAGAATCTGCACAAATTTTTAAAGTTTCATCAGGTAACGGGTTTCCAGTTTCGTCGATTGCTATTGCTCCAACGACAGCTTTTTCATACTCAAAAGTATGGTTGTATTTATCAGCAATTGCATTTAATACTTTTATTGCTTGTTGTGTAACTTCAGGACCAATTCCATCACCTGAAAGTACCGCTATTTTTAATTTCATATAGTTGTTCTTTTTGCCTCGTAGGCTTCAATTTTGTCTTTTATGCTTACTAAATAATCAATATCATCATATCCGTTTTGCAAGCATAATTTTTTATAAGGATTGATGTCAAATTTTTCAAAATATTCTGTTTCTTCGACAGAAATAAGTTGATTTTCTAAATCAACTAAAATTAATGTTTTTGGATCATTTTTCACAGTTTTAAGCAATTTTTGTAAAAACTTTTCAGATACTTGTACTGGTAATATTCCATTATTAAGAGCATTTCCTTTAAAAATATCAGCAAAAAAACTAGAAACTACAATTTTAAAACCGTAGTCATGTATAGCCCAAGCTGCATGTTCTCTACTTGATCCACAACCAAAATTACTACCTGCAATTAAAATTTTTCCAAAATAGGCATCATTGTTTAAAATAAAATCATCATTAACTGAGCCGTCTTTATGAAAACGCCAGTCTCTAAAAAGATTTTTTCCAAATCCATCTCTATTAGTTGCTTTTAAAAAACGAGCTGGAATTATTTGATCTGTATCTATATTTTCAACAGACAATGGTACTGCTGTTGATATAATTTTATTAAATTTTGACATGCTAATTAGTTTTTGAAATATCAACAATTCTACCTTCCACCGCAACTGAAGCGGCAACTAATGGGCTTGCTAATAAAGTTCTTGATCCTTGTCCTTGGCGTCCTTCAAAGTTTCTATTTGAAGTTGAAACACAATATTCTCCTTCAGGAATTTTATCATCATTCATAGCCAAACAAGCTGAACAACCCGGCTGTCGTAATTCAAAGCCAGCGTTTTCAAAAATATCTTGTAATCCTTCTTCTTTAATTTGTTTTGCAACAAGTTGTGAGCCTGGAACAATTAAGGCTTGAACGTTTTTTGCTTTTTGTTTTCCTTTTATATAGTTCGCGGCAACTCTAAAATCTTCAATTCTAGAATTGGTACAACTACCAATAAATACATAATTAATAGGTTTGTTAATTAGAGAATCTCCTTTTTCAAAGCCCATATATAATAACGATTTTTCAAAGGAATCATTTTTAGTTGAAGGAATAGTTTCGGTTATTTTAATTCCCATTCCAGGATTAGTCCCATAGGTAATCATTGGAGCTATATCTTCAGCATCAAAAGAGTATTCGGCATCAAAAACAGCATTTTTATCAGTTTTTAAACTTTCCCAGTATTGAATTTTGTTTTTAAGTTCTTCATCTTTTGGAGAAAATTTACGTCCTATAATATACTTGTAAGTAGTTTCGTCAGGAGCAATCATACCTCCACGAGCCCCCATTTCAATACTCATATTACAGACAGTCATTCTACCTTCCATAGTCATATTTTCAAATACATCGCCTGCGTATTCTATAAAATAACCTGTGCCTGAGTTGGTTCCTAATTTTGCAATAATATATAAAATAACATCTTTTGGTAATACTCCATTAGCTAAGCTTCCATTAACAGAAATACGCATGGTTTTAGGTTTTTCTGTAATTACACATTGGCTTGCAAAAACCTGTGCTACTTGACTTGTTCCTATCCCAAAAGCAATGGTGCCAAAAGCTCCATGGGTTGAGGTATGACTATCGCCACAAACCATTGTCATTCCAGGTTGAGTAATTCCTAATTCAGGAGCAATTACATGTACGATGCCATTATATTTATGACCCAAACCATAAAGTTCGATATTATTTTTTTTACAATTTTCAGACAATTGTTCTAATTGATTTTTAGATAGCAAATCTTTTACTGGTAAATGTTGATCTTTGGTTGGTGTATTATGATCTGCTGTAGCAACAATTTGTTTTGGTCTAAAAAGTGAAATATTTCTATTCTCTAATTCTTTAAATGCTTGAGGACTTGTTACCTCATGTATTAAGTGTTTATCTATATATAATACCTGAGGTCCGTTTTCAATAGTGGTTACAATGTGTTGATCCCAAACTTTGTCAAAAAGTGTTTTACCCATACTTTATTAGTTCAATTTAAATGTGGATACTTGTTTGTGAAATGTGGTTTAACTCCATTAAATGATGAATATCTTCATCATTAACTTCTTTATGGTGATCTGCAAATTTTAAAAATTGTGGATACACGTCATCTAGTTCAATTTTAGTTAAGTTATAACCTACATTTTTAGCGCGGTATGCTAATGCCGCTCTTCCACTTCTGGCTGTTAAAACTATAGAAGATTCAGTAACTCCAACATCAGCTGGGTCAATTATTTCATACGTTTCACGATTTTTAATTACACCATCTTGATGTATTCCAGAGCTGTGTGCAAAAGCATTTTCTCCAACAATAGCTTTATTTGGTTGAACAATCATTCCCATGCTATCTTGAACAAGTTTACTGGTATTGTACAGCAATTTGGTATTTATACTAGTATCTAAATTTAAGTATGGATGTTGTTTTAAAATCATTACAACTTCTTCTAAAGAAGTATTTCCAGCACGTTCTCCAATTCCATTAATAGTACATTCAATTTGCCTAGCTCCATTTTGTACACCAGCAATGGCGTTAGCTGTTGCCAAACCTAAATCGTTATGACAATGGCATGAAAGAATTACTTTGTCAATTCCTTTAACATTTTCTTTCAAGTATTTAATTTTAGCACCATATTCATCAGGTAAACAATAGCCTGTTGTATCAGGAATATTTAAAACAGTGGCACCAGCTTTAATTACTTGTTCTAAAACACGAGCTAAATACTCATTATCGGTTCTCCCAGCATCTTCAGCATAAAATTCAACATCTTCTACAAATTTTTTTGCATAGGCAACAGCTTCATAAGCACGTTCTATTATTTTTTCTTGTGTTGAATTGAATTTATGAATTATATGAGAATCAGAAGTTCCAATACCTGTATGAATTCTAGGTCTTCTGGCTAGTTTGAGCGCATCAGCAGCTACTTCAATATCTTTTTTGTTAGCACGTGTGAGGCCGCAAACAGTTGCATTTTTTATTAATTTTGAAATTTCTTCTACTGAATTAAAATCACCAGGACTTGAAATTGGAAACCCAGCTTCAATTACATCAACACCTAAAAGATCAAGTCTTTCCGCAATCACTAATTTTTGTTCAGTATTTAACTTACAACCAGGCACTTGTTCGCCATCTCTTAAGGTTGTATCAAAAATTTGAACCTTGTTTTTACTCATTTCTGATTTTTTTTTATCACATTTGGTACGTCAAAAATAGGAGTATATGCTGTTAGTAAATTTTTATTAAATTATGAGTTTACTATATTCAAACAAAAAATGAATTTTATAAATACTTAAAATTCAATAAGATAAAAATAAATTAGTTACAATGGCTATTGAGCAAAAAGATGCACTTTTTTCGTTGGTTAAGTCGCTTTCAAAATCTGAAAAAAGACAGTTTAAACTTTATGTGGGAAGATTAGGAGGGAATTCTGAAGCCAATTTTATGTCTTTATTTAATTTGTTAGATAAGGTTTTAACTTATGATGATGAATTAATTTTAAAAAAAACAAATATTAAAAAACAGCAAATTTCCAATACTAAAGCTCATTTGTATAAACAAATTTTAGTTAGCTTACGTTTTAACCCTGTACATCAAAATGTAAGATCTCAAATTAGAGAACAATTTGATTTTGCTGCGATATTATATAATAAAGGATTGTATAAGCAGAGTTTGAAAATTTTAGATAAAGCTAAGGAATTGGCTTTAAGTAATGATGAAAATAATTTAGCATATGAAATTGTGGAGTTTGAAAAGGTAATTGAGTCTCAATACATCACTAGAAGTATGAATAACAGAGCCGATGAACTTTCTGAACAAGCAAAAAGTCTTAGTTTAAAGAATGTTAGGTTAAGTAAACTTTCAAATTTATCACTTCAATTATACAGTTTATTGCTAAAAGAAGGGTATGTTAAAAGTGATGAAGATTCTACAGCAGTACATGCTTATTTTGAAAAAAGATTGCCAAAATTTAAACTTTCAGATTTAGGCTTTAAAGAAAAATTGTTTTTATATAAAGCTTATTTATGGCACAGTTTTATATTGCAAGACTTTTTGTTAAGCTATAAATACTCTCAAAAATGGGTTGATTTATTTATGGAGAAACCCGAAATGAAAATTCAAAATCCAGTTTTTTATTTAAAGGGAGTTAATTATTTATTAGAATCACTGTATTTAATAAAACACAGAACAAAATTTAATGAAGTACTTCAAAATTTAAATTACGATATTGAAAATCAGCTTATTTCATTAAATGAAAACACACAAACATTGGCTTTTTTGTACTTCAATCAAAATAAACTTAACTTATATTTTTTAGAAGGAAAATTTTCAGAAGGTTTAAGTTTTGTTTCGAGCTTATTGGATAGCATTTCAGATTTTGAAACTAAAATTGATGCGCATCATATTATGGTATTTTATTATAAAATAGCGTGTATGTATTTTGGAGCAGGTAAAAATGAAGAGTGCATTTATTATTTAGAAAAAATTATAAATAACAGAGATTTGAAAATGCGAGAAGATTTATTATGTTTTTCTAGAGTATTAAATTTAGTAGCACATTACGATGCTGGAATGGATTACAATATTGAAAAGCTAATTGTATCAACCTATAAGTTTTTAATAAAAATGAATGATTTACACGAAGTACAACGCAAAATGATATCGTTTTTAAAAAATTTAAGCAATACATATCCTCAAGATTTAAAAAAGGCATTTATAAATTTGCATAGTGAATTAAAGATGTTTGAAGAGCATCCTTATGAAAAAAGAGCTTTTTTATATTTAGACATATTGTCTTGGTTAGAGAGTAAAATTCAGCATAAAACCGTTGAAGAAATTATTCAAGAAAAAGCCCAAAAGCTATTGAAGTAAGAATTTATAAGAGAAAATATTTTTTTTATAAAATAAAAATTACATATTTGCATCAATAAAATGAAACAAGTCATTATCAATATCATTTCTATGTCAATTTCTGTGATTATTCCACAGAAACGTTAGGATTGTTATTGTAGTTAATAAAATTATAAAACCTTCCTAACTTTTTAGGAAGGTTTTTTTTAAGTTTAGTTTATGAATAAAAAAGGAACAAGCATTATTATTTTAATTCAAGTCATTATTATTTGTTTAATAAGTTGATGCATGTTGTTAATAAATAAAATTAAAACCTGTATCATTAAACGATGCAGGTTTTTTTTATTCTATAATCATTGTAAAATAAATTACGTTAACTATCAGTAAAACAATAGGGTATGTGTAATTATGAGTAAATGACTATTGTAAATTTTTTAAAAGAAAAATGAATATAAAAATTACCTAAATTAAATTTGCTGCTTATTACAGAATAGATAGTAAAAATTAGGTTGTTTTTAGAATAATTTAATAAAATATAAAAAAGAATAAAATTAATGCAATTAAATAAGTACAGTAAAAGAGTTACACAAGATCCTACACAGCCAGCAGCACAAGCTATGCTGTATGGTGTTGGTTTGACTGATGCAGATATGAAAAAGCCTCAAATTGGAATTGCAAGTACTGGATATGATGGAAATCCTTGCAATATGCATTTGAATGGTTTGGCTAGTAAAATTAAGGAAGAGGTTAATAAAAATAATGAAGTTGGTCTAGTTTTTAATACGATAGGAGTAAGTGATGGAATTTCTATGGGTACCTCTGGAATGAATTATTCATTACCATCAAGAGATATTATAGCCGACTCTATAGAAGTAGTCATGAATGCACAAAGCTATGATGGTTTGGTAACTGTAGTAGGCTGTGATAAAAATATGCCAGGAGCTATTATGGCAATGCTTCGTTTAAACAGGCCATCATTAATGGTTTATGGTGGCACCATAGCTTCTGGAAATTATAAAGGAAAAAAGTTAAATATAGTTTCGGCATTTGAAGCTTTGGGTCAAAAAATAGCGGGAAATATTTCAGAAGAAGAATATAAAGAAATAATTAAAAATGCCATACCAGGGGCAGGAGCCTGTGGTGGAATGTATACAGCAAATACCATGGCTTCATCTATTGAGGCCTTAGGGTTTGCATTACCTTACAACTCATCAATTCCTGCTGAAAATCCCTATAAAGAAAATGAAAGTGCTCGTATAGCTACTGCCATTAAAAATTTATTAGAAAAAGATATCAAACCACTAGATATTATCACTAAAAAATCTTTAGAAAATGCTGTAGCGCTAGTAAATGCTTTAGGTGGATCAACCAATGCAGTACTACATTATTTAGCGATAGCTCATGCTGCTGGAATTGAGTTTACTTTAGAAGATTTTCAAAGAGTGAGTGATAGAACTCCTTTAATTGCTGACCTAAAACCTAGTGGAGAATATTTAATGGAAGATGTGCATGGGGTTGGCGGAACTCCAGCAGTTATGAAATATTTATTGGATCAAGGTTATTTGCATGGAGACTGTCTAACTGTTACAGGAAAAACTTTGGCCGAAAACTTAGCAGATGTTGAACCACTATCTTTTGAAGAAGATCAACAAGTAATTCATTCAACAGAAAATGCTCTTAAACCTTCAGGAAATTTGCAAATTTTATTTGGAAATCTAGCAATTGAAGGTGCCGTTGCAAAAATTAGCGGTAAAGAAGGTAATTTATTTGAAGGAAAAGCAGTTGTTTTTGATAGTGAGGATGAGGCTAATACTGGAATAGGGGCTGGAAAAGTTTCAAAAGGAGATGTTGTTGTAATTAGGTATGTAGGACCAAAAGGTGGACCTGGAATGCCTGAGATGTTAAAACCTACTTCTATGATTATGGGAGCAGGATTAGGTAAGTCTGTTGCCTTAATTACAGATGGACGATTTTCAGGAGGGACTCATGGGTTTGTAGTAGGGCATATTACTCCTGAAGCACAATCTGGTGGGAATATTGCATTGATTAAAGATGGAGATGTTATTGTAATTGATGCAACAAGTAAAACAATAAACGTAAAATTAACTGAAGCAGAATTAATAGAAAGAAAAGCTAATTGGAATGCTCCAGAATTAAAACATAAAAAAGGAATACTATATAAATATGCTAAAACCGTTTCTTCAGCTTCAGAAGGTTGTGTAACGGATAAATTTTAAACCTATGGAAACATTAAAAAAAGAAGTTCAAGAACAAAAAACTTCAAAATCAAAAAAAGTTACAGGAGCTGAAGCTGTTATTAAATGTTTGTTGGAAGAAGGAGTAGATTTAGTTTACGGTTATCCAGGAGGGGCAATTATGCCTGTTTATGATGAATTGTATAAATATCAAGATAAACTTCATCATGTATTAACTCGTCATGAACAAGGTGCAACGCATGCGGCACAAGGATTTGCTCGTGTTACAGGTAAACCAGGAATTGTGTTTGCAACCTCTGGACCTGGTGCAACTAATTTAGTAACTGGAATAGCAGATGCTCAAATAGACTCTACACCTATGGTTTGTATTACAGGACAGGTAGCTTCACATCTATTAGGTTCCGATGCTTTTCAAGAAACAGATATTGTAGGAATATCCACTCCAGTTACTAAATGGAATTACCAAATTACTAAAGCTAGTGAAATTCCTGAAATTATAGCAAAAGCATTTTACATAGCAAAATCAGGTAGACCAGGTCCAGTTTTAGTTGATATTACGAAAGATGCACAATTTGGAGAATTGGAATTTTCATATAAAAAATGTGAAAAAATAAGAAGTTACAAGGCCGTTCCATCTATGGAACTACCTAAAGTAAAAGAAGCTGCAGAATTAATTAATGCTGCAAAAAAACCATTTATAGTTTGGGGGCAAGGAGTTATTATTGGTGAAGCGGAACAAGAATTTAAAAATTTTATAGAAAAAACAGGAATCCCTTCAGCTTCTACAGTGTTAGGTCTTTCAGCTTTAGAAACAAAACATCCATTAAATGTTGGAATGGTTGGAATGCATGGAAATTATGCACCAAATGTGTTAACTAACGAATGTGATGTATTAATTGCTATTGGAATGCGTTTTGATGATCGTGTTACAGGTAATTTAAATACTTATGCAAAACAAGCAAAAGTGATACACTTTGAAATTGATCCAGCCGAAGTAGATAAAAATGTGAAAACAGATGTGGCTGTTTTAGGGAATGTGAAAGAGACTCTGTCTAAAATTATGGAATATGTAAATAGCTCTAGCCATACGGAGTGGCTTGGAGAATTTCATAAATTGTATCAAAAGGAATGCGAAGTAGTCATAAATGATCAGTTAACTCCAACTAAAGTAGGGTTAACTATGGGAGAAGTTTTAGGACAAATTAATAAAGAAACCAATGGTGATGCTGTCATTGTTTCTGATGTTGGACAACATCAAATGTTTGCTTGTCGTTATGCCGATTTTATTAAAACAAGAAGTAATGTAACTTCTGGAGGATTGGGAACCATGGGGTTTGCATTACCAGCTGCAATTGGCGCAAAAATGGGTGTGCCAAATAGAGAAGTAATAGCAATAATTGGAGATGGAGGTTACCAAATGACCATTCAAGAATTAGGTACAATTCTTCAAACAGAAGCAGCAGTTAAAATAGTAGTTTTAAATAATAGTTTTTTAGGAATGGTTCGTCAATGGCAAGAGTTGTTTTTTGACAAACGTTATGCATCAACAGTAATGAAAAATCCAGACTTCGTGAAAATTGCTGAAGGTTACGGTATTGAAGCCAATAGAGTTTCTGATCGAAAAGAGTTGGCGGGAGCAATTGAAACCATGATTGCCTCAAAAAGCTCTTATTTTTTAGAAGTAGTAATTGAAAAGGAAGATAATGTTTTTCCAATGATACCAACAGGAGCAAGTGTTTCAGATATAAGATTAAGTTAATTATGGAAGAAAATCAAAAATTTACAGTTTCGGTATATACTGAAAACAATATAGGAATATTAAATAGGCTTTCGGCCATCTTTTTAAAACGTCATATCAATATTGAAAGTATGACAGTTTCAAGGTCAGAAATTGACCATGTACACAGATTTACGTTTGTTGTTATTGTTACAAAAGCACAAATAAGTAAAGTGGTTGGTCAGCTTGAAAAACAAATAGAAGTAATTAGGGCTTTTTATCATACAGAAGATGAAATTATTTATCATGAAACCGCCTTATTTAAAATTTCATCAGAACATTTATATAACGAAAAAATTCAAGATAAGTTAAAATTTAGAAGAGCGCATATCATAGCAATTACAGAGCGTTATTTTGTAATTGAAGCCTCAGGGTTAAAAGAAGATATTGACAATATGTACGAAAAGCTACGACCTTTTGGCTTGTTGCAATTTGTACGCTCGGGTCGAATAGCAATTACACGACCTAAAATGGCAATTTCAGAATTATTACAAGAAATTAATTAAAAGAATAAACAAAAATAAAAAATGGTAAATTATTTTAATACACTTTCATTAAGAGATAAATTAGATCAATTAGGAAGATGTAGATTTATGGAATCATCTGAGTTTAGTGAAGGTGTTACCGCTTTAAAAGGAAAAAAAATAGTAATTGTGGGATGCGGAGCACAAGGTTTAAACCAAGGTCTAAACATGAGAGATTCAGGTTTAGATATTTCATATGCACTACGATCGCAAGCAATTTCTGAAAAACGTCCTTCCTACCAAAATGCAATACAAAATAACTTTAAGGTAGGAACGTATGAAGAGCTAATTCCAACAGCAGATTTAGTATTGAATTTAACACCTGATAAACAACATACAAACGTTGTAAATACAGTAATGCCTTTAATGAAAAAAGGAGCTACTTTATCTTACTCGCACGGATTTAATATTGTTGAAGAAGGAATGCAAATTCGCAATGATATTACTGTAATTATGGTTGCTCCAAAATGCCCTGGCTCAGAAGTTAGAGAAGAGTATAAAAGAGGCTTTGGAGTACCAACGCTGATTGCTGTTCACCCTGAAAATGACCCTGAAGGGAAAGGTTGGGATTATGCAAAAGCTTATGCGGTAGCAACTGGAGGAGATAGAGCAGGTGTATTGGAATCTTCATTTGTGGCTGAGGTAAAATCAGATTTAATGGGAGAGCAAACCATTTTATGTGGATTATTACAAACAGGTTCAATTCTTTGTTTTGATAAAATGTTGGATGAAGGTGTTGATGCGGGGTATGCTTCAAAATTAATTCAGTATGGTTGGGAAACAATTACTGAGGCCTTAAAACATGGTGGAATTACGAATATGATGGATAGATTGTCTAATCCAGCTAAAATTGCTGCGTTTAAAGTTTCAGAAGAGTTAAAAGAGATCATGCGTCCATTATTTCAAAAACATATGGATGATATTATGAGCGGTTACTTTTCAAAAACAATGATGGAAGACTGGGCAAATGATGATGTAAATTTACTGAAATGGAGAGCTGAAACAGGAGAAACTGCTTTTGAAAAAACGGTGGCTTCTGAAGTTGAAATTTCAGAGCAAGAATATTTTGATAATGGAGTTCTTATGGTTGCTATGGTTAAAGCAGGGGTAGAATTAGCTTTTGAATCAATGACTGAATCAGGAATTATTGAAGAATCTGCTTATTATGAATCGTTGCATGAAACACCATTAATTGCAAATACAATTGCTCGTAAAAAGTTGTTTGAAATGAATAGAGTTATTTCAGATACAGCGGAATACGGATGTTATTTATTTGACCACGCTTGTAAGCCTTTAATTGCAGATTATGTTAAAAACGTATCAAGTAATTTAATTGGAAAACCTTTTAACGAAGGTTCAAATGGTGTAGATAATAAAGAGTTAATTGAAGTGAATGATGCTATTAGAAATCACCCTGTAGAAGAAATAGGAGAGTATCTAAGAGCTTCTATGACTGCAATGACCAAAATTGTTTAATTCTTTAAAGATAAAGCCTATTAATGAATACCTCTATAAAAAATAGCATTTCATTAGAAAAAATATACAAAGCACAACAAAATATCAAAGGAGTGGTTCAACATACTCCTTTGGTATTTATGAAAAATTTTTCTGAGCGTTACCAAGCCAATATTTATTTTAAAAGAGAAGACTTGCAAGTTGTACGTTCTTATAAAATTAGAGGTGCATATAATAAAATTCAAGGTTTATCTGAAAAAGAATTAAAAAATGGTATTGTATGCGCAAGTGCGGGAAACCATGCACAAGGAGTAGCATATGCTTGTCAAAAATTACAAGTTCACGGAACTATATTTATGCCAGTTACAACTCCTCATCAAAAAATTGATCAAGTAAAAATGTTTGGAGAATCTTTTGTAGATGTTCGTTTGTATGGTGATAGTTTTGATGATAGTCAAAAAGCAGCTTCGGAATTTTGTAAACAAAATTCGAGTACTTTTGTGCATCCTTTTGATGATTTAGATGTGATTGCAGGACAAGGGACAGTTGGATTAGAAATTTTAAATGATAGTAAAAATCCGATAGATTATGTGTTTATGCCTGTTGGAGGTGGTGGTTTAGCCTCAGGAGTATCTAATGTTTTTAAAGCATTAAGCCCATCTACTCAATTAATTGGAGTAGAACCAAAAGGAGCACCTTCATTAACAACATCAATCAAAAATGGAGTAAATACAACATTAGATGAAATTGATAAGTTTGTTGATGGGGCTGCCGTAAAAAGAATGGGAGACTTCACCTTTGGATTTTGTAAAGAACTGCTTACAGATACCTATACAATTTGTGAAGGACTTATTTGTTCTACCATATTAAAAGTGTACAATGAAAATGCTTTGGTGGTTGAACCTGCTGGAGCACTTTCCATAGCTGCTCTGGAAAACTATAAAGAACAAATTAAAGGGAAAACTGTAGTTTGTGTTGTTAGTGGAGGTAATAACGATATTACCAGAATGGAAGAAATGAAAGAACGAGCTTTATTTTATGAAGGATTAAAGCATTACTTTATTATAAAGTTTCCTCAAAGAGCAGGAGCTTTAAAAGAGTTTGTTGTGGAAGTTTTAGGTCCAAATGATGATATTGCCTATTTTGAATATACCAAAAAACATAATAGAGATAAAGGACCTGCAGTTGTTGGAATTGAATTGGATAAAAAAGAAGACTTTGAGCCTTTGGTAGCAAGAATGAGACAAAAAGGTTTTTTAGGAGAGTACTTAAATGAAAAGCCAGAACTTTTTCAATTTTTAATTTAATAAATAAAAACACTATTGAATTTTATTTTGTTAAAAATCGATAGTGTTTTAACGCTTTTTGTTAAAAATATAACAAAAAGCAATTTTGTAAGATATTTTTATGTAATATTGCCCCAATGAAAATGAACAATATAAATATAACTGTTACAATTCCCCGACGCTTACCGGGAATGTATCGCTGTGCGCGCTAATTCACTTCAATTAGATTATCAGTTTATTATTTTTCATTTATCACTATCATTTTGCAAACCACAATATACATACAAACAAACTTAAATCTGACAATAATTATTTTAGATATTATTGTTGTACGCTTTAGTTTAAGTCGCCGCCCCTTGTGGGCATAATTTCTTTTGAAAACGATGCGCTCGTTTTCCTTTTTTAAAGCATCAATAGTTAATTTTAATTTAAAATAGTAAACAATGAAAGTTGTTATAGCTGATCATTCGCATAGTAAATATGCTGAAATTATTTGTGAAACCATCAAAGAATCTGCCAAGGTTAGAGGTACTGGTATTGCAGAAAGAACACCCGAATATATTATCAAAAAGATAAATAATGGCAATGCAGTTATTGCAATTCATAATAATGAATTTGCAGGGTTTTGTTATATAGAAGTATGGGGTGATAACGAGTTTGTAGTAAACTCAGGTTTAATTGTACATCCAAATTTTAGAAATCAAGGTTTAGCCAAAAAAATAAAAACTAAAATTTTAGAATATTCTAAAGAAAAATTTCCTAAAGCAAAAATATTTGGAATAACCACAGGTTTAGCTGTAATGAAAATTAATTATGAGTTAGGTTATCAACCTGTAACTTTTTCAGAACTCACTTCTGATGAAGCTTTTTGGAATGGTTGTAAAACTTGTAATAATTATGATGTTTTAATGCGAACTAATAAAAAAATGTGCTTGTGTACAGGAATGTTGTACGATCCAAATCATGAAAAAAATATCAAACATCACGAGTACAATTCTAAAGTATTAAACAGATTAAAAAAAATTAAGCAATCATTATTGCTGAAAAAAAACAAGAAATAATATGGAAAAAGTAGTTGTAGCATACAGTGGAGGTTTAGACACTTCTTATTGCGTAAAATATTTACAACATGAACTAAATTTAGAAGTTCATAGCGTTTTAGTGAATACAGGAGGTTTTTCAGAAAACGAACTTAAGTTGGTTGAACAGAAAGCATATGATATGGGAGTAGCCTCTCATACTAATACCAATATTTTAGAAACTTACTATCAAAAAGCTATCAAGTATATGATTTTTGGTAATGTATTGAAAAACAATACCTATCCTTTATCAGTAAGTGCTGAAAGAGTTTTTCAAGCTATTGAAGTTGTAGAGTATGCTAAAAAAGTGGGGGCAAAATACATAGCGCATGGAAGTACTGGTGCTGGAAATGATCAGGTGCGTTTTGATATGATTTTTCAAACATTGGCTCCAGAAATTGAGATCATCACTCCAATTAGAGATTTAAAACTTTCAAGACAAGAAGAAATAGCGTACTTAAAAAAGCATGGAGTGGATTACCCTTGGTCTAAAGCAAAATATTCTATAAATAAAGGAATTTGGGGAACAAGTATTGGTGGTGTTGAAACCTTAACGTCTCATCAAGGTTTACCAGAAGAAGCGTATCCAAGTCAATTAGAAAAATCGAGTCCAACTAATATTAAACTACATTTTAAAAAAGGAGAATTAGTAGGGTTAAATGACGAACTAGATTCACCAGTGAACACCATTTTAAAATTAGAAGAAATTGCTTCAAAATATGCTATAGGAAGAGATATTCATGTGGGAGATACCATTGTAGGGATTAAAGGAAGAGTTGGCTTTGAAGCTGCAGCAGCAGTTGTAACAATTAAAGCACATCATTTATTAGAAAAGCATGTATTATCTAAATGGCAGCAAAATTTAAAGGAACAATTAGGAAGTTGGTATGGAATGTTGTTGCATGATGGACTGTATTTTGAGCCGGTGATGAGAAATATTGAAGCCTTTTTAGAAGATGCTCAAAAAACAGTAACAGGAGAAGTGTTTATCACGTTAAAACCCTATCATTTTAGTCTAAATGGTATTGAATCTAAACATGATTTAATGAAATCTAAATTTGGAGAATATGGTGAAACAAACAAAGCTTGGACCGCTGAAGAAGCCAAAGGTTTTATTAAAATATTAGGGACTTCAAATAAAATATATCACAGCGTAAATTCAGAATTATGATTAAAGTAGGAATTGTTGGAGGAGCAGGTTATACTGCAGGAGAATTAATTAGGTTGTTGGTAAATCACTCACAAGTTGAATTAGATTTTGTATTTAGTACTTCAAATGCAGGGAATTATATTTATGAAGTTCATCAAGATTTGTTAGGGGCTTTAGAATTAAAATTTACCCATAAAATTAATCCAGATGTTGATGTGCTGTTTTTGTGTTTGGGACATGGAAATTCAACCACTTTTTTAGAAAAAAATTCATTTTCTAAAAAGACTAAAATAATAGACTTAAGCAACGATTTTAGATTGAAAGAGGATTCCGCTTTTAAAGGATATAAATTTGTGTACGGATTACCTGAACTTCAAAAAAAAGTAATTCAAAAATCCAACTATATTGCAAATCCAGGTTGTTTTGCAACCGCAATTCAATTGGCTTTGCTACCTTTAGCGAAAGCTTCAAAAATAAATAGCTCAGTTCATATCAATGCAACAACTGGTTCAACTGGTGCTGGTGTTTCTCCAAGTAAAACAACACATTTTAGCTGGAGAGATAATAATTTCTCTGTTTATAAAGCATTTACACATCAACATTTAGGAGAAATTAATGAAACATTAAATTTGTTACAAAATAATTTTTCAGAAGACCTATTTTTTATTCCAAATAGAGGAAATTTTAGCAGAGGAATTTTTGCATCTGTTTATTTAACTTTTGAAGAAAGTATTGAACAGGCTTATGAATTATTTGAAACCTATTATAAAAATGAAGTTTTTACACATGTTTCAAAGCTTCCAATTCATTTAAAGCAAGTGGTCAATACCAATAATTGTTTTTTGCATTTAGAAAAACATGGAAATCAACTATTAATAACTTCTGTTATTGATAATTTATTAAAAGGAGCTTCGGGACAGGCAATTCAAAATATGAATTTAATGTTTGGCTTTCTAGAAGAGGAAGGGCTACAATTAAAGGCAACTTCATTTTAAATTAATATTTATGAAAATAGCTATTATAGGAGCAGGTAATTTAGGAATGTCAATTGCAAAAGGAATGCTAAATAGTGATTTAAAACTGGATTCTTTGTATTTGACAAAAAGAACTATTTCAGATTTAACAAATTGTAATTTTGGAACTAAGGTTAAAATTACTGCTAATAACAACAAGGCCATTCAAAATTCTGAAATTATAATTGTAGCGGTTCAACCAAAACAATTGAAACAAGTTTTGAGCGAAATAAAATGTGATTTACAATCAAAACACACTATTATTTCGGTTGTTACAGGTAGAAAAATTGAAGAAATTGAAAGCGTTTTAGGCAAAGAAATAGCTATTATTAGAAGTATGCCTAATACGGCAATTTCGGTTTCAGAATCTATGACATGTTTGTGCGCTAACCAAAAAGGTGAAGAAAAATTAACCAGTGCAACTACTATTTTTAATTCACTTGGTACTACCTTACAAATTGATGAAAAATTAATGCAAGCGGCCACTGTTATATGTGCAAGTGGTATTGCTTTTTGGATGCGTTTAATTAGAGCTACCACTCAAGGAGCAATACAGCTGGGTTTTGATGCAAAAGAAGCTCAAGAACTAGCCATGCAAACTTGCTTAGGAGCTTCAAGTTTATTGGTAAAATCTGGAAATCATCCAGAACAGGAAATAGATAAAGTTACTACACCAAGTGGCTGTACCATTGAAGGCTTAAATGAAATGGAGCATCAAGGTTTAAGCTCGTCTTTAATAAAAGGTTTAGTAACTTCTTTTGAAAAAATTAATCAAATTTAAACAATTTAAAATGAATTTATTTGAAGTATATCCATTATACAATGTTACTCCAATAAAAGCGAAAGGAGCAGTTGTTTGGGATGAAAATAATACACAATATTTAGATTTATATGGCGGACATGGAGTGATATCAATTGGTCATTCTCATCCAAATTATGTTGAAAAAATAACAACGCAACTGAATAATATTGGATTTTATTCCAATTCAATTCAAAATCCATTACAGGTAGAATTAGCTAAAAAGTTAGGTGTAATTTCTGGCTGTGAAAATTATAATTTGTTTTTGTGTAACTCAGGAGCTGAAGCTAATGAAAATGCTTTAAAAATGGCTTCTTTTATAACCAAAAAAAGCAGAATTATTTCCTTTAAAAATTCATTTCATGGAAGAACGTCGGCTGCGGTAGCTGTTACAGATAATTCAGCTATAAACGCACCAATAAATTTACAACAAAAAGTTACGTTTTTACCATTAAATGATGTTGAATTAGTTATTCATGAAATAGGTAAGAATGATGTGGCTGCTGTAATTATTGAAGGAATTCAAGGGGTTGGAGGTTTGGATGAAGGAACTACAGATTTTTTTCAGGAAGTTGAAAAAATATGTAATAAAAATGATGTAGTATTAATTCTAGATGAAGTACAGTCTGGTTATGGTAGAAGTGGAAAATTTTTCGCCTTTCAACATCATAAAATTAAGCCAGACATAATTACTATAGCCAAAGGCATGGGAAATGGCTTTCCAATAGGAGGGGTGTTAATTGCTGATAAATATAAAGCAACTTACGGAATGTTAGGAACCACTTTTGGAGGAAATCACTTGGCTTGTGCAGCTGGAATTTCAGTAGTAGATACTATAAAAAATGAATATTTAATGGAAAATGTAAATGAGATTTATAATTATTTTTTAGAACAAATCACTAAAATTCCTCAAGTTAAAAAAGTGAAAGGGAGGGGCTTAATGTTAGGTCTAGAATTTGATTTTGAAGTAGGCGAACTAAGAAAGCAATTAATTTTTAATAAACACATTTTTACCGGAGGTTCAAATAATAAAAAACTATTGAGAATTTTACCGCCATTATCTATTACTAAAACTCAAATTAATCAATTTATTAACGCCTTAAAAGAGTTGTTAAATGAATAATTTCACACATATAAGCGATATTGAAGACCTTCAAGTCGCCGTCAAAGAAGCTATTGATTTGAAACAGGATGAGTTGAAATTTAAGTCTCTTGGAAAAGGAAAAACAATTTGTTTGTTGTTTTTTAACAATAGTTTAAGAACACGCTTAAGTACTCAAAAAGCTGCTCAAAATTTAGGGTTAAATGTAATTGTTATGAATTTTGGAAGTGAAGGATGGCAATTAGAGTTTGAAGATGGAGTAGTGATGAATCAAGATAAATCTGAACATGTTAAAGAAGCTGCCAAAGTAATAGCTCAATATTGCAACATAATAGCTATTAGATCTTTTGCTGGCTTAACTAATAAAGAAGAAGATAAGGCAGAGCAGGTAATAAATAGTTTTAAAAAATACGCAGGAATTCCAGTAGTAAATATGGAAAGTGCTATAGGTCACCCTTTACAAGCATTGGCAGATGCCATTACAATGGAAGAATTTAAAACTAAACATAAACCTAAAGTGGTGCTTTCTTGGGCTCCACATCCAAAGGCTTTACCACATGCAGTTGCAAATTCATTTATAGAGATGATGCAGTTAAAAGAAGCTGAATTTGTAATTACACACCCCGTAGGGTATGAGTTAGATTCAGAAATTACAAAAAACTCTAAAATAGAATACAACCAAGAAAAAGCATTTGAGAAAGCAGATTTTGTTTATGTAAAAAACTGGAGTTCATTTAAAAATTATGGTAAAGTTGATAATATAGATGCTAGTTGGATGATTACTTCTGAAAAAATGAAGTTAACTAACAACGCAAAATTTATGCATTGTTTACCAGTTAGAAGAAATGTGATTGTTGCAGATGAGGTAATTGATTCTAAAAACTCAATTGTAATTCAGCAAGCTAACAATAGAACTTATGCAGCGCAAATTGTGTTGAAGAAAATTTTAGAATAAAATGGAAAAACAAAAATTACAAATTGTAAAAATTGGAGGAAATGTTATTAATGATGAACATGTTTTAAACTCTTTTTTAAAAAACTTTTCAACATTGAAAGAGCCTAAAATATTAGTCCATGGAGGTGGTAAAAGAGCTTCTGAAATTTCATCTGCAATGGGGCTAGTTTCAAAAATGGTGAATGGTAGAAGGGTTACTAACGCAGAAACTTTAGAAGTTGTAACAATGGTTTATGCAGGGTTATTAAATAAAAATATTACTGCAAAACTACAACAATTTAATTGTAATGCTATGGGTTTAACTGGGGCTGACGCTAATGTCATTATTGCTCATAAACGAGATATAAATGATGTTGATTATGGTTTTGTTGGAGATATTGATAAAATAAATCCAGAAATGATATCGCTATTGTTAGAAAATAAGATTACACCAGTTTTTTGTGCAATTACCCATAATAAAAAAGGTCAATTATTAAATACAAATGCAGATACCATAGCCGCTGAAATAGCAATTGGTATGAGTAAGTTATTTGAAACAGAAATAAATTATGTTTTTGAGTTGCAAGGTGTTTTAAAAAACATAGAAGATGAAAATTCAATAATTGAAAAAATAAATTTAAAAAAATATAAACAGTTAGTAGATGAAGGTATTATAGCAAATGGAATGTTGCCAAAGCTGCAAAATTGTTTTAATGCGTTAGAAAATGGAGTAGGAAAAGTAAAAATAGGAGACGCTTCATTAATAAATTCTACTACAACTAAATATACCACTTTAAGTTTAAAATAATGATACAACAACTAACAGATGGAGCAATAGAGTTGCTTCAAAAATTAATTTCTACCCAATCTTTTTCAGGTGAAGAAAATGAAACTGCATTATTAATTATGCAATATTTTTCGAATCATAATATTAAATTTGAAAGTGATAAACATAATGTTTGGGCAAAAAATAAATACTTTGATTTTTCTAAAAAAACCATTTTATTAAACTCACATCATGATACGGTAAAGCCTAATAAAGGTTATACTCGTAATCCTTTAAAAGCCGAAATAATAGATGGAAAATTATATGGTTTAGGAAGTAATGATGCTGGTGGTTGTTTAGTTTCATTGTTAGCTACGTTTACTTATTTTTATAATAAAACAGATTTGAAATATAATTTAGTGATAGTTGCATCTGCTGAAGAAGAAAATTCTGGACCAAATGGTTTAAATAGCATGCTTAGCATTATACCAGAAATTGACTTTGCAATTGTTGGAGAGCCAACTTTAATGAATTTGGCAATTGCAGAAAAAGGATTGATGGTTTTAAATTGCGAAGCAAAAGGAACGGCAGGCCATGCGGCTCATGGTATTGGTGATAATGCTATTTACAATGCTATAAATGATATTCATTGGTTTCAAAACTATGAATTTCCAAAAGAATCTGAAACTTTAGGTAAGGTTAAAATGACAGTTACTCAAATTGAAGCTGGTCATCAGCATAATGTAATCCCTGCAAGTTGTAAATATGTGGTGGATGTACGTGTAACAGATGCATATTCAAATCAGGAAGTATTTGATATCATTCAATCAAATGTAGCTTCAGAAGTTTGTCCTAGATCACTACGCTTAAATTCATCATCCATTCCTAAAAATCACCCTATTGTAAAAGCGGGGATTAAGCTTGGAAGACAAACTTATGGTTCACCAACATTGTCAGATCAAGCTGTGTTGAGTTGCCCTTCTTTAAAATTAGGGCCAGGGCAAAGTTTACGATCTCATACAGCAGATGAATTTATATACATCAATGAAATTGTAGAAGGGATACAATTGTATATTAAAATATTAGAAGAAATAATTTAAAAAATATTAAGGATGAAACTTTGGGACAAAGGATTTTCTACAGATAAAAAAATAGATTTGTTTACTGTGGGTAACGATAGAGAATTAGATTTAATTTTAGCAAAATATGATGTAATAGGAAATTTGGCACATGCTAAAATGTTACATAAAATAGGGTTGCTATCTACTACCGAAATTAATGGTTTAGAAATAGCTCTAAATTCAATTTTAAAAACAATTGAAGAAGGTAATTTTATTATAGAAGAATCTTTTGAAGATGTACATTCTAAAATTGAGTTTTTATTAACTGAAAAATTAGGTGATACTGGGAAAAAAATTCATACCGCACGTTCAAGAAACGATCAAGTTTTAGTAGATGTGCATTTGTATTTAAAAGATGCTTTAACAGAAATAAATACAGAAGTTGATGAATTATTTAATTTGCTAATAGCTTTAGCAAAACAGTATGAAAATGTATTATTGCCAGGTTATACACATTTGCAAGTAGCTATGCCGTCTTCATTTGGAATGTGGTTTTCAGCGTATGCAGAAACATTGATAGATGATATTTATTTTCTAAAAGCAGCGTATAAAGTTGCTGATCAAAATCCGTTAGGCTCAGCAGCTGGTTATGGAAGTTCTTTCCCAATTGATAGAGATGAAACTACCAAATTATTGAATTTTAATACTTTAAAATTTAATTCAGTTGCTGCTCAAATGGGAAGAGGTAAATTAGAAAAATCAGTTTCCTTTGCATTAAGTTCTGTAGCGAGTACTTTGGCAAAAATGAGTATGGATATTTGCTTATATATGAGTCAAAATTTCAATTTTATTTCTTTTCCTGATGAATTAACAACAGGCTCTAGTATTATGCCTCATAAAAAAAATCCAGATGTTTTTGAATTGATTAGAGGAAAATGTAATAAGCTTCAAGCATTGCCTTATGAGTTTACGTTAATTACTAATAATTTGCCAAGCGGTTATCATAGAGACTTACAATTGTTGAAAGAAGGGTTGATACCTTCATTTTCAACCTTAAAATCTTGTTTGGAAATGTTAACCTATTCTTTGCAAAATATTGTGGTAAATACCACAATTGTTGATGATGAGAAATACTTGTATTTGTTTAGTGTTGAAGAGGTGAACAAATTGGTTCAAAATGGAGCCCCATTTAGAGATGCTTATAAAATTGTAGGAAAGAATATTAATGAAGGTAATTTTTATCCAGATAAAACAGTAAATCATACTCATAAAGGTAGTATTGGTAATTTATGTTTAGATGAAATTGTGGCTAAGAAAAATAAAGTTTAATTACAAGCGTCCCAAATTACATCTTTTGGAGTGGGGGCAACAATAGAAATATTTTCTTTTGATACAGGATGAATAAATTCAATTTTACGAGCATGTAAATGAATACTTGCATCTTTATTGCTTCTGTTAAAACCATATTTTAAATCACCTTTAATAGGACTTCCTATAGAGGCTAATTGACAGCGAATTTGATGATGTCTGCCTGTTTCTAAATCAACTTCTAGTAAGTGATAATTAGTAAGTGATTTTAATACCTTGTAATGAAGAATTGCTTTTTTACTTCCCTCTATTTCAGATGAATAAGAGGTTGATTTGTTGTTTTTGGGATTCTTTTTTAAGTAGCTTGTTAAAGAGTCTTTAGAATTTTTTGGTTTGTTTTTTACAACTGCCCAATAGGTTTTATGCACCTCTTTATTACGTAGCATTTTATTAAAACGTTCTAAAGCTTTTGAAGTTCTGGCAAAAACTACAACGCCAGTTGTGGGTCTGTCTAACCTGTGTACAACTCCTAAAAAGACATTTCCTGGTTTGTTGTAATTTTTTTTAATGTACTCTTTAATAATATCGCTTAAAGGTTGGTCTCCAGTTTTATCTCCTTGTACAATATCACCAGATTGTTTGTTTACAATAATTAAGTGGTTGTCCTCAAAAAGAATCTGTAAATTTTTTATGGTTGAACCCATTTTATAAACCTTCTTCTAATCCTTGATTAATATTATCAATAAAGTTAAGTAGTTCATCTTTTCCGTTTGATGAAGTTGCCGAAGTAACAAAATATTGAGGCATTTCTTCCCAAATGGTCGTGGTCATTTTTTTTGTATAAACTTGAATATTTCTATTCAATTCAGAAAGTTTAAGTTTGTCAGATTTTGTGAAAATGATACAAAAAGGAATTTCATTTTCGCCTAAAAACTCCATAAATTCCAAATCAATTTTTTGAGGCTCATGTCTGCAATCTACTAAAACAAATGTGCAGATAAGTTGTTCTCTTTGTAAAAAGTAATTTTTTATAAAACTTTGAAAGTTTTTTTTAATGCTTTTAGAAACTTTGGCATAACCATAGCCAGGCAAATCAACTAAAAACCAATTGTTGTTAATTTTAAAGTGATTGATTAATTGAGTTTTCCCGGGTCTTCCAGATGTTTTTGCTAGTTTATTTTGACCTGTTAGCATATTTATAAGCGATGATTTTCCTACGTTAGATCTTCCAATAAAAGCGTATTCTGGCAGTCTTTCTTTAGGGCATTTTGCAACATCACTATTGCTAATTACAAAATTAGCGGATTTAATTTTCATTGCTAAAGGTTTCTATCATTTAACCAATTTTCAAGAATTCTATTAAATTCTTCAGGATGTTCCATCATTGGTGCATGACCACATTTATCTATCCAAAATAGATTGGCGTCGGGTAATAATTTTTCAAAATCCTTTGCAACTTCAGGGGGAGTAACACTGTCATTTTTACCCCAAATTATACAAGTAGGAATATTCATTTTTGGAAGGTCTTTAGCCATATTATGTCTAATAGCACTTTTAGCAATAGCTAAAGTTCTTATAACCTTACTTCTATCGTTTACAGATTCAAAAATTTCATCTACAACTTCTTTGGTTGCAACTTTAGGGTCGTAAAACACTTCTTCGGTTTTTACTTTAATATATTCGTAATTGCCTCTCTTAGGGTAAGTATCTCCCATAGATTTCTCATATAATCCTGAGCTTCCTGTTAAAACGAGAGCCTTTACATTGTCAATATTTAATTTGGTAAAGTATAATGCAATATGACCGCCAAGA
Organism: Lutibacter aestuarii; assembly: GCF_042676885.1. NCBI lineage: Bacteria > Pseudomonadati > Bacteroidota > Flavobacteriia > Flavobacteriales > Flavobacteriaceae > Lutibacter > Lutibacter aestuarii. The sequence continues at coordinate 353,206 of NZ_JBHTIC010000002.1, forward strand.
GAATTTCCAATTAAAATTGCTTCATCCAAATTTTTAAATTTCATAAAATCTTTTAAAAATTTAGATAAGTTTTTAACATTGGTTTTTAAAAGTGGTAATGTATAAATTGGTAATTCAGGGATGATTACTCGATATCCTTTTTTTGAAAAATAATTTAGCACTCCACTAAAATTACTCAAACCTCCCATAAGGCCATGAAGAATAATAAGGGGTTGTCCTTCCCCAGCTTCTACATAACTATATTTACCTTCTTTGATAAGATTTTTGCTCATTAAATTTTAAGTTTTAAGCTATGACAAAGGTAGCTTTTTTTTCGAAAATACACTTTTTTTAAATAAAGGAGTGAATAAAATATTAATTGACTGTATTTCAAAAAACTAAGTAAATATCTGTTAGATATGTTAAAAGTTATCAACAAAGTGGGTAAAAGTGGAAAAATGTGGGAAAAAATTTATATTTTTGAATTATATCTCAAACAAAATGGTGAATCTAATTGGAACATATGAAGCTAAGGCGGATGCTAAGGGAAGGTTATTGCTTTCTGTTGCATTAAAGAAGCAGTTGGCTCCAATTTTACAAGAGGGTTTTGTTTTGAAACGTTCAGTTTTTCAGCCTTGTTTGGAAATGTACCCTATGTCTGAGTGGAACTTGATGATGGCGAAAGTTAATAAGTTAAATAGGTTTGTAAAAAAGAATAATGATTTTATTAGAAGGTTTACTGCAGGTGTAAAAGTTGTTGAGTTGGATAGCTCAGGAAGACTTTTAATACCAAAAGATTTACAAGCTTTTGCTGGAATTGAAAAAAATGTGGTGTTGGCTTCATCTGTTAATATAATTGAAATTTGGGATAAAGAGCACTATGAAAAAGCTATTGATGATGCAACAGTTGATTTTGCAGATTTAGCAGAAGAAGTTATGGGAAATGTAATAGATAGCGAAGATGAAATATCATAATCCAGTTTTATTAAAAGAAAGCGTAGATGGTTTAAATATTAAGCCTAATGGGATATATGTAGATGTTACATTTGGTGGAGGAGGTCATTCAAAAGAGATTTTGAGTAGGTTAAATGAGCGGGGTAAATTATTTGCTTTTGATCAAGATGAAGATGCGCAGCAAAATAGTATTAAGGATGATAGATTTACACTAATTCCTCAAAATTTTAGGTTTATAAAAAGGTATTTGAGGTTTTATGGAATAAAGAAAGTAGATGGAATTTTAGCTGATTTAGGAGTGTCTTCATATCAATTTGATGAAGCTCAAAGAGGTTTTTCTACGCGTTTTGATGCAGATTTGGATATGCGAATGAATCAAGGAGATGGTATTTCGGCATTTGAAGTTGTAAATAATTATGAGGAAGAAAAATTAAGTAATGTGCTTTTTCAATACGGAGAGTTACGAAATGCAAAAGCCATTGCTAAAAAAATTATTGAGGCACGTTCTGAAAAAAAGATTAAAACAAGTTTTGAGTTGAAAGAAGTTTTGAGTGAGTTTGTTCCCAAAAAAGTTGAACACAAGATTTTTGCTCAAATATTTCAAGGAATTAGAATCGAAGTAAATCAGGAAATAGAAGTTTTAAAAGAATTTTTAATGCAAGTGCCTGAATTGTTGAATGAAAATGGGCGTTTAAGTGTAATCTCATATCATTCATTGGAAGATAGATTGGTAAAGCGATTTATTAGAAATGGAATATTTGAAGGTGAGCCAGAAAAAGATTTTTTTGGAAATGTAAAAGTGCCATTAAAAAAAGTTGGTAAAATGATGGTTCCAACTAAGGCTGAAATTAAAGAAAATAATAGAGCTCGTAGTGCTAAATTAAGAATTGCAACACTTTTTTAATGTCGATAGTAAAAAATAAAATATACGGTTTATTAAAAGGAAACTTCTTAATAAGTAAAGATTCCTTAAAAAATTGGCGATTTATTTTGTTTTTAGTTGGTTTAATGATGCTAATGATTGCAAGTGCACATAGTTCTGATAAAAAGGTAATGGAAATTGCTGAACTCAATAAAAAAATAAAAGAATTAAGAGCAGAATTTGTTGATACTCGTTCAATTTCAATGAAGCTGAAGTTAGAATCGGCAATTAAAAATAAAGTATTGGATCAGGGTTTAAAGCCAAGTGAAAATCCACCGCAAGTTATTAAAGTTGTTTCAAAAAAATAAAGTTAACATTGGCAGTTACCAAAAAAGGCATATTAAACAAATTATACATTGTGTTTGTATTTGTTACTATTTTACTGGTAGCTGTTGTGGTGCGTTTAACAAACATACAATTTGCAGATGGTGATAAATATATAAGTTTATCTGAACAATTAACATTAAGAAACGATACAATTTTTGCCAATAGAGGAAATGTTTTTTCTGCAGATGGAAGTTTGTTAGCTACATCAATGCCGCAATATGAAATTAGAATGGATGCTTTTACAGTTAAAAGTGAGGATTTTGAAAAAAATATAAGGGCTTTATCTATGGAGTTATCTAAAATGTTGGGAGGAACAGCATCAAAATGGGAGACCCAAATTAGAAAGGCTAGAAAGAACAAAAATAGATACTTGTTTATAGCTCGTAAATTAGGTTATACGGATTATATGAAGATTAAAAGTTTTCCAATTTTTAATTTAGGAATGTATAAAGGAGGTTTTATTGCTGAGCAATCAACAGTAAGAGCGCATCCATTAGGAAAAGTAGCAGAAAGAACCATAGGATACGATGATTATAGAGGGGGTCCAGGAATTGAAGGTGCATTTAGACGCTATTTAAAAGGAAGACATGGATGGAGAATGAAGCAAAAAATTGCTAAAGGACAATGGAAACCTATTAATGATAATAATGAAAAAGAACCAGTAGATGGTAAAGATATAGTAACTACCATAGATGTAAACATACAAGATATCGCTCATCACTCTTTATTGAAACAATTGGAGTATTACAGTGCAGATCACGGTTGCGTGGTAGTTATGGAAACTAAAACTGGAGAAATAAAAGCAATTTCAAATTTAGGAAGAAATTCAGAAGGGAAATACTATGAAAGATTAAATTATGCGGTTGGAGAATCTCATGAGCCTGGTTCAGCTTTTAAATTAATGGCAATGGTTGTTGCCTTAGAATCTGGTAAGATTGATACAAGTACAGTGGTTGATACAGGGAATGGAAGATATAAAATGTATGGAAGGTATATCAATGATTCTAAAAGAGGGGGGTATGGAAAAATATCTGCCGCTAGAGCTTTAGAAGTTTCTTCAAACATTGCCTTTGCAAGACTGATAGAGGAAAATTTTGGGAAGAAACCGGATGAATTCATCGATGCTTTAAAAGAGATGAATGTTGATAAGCGTCTAGGATTGCCTTTAAAAGGAGAAGGAGTTCCATTAATTCCTAGTCCTGGACATAAGTTATGGAGTAAAAATGCTTTGCCGTCAATTGCGTACGGTTATAATTTAAAATTAACACCATTACAAACATTAACTTTTTACAATGCAATTGCAAATAATGGTGAGATGGTGAAGCCAAAATTTGTGAAAGAAATTCGTTCTTGGGATCAACATGTGGAGTCTTTCGGGAAAGAAATCATTAATCCAGCAGTATGCTCAAAAGAAACTGTTAAAAAAATTCAAGAAGTACTGAAAAATGTTGTGGAAAAAGGAACAGGTAGAAAACTATATGCTGAAAATTTTTCTATGGCAGGTAAAACAGGAACTGCAAGAACGGAATATGGAAATTATCAAGAGTGGGTAAAAGATAAAAAATACGTGTCTTCTTTTGCAGGATATTTTCCTGCTGAAGATCCCAAATATTCTTGCATTGTGGTAATTCATAAACCAAAAGTTCAAACTGGGTATTATGGAGCAGATGTGTCAGGACCTGTATTTAAAGATATCGCACAAAAAATTTATACATCAAACTATATTATTAATGAAGTTGATAAGAGAATGCCAAATTTTAAAAGTGTTCAAAATAGCTTTAACACCTATTATACTATTTCAAACAAGGAATATAATTCGATCCCAAATGTCAAAGGAATGGCGGGTATGGACGCCATTTCTTTGCTTGAAAATTTAGGATTGAAAGTTAACTTTTATGGAACAGGTAAAGTTGTTGAACAATCTATAAATGAAGGAGAAAAAATAATTAAAGGTGCAACCATTAAAATAAAATTAACTTAATTGAAGCTAATTAAAGACATATTATATAAAGTTACTATCACTGCTATACATGGAGCTACAAATAAAAACGTGGTAAGTATAGATTTTGATTCTAGAAAAGTACAGCAAGGGAGTTTATTTGTTGCTCAAAAAGGGTTGGTTTTTGACGGTCATAAATTTATTGGTCAGGCAATAGAATCTGGAGCAATAGCAATTGTATGCCAACAATTACCAACTACGTTAGTTGAAGGAGTTACTTATGTGGAAGTTGAAGATTCAGATAGTGCTTTGGCTGTGATAGCTTCAAATTTTTATGAAAACCCTTCGGCAAAATTAAAACTCATTGGAATCACTGGAACTAATGGGAAAACTACAATAGCAACTTTACTGTACAAGTTATTTCAAAAAGCTGGTTTTAAGGCAGGTTTATTATCTACAGTTAAAATTTTAATTGATCAAAAAGAACATCAAGCAACTCATACAACTCCTAATTCGTTACTTATTAACAACTATTTAAATGAAATGGTTAATGCAGGTGTAGAGTATTGCTTTATGGAAGTTAGTTCTCATGGTATTCATCAAAAAAGAACCAAAGGTTTGCATTTTGAAGGGGGGGTATTTACCAACTTAACGCACGATCATTTAGATTATCATAAAACGTTTAAAGAATATAGAGATGTAAAAAAATCATTTTTTGATTCTTTACCAAAATCAGCTTTCGCACTTGTGAATAGCGATGATAAAAATGGACTGTTGATGCTTCAAAATACCAATGCTGAAAAATATACGTATGCCTTAAAAACTATGGCAGATTTTAAAGCTAAAATATTAGAAAATCAATTTACAGGTCTATTGCTAAATATAGATGGAGATGAAGTGTGGACAAGGCTAATTGGAAGTTTTAATGCCTACAATTTATTGGCAGTTTATGGAGTGGCAAAACTGTTAAAACTCCATAAAACAGAAGTGCTTACTTATTTAAGCGAATTAGAAAGTGTAACTGGGCGTTTTCAATATTTTATTTCCAAAGAGGGCATAACTGCAGTAGTTGATTATGCGCATACACCAGATGCTTTAAAAAATGTTCTAGAAACAATAAATGATATAAGAACAGGGAACGAACAAGTGATTACCGTTGTGGGATGCGGTGGAGACCGAGATAAAGCTAAACGCCCTATTATGGGGCGTCTAGCATCTCAATTAAGTACGCAGGTAATTTTTACATCAGACAATCCGAGGACAGAAAATCCGCAAATTATTATAAATGAAATTGAAACAGGTGTAGAACCTCAAAACTATAAAAAAACCATTTCAATTTTAGATAGAGAGCAGGCAATTAAAACGGCAACAAAATTAGCAAAAAGTGGAGACATCATTTTAATTGCTGGTAAAGGGCACGAAACGTATCAGGAAATTAATGGAGTTCGATCTCATTTTGACGATTTTGAGAAAATATCACAAATATTAAATGCCATAGAAAGTTAAAGAGATGTTATATTATTTATTCGATTATTTAGAAAAACATTACGATCTAGCTGGGGCAGGTTTGTTTCAGTACATTTCCTTTCGTTCAGCAATGGCATTTATAGCTTCATTACTGTTTTCAACAATTTATGGAAAACAAATTATTAATTACTTACAACGTAAACAAGTTGGAGAGTCTGTTCGTGATTTAGGGTTAGAAGGTCAAGTTGAAAAAGCAGGAACCCCAACAATGGGAGGTGTAATTATAATTTTAGCCACCTTAATTCCGGTAGTTCTTTTTGCGCAAATTGATAATGTTTATATAGTTATATTATTAGTGACAACTTTATGGATGGGTACTATTGGTTTTATTGATGACTATATTAAAATATTTAAAAAAGACAAAGCAGGTTTAAAGGGGAGATTTAAGGTTTTGGGGCAAGTTACCTTAGGAATATTTGTAGGAGCAATGCTTTATTTTCATCCTAGTGTAACTATGAAAGAGCAGCTTCCAAATAAATTTCAATACACCACTGAAGAAGGAACACCAGTTTTATTTGCAAATGCAAAAAAATCAACCAAAACTACCATTCCTTTTTTAAAAGACAATGAATTGGATTATGCAGCAGCATTAGATGTGTTTGGTGAAGGATTAAGAGATTATGCATGGTTAATTTTTATCCCTATTGTAATTTTTATCATAACAGCGGTTTCAAATGGAGCAAACTTAACAGATGGGATTGATGGTTTAGCGGCGGGATCCTCAGCAATAATTGTGTTAACCTTGGGTATTTTTGCTTGGGTATCTGGTAACATCATATTTGCAGATTATTTAGATGTTATGTATATCCCAAACTCTGGAGAAATGACCATTTTTATAGCTGCATTTGTGGGAGGTTTGGTAGGGTTTTTATGGTATAATACTTATCCAGCCCAAGTTTTTATGGGAGATACAGGAAGTTTAACCATTGGAGGAATTATTGCTGTTTTAGCAATAGCAGTAAGAAAAGAGTTATTAATTCCAATTTTAGCAGGCATATTTTTGGTTGAAAATTTATCCGTAATTCTTCAAGTAAGTTTCTTTAAATATACTAAAAAGAAATATGGAGAAGGAAGAAGAATTTTTAAAATGTCTCCATTACACCATCACTATCAAAAATCAGGATATCACGAAAGTAAAATTGTGACTCGTTTTTGGATTGTTGGAATTATGTTAGCGGTATTAACAATAGTAACATTAAAGTTGCGATAAATGAAATTAGTTGTACTTGGTGCTGGAGAAAGTGGAATAGGCGCAGCTATACTTGGGAAAAAAAAAGGCTTTGAAGTTTTTGTTTCTGATAAAGGAATAATAACTCAAAAGTATAAACAAGTTCTTTTAAATAATGAAATTCCTTTTGAAGAAGGAAACCATTCAGAAGATAAAATTTTTGAAGCTGATATAGTAATGAAAAGCCCTGGAATTCCAGATAAGGTTGCTATAATTCAAGAATTAATTGAAAGAAAAATTCCTGTGATTTCAGAAATTGAATTTGCTTCAAAATATACCAATGGAATTATTGTGGGTATCACTGGTTCAAACGGTAAAACTACCACAACCATGTTGGTAAACCATATTTTGAAAAAAGCAAAAATAAATGCAGGGATGGGAGGAAATATTGGAGAAAGTTTTGCTGCTCAAGTTGCTGAAAATGAATATGATGTTCATGTGTTGGAATTAAGTAGTTTTCAATTAGATGGCATTGTGAATTTTACACCTCATATAGCAATCATTACAAACATAACTCCTGATCATTTAGACAGGTATAATTATAAGTTTGAAAACTATGTGAACTCTAAATTTAGGATTACTGAAAATCAAACAGCACAAGATTTTTTGATTTTTGATGCAGATGATGAAGTAATACTAAACTGGATAAAGAATAATAAAGTAAAAGCTACTTTACTACCTTTTTCATTAAAAAAAGAATTAGAACAAGGAGCTTATTTAAAAGATGATAATATAATATTAAAATACATAAAAGAAGAAAAGATAATGAGTATATCAACCTTAGCATTAAAAGGAAAACACAACACAAAAAATGCAATGGCAGCGGCCATGACAGCTTCATTATTAAAGGTGAGAAAAAACACTATTAGAGAAAGTTTAGAAGATTTTGAAGGTGCTGAACATAGATTAGAATCTGTACTTAAAATTAATGGTGTTCAGTATGTTAATGATTCGAAAGCTACCAATGTGAATGCAACATTTTATGCTTTGGATAGTATGAAAACGCCTACAGTTTGGATAGTAGGAGGAGTTGATAAGGGAAATGATTATTTAGAACTCATGCCATTGGTAAGAGAAAAAGTAAAAGCTATTATTTGTTTAGGGATAGACAATCAAAAAATTGTACACACATTTAATAACGTAGTTGATTTAATAGTTGAAACAGCAGGTGCTGAAGAAGCGGTAAAAGTAGCTTATAAAATTGCAGAAAAAGGAGATACTGTTTTATTATCTCCTGCCTGCGCTAGTTTTGATTTGTTTGAAAGTTATGAAGATAGAGGGAATAAATTTAAACAAGCAGTTAGAGAATTGTAAATGAAAAACATTCTTAAAAATATTGAAGGTGATCGCGCTATTTGGGCATTGGTAGCAATTTTGGCATTATTGTCATTTTTACCAGTGTATAGTGCAAGTACCAATTTGGTTTATGTGGCCAATAATGGAACAACTACCTTTCATTTATTTAAGCATGCATTTTTACTTTCTTGTGGGTTTTTAATAATTTATGGTGTGCATAAAATCCCTTATCGTTATTTTAGTGGGGGTTCAGTTTTAATGCTTCCATTGGTTGTGGCATTACTTATTTTCACACTTACAAAAGGAACTACAATTGGAGGAGCTAATGCAAGTAGGTGGATTCAAATTCCAATAATTGGTGTAGGTTTCCAAACTTCAACATTAGCGGGGTTAGTTTTAATGGTTTATGTTGCAAGATACTTAGCTAGAAACAAAGAAAAGGCAATCACTTTTAAAGAAAGTTTTATACAGTTGTGGTTGCCTATAGCAATTACATTAGTGTTCATTTTGCCTGCAAATTTTTCAACTACAGCAATTATTTTTTCAATGATATTAGTAGTAACCTTTATAGGAGGTTACCCAATTAAATATTTAGCATCTGTTGTGGGGATAGGTGTATTGGTGTTAACTCTATTTGTGCTTACTGCAAAAGCATTTCCAAATGCCATGCCAAATAGAGTTGATACTTGGATTAGCAGGATTGAAAATTTTTCCAATAAAAATGTTGAAGAAGGTTATCAAGTTGAAAAAGCTAAAATAGCAATAGCAAGTGGTGGGATAAAAGGAAGAGGTCCAGGAAAGAGTGTTCAAAAAAACTTTTTACCACAATCATCGTCAGATTTTATTTTTGCCATCATTGTAGAGGAGTTTGGTTTGGCTGGAGCATTAACGGTGATTCTGCTGTATTTTTCCCTATTAATTAGGTTTTTAGTGGCCGCTAAAAAAGCGAATACCATATTTGCAACGCTGTTAATTATTGGTGTTGGTTTACCAATAATTTTTCAGGCAATTATCAATATGGCAGTTGCAGTTAATTTATTTCCAGTTACAGGACAAACCTTGCCTTTAATTAGTAGTGGAGGAACTTCTATTTGGATGACATGTTTTGCAATAGGAATTATTTTAAGCGTTACAGCTGATAAAGAAAAAGAGAAGAGTATAGAAAGTGAAGAAAACCCTTTAGATATTTTACATGAAACAATCGGTTAATATCATACTAAGTGGAGGAGGTACAGGTGGACATATTTATCCAGCTGTTTCCATAGCAAATGAGCTAAGGAATACATATCCTGAAGCCAATTTTTTATTTGTTGGCGCTAAAAATAGAATGGAAATGGAAAAAGTTCCACAAGCAGGCTATGAAATAAAAGGGTTGTGGATTTCTGGGATCCAAAGAAGTTTATCACTTAAAAATTTAATGTTTCCATTTAAATTACTTAGTAGTTTGTGGAATGCGTATAAAATTATTAAAAAATTTAAGCCTTCTATTGTTATTGGTACAGGTGGTTTTGCGAGCGGACCAACATTGTATGTGGCTAATTTAATTGGGGTTAAAACATTAATACAAGAGCAAAACTCATATCCAGGAATTACCAATAAGTTGCTGAGTAAAAAAGTAGATAAAATTTGTGTTGCTTACGATGGTTTAAATAGGTTTTTTAATACAGATAAAATTATAAAAACAGGAAACCCTGTACGTCAGGATTTATTAAATATTGATGAAAAAAGAACGGAAGCTATTAACTATTTTAAATTAAATACTAAGAAAAAAACATTAGTTGTTTTAGGTGGTAGTTTAGGAGCTAGAGCGGTTAATAATTTAATTGAAAAGCATGTGAATTGGTTGGTGGCAAATAATGTACAGGTTATTTGGCAAACAGGGAAATTGTATTACGATGAATTTAAAAAGTATGATGATTTAGAAGGAGTTCAAGTACATGCTTTTTTAAATAAAATGGATTTAACCTATGCAGCGGCTGATATTTTAATTAGTAGAGCTGGAGCAGGTTCAATATCAGAATTATGTATTGTTGGAAAACCAGTGATTTTTATCCCTTCGCCTAACGTAGCTGAAGATCATCAAACTAAAAATGCCTTAGCTGTGGTTGATAAAAATGCAGCTTTACTGCTGAAAGAATCTGAAGCTGATTTTTTTCAAACAATGTTTAAAGAATTATTAAACGATACTGATTTACAGCAAAAATTAGGTCAAAATATTAAAAAATTAGCATTGCCAAATGCAACCAAAGATATTGTTAAAGAAATAGAAAAATTAATATAGTTAGTTCAGTTGAATTTAGAAAATATACATAACGTTTATTTTATTGGTATTGGAGGTATCGGTATGAGTGCTATTGCAAGGTATTTTTCTTGCAACGGAAAAATGGTTGCTGGATACGATAAAACTTCTACAGCTATTACCGATTCTTTAAAAGATTTGGGTATTCAAATTCATTTTGAAGATGCTGTAACAGCAATTCCAACCGAATTTAAGAGTTTGCAACATACTTGTGTGGTATATACCCCAGCGGTGCCTAAAAATCATAAAGAATTAACATATTTTATTGAAAACAATTATACAGTTTTAAAACGTTCAGAAATATTAGGTGAAATCACTAAAAATTCGTTTTGTTTAGCTGTGGCTGGTACCCACGGTAAAACAACAACTTCAACCATATTAGGACATGTTTTAAAAGAAGCCAAGGTTAATTCAACTTCATTTTTAGGAGGTATTTCTGAAAATTACAATTCAAATTTAATATTAGGGGGAAATGAAGTTTCAGTAGTCGAAGCAGATGAATTTGATAGGTCTTTTTTAAAGTTATCTCCAAATATTGCTTGTATCACATCAATGGATGCCGATCATTTAGATATTTATGGAGAGCCTATTGCGTTAGAAAAATCATTTGAAGAATTCGCAGCAAAAGTTACCGATACTTTATTGGTTAAAAAAGGGTTGTCAATTGCTGGAAAAACATTTGGAATAGAAGAAGAGGCAGACTACAATGCGCAAAATATAAGAATAGAAAATGGATCTTATATTTTTGATGTTAAAACTCCTAATGAGTTGATAAAAAACCTACAAATAAATTTACCAGGAAAACATAATGTGCTAAATGCGGTGGCAGCTTTGGCAATGGCAAATAGTTATGGAATAGCTTTACCTGTCATTGCTGAAGCTTTACTTAGTTTTAAAGGGATAAAAAGACGTTTTTCTTATAAAATAAAAACAGAAAATTTAGTTTTAATCGATGATTATGCACATCATCCAACTGAAATAAATGCGGTAATTGATTCAGTTAAAGAGATGTATCCACTTAAAAAAGTTTTAGGAATTTTTCAACCTCATTTATATAGTAGAACAAGAGATTTTATTGATGATTTTGCCTTAAGTTTGTCGCGGTTTGACGCAGTTATCTTATTGGATATTTATCCAGCTAGAGAATTGTCAATTTTAGGGGTAACTTCAGAATGGTTATTGAATAAAATATCATTAAAGGAAAAACAAATTTCATCAAAAGAAGATTTAGTGAGTAACGTATTAAATTCAAAAGCAGAAGTTATAGTTATGTTAGGTGCTGGAGACATTGGTGAATTAGTAGACACAGTAAAAAATAAATTAAAAATTGAAAATTAACTGGGATTACATAAAAGGATTTTTACTGCTCTTTTTAGTGGTGTTTTTGTACAGCTTTTCAAGCCAAAAAAACAGCATTAAAAAGGTTCAAGATATTGTGGTGGAGTTTGAAGAAGGAGATAATCTTTTTATGAATCATCAAATGGTTAATAAATTGTTAATACAAAATAGTACAACAATTAAAAATCAAGCAAAATCTGTTATAGATTTACACAAATTAGAGACAAATGTGCTATTGCATCCCATGGTTGAAGAAGCTGCTGTTTTTTTAACCATAAATGGAGTGCTTAAAACAAAAATTAAACAGCGAACTCCAATAGCAAGAATTGTAACAGAAACAGGTAGTTATTATATTGATAAACAGTCCAAAAAAATGCCTTTATCAACAAACCATTCTGCTAGAGTTTTGTTAGTTTCTGGAGATATTGTAGAACAGGATGTTCATGAAATTTATGATTTAGTAACAGCTATTTTGAAAGACGAATTTTTGAAAAAACAAATTATCGGTATTCAAAAAATGAAGAATCAAGAATATGTTTTGATAACTAGGATTGGAGATCAAGAAATATTTATTGGAAAAGCTAAAAATTTGAAGCAAAAATTTAAAAATTTAAATTCATTTTATAGCAAAGCGATGACCGATAAAACAATTGATAGTTATAGTGTAATTAATTTAAAATACAACAACCAAGTTGTGTGTACAAAAAAATAAAATATGGAACACAATGATATTTCAGTAGGTTTAGATATAGGAACAACTAAAATTGTTGCTATGATTGGACGTAGAAATGAATATGGGAAAATAGAGTTGTTAGGTACAGGAAAAGCTAAAAGCTTAGGTGTGCACCGAGGTGTTGTAAATAACATAACACAAACAATCCAGTCAATTCAAATGGCTGTAGATGAAGCTATTGCAGTTTCTGGAATTAAAATAACAGAGGCTGTGGTTGGCATTGCTGGTCAGCATATTAGAAGCCTGCAACATAGCGATTATATTACTCGTCCAAACTCTGAAGAGGTTATTGATGATGAAGATTTAGAAAAATTAGAGAAACAAGTACATAAACTGGTAATGTTGCCTGGTGAAGAAATTATACATGTATTACCACAAGAGTTTAAAGTAGATGGGCAAGCTGAAATTACACAACCAGTTGGGATGTATGGAGGAAGATTGGAAGCTAACTTTCATGTAGTTGTTGGTCAGGTTTCATCAATAAGAAATGTAGGACGTTGTATTAAAAGTGCCGGACTTAATTTGGCTGGAATTACTTTAGAACCATTGGCTTCTGCAGAAGCGGTATTAAGTAATGAAGAAAAGGAAGCAGGTGTAGCATTAATTGATATAGGAGGAGGAACTACAGATTTGGCAATTTTTAAGAATGGAATTATCCGTCATACTGCTGTTATTCCTTTTGGTGGAAATGTAATTACCGAAGATATTAAAGAAGGTTGTTCAATTATTGAAAAGCAGGCGGAGTTATTAAAAACGAAGTTTGGATCAGCATGGCCAGGTGAAAATAAGGACAATGAAATAGTTTCTATTCCAGGATTAAGAGGAAGAGATCCAAAAGAGATTACTTTAAAAAACCTCTCTAAAATTATTCATGCTCGTGTGGTTGAAATTATTGAACAAGTATTTTTAGAAATTAAAAATTACGGACATGAAGAGCCTAAGAAAAAATTAATTGCAGGGATAGTATTAACAGGAGGTGGAGCTCAATTAAAGCATTTAAAACAGTTAGTGGAATACATTACTGGAATGGATACTAGAATTGGTTACCCTAATGAAAATTTAGCTGGTGATTCAGATGAAAGTATTTCGAGTCCGCAATATGCTACAGCAGTTGGTTTATTAATGAACGGCTTAAAAAAGTTAGATAAAGAAAAAGCAAAAGTAGCACAGCAAAATATTTCAAAAGAAGTTGAAAGTAAAGATTTAGAAGAAGAAATAATACAACAAGAACCAAAAGAACCTAAAAAATCAATTTTTGAAAAATGGGGAGATAAGTTCCGAGATTTTTTAGATAATGCAGAATAAATTTATAGAAATAGAGAAAGAATATAATACCAATAAATACATACTATGAGCAATTCAGATTTCAACAACATTTCATTCGATTTACCTAAAAATCAGTCTAACGTTATAAAAGTCATTGGAGTAGGTGGAGGAGGTAGCAATGCAGTAAATCACATGTACTCTCAAGGAATTAACGGAGTTGATTTTGTAGTTTGTAATACCGATGCTCAGGCATTACAAAACAGTCCAATCCCAACAAAAATTCAATTAGGAGTTTCCCTTACGGAAGGGTTAGGTGCAGGTGCAAATCCTGATGTTGGTGAACAAGCAGCTATGGAAAGCATCCAAGAGCTTAAAGATATGCTCTCAACCAATTCTAAAATGGTATTTATCACTGTTGGTATGGGTGGTGGTACTGGAACTGGAGCGGCGCCTATTATTGCTAAAGTTGCTCGTGAGTTGGATTTATTAACTATTGGTATAGTAACTATTCCTTTTACATTTGAAGGGAAAATGCGTAATGATCAAGCTCAAAAAGGGATTGAAAAATTACGTGAGTATGTAGATTCATTGGTTGTTATAAATAATAATAAATTAAGAGAGGTTTATGGAAACCTAGGGTTTAAAGCTGGTTTTTCTAAAGCAGATGAAGTTTTATCTACAGCTGCACGTGGTATAGCTGAAGTAATAACACATCACTATACACAAAATATTGATTTAAAAGATGCGAAGACAGTACTCTCAAATAGTGGTACAGCAATTATGGGTTCTGCAACTGCTTCTGGAAATAATCGTTCAGAAATTGCAATATCTAAAGCGCTAGATTCGCCATTATTAAATGATAATAAAATTACTGGTGCCAAAAATGTATTATTGTTAATTGTTTCGGGAGCTGAGGAGATTACGATAGATGAAATAGGAGAAATTAACGATTATATCCAGTCTCAAGCTAAATCTAATGTAAACATTATTATGGGAGTTGGTGAAGATGAATCGTTAGGTGATGCCATCGCTGTAACTATAGTAGCAACGGGTTTTAATAAAGATCAACAACATGAAATTTCAAATACTGAAGCTAAAAAAATTATTCATACATTAGATGATGACCAAGAAGCTTCTTTTGATTTTTCTGAAAAAAGAATTCAAAATCCATCTATAAAAAATACGTCTAAACCAATTGTTGAGGATACACCAAAAGATGAAAAAATAGTTTACGATTTAGGTGAAGAAATTGAGGAAGAAGAGAAGGAAATTCGGTTAATACCAACATCAGACTTTATTAAAAACTTAGACGTTACTTATGATGAAATTTCTTCAAATACTGTTGAAGATGATTTTGTAATTACTTCTGTAAAAAGTGAAGAACCAGAAAAGCCTGTTGTTAATAAAGTAGAAGAGCAACAAATAACCTTTACATTCGATTTGCCAATTCCAGAAGCTAAAGCTAAAATTAAGCCAGAGCAAAAAGAGATTTCTGAGACTAAGAAAATTGATATTAACAATATTGATGTAGTAGAACACAAAGTAGTTGAGCCGATTAAAAAAGTTGAAGAAGATGTGTATTTTTCTTTAGAAGATTATACTGAACTTGAAGAAAACCTATCAAAAGCAAAAAAAAGTAAAATAACAAATATTGCAATTGATGATGTAGATGAAGAGTTAAATATATCTTTAAAATCTGAAACAAAAATTGATATTAACAACCATGAGGTTGTAGATTATACCGAAGTTTCGCCATTAGATTTAACCATTTCTGAACTGCAAAAAAGAGCAGCAGAACGTAGAGAAAAAATGAAAAATTTTAATTATAAGTTTATCAATAAAGTGACTAAAAATATTGATGAAATTGAAAAAGAACCTGCTTATAAAAGAATGGGAGTTGAGTTAAATGAAACAACGCATTCTTCTGAAATTAATCAATCTAGAACAACACTTGAGATTGATGAAAATGACGGAATTCAATTAAGATCTAACAATTCATTTTTACATGATAATGTAGACTAAATATATTGCCCAAAGACAGGAACCCTTAGATTGTATTTTCTAAGTTTTGGGTCCGGAAATCTTTAAATATTTAAAGATTTTCGGATTCTTTTTTTTTATCTTCGCAAAACAAAATAGTTAGTTATGAGTTTACAAGAAATGATAATGGTAAAATTAAAGGAAGCAATGAAAACTAAAAATACTGTTGCTTTGGAATCTTTAAGAGCTATTAAATCAGAAATATTATTGGCACAAACCAAAAGCGGTGCTTCCGAAAGTTTAAATGAAGAAGAAGAAATTAAATTGTTACAACGTTTGGTAAAACAGCGTAAAGATAGTGCAGCAGTTTATGAGGAGCAAGGAAGAGAGGATTTGGCTGCTCCAGAATTAGCACAAATTGAAATAATTTCTCAGTTTTTGCCTGAGCAAATGAATGAAGAAGATTTAAAAAGCATTATTGCAGGTATTATAGAGAAAGTAGGAGCAACTTCTATGAAAGATATGGGAAAAGTTATGGGAATAGCCTCAAAAGAATTGGCAGGTAAAGCTGATGGTAAAGCTATTTCAACAGCAGTAAAACAATTATTGGCATAATACAATGGCCTCGTGGCGCAACTGAATAGCGCACTGGATTTCGGCTCCAGCGGTTGCAGGTTTGAATCCTGCCGGGGTCACTTTTTTACAAGATGAGTTAAAGCAAGCTTAAATTTTAGGCTTGTTTTTTAGTTAAAAATAGGGGCAACTGATTTTAATCATACAAAAAACAATTACATTTTTAGAACTTTATAATATAAATTAAAGAATGTAAATTATGAAACGTCTTGAACCTGTATCGAAAATAATGACGAAAAAGCTGGTAACATTGACAATCAATGACGATTTATATACAGCTGAAAAATTATTTAGAAAACACCATATTAGACATATTCCAATTGTTAATGGAGAACATATTATTGGAATGCTAAGTTTAACAGATTTAGAACGAATAAGTTTTTTAGACTCTTATGATAGATTACATGAAGAAAATGTTGATAATGTGATTTATCAAATGTTGAGTATTGAACAATTAATGGTTAAAAATCCAATTAAAGTAAATTCAAATATTACCATAAAATCTGTTGCCGAAATATTGTCTAAAAATGAATTTCATGCACTTCCAGTAGTAGAGAATGACATTTTAGTTGGAATAGTTACCACAACAGATTTATTACTTTATTTATTGAAACAATATGACTTAGAGTCAGTTTAAACTTCTGAAACCAATCCTTTTAAATTTGCAATTGTTTTGGATGGGTTTTCGCTTTTAAACACAAAACTACCTGCCACAAAAGCATCGGTACCAGCTTCTAAAAGTTGTTCTATATTTTGGTCGGTTACTCCACCGTCAACTTCAATTAGTGCTTTAGAATCACTAAATTCAATTAAAGCTCTAAGTTGCTGTACTTTTTTATAGGTATTTTCAATAAAACTTTGTCCTCCAAAACCTGGATTAACACTCATAATTAATACCAAATCTAAATCGGCAATAATATCTTCCAAAACAGCTATTGGAGTATGCGGATTTAAAGAAACTCCTGCTTTCATGCCTTGTGCTTTTATGGCCTGAACTGTTCTGTGTAAATGATTACAAGCTTCATAATGAACGGTTAAAATATCTGCCCCCACTTTTTTAAAGTCTTCAATATACCTATCAGGATCAACAATCATCAAGTGTACATCCATTGTTTTTTTGGCATGTTTTTTTATAGCACTAATTACTGGCATCCCAAAAGAAATATTTGGAACAAACATACCATCCATTACGTCAATATGAAACCAGTCAGCTTTGCTGCTATTAATCATTTCAATATCGCGTTGTAAATTAGCAAAATCTGCAGCTAACATAGAAGGAGCAATAAATTTTTTCATTATAATAGTGTTGTTTTTTTGCAAAAGTATTATTTATAAAAGAAAAACGCTCGAAATTCCGAGCGTTTTTTTGTTGTTATCCTAAATAAGTTTTTAAGATTTTACTTCTTGAAGTATGTTTTAATCGTCTGATTGCTTTTTCTTTGATTTGACGAACGCGTTCACGAGTTAAGTCAAAAGTTTCTCCAATTTCTTCTAAAGTCATTGGGTGAGCATCACCTAAACCAAAGTATAATTGCACTACATCTGCTTCTCTTGGCGTTAAAGTTTCCAAAGCACGTTCAATTTCAACTTTTAAAGATTCATGTAAAAGTGATTTGTCTGGATTTGGAGACTCACCTGTATTTAATACATCGTATAAGTTGGAATCTTCACCTTCAATCAAAGGAGCATCCATAGATACGTGACGACCAGAATTTTTCATAGATTCTTTAACGTCATTTACAGTCATGTCTAATTTTTTTGCAATTTCTTCAGCTGATGGAGGTCTTTCATTTTCTTGTTCTAAAAACGCATACATTTTATTTATTTTGTTAATAGAACCAATTTTATTTAAAGGCAAACGTACAATACGAGATTGTTCTGCTAAAGCTTGTAGTATAGATTGACGAATCCACCAAACAGCGTAAGATATAAATTTAAAACCACGAGTTTCATCAAACCTTTTAGCTGCTTTAATTAATCCTAAGTTTCCTTCATTAATTAAATCAGGTAAGGTTAATCCTTGGTTTTGATATTGTTTTGCTACAGAAACAACGAAACGTAAATTTGCTTTTGTTAAACGTTCTAAAGCTACTTGATCACCGGCTTTAATTCTTTGTGCTAATTCTACTTCCATTTCGGCAGTAATTAAATCTACCTTTCCAATTTCCTGTAAATATTTGTCTAATGATGCGGTTTCTCTGTTAGTAACCTGTTTTGTAATTTTAAGCTGTCTCATTTAAAAGCTAATATTTTTTTTAGTTATTAAGGGTTGTACTATATATACGTAGTATTTTTGATTATGTTACAAAATATATTTAAAAATTATAAATGTGACTTATTAGTATTTTTAGTGTCTTATATTTTAGATAACCCAATGAATTGTTTTTGAAGCCAGAGGATGACATAGCGCTGTTGAGCGATAAAGAATTGATTAAAAGGATTGTAGAGTTAAATGACACTCACTTTTTTACTGTTTTATATGATCGTTATGCATTTAAAATTTATAATAAATGTTATGGGTTTGTAAAATCAAAAGAAGAAGCGCAAGACTTAACACATGATATCTTTATTAAATTATTTTTAAAATTAAGAACCTTTAAAGGCAACTCAAAATTTTCAACTTGGTTATACTCGTTTACGTATAATTTTTGTGTGAATTATGTGACGCGAAATATTCATAAAAAAAATTTAAAAGACGAAGAAATAGAATTATCTGCAACAAATGAAGAAGATTCAAGTGAAGAGGTTTTGTTTGAAATGAAAGCCGATAAATTAGCGAAAGCACTTGATTTAATTGAACCTAATGATAAAATGATTTTACTAATGAAATATCAAGATGATTTTTCTATTAAAGAAATTGAACAGGCTTTAGAAATTGGTAAAAGTGCAGTAAAAATGCGTTTAAAAAGAGCAAGAGAAAAAGTAATAAAAGTTTATAAAGACCTTAACTAATGGAAAATCCATTTAAGCAAATATTAAACAGTCAAGAAGTTCCAAAAATTCTCAAAGAAAGAGTAATTAATGATATTTCATTAATTAAACTTTCAATTGATATGGCTGATTTATTTATGGTAAAATACCCAAATACAGTTGAAGGTTTTTTAGCTACTAAAAAAAATATCAATAAGAAAAAATAAGTTAAATACAGACTGAAATAGACTAACCCAAAATAAAATAAAATGAAATTAATTAGCCAATTAAACAAGTTTAAGTTAACGTTTTTAGAAGATATATGGAATCAAATTTTAGAGTTTATTCCAAAATTACTATTGGGTATAGGTTTTATAATTATAGCTTGGATAGTTATTAAAATAATAAACTTCATTTTAAAAAAGCTGCTAAAACTTTCTAAAATAGATGCTATTACAACGAAGTTAAATGAAGCAAAATTGTTTGGAAAAAGTGATTATAAAGTTGTCCCTTCTGAGATTATTTTAAAATTTGTAAAATATGTAATGATTTTAATTTTTGTAGTCATTGCTTCTGAAATGTTGGGTTTAACAATCGTGTCAGAGGGAATTGGGAAGTTTATAGCTTATTTACCAATATTAATTAGTGCTTTATTAATTTTTGTGATTGGTGTTTATATAGGCTCAATAATAAAAAACACCATTATAAATACTTTTAAATCCTTAGAATTTTCAGGAGCAAATTTGGTAAGTAATATTGTCTTTTATGCAATTGTTATTGTTGTTTCAATTACATCACTTAATCAGGCAGGTGTAAATACAGATATTATTACCAATAATCTAACATTAATTTTAGGAGCTATTTTAATTTCATTTACAATAGCCTTTGGTTTGGGATCTAGAGATGTTGTTTTAAGATTGCTTTTTGGTTTTTATTCACGTAAAAATTTTGAAATTGGTCAGCGCGTAAAAATGAAAAAAGTAGAAGGTGTAATTAAACAAATAGACAATCTTTGTATTACAATTGATACCAATGAAGGCATAGTTGTGGTACCAATTAAAAAATTTGTTGATAGTGAGGTTCAAATAATAACATAAAATTATTGTTTTTGGTTTTTAAAAAGGGAAAGTTGTTTAAAGAAAAAGAAAAGCTTTGTATTAGTTACTTTTAAAGAACGATTAACAATAATAAGTGATAGATATGAAGGGGGCTATGTTCATTTTTATCACAAAAGAAATCCAACTATTAAAAAAATAATTGGATTTCATAAAAACAATTATTAGAAATCTTTGGGGTTAGTATTTACTAATAATTGATAGTAACAGAATGAACAAAATGATTGGTAAGTTCTGTTGTTTAAAAAGGAAGCCTATATTCAAATAAATTTATTTATTTGAAGGGCTTCTTTTTATTTTTAATGTGTTCATAATAAAAAGCAGGTAGTAAAATAAATAAAAAAAGCGGGTGTATCAAAAATCTTCTAACATAAAAAAGGAAGATATAATTCTCTGTGAAATTAAATATTAAAACTAAAAATAGGATAATGGTTAAAATAAGAAAGGCTACTAAATAAAATTTGATTGAAAAAATAAGGTTTTTTAAATTTTTAAAAACTAAGTAAATAATTATTAAAGACAATAATGTATTTAAAAAATACCTTAAAAAAATATTGAATAAATATTTTGAAATATGTAATGAAGGAATACTTTTATGCAAATAATCATTTTTAAAATAAGTTATAAGCGGATCATAGAAGTAGGGTTCAACAATTACTCTTACACCTATCAACATGAAAGTTAAAACAACAATTAATAAAATACGAACTTCTTTTTTCATTTTTTTAATTTAGAAAAATACCGAACCCAAACAAACCACAGTAAAAATGTAACTCCATATATAATTGAAGGAAAAACTACATCATGTAGTAATTTTTCATATTCTGGGTATTTGTATAAAGCAATACTAATAATTGTCACTCTAATTATATTAGTTCCATAAATTATTAAACTCCCAAAAAGTACATATAATGCTGTTACTTTAAAAGTATTTGCAAAAGCAATTATGAAAGCAATAAATAAAATAATAATGCTTATGGAGTTGCATCCTTCAATAATACGTGCAATATAAGTATCATTGATAAATAGTTTCATAGAAACCTCTTCTGAATGTTGTTCAACTTTGGCATTGTAACCTAAAAAATTAAGTAGTTTACTTGTTTGAATAGCAACAGTTTTAGTAATTGGTGCGCAAGCAAATATTTCTATTTTATTTTGTGTACTATTTAAATACCAAGAGTATATTAAAAATAATATCAAATAGGTGCCAAAAAATTTAATTAAAAAGAATACAACGGTTTTATTGTTTTGCACAAAAAAAGAGTTTTAATTTGTATAAAATTACAAATTAAAATGAATTTATCTCAATTAAAAAAATCGGTAACAGGCATTATTGAAAATAATACTTCAATTTCTTATAAATTACAAAGTATTTGTGATTTGTTAAAACAAGAAATTGAGTATTATGATTGGGTGGGCTTTTATTTTAAAAATGGTGATAAACAAGAACTAAAACTCGCAGAGTTTTCTGGAGAGCCTACGGAACATGTTATTATTCCTTTTGGAAAAGGTATTTGTGGTCAAGTAGCCGTTAGCAATAAAAATTTTATAGTTCAAGATGTAACTTCTCAAGATAATTATATTTCTTGTGGTTGGAAAGTAAAAAGCGAGATTGTAATCCCAATTTTTGTGAATGGCGAAAATATTGGGCAAATTGATATAGATTCTCACACTGTAAATCCTTTTACTAGTGATGATGAGAACTTGTTGGAATTTGTATGTAAAAACGTAGCTAAAATTTTATAAAAAACTTCTCAAAACTATTTTTTGAAGTTTAAAGCATCAAAAAGAGATGTTTAAATTAACTTTAAGAATTAAAACTTAATGTTAAAAATAATTAAAATTAACCCATTATTTGTATTGTTTAAACAGCTGATAATTATTAGCTTTGCGGAAAATAACAACACAGCAAATGAACACTACTAAAAAAGCAAAATCAGCACTTATTTCGGTTTTTCATAAAGATGGATTAGCACCAATTGTTCAAAAATTAGATGAATTAGGGGTTAAAATTTATTCAACAGGTGGAACTGAAAGTTTTATTAAAGAATTAGGAATTAATGTAATACCAGTTGAAGATTTAACCTCATATCCTTCCATTTTAGGAGGTAGGGTTAAAACATTGCACCCAAAAGTTTTTGGAGGAATCTTGGCAAGAAGAGAAAACGAAAATGATTTATCTCAACTAACAGAATATGAAATTCCTGAATTAGATATTGTAATTGTTGATTTATATCCATTTGAAAAAACCGTTGCAAGTGGAGCTTCAGAACAAGATATAATAGAAAAAATTGATATTGGGGGAATTTCATTAGTACGTGCAGCAGCTAAAAATTTTAAGGATGTAATTTGTGTTTCTTCAATGAAACAATACAATGAATTTTTACAAATTATGGATGATAGCAAAGGAGAAACAACTTTAGAGCAACGCAAACGTTTTGCTGCTAAATCTTTTGCTGTTTCAAGTCATTATGATACAGCAATTTTTAACTATCTTAACAAAAATGAAGTTGTTTTTAGAGAAAGTTTTGATGAAGTTTCAACATTGCGATATGGAGAAAACCCACACCAAAAAGGTTACTTTTTTGGGAATCTAGATGAATTATTTGAAAAATTACACGGAAAAGAGCTTTCATATAATAATTTATTAGATGTTGATGCTGCTGTAAATTTGATGGAAGAATTTAAAAATGATGCTCCTACTTTTGCAATTTTAAAACATAACAATGCCTGTGGTTTAGCGCAACGAGTATCTTTGAAAGAAGCATATTTAGATGCTTTAGCCGGAGATCCAACATCAGCTTTTGGAGGAGTTTTAATTTCTAACAAAGAAATTGATCAAGAAACGGCTGAAGAAATTCATAAATTATTTTGTGAAGTAGTCATTGCTCCAAGTTATACTTCAGAAGCTTTAGAGTTGTTAAAAGGGAAAAAAAATAGAATTATTTTAATTCAAAAAAACATTAAATTACCTCAAACTCAATATAGAACTGCACTAAACGGTGTTTTATGTCAAGATAAAGACAACAAAACAGATGATGGCAGCGTTATTAAAACTGCAACTTTAAAAGAACCTTCAGCAAGAGAGCTAGATGATTTATTTTTTGCTTCAAAAATTTGTAAACACACCAAATCAAATACAATAGTATTGGTAAAAAACAAACAACTTTGTGCGAGTGGTACAGGACAAACTAGTAGAGTAGATGCATTAAACCAAGCTATTGCTAAAGCAACTCATTTTAATTTTGATTTAAAAGAAGCGGTAATGGCGAGTGATGCCTTTTTCCCTTTTCCTGATTGTGTAGAAATTGCAAATAAAGCAGGAATTAATGCTGTAATTCAACCAGGAGGCTCGATTAAAGATCAATTATCAGTTGATTATTGCAATGAACATAAAATGTCTATGATATTTACAGGAACTCGTCATTTTAAACACTAATTTTAGTAACTTTGTAAGGTTTCCATTTAAAAATTAAAAAATACAAGAAAAAATATGGGTTTTTTCGATTTTATGACCGAAGACATTGCCATTGATTTAGGTACTGCTAATACACTAATTATTCATGATGGCAAAGTGGTGGTTGATGCACCATCAATTGTAGCTAGAGATAGAAATTCAGGTAAAATTATTGCAACTGGAAAAAAAGCCAGTTTAATGCAAGGAAAAACTCACGAAAACATAAAAACCATTCGTCCATTAAAAGATGGTGTAATTGCAGATTTTGAAGCTTCGGAACAAATGATAAAAGAATTTATCAAGAATATTCCAAGTATAAAAAAGAGATTTTTTACACCTTCATTAAGGATGGTTATTTGTATTCCTTCAGGAATTACAGAAGTTGAAAAACGTGCTGTAATTGATTCTGCAGAACACATGAATGCAAAAGAAATTTACTTAATACATGAGCCTATGGCTGCTGCCATAGGTATTGGTATTGATATAATGCAACCAAAAGGAAACATGATTATTGATATAGGTGGAGGTACTACTGAAATTGCTGTAATAGCATTGGGTGGTATTGTTTGTGATAAATCGGTAAAAGTTGCAGGAGATGTTTTTACGTCAGATATTTCGTATTATATGAGAACACAACATAATTTATATGTTGGGGAACGTACTGCCGAAAAAATTAAAATACAGATTGGTGCAGCTACAGAAGATTTAGAAACCCCTCCTGAAGATATGTTAGTACAAGGTAGAGATTTATTGAGCGGTAAGCCTAAACAAGTTCAAGTGTCTTTTAGAGAAATATCAAAAGCATTAGATAAATCAATTTTAAGAATTGAAGATGCTGTAATGGAAACGCTTTCTAAAACACCTCCTGAATTGGCAGCAGACATATATAATACTGGAATTTATTTAGCTGGTGGAGGGTCTATGCTTAGAGGCTTGGATAAACGTTTGTCAAGGAAAACAGATTTGCCTGTTTATGTTGCTGAAGACCCTTTAAGAGCTGTAGTTAGAGGTACAGGCATTGCTTTAAAAGACCTTGAAAAATACAAAAATGTATTAATGAAATAATAGAAAACTCTTTAAATAATAAATGCAGCAAATAATTTACTTTATTAGAAAATTTAGATACTTTCTGCTGTTTATAATATTAGAGATTTTTGCTTTTTATTTTACAATTCAACATCACACTTACCATAAAAGTAAATTTGTAAATTCTGCTAATTTTATAACAGGTGGTATTTATAATAAAGTGAACTCTATTAATGAGTTTTTTCACTTGAAACATGAGAATCAACTTTTAATTGAAGAAAATACACGTTTAAAAAATTTATTAGAAAGAAAACTCAATTCACCAAACGATAAAATTTTTTTAATTGAAGATTCAACCAAATATTTCCAAAAATATAATTACATCCTAGGAAAGGTTATCAATAATAATTTTACTAAAAGAGACAATTATTTAACTTTAGATAAAGGAATTAAAAATGGCTTAAAAAACGACTTAGGTGTTATTAATTCAAAAGGAGTAATAGGAGTTATAAAAAATGTATCTACTAATTATGCAACTGTACTATCAATTTTAAATAGCAATTCAAAAATTAATGTACGGTTAAAAAATAGCAATCATTTTGGTACATTGGTATGGAGTGGCAAAGATTCTCAAATTTTACAAATAATTGATATACCAAGACAAGCGATACTTAAAAAAGGTGATACGATTATAACAGGAGGTAAATCTGCAATATTTCCTGAAGGAATTCTAGTAGGTGTAATTAAAGACTTTCATTTTGATAATAACCAATATCAACAAATTAATGTAAGTTTATTTAATGATATGACTTCATTAGGTTATATTCAAATAGTTAAAAACCTTCAAAAAGAAGAGCAATATCAACTTGAACAAACAACCATAAATGAATAAATTGATTTTGATAAATATTGTTCGGTTTATAAGCTTAGTTTTATTACAGGTTTTAGTATTAAATCAAATTAACTTTTTTGGGCATTTAAACCCTTTGGTGTATATAGTTTGGGTATTTTTATTTCCTATTAGAAAAAATAAAGCAACATTTTTAATACTTAGTTTTTTATTGGGTATTTCAATTGATTTTTTTTCAAACTCAGGAGGAATAAACGCTGCAGCAACTTTATTTATAGCATATTTTAGATTACCAATATTAAAACTTATATTAAGAAAATCGGATTTTGATTTTCTGTTATTTAATATAAGAGGAATTACATTTAGTAAAGCTTTCTTCTTTATCTTTATTTTAACTTTCATACATCACTTTATAGTATTTACATTAGAATATTTTAGTTTTAATGAATTTTCAGCTGTTTTTTATAACACAATTTTAACAAGTATCATTACAATTATTTTAAGTATTTTGGGTATTATACTATTCACAAAAAAGAAATAAATGAAACGCAAAGGGTTGTTGATTTTTTTAATTCTATTTATAGGGGTAATTTTTATATTTAGATTATTTTATTTACAAATATTAAGTTCAGAATATAGTATTCCTACATTAAACAATTCTGCTGTAAAAGTAACTTATGATTATCCTGAAAGAGGTTATATTTATGATAGAAATGGTGTGTTATTAGTTGCAAATCAGCTATCTTATGATATTATGATCATCCCCAGAGAGGTAAAACCATTGGATACCTTAGAGTTTTGTAATTTGCTTAAAATTTCAAAAGAGGATTTTATCAATAAATTTAATAGAGCAAAACGCTATTCAACAAGAATTCCCTCAACCTTTTTAGCACAACTATCTAAAACAGATTATGCATATTTACAAGAAAAGATGTATAAATTTAAAGGGTTTTATATTCAAAAAAGATTGTTGAGAGAATACCCTATAAGTTCTGCACCTAATGTTTTAGGTTATATTAGTGAAGTTAATGAAGGAATGATTAAAGAGAATCCCTACTATCAATTAGGTGAATTGATTGGTACTGCAGGAGTAGAAAAAACTTATGAAGAAACGTTAAGAGGTACAAAAGGGGTTAAATTTATTCAAAGAGATAGGTTTAATAAAGAAATTGGTCCTTATAAAAATGGAATCTATGATACACTTCCAATTCATGGAAAAGATATTACATTAACTATAGATACTAAACTCCAACAATATGGCGAAGCTTTAATGGTTAATAAAAGAGGAGGCATTGTAGTAATTGAACCTTCAAGTGGAGAAATTTTGGCATTGGTTTCTGCACCAACATATGATCCAAATTTGATGGTAGGGCGAGAACGTTCTAAAAATTTCACTAAATTCTATTTAGACACTATTAGTAATCCATTGCTTGATAGAGGTTTAAAGGGAGAATACCCTCCTGGATCTCCGTTTAAAGTAATAACAGCACTTACAGCCTTACAAGAAAATGTAGTTACACCATCAACCGTAATTCGTTGTGTCAATAACCAATATCATTACGGAAATAGAACAATGGCTTGCCATTGCAATACCTATGGAAGCCCCGTAGCTCTTAATAAAGCTATTTATAGATCTTGCAACAGTTATTTTGCAAATGCTTATAGAAAAATTATAGAAAAATACCCAACTTCCTATGAAGGAATGAATGTTTGGAGTAAACATGTAAAAAGTTTTGGGCTTGGAAATTATTTAAATAATGACCTTTCAGTTGGTCAAAAAGGATTAGTTCCTGATGGCGATTTTTATAATAAATGGTACCCTAATACACGTTGGACAGCAACTTATAGTATTTCAAATTCAATAGGGCAAGGAGAAGTGTTAACTACTCCAATTCAATTAGCAAATATGACAGCTACTGTTGCTAATAGAGGATTTTATTATACACCACATATTGTAAAAAAAATTGAAAATGAAAAATTAAATAAAAATTTTACAGTACCAAAATATACAACAATAAATAAAAAACATTTTGAACCTGTGATAGAAGGTTTATTCAATGTATTTGAAAATCCTAGAGGCACAGCCAGTTGGTCTAAGGTAAAAGGAATAGAAATTTGTGGTAAAACTGGAACAGCGGAAAACCCACATGGACAAGATCATTCAATTTTTATTGCATTTGCCCCTAAAGATAATCCTAAAATAGCTATTGCAGTTTTTGTAGAAAATGGATACTGGGGTTCACGATGGGCAGGTCCTATTGCAAGTTTAATGATAGAAAAATATTTAACAGGAGAAACAATTAGACCTTGGAAAGAAAAACAAATGTTTAATGGAAGTTTGCAAGAAGAATATGAAAAGCAATTAATAGAAACTACAAAAGTTGAGAAGTAAAAAAGCTAACATATTATATGGTATAGATTGGATATTAGTGCTATTCTATTTAGTATTAATTTTTTTAGGATGGATAAATATTTATTCAGCAACAGTTACCGAAACTGAACAAGAATTGATAAATTTTACAACTGAATATGGAAAACAGTTAGTATGGATTGGGTTAAGTTTTCCATTAATCTTTATAATTTTACTTTTTGAAGCTAAATTCTATGAAAAATATGCATCAATAATTTATATCATATCACTTATTTCTTTAGTAGGGCTTTTTGCTTTTGGTAAAAATATAAATGGCGCAACTTCTTGGTATGATATAGGAGGGGTTAGTAGTATTCAACCCTCAGAATTTGTGAAGGCAGCAGTTGCTTTAGCACTTTCAAAGTTAGTGAGTGATAAGTTATTTAACTTAAAAAAATTTAATACTCAAATTCAAGCGTTACTTATTTTATTTTTCCCTGCTTTTTTGATTACCCTTCAGCCAGATCCAGGTTCAGCATTGGTTTACACTGCTTTTATTTTTGTATTACATAGGGAAGGATTGCCATTTTATTTTATTACTATAGGTTTTATAGCTTTAATTCTATTTATTACAACTTTATATTTTGGATTTATAAATACTTTAGCAGGGTCATTAGTTTTATTTCTACTAATCATATTATATTTTAATTTTTATAGAAAGAAAGCTTTTAAAAGAGGTTGGTTAAAAATTATTGGAATTTATTTAGTGGCAGCTTTTTTTATTTTTAGTGTTGATTTTGTTTTTAATCATGTTTTTGAACAAAGACATAGAGATAGATTTAATATTTTACTGGGCAAAACTACTGATATTAAAAGTATAGGCTATAATACCAATCAATCTGTAACAACAATTGCGTCTGGAGGATTAACAGGAAAAGGATTTTTAGAAGGTGAACGTACTCAAGGTGACTTCGTTCCAGAGCAACAAACAGATTATATTTTTACAACTGTTGGTGAAGAATGGGGGTTTTTAGGAAGCTCTTTAGTAGTTATTTTATTCGTCTTTTTTTTATTAAGAATAATTCATGTAGCTGAAAGACAAAAAACAAAATTCAGCAGAGTTTATGGGTATAGTATAGCGGCAATCTTTTTTACTCATTTTACAATTAACATAGGGATGGTTTTAGGGATACTTCCAACCATAGGAATTCCTTTACCGTTTTTTAGTTACGGAGGCTCTGCTCTTTGGGGTTTTACGGTATTATTGTTTATTTTTATTAGGTTAGACGCTAATAGAAGTTATGAATGGTAATGGTGAAAAAGTTTAATTGAAGCAATAAGATTAAACTATTAAGCATAAAAAAAGCATCCAAAAAAGGATGCTTTTAAAAATTTTATTTAATAAAAATTATAACGCTGCAACGTGTTTCGTTAATTTAGATTTTAAATTGCTAGCTTTATTCTTATGAATAATGTTCTTTTTAGCTAATTTATCAATCATAGCAACCACTTTTGGAAATAATTCCTCAGCTTCTTTCTTTTCAGTTGCAGCACGTAAGTCTCTAACAGCATTACGAGTAGTTTTATGCTGATATTTGTTTCTTAATTGCTTAGCGCGATTACTTCTAATTCTTTTTAATGCTGACTTGTGATTTGCCATTGTTTAATTCTTATTAATTTTTTGTAGTCCGTAGGGGAATCGAACCCCTGTTACCAGGATGAAAACCTGGCGTCCTAACCCCTAGACGAACGGACCATTTTGTTTTTAACGATGACGTTATTTCGTCATTGCGGATGCAAAAATACAACTATTTTTTATTCCACAAAATTTTTTTTAAAAAAATTAATATGCTTTTGCAAATAATACTCTTTGAGTTGATTTTTTACCTGTTAAAACGCACTTTCCTTCTTCAATTTTATTATTTAAGGGAATACATCTAATAGTAGCTTTCGTTAATTCTTTAATTTTATCTTCTGTCTCGGCAGTGCCGTCCCAATGGGCAGATACAAAGCCTCCTTTGGTATTTAAAATATGTTTAAACTCTTCAAAAGTTTCTACTTCAATAATATGAGATTCTCTATAGTTATATGCTTTAGTGAATAAATTTTCTTGAATTTCTTTTAAGGTTTTTTCAACAAAATCAACCACATTTTCTTGAGAAATGCTTTGTTTTTCTAAAGTGTCTCTTCGTGCAATTTCTAATGTGCCGTTTTCTAAATCTCTTGGTCCCATTGCAATACGTAAAGGAACTCCTTTTAATTCATACTCAGCAAATTTCCAACCTGGTTTATGGGTTGTTCTATTGTCAAATTTTACAGAAATATTTTTACTGCGTAATTCTTTTACAATTTGATTTATTTTTTCTGAAATAGCATCTAATTGTTCGTCATTTCTATGTATTGGTATAATAACAACTTGAATTGGAGCTAAATTAGGAGGTAAAACCAAACCTAAATCATCAGAATGTGTCATAATTAAAGCTCCCATTAGTCTGGTAGAAACTCCCCAAGATGTTGCCCAAACGTGTTCTCGCTTTCCTTCTTTAGAAGTAAATTGTACATCAAAAGCTTTGGCAAAATTTTGACCTAAAAAGTGAGAGGTTCCGGCTTGAAGTGCTTTTCCATCTTGCATTAAACCTTCAATACAATAAGTTTCAATAGCACCAGCAAAACGTTCACTAGCTGTTTTTAATCCTTTAATTACTGGCATAGCCATAAATTTTTCAGCAAAATCGCCATAAATATCTAAAATTAATTCAGCTTCTTGGATGGCTTCTTTTTCTGTAGCATGTGCAGTATGACCTTCTTGCCATAAAAATTCTGCGGTTCTTAAAAATAAACGGGTACGCATTTCCCAACGAACTACATTAGCCCATTGATTTATTAATAAAGGTAGGTCTCTATAAGATTCAATCCATTTTCTATAAGTATCCCAAATAATTGTTTCAGATGTTGGTCTAACAATTAATTCTTCTTCTAGTTTGGCTTCAGGATCTACAACAACACCACTACCATCTTCTGCATTTTTTAATCTGTAGTGTGTAACTACAGCACATTCTTTAGCAAAACCTTTTACATGGTCAGCTTCTTTACTTAAATATGATTTAGGTATAAATAGTGGGAAATAAGCGTTTTCATGTCCAGTTTCTTTGAACATTTTATCTAGTTGTGCTTGCATTTTTTCCCAAATAGCAAAACCATAAGGTTTAATTACCATACAACCTCTTACACCTGAGTTCTCAGCTAAATCAGCTTTTACAACAAGTTCGTTATACCATTTAGAATAGTCGGTTTCTCTCTTTGTTAAATTCTTGCTCATAATCAAAAGTTTGGCATAAATATTGCAACTTTTTTATATAAAAGTGCTAATTTGGGCAAAATTAGTTTTTTTTGAATAGTTCAACAATAAAAAAGTCAATTGATTATGGAAGTTTCAAAAATAGTTAACGGAAAATTTCTACGCTTAAGTATTTTCTCAATGCTTTTTCTAGGGTTATATTCTTGTGGCACCTACCAAAGCGTGTACAATAATGAAAATGATGGAATTTACGTTTCTTCAAATCAAAATGATGAAGAAATTGTTATTGTTGAGAAATCTGAATTTGATAAAAATTACTTTACTTATCAATTAGAAGAGCTTCAAGAATTGAGAGATGATGATGTTTTTACGAATATTGATGAATATTATGCAGAAGATAATCTCGAAGAATATGCTGAAGAAAACGCCCCTTGGGAATATACAACGGATGTTACCATAAATGTAAACTCAGGATATATAGGTTCAAGTTTTTATTGGTATAATCCTTTTTTCCATCCTTACCATAATTATTATCCTTATTATTCAAATTATTATTACAGACCTTGGAGATATAACTATTATCCTTACTATTATTCATATGGATATAATCCATATTATTATGGAGATTATAGTTATTATGGCTATTATAATTATCCATATTATAGAAGTTATCCTTACAATTATTACCATTCTAGCAATAGATATAATAGGTATGATAGTTATGGAAAAAGAACATCGTACTCTGCTAACAACAATAGGAGGTACAGTAATAATTCGTCTGTTATAAGTAGAAGAAATAGTAATATTAACCAATCTAACAGGAGAACCTATAATTCTAATATTAGAAGAACAGAAAATGGAACCATTAGAAGATCTATAAACAGAAATAATAATAATTTTAATAGAAATAATTCGATAAATAGACAATCTACTAGGTCTAACAGTACTATTCAAAGATCAAATAGTAATTCTAATAGAAGATCTTCAACTGTTCATAGGAGAAATTCAGCTTATAGAATTGAACCAACTACTTCAAGAAATGCTAATTGGAGAAATGCAACAAGAACTGTAAACAGAGTGGTTTCTAATAATAACACTTCTGTAAGAAATAATAATAGAAACACCTCTAGAAGTAATTATTCAAATAATTCTTCTGTAAATAGAAGTTCTTCTAACCGAAGTTCATCCAATAGAAGTAGCGTTTCTAACTCAAATTCATCCAATAGAAGTTCTTCAAGTGGAAGTAGATCAATTTCAAGAAGAAATTAAATATTCACAAAAAATAATTCTGTAGTATTATGAAAAAAATATACATAATGGCAGTTCTTTTATGTACTGCTTATATAGCTAGTGCTCAAACATTGGGATATAATGATGTTGGAGTGTTATTTTCAAAGGAAACTATTAATGGAACTGCCCGTTATAATGGGATGAGTGGTGCCTTTGGAGCCTTAGGAGGAGATTTGTCTGCTGTAGATGTAAATCCTGCCGGTGCTGCTGTTTTTTTGAATAGTGAGTTTGCACTTTCTTTGAATTTGAAAAATATAGAAACAAATGCTACGTATTATGGCAATAAGGAGTTTTCTGAAAATGATGTCACTAATTTATCTCAAGCAGGTGGCGTATTTGTTTTTAATAATTCATATAAAAATTCTGGTTGGGGAAAAATAGCACTGGGTTTTAATTATAGCATTGTTAACGATTTTGAAAACCAATGGATTGCAAAAGGGAATAATAATTATCCAACTTGGATTGATGATCCTAATGATAACAGCATTCAATATTTAAACAGCGATGGTCAATATTTTGAAAATTATACTGAAGGAAAAAATGATAAGTATACTTTTACAATAGCTTCAGAATACAATAATAACTTATATATTGGTGCTTCGTTTAGTACCTATGATATTGAAAGTTATCAGCGAATTTTATTAGAGGAATATAATTATGATGGATCAGGAAATAACTTAGAAGCTTCCCTAATACAAGAACTGTTAACTTACGGAGAAGGTTTTTCTTTCAATGTAGGCTTAATATCTAAGCCAAATGATAATATTCGCTTAGGTTTGGCATACCAATCACCAGTTTGGTACAATTTAGCTGAAGATTATTTGGATTATGATTTAGAAGTTTATGTTAGTAATACAAACGAGGTAATCTCTGATTATTCTGGAATTAATGCATTTGATTATAAGCTGAGAACCCCAAGTAAATTAACAGGAAGTTTTGCGTATATTTTTAATAAACAAGGTTTAATTAGTGTTGATTATATCCATAAAAATTATAGTAATATCAATTTAAGCGGTGGTAATTTTGTATCAGAAAATAATCAATTTGAAACCGACTTAAAAAGTGTTGGAGAATTTAAAATAGGAACAGAGTGGCGTTTTGATGCACTATCTTTAAGAGGAGGTTACCATTATGAAAAAAGCCCTTATAAAGCAGCTTTAGATTCAGATGCAATTGAAGGATATTCTTTAGGAGCTGGCTATAAATTTAGAGGAGGAAAGTTAGATGTATCTTATCAAAATGATACAAATACATCAGCTTATAATTTTTATCCACAATATAATAATATCAATTCCTCAGAGTTAGATTTTAACACTTCAAAAGTTACAATAACATTAGTTTTAAATATTTAATTACCAATATTTGAGTTTTAAAAACGCCTCTAATTAGAGGCGTTTTTTATTTTTAACACAAATACCAAAATATGTTTTGTATTTTTGCACAAATATTAAAAAATGGAAGAAGTTACCTTAAAAATAGAAAAAACAACGAACGATGCTATTCTAAAGTTTACAGCAAATACTGTTTTAATTAGCGGAAGTTATCAGTTTAACAATATAGATGAAGCTAAAAATTCACCATTAGCACAACAATTATTTCATTTGCCTTTTGTAAAGCGTGTTTTAATTTCTGCTAATTTTATTGCTATTGAAAAATTTTCTATAGTTGAATGGAGTGATGTGGAACAAGAAGTGA
Source organism: Lutibacter aestuarii (assembly GCF_042676885.1). NCBI lineage: Bacteria > Pseudomonadati > Bacteroidota > Flavobacteriia > Flavobacteriales > Flavobacteriaceae > Lutibacter > Lutibacter aestuarii. The sequence goes on from NZ_JBHTIC010000002.1 coordinate 387,618, forward strand.
AAGAACAAATGGAAGCCTATTTAAATAGTCCAGGAGGGGTATTGGTGTTAGAAGAGAAAGAAACAACTAAAAAAGTTCCTGTTGAAGTATATTCTGAAGTAACCCCAAATCCATCAGTTTTAAAATTTGTAGCCAATAAATTACTGGTTAAAAATGATTTAGAATATAAAAATATTGATGAAGCGAAAGATTCTCCTTTAGCAACAGGTTTGTTTAATTTTCCTTTTGTAAAAGAAGTTTTTATTTCAGAAAACTACATTTCTATCACCAAGTTTGATGTTGTTGAATGGGCTGAAATTACTAATGAAATTAGAGGTTTTATAAAGGAGTTTATAGCAGATGGTAAAACAATAGTTGAAAAAAATGCAGAAAACAAAGAAACAACTTCAACTGAAAGTATTCAACTAGAAGATTTAGATGATGTTTCAAAACAAATTATAGCTATTTTAGATGAATACATTAAACCTGCGGTTGCTGCTGATGGAGGAAACATACTTTTTCAATCTTATGAAACCAAAACAAAAACAGTAAATGTTATTTTACAAGGAGCTTGTAGTGGTTGTCCGTCATCAACAGTTACTTTAAAAAATGGAATTGAAAATATGTTAAAACAATTAATCCCAGGGCAAATTGAACAAGTTGTAGCTTTAAACCAATAAAAATATAAATGTCAGAAAAAATAAAGCCTTATAAAGACTCTGAATTAGGTAAAAAAGAACAAGTCGCTAAAATGTTTGATACTATTTCAAAAGATTACGATGGCTTAAATCGTGTAATTTCTTTTGGAATTGATGTAAAATGGCGAAGAAAAGTAGTGAATATTGTTAAAAATACAAACCCTAATTTAGTATTGGATATTGCTACTGGAACAGGTGATTTAGCTATTAATTTAACCAAAACAAGTGCTTCTAAAATTATTGGATTAGATATTTCTGAAGGAATGTTAGAAGTAGGAAGGTATAAAATTGAAAAACTAAAACTAACCGATAAAATTGAAATGGTTTTAGGCGATTCTGAAATTATTCCTTTTGAAGAAAATACATTTGATGCTATTACAGTGGCTTTTGGAGTAAGAAATTTTGAGAACTTAGAAAAAGGGTTGTCAGAAATTTATAGAGTTTTAAAGCCCGGAGGAACTTTTGTTGTTTTAGAAACTTCAGTTCCAACTAAAACTCCTTTCAAACAAGGATATTATTTTTATTCAACAAAAATTTTACCAACCATTGGTAAATGGTTTTCCAAAGATAAAGTTGCATATAAATACTTATCCGATTCTGCAGCAACATTTCCTTATGGAAAAGCTTTTAACAATATTTTACAAAAAATTGGGTTTATAGATATTGAAAACAAACCACAAACTTTAGGTGTGGCATCAATATATATAGCTAAAAAGTAATTTATGAAAAAGCAATTTTTATTAATCCTTCTAGTAATTTTTTCTGTCACAGTAAATACTTATGCACAAAAAAAAGATAAAGTTATTTATAAGCAAACGTGGGACAATCAAAAAGTTTTTTGGGGATATTATTTAGGGGTAAATAAAAAAGACTATAAAATATCGTATTTAGTTGACCATGTTTTTGTAGATGTTAAGGCTTCTACAGGTTTTAATGTAGGACTTATTGGAGATTATAGGTTGCATAAAAATATTAGCTTAAGGCTTGAGCCTGGTCTTTCAAGCAATACTAAAGAATTGGCTTTTACACATATATATGGAGGCGCAAAAGATAGTATTAGAGAAGTAAATGCTACTTATTTAAGAATTCCATTACTCATAAAATTAAATGCGAACAGGTATTATAACTTTAGACCCTATCTTATAGGAGGAGTGTCATACGATTATAATTTTTCAAGTAATCAAGACAATCCAGATGACAACTATGAGGGTGAATTTAGAATGAAAAAAAATAATTTCACTTATGAAATAGGTATTGGAGTAGATTTTTATTTACCATACTTTATTTTTTCTCCATCTATTAGAGGTGTTTTTGCTATTAATAATGAGTTGGTAAAAGACAATAACCCTAACAGTCCGTGGACAGGTCCTATAGATTATTTTGGAACCCGAGGGATATTTTTAAAGTTGGCTTTTCATTAAGTGGTTCTCTTAAATTCACTTAAAAGAATGGCTGTAGCCGTAGCAACATTTAAACTTTCGGTTTGTTGTAAATTTCCAAAACGTGGAATGGTTAAATGATGATTTACAAATTTTAAAAGTTCTTCATTTATACCGTTAGCTTCATTTCCCATAACAAGTACGGCATTTTTTGGAAGCTTACTTTTATAAACGTTCTTACCATTTAAAAGTGTAGCGTATTTAGGTAAAGAAGTGTTTTTTAAAAAGTTTTCTAGTGTAGTGTAAACAATAGATACTCTAGTTAAAGATCCCATAGATGCTTGAACAACTTTAGAATTATAACAATCTACAGTAGTAGTACTACAAACAAGTTGAGCTACACCAAACCAATCGCATAACCTTATAATGGTTCCTAAATTTCCAGGGTCGTTAATTGTATCTAAAACAACAATAAGTCCTTTATTTAATAGGGGTTTTGTATTTGGAATTTTAAATAAAGCAACAACATTGTTGGGGGTTTTTAAAGAGCTTATTTTTTTTAATTCTAATTCATTTATAAGAGTTACTTTTTCATAGTTTTTATAAACTGAATTATCTAGGCAAAATAATTGTTCTAATTCAAAATTGGAGTTTAAAAACTCTTGTACAACTTTTGTTCCTTCAGCAATAAATAAATTATATTTAGCTCTGTACTTTTTTTGTTGTAAACTCGTTATTAATTTTAATTGATTTTTGCTTAAACTCATTAATAAAATTATAAATTTTGTGTAATTTGCTAATACCTTGAAATGTTTTACTTTTGAAACAAATTTAAACTCTTATTTATTGAAAAACAATTTTATAATATTATTAATTCTTCTGACTATAATTTTAAGTTTTTCAGCCTGTAATACGTTAAAGTATGTTTCCGAAAACGAAAAAATGTTGATAGATAATGCCATAATTGTTAATGGTAAAAAAAACGTTGATAATGAAATTAACGATTACATTGTGCAACGTCCAAATCAATTAGTGCTAGGAGTTCCTATACCGCTACATTTTTATAATTTAGGAAATAAAAACTATGAAACAAATTATGATAAGTGGAAGTTAGAAAACCCTAATTGGTACAAATTTACTTCTAGCGTATTTTCTGATAAACAAACACGTGGGCTTAGAAACTTCAAGTATAATATGCACCAATGGTACCTTAAAAATGGAGAAGCACCAGTAATTTTTGATTCAAAAAAAGCATTACAAACCGTTGGTAATTTAACGCAACATTATTATAATGAAGGATATTTTAAAGCGAAAGTGAGTTTTGAAGAGGTGGCTGTTAAAAATAAAAAGCTCAAGATAAATTATAAGATAGAAACCGATAAATTGTTTACCATAGATAGTATCTCCACAAACATAGAATCTAAGGTTTTAGATTCAATTTATATAGCAAACTCAAAGCATTCATTTATAAAAAAAGAAAGTCCTTTTAAATTGTCGTTATTTGTAAATGAACAAAATAGGCTTTCAGATTTATTTAGAAATTCTGGAGTGTATAGGTTTAATAAAAATGCGATTACTTTTGAAGCTGACTCTTCAAATTTTACTTCTGATGTTGCTCTTATTATTAACGATAGTATAGGAGGTGTACCATTTAAAATTCAGAAAATAAAAAGAATAAATGTTTTTACAGATTATAGTTATAATACAAAGGATAATCCTGTAAATGATACCGTTCAATATGAAGGTTATACATTCCTTTCACATAAAAAATTAAAATACAATCCAAAATATTTATTAAACACTATTTTTATTGAGCCAAATGAGGTTTACAAAGATATTACTCGAGAATTAACTAGAAAGCATTTAAGAGGATTAAACAACTTTAGATCAGTTGATATAAAATATACAGAACTTGAAGACGATATGTTAGAGGCAAATATAAATTTGACCCCACTTGAAAAATACTCAGTTGGAATTAGTACAGAACTAACACACTCCAATATTAGGCAGTTGGGTATTTCAGGAAAATTATCTTTTAGTAATCGAAATGTATTTAAGGGAGCTGAAATTCTGAATTTTTCCATTCAGGGATCATTTTTAGACTCAAAAGATGCAGCTGATAATGAAACTTTATTGAATGCTTGGGAAGTAGGAGGAGATGTATCGCTAGAATTGCCTCGCTTTTTTTTACCTTTTAAATCAGACAAAATTGTACAAAAAAGTAATTCTCCAAAAACAACCTTTACCTTAGGAACAAGCTTGCAAAAAAACATAGGTTTAGATAAGCAAAGATTTACGGGAATTGTTGACTATACTTGGGAAACTTCTAAATATGAAAAACATAGTTTTCAGTTGTTAAACGCTCAATTTATTCAAAATTTAAATGTGGATTCTTATTTTGATATTTATAAATCAGAGTTTAATGAAATTCAAAATATAGCTTCAACATATTTCAACCAAGAAATTACAACTACCAATGTAATTCCATTTATTAATGATAATATAGATGCTAATTTTGAACAAACCAATCCTACTGAATTTAGAATTGCTCAAAATATAAAAAAACGTCACAATATAATTACTGAAGATGTTTTAGTTCCAGCAATAGCTTATACTTATACATTAAATAATAGTGAAAATTATAAGGATAAAGATTTTTCATTTTTTAGAGCCAGAATTGTTTCTTCAGGAAATTTAACAACATTATTGTCAAATGAAAAAGATGAAAACAATGTGAAAACTTTGCTAAAAACACCAATAGCTCAATATATTAGAACCGATTTGGAGTATAAAAGATTTTGGAACATATCTTTAGAAAATATTTTGGCATTTAGAAGTTTTTTAGGAATTGCAATTCCTTACAATAATTCCAAAACAATTCCTTTTAGTAGAAGTTATTTTATAGGGGGACCTAATGATTTAAGAGCTTGGAGAATTTATAATTTGGGTCCAGGTTCTTCTCAAAGTGGCTTGGAATATAATGTTGGAAATTTAAAATTTATAAGTAGTTTAGAATATCGGTTTAAAATATTAAACAGCATTAAAGGAGCTTTATTTGTGGATGCTGGAAATATTTGGGATATTACTAATTCATCAGTATCATTACCTGAAGAAAAATTTAATGGATTCAAATCATTACAAGATATAGCTATAGGATCAGGATTTGGTATTCGATACGATTTAAGTTTTATATTACTTCGTTTAGATTTAGGTTTTAAAACCTACGAACCCTATTTACCTAAAGGAGAAAAATGGTTTAATAATTATAACTTTAACCATACAGTATACAATTTTGGTATAAGTTATCCATTTTAATTGATGTACTTAACTATTTCGATTTCGTTTTTTTTTTAATTCATAATTTATAAAACGCTTAGAATTCATTAATTTTGCTTAAAAGAAGTTATCAATAATCACACATAAAATATTATGAGTCATACAATTAAACCAGGAGTTGCAACAGGAAGCAAAGTACAAGAGATTTTTAAATTAGCAAAAGCTAAAAATTTTGCGTTACCAGCTGTAAATGTTATAGGCTCAAATACAATTAATACCGTATTAGAAACAGCAAAAGAACTAAATTCACCTGTAATCATTCAATTTTCAAATGGTGGAGCTCAATTCAATGCAGGAAAAGGATTGTCTAATGAAGGTCAAAAAGCAGCCATAGCAGGAGGTATTGCAGGAGCAAAACACATACATACTTTAGCGAAAGCTTATGGAGTTCCAGTAATTTTACATACAGATCATTGTGCTAAAAAACTATTACCTTGGATTGATGGATTGTTAGATGCAGGGGAACAATTTTATAAAGAAAATGGAGTTCCTTTATTCAGTTCACATATGATTGATTTATCTGAAGAATCACTAGAGGAGAATATTGAAATCTGTAAAACATATTTAGCTCGTATGAGTAAAATGGGAATGACTTTAGAAATTGAGTTAGGTATTACAGGAGGAGAAGAAGATGGAGTTGATAATTCTGATGTTGATGCATCTAAATTATATACACAACCAGAAGAGGTAGCTTATGCGTATGAAGAACTAAAAAAAGTAAGTGATAATTTTACAATTGCAGCATCATTTGGTAATGTTCACGGTGTGTACAAACCAGGAAACGTTAAATTAACACCAAAAATTTTAGATAATTCTCAAAAGTATATTGAAGAAAAATATGGCACAGAAAGCAATCCTGTAGATTTTGTATTCCACGGAGGTTCTGGATCTTCATTAGAAGAAATTAGAGAAGCAATTGGATATGGAGTAGTAAAAATGAATATTGATACAGATTTGCAATTTGCGTTTACTGAAGGGATTAGAGATTATATGAATGATAAAATTGATTACTTAAAAACTCAAATAGGGAATCCTGAAGGAGCAGATCAACCAAATAAAAAGTATTATGATCCACGAGGATGGTTACGTAAAGGAGAAGAAACTTTTAAAGTTCGTTTAATTGAAGCATTTAAAGATTTAAACTGTGTAAATACACTTTAAACTTTACCGTAAATAATCAAAAAAATAAAGAGAACATATTTTTATACGTTCTCTTTATTTTTTTTAGTAATTTGCACCTCTATTTTCAACTTAAAATAACATATGTATGTCATCTTGGTTTAAAAGAAAAGATAAAGGGATTCAAACTCCCACAGAAAAGAAAAAAGATGTACCAAAAGGCTTATGGTATAAAACGCCTAGCGGTAAAATTGTAGATACAGAAGAATTAAAAGAAAATTTTTATGTAAGTCCAGAAGACGGTTACCATGTACGAATTGGAAGTGCTGAATACTTTGAAATTCTTTTTGATGATAATAAATTTAAAGAATTAGATAAAGATATGGTATCTAAAGATCCTTTAAAATTTACAGATAGTAAAAAGTACACTGAAAGATTAAAGGATGCCTATGAAAAAACTAAATTAAAAGACGCCGTAAGAACTGCTGTTGGTAAATCTTATGGGAAAGATTTGGTAGTAGCGGCAATGGATTTTGCTTTTATTGGTGGTTCTATGGGAAGTGTGGTTGGTGAAAAAATTGCTCGTGCTATAGATTATTCTATTAAAAATAAAATTCCTTTTTTAATGATTTCTAAGTCTGGAGGGGCTAGAATGATGGAAGCTTCATATTCTTTAATGCAATTGGTAAAAACATCTGCTAAATTAGCACAATTAGCAGAGGAAGGAGTTCCTTACATTTCATTATGTACAGATCCAACTACTGGAGGAACTACAGCATCATACGCTATGTTGGGAGATGTAAATTTTGCTGAACCAAATGCCTTAGTTGCATTTGCCGGTCCTAGGGTTGTGAAAGATACAACAGGAAAAGAATTACCTCCTGGGTTTCAACGCTCAGAGTTTGTACTGGAACATGGGTTTTTAGATAAAATAATTGAACGTAAAAATTTAAAAAAACAAATCAACTTATATATAGATTTAATTCAAAATTTACCTATAAGAAAATAAAAATGAGCGAGTTTTAACTCGCTTTTTTTAGTGTAATTAATTTCAATTAAATAACTATTGTAATTAATTAATTAAATAAGTTGCGTTTATATTTGATTGTTAATCAAAATAATAATAGTATATTTGCGGCCTGTTAAACATAAAGTTTAGCACTGCATAAAAATTATTAATAAAATTAATGTTAGCATGTATTTAACAAAAGAGAAAAAAGCAGAAATTTTTGCAAAACACAATGAATCAGCAACCAACACTGGTTCATCAGAAGGTCAAATTGCCTTATTTACTTTTAGAATTAACCATTTAACTGAACACTTAAAAAGAAATCGTAAAGATTACAATACTGAGCGTGCTTTGGTTAAACTAGTAGGTAAAAGAAGAAATTTATTGGATTATTTAATTAAAACTGATATTGTTAGATATCGTAAGATAATTCAAGAATTAGGAATAAGAAAATAATTTCAAAATTAAGAGGCTACTATTGCCTCTTTTTTTTATTTTATTCTACTTAAAAAAGCATAGATTAAACTTTTCATTGGTAAACACACAACACAACAACAACCAATTGTTTAATTAAATTTTAAAAAATTATTTATGATACCTAAGGTACATACACAAATTATTGAATTAGGAGATGGAAGAACTATCTCACTTGAAACTGGAAAATTAGCAAAACAAGCGCATGGTTCGGTTGTTGTTAGAATGGGAGATGCCATGTTACTATGTACAGTTGTATCTAATTACACTGCAAGTCCAGGTGTTGATTTTTTACCCTTAACAGTAGATTATAGAGAAAAATTTGCTGCTGCTGGTCGTTATCCAGGAGGTTTCTTTAAAAGAGAAGCAAGACCAAGCGATGGAGAAGTGTTAACAATGCGTTTAGTGGATAGAGTATTACGTCCACTTTTTCCAAAAGATTACCATGCTGAAACACAAGTAATGATTCAGTTAATGTCTTCAGATGATGAAGTAATGCCAGACGCTTTAGCTGGGTTAGCAGCATCAGCTGCAATACAATTAAGCGATATTCCTTTTGAGACACCAATTTCAGAAGTTAGAGTAGCAAGAGTTAATGGAGAATTTATCATTAACCCAAGTAGAAAAGTATTAGAGCAAGCCGATATTGATATGATGGTTGGTGCTTCTTCTGATTCTGTGATGATGGTTGAAGGTGAAATGGATGAATGTAGTGAAGAAGAAATGGCAGAGGCAATTAAATTTGCACATGAAGCTATTAAAAGCCAATGTAAGGCTCAATTAGCTTTAGCAGAGGCTTTTGGAAAAAAAGAAACTCGTGAGTACGAATTAGAAGTAAATGATGAAGCGTTAGAAAAAAGAGTTCATGAATTAACGTATCAAAAAGTTTATGATGTAGCTAAAGTAGGAAGTTCTAAAAAAGAACGTAGTGAAGCTTTTGCAGCCATAAAAGAAGAAGTAAAATTAACTTTTACGGAAGAAGAGCTAGAAGAAAAAGGAGATTTAATTTCTAAATATTATTCAAAAGCTGAAAAGAGTGCTGTAAGAGATTTAACACTAAACGAAGGTTTGCGTTTAGATGGTAGAAAAACTACTGAAATTAGACCAATTTGGTGTGAAGTAAATTATTTACCTTCTACTCATGGTTCCTCAATTTTTACTAGAGGAGAAACACAAGCATTAGCTACAGTAACTTTAGGAACTTCAAGAGAAGCTAACCAAGTTGATATGCCAACTTACCAAGGAGAGGAAACATTTTACTTACATTATAATTTTCCACCATTTTCAACAGGAGAAGCTCGTCCTTTAAGAGGAACTTCTCGTAGAGAAGTTGGACATGGAAATTTAGCGCAAAGAGCTTTAAAAGGAATGATTCCAACGGATTGTCCTTATACAGTTAGAGTTGTTTCTGAAATATTAGAATCTAATGGTTCTTCATCTATGGCAACAGTATGTGCAGGAACTATGGCGTTAATGGATGCAGGTATTCAAATGAAAAAACCAGTTTCAGGAATTGCAATGGGGTTAATTTCCGATGGTGATAGATATGCCGTTTTAAGTGATATTTTAGGTGATGAAGATCATTTAGGAGATATGGATTTTAAAGTTACTGGAACAGCAGACGGAATTACTGCTTGCCAAATGGATATTAAAATTAAAGGTCTTTCTTATGAAATTTTAGTAAATGCATTAAAACAAGCTAGAGAAGGACGATTACATATACTTGGAAAGTTAACAGAAACTATTAACCAACCTGCTACAACTGTAAAAGCACATGCTCCAAAAATGGTAACAAGAACCATTCCAGGTGAATATATTGGAGCCTTAATTGGTCCAGGAGGAAAAGTAATACAAGAACTACAAAAAGAAACAGAAACTACCATTGTAATTAATGAAGATCCTGTTACTGAAGATGGACTTGTAGAAATTTTAGGAACTAACCAAGAAGGTATTGATGCCGTATTAGCTAAAATTAAAGCCATTACTTTTAAACCTCAAGTAGGTAGTGTTTATGAAGTAAAAGTTATAAAAATGCTAGATTTTGGTGCGGTAGTTGAATATGTAGAGGCTCCTGGAAATGAAGTACTTTTACATATTTCCGAACTAGCTTGGGAAAGAACCAATAATGTATCAGATGTTGTAAGCTTGGGAGATGTAATAGATGTGAAATACTTTGGTATGGATCCAAAAACTAGAAAACCTAAAGTCTCAAGAAAAGCATTATTACCAAGACCTCCAAGAGAGGAAAAGAGAAAAGAAAAAAGAGAAGAAAAATAAATTTTATTTCTTACTAATTAAAACTCCTCAATATTGAGGAGTTTTTTATTCAACTAATTCAAATTTAAAAGTATTTTTAAATTAAGCTTATTTAAAAGTCTAATTTTGTTATTTTAGACCTTTGTAATTTTATTTAAACTTTACTTTAAGCTTAAATTTTATTTACTAATAATTATAATTAATCATTAAAAATCAAAGAAACATGAAAAAATCAATTTTAGCTGTAGTGGCAATTTTTTCTTTTATGGTAGTATTTACATCTTGTAAAGAAACTAAAAAAAGTGAAGTAAAAGAAGAAACACATATGGAAAACCATGAACACAAAGATGGTGAAGAACATAAAATGTCTTCTAATGATGTTTTCCAATGTCCAATGGATTGTGAAAAAGGGAAAACTTATGATGAAAAAGGATCTTGTCCAGTATGTAAAATGGATTTAAAAATAAAATCAGGAGATACCGATATGGAACACGCTGAAGGGTGTAAATGTAAAGAAGGCGGAGAGTGTAAATGTGAAGAAGGAAAATGTGAATGTAAAACAGAAGTTGCTTCTAAAGAGATGGATTGTACCAAGTGTGAAGAAGGAAAATGTGAGTGCAAAGCATAACAAATTATTTCTGTAAACTAAAAAAGCTTCATAAATTTATGAAGCTTTTTTAGTTAATTTTGTAAATTGATTTTTACATCATTCCAGGCATTCCACCACCCATTGGAGGCATTCCACCGCCAGCTGGGGCATCTTCTTTAATATCAACCAAAGTACAAGCCGTTGTTAAAATCATACCTGCAACAGAGGCAGCATTTTCTAATGCAATACGAGTTACTTTAGTAGGATCAATAATACCAGCTTTTAACATTTTAGTGTATTCATCAGTTTTAGCATTATATCCAAAGTCTCCTTTGCCTTCCATTACTTTTGCTACAACCACAGAGCCTTCTCCACCAGCGTTTTCAACAATTTGACGTAATGGTTCTTCAATTGCTCTATCAAGAATTTTGATACCTGTTACTTCGTCTAAGCTATCAGTTGTAATAGATTTTAAAACTTCTTTGGTTCTAACTAAAGCAACACCTCCACCAGCAACAATGCCTTCTTCTACAGCAGCTCTTGTTGCGTGTAATGCATCGTCAACTCTATCTTTTTTCTCCTTCATTTCAATTTCACTAGCAGCACCAACATATAATACAGCTACACCTCCAGCTAATTTAGCTAAACGTTCTTGTAGTTTTTCTTTATCATAATCTGATGTGGTAGTTTCAATTTGAGCTTTAATTTGATTCACTCTAGCTTTAATATCTTCTGCACCACCAGCCCCATTAACAATTGTAGTATTGTCTTTATCAATAGTTACTCTTTCAGCAGTTCCTAACATTTCTAAAGTAGTGTTTTCAAGAGTTAAACCTCTTTCTTCTGAAATAACAGTACCACCTGTTAAAATAGCAATATCTTCTAACATTGATTTTCTTCTATCACCAAAACCAGGAGCTTTTACAGCAGCAATTTTTAGAGCACCTCTTAATTTGTTCATTACTAAAGTAGCTAAAGCTTCGCCTTCAACATCTTCAGCAATAATTAATAACGGTTTACCACTTTGAGCTACAGGTTCTAAAATTGGTAGTAAATCTTTAAGGTTTGTTATTTTCTTTTCAAATAATAAAATGTATGGATTTTCTAAATCGGTTAACATTTTATCTGCATTGGTAACAAAATAAGGAGATAGGTAACCTCTGTCAAATTGCATACCTTCAACAATATCAACATAGGTTGTGGTACCTTTAGCTTCTTCAACAGTAATAACACCTTCTTTTCCTACTTTTTCAAAGGCTTGTGCAATTAAATCTCCAATGGCTTCATCATTATTTGCTGAAATAGATGCGACTTGTTTTATTTTTTCAGATTTATTTCCTACTTCTTGAGATTGCTCTCTTAAATTTTCTACAATTGCAGCCACAGCTTTATCAATTCCACGTTTTAAATCTAACGGATTTGCTCCAGCAGCAACATTTTTTAAGCCTTCTTTTACAATAGCTTGTGCTAAAACTGTAGCAGTTGTAGTGCCATCACCAGCTAAGTCATTGGTTTTGGAAGCTACTTCTTTTACCATTTGTGCACCCATATTTTCAAGTGCATCTTCTAATTCAATTTCTTTAGCAACGGTTACACCATCTTTAGTAATTGCTGGTCCACCAAAGGCTTTACCAATTACTACATTTCTACCTTTTGGACCTAATGTTACTTTAACAGCGTTTGCTAAAGCATCTACTCCACGTTTAAGTCCGTCACGTGCTTCTATATCAAAAATTATATCTTTTGCCATTTTTTATATTTTTTAATTTTTATGAATTAAACAATTGCTAAAATGTCGCTTTCTCTCATTATTAAATATTCTTTACCTTCTAAAACAAGTTCTGTTCCAGCGTATTTACCATATAAAACAGTGTCACCAACATTAACAGTCATAGGCTCATCTTTAGTACCTTTTCCAACTGCTAAAACAGTTCCTTTTTGTTGTTTTTCTTTGGCTGAATCTGGGATGATTAATCCTGATGCTGTAGTAGTTTCAGCTGGAAGAGGTTCAACTAAAACTCTATCTGCTAATGGTTTAATATTAATTTTACTCATTTTGTAATTAGTTTAAAAATTATTAATTCTGTGAATTAAAGTTTCCAAAAGTGTGCCATTTTATTAAAACTGACAAATGTGCTTTTTAATGGATTTACTTATAAAAAAAATGCCAACGTGTCATTTACATTGGCATTTTTATATTTTATTTTATCAAAATTTATTGAACTGAATCTGGCAACGTAGTTGTTGCAGGTTGTGGAGCATCTTGTACTTCACGATTTTCAAGGGTATTTTCAATTTCTGAACTAGTATCAACTGCGTTTACTTTAGGGGCTGCAAAGTTAGAAACTAATATTAGTGCTAATAAAATTATTGAAAGAGTCCAAGTACTTTTGTCTAAAAAACTGGTTGTGTTTTGGACACCTCCTAAAGATTGTGTTCCACCACCTCCAAATGAAGAAGATAATCCACCACCTTTTGGGTTTTGTACCATTATAATTAATATTAGCAAGAATGCTACTATCATAATCAGAACTAAAAATATTGTATACGTTGTCATGATTTATTTTTTTGTAAAATTTTAATTGCTTTAATTCGGTCTGCAAAGAAACCACTTTTTTCTGGATATTTCAAAATTAAAATGCGGTAAGCTTTAATTGCATTTTCATATTTTTTTTGTTCAAGATAAACTTTAGCTAAAGTTTCAGTCATTATGCTTTTATCTTCTGATAAACTTTCTAATGAAATGTCCTTATTAGGAATATTCTTATCAATAGGTTTTATCTTTGGGTTTGTTTCAATAAATTGATCAATGAGTTTAAATTTAGGATGATCATTTGGTGAATTTTCAGGTTTGCTTTTCTCTCTTAAAATAGGGTTTTTAGAAATTAATTGCATCCATTCATTAAAAGAATGAGGTTCACTACTTTTAAACGAAATAGGTTTTCCTATTTCTAAAATTTTAGTTGCTTTAGTTTCGGTTGTTTTTTTAGTAGTAAAACTGAATTTATCAACTAATTTTTTATGAAGTATTTCAACAGTTTTTGGTTCAATAACTTCAATTTCTTCTAAAACTTGGTAGTTTTTTGAAGAAATATTATTAAATGAAAATGATGTTATAAAATCAAAAAGTACTTTTCTATCAACAATATATGCAGCTGTTATTTTTAAGGCTTTATTATATTTGAAATCGTTATTTTTATGAAATCCTTTTAATTGAATAGTTCTTGCAGCTTGAAAATAGGGAAATTCATTTAAAATTTCAGTTAACATAGTTGTTTGTTGATTATCAATACTTTCAGGATTTTGTAATAAATATGTAAAATCTGAATTATTCATCTTACCACTTAGCTACCGATGCGTTAAAAATATCTTGTGTAATACGTTCAATAATTTCATTAAAAGCATCATCTAAAAGTCCTCCAATTAATTGTGCATTTGCATCATAATCATAATAATGTGAAAAAGAACGTTCAAAATTATCTTCTTCTTTTTTATTGTTATAAAAACGAACATTTACAGTAATGGTTAGCCTGTTTTGTGCTGCTGTTTGTTGTGCAGTAGCAGTCATTGGGTTTATTTTGTATCCAGTAATTTCACCTTCAAATTGAAGGTCTCCACCAGAATTTACCGATGTTAAATTAGTTTGAGTATCAAATAAGTCTCTAAATTTTTGAGTAAATGTTTGACTTAAACTTGGCTCTACTAAAATAGCATTATTTGGAAAATAATCTATTTGAACAGTTTTTTCTCCAGAACTTAGGCTAATACTGTTAAATGAATAAAACCCACAGCTTTGCGTGGTTAATAAAACAAGAAATGAAATGATAATACTTAATTTTTTCATTAAAATATTTTTATTTTTTTTATAAAATAAATTCAAAGTTACTTATTTAAACTATAAATCGTATTGTTTTATTTTTCTATATAGAGTTCTTTCAGAAATACCTAACTCTTTGGCAGCTAATTTACGTTTGCCATTATTGCGTTCTAATGATTTTTTTATCAATTCAATTTCTTTTTCTTGAATAGATAAGCTTTCATCAGCGTCAATAGTTTCAGCAAATTCATAATCGTTTTCTTTGTCAAATGAGTCATTAATTCTTACAACTTCTACGTTGTTTTCCTGTTCTAAATCTAAAATATTTTTATCTTCTTTATAAATTTTTTCAATAAGATTTTTATTATCTTCCTGTACTTTAACGCTGTTACCACTTCGCATTAAATCGAGCGTTAATTTTTTTAAATCATTGATATCGTTACGCATATCAAACAAAATTTTATACATAATTTCTCTTTCTGAACCAAAATCACTGTTTGATTTTTTATGGTCAATAACCGAAGGTAAATTGGTGCCTTTACTAGGTAGGTACATCAGTAATCTTTCGGCAGAAATTTCTCTGTTTTCTTCTACCACAGAAATTTGTTCAGCAATATTGCGTAATTGACGAATATTTCCAGGGAAGCCATAGTTTTCAAGTACTTTGATAGCTTTGTCTGAAAGTCTAATTGTAGGCATTTTATATTTTTGAGCAAAATCTGAAGCAAATTTTCTAAATAGTAAATGAATATCTCCTAATCGTTCTCTTAAAGGAGGTAAATTTATTTCAATTGTACTTAATCTATAATACAAGTCTTCTCTAAATTTCCCTTTACTAATAGCACTTTGCATGTTAATATTGGTTGCAGCAACTATACGAACATTGGTTTTTTGCACTTGTGATGACCCAACTTTTATAAATTCACCATTTTCTAAAACTCTAAGCAATCTAACCTGAGTTGTTAAAGGAAGTTCTCCAACTTCATCTAAAAAAATAGTTCCGCCATCGGCAACTTCAAAATAACCTTTTCTAGTTTGTGTAGCTCCTGTAAAAGAACCTTTTTCATGTCCAAAAAGTTCACTGTCTATAGTTCCTTCAGGTATAGCGCCACAATTAACAGCAATATATTTAGAGTGTTTTCTGTGTGATAAATTATGAATTATTTTAGGAATACTTTCTTTACCAACGCCACTTTCTCCAGTTACCAATACAGAAATATCTGTTGGTGCTACTCTAATCGCTTTTTCTAGTGCACGATTTAGATGTAGGTCATTTCCAATAATTCCAAAACGTTGTTTTACTATTTGTAACGATTCCATTTTTAAACTTTTTTACCTATAAGTGTAGCTGAGGTGCAATTTTCAATATAAACTTGTACAAAATCTCCAACTTTTTCAGTCCCTTTTGGGAATACAACTACTGCATTTTGAGAGTTTCTTCCTTTCCAGTGTGCGTCAGATTTTTTAGAAGAACCCTCAATTAAAACTTCAACAGTTTTGCCTATAAATTGTTCCATACGGTACAACCCATGTTGTTGTTGCAGCTGAATAATTTCGTTAAGTCTTCTTTTCTTTACATCGTTTGGTACATCATCTGGCATTTTTTTTGCGGCTGGTGTTCCTGGTCTTTCAGAGTAAGCAAACATAAAACCAAAGTCGTATTTAACATACTCCATTAAACTTAAGGTGTCTTTATGTTCTTCTTCTGTTTCGCCACAAAATCCTGCAATCATATCTTGTGATAAAGCACAATCAGGTAAAATTCTTCTGATATTGTCTATTAATTCTATATATTCTTCACGAGTGTGTTGACGATTCATTCTTTGTAAAACTGTGGTGCTTCCTGATTGGACAGGTAGGTGAATGTACTTACAAATATTAGGGTGTTTAGACATAGTGTGAATTACATCTAAACTCATATCTTGAGGGTTAGAGGTAGAAAAACGAAAACGGATTTTTGGAAATTTTGTTGCAGCTAAATCTAATAGTTGTGCAAAATCAACGGCAGTTGCTTTTGCAATATCAGAGGCATTTTTAAAATCTTTTTTTAAGCCACCACCGTACCATAAATAACTATCTACATTTTGACCTAAAAGTGTAATTTCTTTATAGTTTTTTGAAACTAGTTCATTTATTTCTTCCAAAATGCTTTTTGGATCACGGCTTCTTTCACGTCCTCGTGTAAAAGGAACAACACAAAATGTACACATATTGTCGCAACCCCTAGTAATAGATACAAAAGCAGATACACCATTACTGTTAAGCCTTACTGGAGATACATCGGCATAGGTTTCTTCTTTAGATAAAATAACATTTACAGCATCTCTACCTGCATTAACTTCTTCTAATAAATTAGGTAAATCTCTATAAGCATCTGGACCAACTACCAAATCTACAATTTTTTCTTCTTCTAAAAATTTTGCTTTTAAGCGTTCAGCCATACACCCCAAAACTCCAACTTTCATCGTAGGGTTAATTTTTTTTACAGCATTGTATTTTTCCAGCCTTTTTCTAACGGTTTGTTCTGCTTTTTCTCTAATAGAACAGGTATTAACTAACACTAAATCTGCTTCTTCCATAACATGAGTGGTATTAAAACCCTCTTTTGAAAGTATTGAAGCAACAATTTCACTATCATTTAAATTCATTTGACAACCATAACTTTCTATATAAAGTTTTTTTGAATTGCCATCAATTTGTTCTGTTAAAAGTGCTTGCCCTTGCTTTTTTTCTTCTATAACTTTTTCGCTACCCATTATCTTTAAATATTAAAGCGCAAAGATATAACCAATATTTTAAAAATGTGACAAATTGGCAGAAATTTAACAAGTCGTTAAAAAGGTTTCTATCTCTAATTGATTATAGTGATTTTAAATTTTATTAATTGTTTAAGAATTAAATAATATAAAGTACTGTAGCGTTTTAATAAGTTTTAACGTATTAGTAATATATACTATAAAAATAAAAACCATAAACACAAACTTATATGAAAACTAAAATTCTTTTTTTATTTGCTGTTATATTTACTTTTATGATTTCCTGTAATAATAATGATGAGTTTGAAACTGTAAATGTTGCAAAAGCCGAATTTATGTCTCTCCAAGTATTTAGAGCATCGGTAGAGATTGTTGCACCAGTTCCAATTATTGAATCTGGTAAAATTTACGCATACAATAATTTAGTGTTGGTGAATGATATTGACAAAGGAATTCATATTATTGATAATTCGAATCCTGTATCTCCAGTTAAAATTGCTTTTATAAAAATAAAGGCAACAAAAGATATGGAGATTAAAGGCAATTATTTATACGCAGATAGTTTAATGGATTTGTTGGTTTTTGATATTTCAGACATTAATAATATTAAAGAAGTTGCACGTTTAAAAGATGTATTTCCTAGTTATATTCCAATGCCATTTATAGAGAACCTAGTTGTTGATTATGGAGAAAATGGAAATCAGGCTGGCGACATAATCGTTGGCTGGAAAATCACTCAAGAGCAACGAAGAATAGACGATGAAAGAAATTATAACACTGGAGGTGTTGTTTTTAATGATTTTATGACTCTTGCTTCTGCAGAATCTACTGGGCAAGGAGGTTCTTTAGCACGCTTTAAAATTGTTAATGATTATTTATACGCAGTAGACAGCCATAATATTAATATTTTTGATATTACTAATTTAGTAGCACCTAGAGAGTTGCAAGAAGTGCATGCTGGGTTTGATATTGAAACCATTTTTAATAAAGATAATTTACTTTTTTTAGGTAGTATGAGTGGTATGTATATTTACGATATTGAAACTCCTGAGAACCCAATATTTATTTCAGAATTTCAACACGGAACAGCTTGTGATCCAGTTGTAGTAGATGATAATTTTGCTTACATAACTTTAAGAGCGGGTAATTTTTGTGGTGCTTTTGAAAGTAGTTTAGAAATAGTTGATATTTCCGATGTGTACAATTTAGAACTTGTAAAATCGTATCCAATGGATAACCCTTATGGTTTGGGAATTAAAAATAATTTGCTTTTTATTTGTGATGGAACTTCTGGTTTAAAAGTATATAATAAAACAAAAATTGAAGATTTAGAATTACTAAACACTTTTAAAAATATTACTGCTTTTGATGTAATTCCAATGCAAAATAAGTTACTGTTAATAGGTAATAATACATTGTTTCAATATAATTATTCAGATAATGGACTTAATTTATTGAGTGAATATCATTTAAATTAAAAATAGTTTTTTCAGTAAAAACAGGCTTTAAAGCCTGTTTTTTTTATTTTTAGCAAATAGTTTTTGATAAGTATTAAAAATCTTATATACATTTGCAAACCAAAAGCACCGAAATATATATAAGGTGTTTTGTATGAAAAAAGGAATGATTTATGGCGAAAAATTTAGTAATAGTAGAGTCACCAGCAAAAGCAAAAACAATTGAGAAATTTTTAGGGAAGGATTTTCAAGTTGAATCAAGTTTTGGGCATATTGCTGATCTACCCTCTAAAGAATTAGGAATTGATGTTGAAGGTGATTTTATGCCGAAGTACTCAGTGTCTTCAGATAAAAAACCAGTTGTTAAAAAATTAAAAAGTTTAGCAAAAAAAGCCGATACGGTTTGGTTAGCATCGGATGAGGATCGTGAAGGAGAGGCAATTGCGTGGCATTTATTTGAACAACTAAAATTGAAGGAAGAAAATACGAAGCGTATTGTTTTTCATGAAATTACTAAAAAAGCAATATTAAAAGCTGTTGAAACACCGCGTAATATTGATTATAATTTAGTAAATGCCCAGCAAGCTCGTAGGGTTTTAGACCGCTTGGTTGGTTACGAGTTATCTCCAGTTTTATGGCGAAAGGTTAAAGGTGGCCTATCAGCAGGACGAGTTCAATCGGTAGCGGTGCGTTTAATTGTTGAGCGTGAGCGTGAAATAATGAGTTTTAAGCCTGAAGCATCTTATAAAGTTGTTGCACAATTTATTACTTCTGAAGGTAAGAAGTTTAAAGCCAATTTGCCAAAAAATTTCGAAACTAAAGAAAAGGCAGCAGCATTTTTAGAATCTTGTATTGGAGCAGATTTTAAAGTGGATGACTTGCAAAAGAAGCCTGCTAAAAAATCTCCAGCGCCTCCATTTACAACTTCTACTTTACAGCAAGAAGCTTCGAGAAAATTATATTTTCCGGTTGCAAAAACAATGATGATTGCACAACGTTTGTATGAAGCAGGGTTAATTACCTATATGAGAACAGATAGTGTAAACTTATCTAATGACGCAAAGAATGATGCTCAGCAAGAAATTATTTCTTCTTATGGAGAGGCGTATAGTAAACCAAGAAATTTTAGTACAAAATCTAAAGGAGCACAAGAAGCCCATGAGGCAATTAGACCTACAGATATGAGTTTGAGTTCAATATCTGTTGACTATGATCAAGATAGATTGTACGATTTAATTTGGAAAAGAACCATAGCCTCTCAAATGAGTGAAGCGCAATTAGAAAGAACTAATGTTAAAATTGCCAATAACCACAATAAAAAAGTATTGACGGCTAATGGAGAAATGATCAAATTTGAAGGGTTTTTAAAAGTATATTTAGAAGGTACTGATAATGAAGATGAAGAGCAAGCAGGAATGCTTCCAACGTTGGTAAAAGGTGAGCTTTTATCAAATAAAAATATAACAGCAACAGAACGTTACACGAAAGCACCATATCGTTTTACAGAAGCCTCATTAGTGAAAAGATTAGAAGAACTAGGTATTGGGCGCCCTTCTACATACGCACCAACAATTTCTACAATTCAAAAAAGAGAGTACATAGCAAAAGGTACTGTAGAAGGTGAAGATAGAAATTATACTCAATTAAAATTAAAAGGGAATGAAATAGCTACTAAAATTTTAACCGAAAAAGTAGGTTCTGATAAAGGAAAATTGATTCCTACAGATATTGGTAATATTGTAAATGACTTTTTAGTAGAAAATTTTTCAAATATTTTAGACTTTGGTTTTACCGCAAAAGTAGAATCTGAATTTGATGATATTGCTGAAGGGAAGGAAGATTGGATTGCTATGATTAAAGAGTTTTATAAAAAATTCCACCCTACGGTTGAAGATGTTGCTGAAAATGCGGATAGAGCCAAAGGAGAACGTTTGTTAGGAGTTGACCCCGAAAGTGGTAAAAATGTATATGCTCGCTTAGGAAGGTTTGGAGCAATGGTACAAATAGGAGAAGTTACCGATGAAGAAAAACCTAGATTTGCAAGTTTACAAGGTGACCAAACATTAACATCTATAACGTATGAAGAAGCAATGGATCTATTTAAACTTCCTAAAAAAATTGGTGGATTTGAAGGTGAAGACGTTATTGTTGCTAATGGTCGATTTGGACCTTATATTAAATTTCATAAAATGTATGTCTCAATCCCAAGAGGTGAAAATCCAATGTCGGTTGATATCAACAGAGCCATTGAATTGATAAAAGAGAAACAAAAAGCAGATGCCCCTATTGCTGAGTATGAAAATTTACCAGTACAAAAAGGTGTGGGTCGTTTTGGTCCATTTATTAAATGGAATAATATTTTTATCAATGTAAATAAAAAATACGATTTTGATACTTTATCACAAGCAGATATTGTTGAATTAATTGAAGATAAAAAGCAAAAAGAAATAGATAAAATTATTCATAACTGGGAAGATGAAGGAATTAGAGTTGAAAAAGCACGCTGGGGAAGATCTAATATTATCAAAGGAAAAACTAAAATTGAACTAGCAAAAACGGTTGATGCTTCTAAATTAACTTTAAACGAGGTAAAAGAGATTATTGAAAAAAATGCTCCTAAAAAGAAAACAACTAAACGTAAAGTGACTAAAAAATAAAAAATTTATTATATTGCGCTTAAAATTCTAAAAAGCCAACCAAACCCCCAATAATGAATTTTGACTTTCTAAAACCTTTAGATGATAGTTTGTTAGTACATGCTAAATTGCAGGCTAACTCTTCTCTTGGTCAGTGTATTGAAGTTTACACTGCTAAAGGTAATTTCCCTGATTTATCAAATAAGAAAATGGCACTTGTTGGTGTAGAGGAAGGGCGTGCAGCTGTAGGAAATTATGATACAGGCCTTAAATTAGAAGAAATTAGAAAGGAGTTGTACAAATTATACCCTGGAAATTGGCCAGTTAATATTGCAGATTTAGGGAATATATCAAAAGGAAATACAATTGAAGACACTTACTTTGCGCTTAATGAAATTATCACGTATTTATTAAAAAATAAAATAATACCTATTATAATTGGAGGTGGACAGGATTTAACATATGCAAATTATAGAGCTTACGATAAGCTAGAACAAACGGTAAATATTGTAACTGTAGATAGTAAATTTGATTTAGGTTTAATAGAAGAAGATTTAAATTCACAAACTTTTTTAAGTAAAATTGTGATGAATCAGCCAAATAATTTATTCAACTACTGCAATATAGGTTATCAAACCTATTTTAATTCACAAGAAGAAATAGACTTACTTGATAATTTATTTTTTGAAACATATAGGTTAGGAGAAGTTGTAAACTCAATACAAATTGTTGAACCAGCAATGAGAGATGCCGATATTGTTAGTATTGATTTATCAGCAGTTAGAAATTCTGATGCGTCTGGAAATAATAACGCTTCACCAAATGGCTTTACAGGAGCTGAAATCTGTGCAATAGCACGTTATGCAGGTATTAGTGATAAGGTTTCTTCTTTTGGAATTTATGAATTTAATTCTAAATTAGACGTCAAAAATCAAACAGCTCAATTAATTGCTCAAATGATTTGGTATTTTATTGAAGGAGTTAACTATAGAGCCAACGATTATCCTTTTGGACTCAAAGATAATTATCAAAAATATATAGTTCCTATTGAAAATGAAGTTTTAAATTTTCATAAAAGTAATAAAAGTGGGCGTTGGTGGATGGAAATTAGTTTAAATGATAATAATAAATTTAAAAGACATTCGTTAATACCATGTACTTATCAAGATTATGTTTGTGCAAGCAATCAAGAAATACCTGATAGGTGGTATAAAACATTGAAAAAAATGGTGCAATAAAATGTGTCAAATTATGAAAAATACATTTTTTGCTTTTTAAGATAATTAGTAATAGGTTTGTCTTTGTTGATTAAGAAAATAAATATGAAGAAAATATCATTGTATATTTTACTAGCATTAATAGTTTATAGTTGTAGATCAAATGATCAAGGTGAGTTAGTAGGCGTAAAGTCTAAAAGTAAATGGCAATCTGAAAAACCATTAGGTATGACTTTAATACCTGGAGGTTCTTTTACAATGGGTAAACAAAGTGAAGATATTGCCGGTTCATTAAATTCTCCAACGCGTACTGTAACTGTTAGACCATTTTATATGGACGAAACAGAAATTACTAATAGTGAATACAAAGAATTTGTTTTTTGGGTTAGAGATTCTATAGTTAGAACGGAATTAGCTTTATATGCCGAATTATTAGGAGAAGAAGGTTTAGAAGATTATAAATTTTTAAACGTTGAAGAAACTGATATGACTCCTTACCAACAATATATGATGGAAGCCTATGGAAGTATTGATGGAGATCCTAATTCACCAACACAGGGGAAGATGTTAAATTGGGAAGAAGAGATTATTTGGGATAAAAATCAATTTCCAAGTATTCAATATGCTGAAGTAATGGTTGATTCAATTTTTATACCTATTGAAGATAGCTTTGAAGGAAGAAGAATGGTGAATGTGGATAAATTGAAGTTTAAATATTATTATTTAGATCAAGAGGCTGCTGCAAAGAACGAAGGACAGAGAAGAGATTTTATTAAACAAGAAACTGTAAGAGTATACCCAGATACTACTGTTTGGGTGAGAGACTTTAATTATTCTTATAACGATCCAATGCATCAAGACTACTTTTATCACGAAGCCTATAACGATTACCCAGTTGTGGGTATTTCTTGGATTCAAGCAAAGGCTTTTTGTAGATGGAGAACAAAAAAGAAAAATGATTTTCTGAATACCAAAAGAAAATCAACAACAGTCCCTCAATTTAGATTAGCATCCGAAGCAGAATGGGAATATGCCGCTAGAGGCGGACTCGAAAATGCAACATACCCTTGGGGAGGTCCTTATACTACAAGTGATAGAGGCTGCTTTTTAGCAAACTTCAAACCAACGAGAGGTAATTATGCTGTAGATGGGGCATTATATACAATGGAAGCAAAATCATATTTCCCTAATGATTTTGGATTGTATAATATGGCAGGAAATGTGTCCGAATGGACAAATACTGCTTACAATGAAGAAACCTATTATTTGAGTTCAACAATGAATCCAAATGTATTGGACTCAAAAAATCATAGAAAAATAATTAGAGGAGGTTCTTGGAAAGATGTAGCTTATTTTTTAGAAGTAAGCACGCGTGACTATGAATATTCAGATTCTGCTCGAAGTTATATAGGATTTAGAACGGTACAAGACTTTTTGGGTACCGACATCAAAGGAAACTAAAAATCAACCTTAAATACTAAAATTTTAAAACTTTAATTATGGCACAATCAAAATCAACTAAAAAAATCTTTAACATGGCCTATGGCCTTGGAGCTTCAATTGTTATTATTGGAGCGCTTTTTAAACTTACCCACTATAGCATTGGTCCTTTAACAGGTGGTGTAATGTTAGCTATTGGATTAATTACAGAAGCAATAATTTTTGCAATTTCAGCTTTTGAACCAGTTGAAGAAGATTTAGATTGGTCGTTAGTGTATCCTGAGTTAGCAAATGGGAATAGAAGAGATAGAGATGCTGCAGAGGCTAAAGAAACTCAAAGCCTATTATCACAAAAACTAGATGATATGTTAAGAGATGCAAAATTAGATGCAAACCTTATGAAAAGCTTAGGAGAAAGTATTCAAAACTTTAAAGGTGCAGCAGAGAATATTGCACCAGCAGTTGATTCAATTGCAGCAACTAATAAATATAGTGAACAATTATCATTAGCTGCGGCTCAAATGGAATCTTTAAACAGTTTATACAAAGTACAGTTAGAAAGTACAAGCAAACAAGCTGAAATTAATGAACAAGTGGCAGAAAATGCAGGGAAATTGAAGGAGCAAATGGAATCGCTTGCAACCAATTTATCTTCATTAAATGGAGTTTATGGAGGAATGTTATCTGCAATGTCAGTTAAAAACTAATTAGTTATTTGTAACTAAATTATTAACCAAAAAAACTAATTAGAATGGCTTCAGGTAAATTATCACCAAGGCAGAAAATGATTAACTTAATGTACTTAGTTTTCATTGCTATGTTAGCAATGAACATGTCAAAGGAAGTATTATCTGCATTTGGTTTTATGAATGAAAAGCTAGTTGAAAATAATTCAACAGCAACAGAAAAAAATAAACAAACACTAAGCAATTTAGCAACAAAGGCACAAGAACAGCCAGAAAAATATGCAAATTTATATTCAACTGCAAGTAACGTAGATCAACTATCCAAAGATTTTACAGCATATTTAGAAGCAAAAAAAGAATTTTTTTTAACAGAACAAGAAGATCCAAAGGATTATGAAGCAATGGATCAATCAAATCTAGTTGACGAACACTTTTTTGCAAATGATAAACTTACCCAAGAAGGGCAGGAATTTGTAGATAAAATTTCAAACTATAAAACTGAAATTGTAAACCTTATAAAAGAACTTTTAGGAGAAGATCATCCACTAATTGCAGTAATTAATAAACGATTTGATACTTCAGATCAAAAAAAAGGAGTTGGTACACAGCCTTGGTTAAATAATAGATATGAAGGCTTTCCTTTAATATC
Source organism: Lutibacter aestuarii (assembly GCF_042676885.1). Classification (NCBI taxonomy): domain Bacteria; kingdom Pseudomonadati; phylum Bacteroidota; class Flavobacteriia; order Flavobacteriales; family Flavobacteriaceae; genus Lutibacter; species Lutibacter aestuarii. The sequence continues at coordinate 413,115 of NZ_JBHTIC010000002.1, forward strand.
AACTATTACCAATTTAACATCAATGCAAATGGATATTAAAACAACTCAATCTGAAATTTATGGAACTCTTTTAGGAGGTCAGTTAGAAAGCGATGTTTCTATGTCTAACTACAAAACAATTTTAATTCCAGAAAAATCTGCATTTTTTCAAGGTGAAAACTTTAAAGGCAAAGTTGTTTTAGGTAGATATGATTCTTCTTTAAAACCATCGGAAGTAGTTGTTAACGGACAAAATATTACAAAAATTGAAGATGGAGGAGCAATTTTAGATTTCCCTGCTGGCTCGGTGGGAGAAAGAGAAGTAAAAGGAAAATTCGTTTTTATGGAAAATGGTGAGCCTGTAGAAATTGAAATTAATAGTTCCTACGCGGTGATTCCTAAACCAAATAGCGCAGTTATTTCAGCGGATAAAATGAATGTAGTTTATAGGGGCGTGCCAAACCCTATGACTATTTCCATTCCTGGAATTCCTGACAATTTAGTAACTGCTACAGGAACAGGTTTAAACAGAGCTAGTGGATCTGGAAAATATGTTATGACTCCTAGTTCAGGGAGAGAAGTAACCATTAGAGTATCTGGAAAATTGCCAAATGGTCAAACCGTGAGTTCTTCTCAAAATTTTAGAATTAAAGATATTCCTTCTCCAGTTGGAACGATTAGAAAACAAGAAGGTTATGTAAAAATGCCAAAAACAAGTTTAGAAAATGCTACAGTAGGAGCAGCTTTGCCTGATTTTGATTTTGATTTAACTTTAAATACAACAGGTTTTACTATTAAAGTTCCAGGGCAATCAGCCGTTGTGGTTAGTGGTAGTAGAATGAATTCTCAAGCAAAAAAGGCTATTGCAAAAGCTAAAAGAGGTGAAGTTGTTATAATATTTGATATCAAATCATCGTTAGTAGGTAACAGTTCATATAAAATTAAAAATGCTTCTGCAGTTAGTATTGAGATTCAATAAATGGAAAATTAATTATGATGAATAAAAGAAATATTGGAATTTTAATTTTAGGATTTATGCTGGTAAACAACATGTTTGCTCAGTCAAATTTATTGAATGCTAAAAAACCTTCTGATATTGGTAAAAAAACTGCGGAACAATTAGCTACTGATAATGATAAACCATTAGAATATGGTTATGTTGATGATAGAGATATTCTTTGGTCTAAAGTAGTTTGGGAATATATTGATTTAAATGAGCGTATTAATTTACCAATGTATTACCCAGTAGATACTACAAACGTTTCTAAAGATAGACGTTCCTTATTCGATACTTTATTGCGTGGTATTAAAAATGATGAAATAACAGAAGTTTACGATGATTCATATTTTACAGCAAAAATGACCAAAGCTGAAATAAACAGTAAACTTTTTAGAATAGATACCACCGATGCTGGGTTTGACGAATTAAATGCAGGAAGCACAAATATTGATGAATATATAGATAAGGTTAATTTGACTTCTCAAGATATTGAAGGGTTTAAAATTAAAGGCTTGTGGTATTTTGATAAGCGTCAAGGAGAATTAAAATTTCGTTTATTAGCCATAGCTCCTGTTGCTCCAGATGTTCAAATTATGGGGAGAGAAGATATCGATATTTCTGAACAGCTTGCATTATTTTGGGTTTGGTTCCCAGATGCACGAAATGTTCTTCATAAAATGAAAGTGTTTAACCAAAAAAATTCAGCTTATCCTATTTCTTTTGATCATATACTTAATGCAAGAAGGTTTAGTTCTATTATCTATAAAGAAGAAAATATTTATGGCGATAGAGAAGTTTCTAATTATGTAAAAGGAAACGCACTTTTCCAAGTGCTAGAATCTAATAAAATTAAAGATGAAATTAGAAATAAAGAATTGGATATGTGGAACTATTAACTTTTAAAAGCAATAAATAACGAAAAACTCTTGTAACAACAACTACAAGAGTTTTTTGTTTTATACTAATTTTGTGATATGCAAGTAGATTATTTAATTGTTGGTTTAGGTTTAGCTGGTTTAGCTTTTACGAAAAAGTTAGAAGAAGAAAATAAATCTTTTATAGTTTTTGAAGATGATTCTCAAAATTCATCTAAAGTAGCTGGTGGCATGTACAATCCAGTAATTTTAAAAAGATTTACACCCGTTTGGGAAGCCGAAGATCAACTAAAAATAGCGTTACCTTTTTATAATGAGCTCGAAATCAAATTTCAAAAAAAATATGATTATAAAGTTGATATTTACAGAATATTTAAATCTATTGAAGAGCAAAATAATTGGTTTATAGCCGCCGATAAACCTTCTTTATCTAATTATATGAGCTCTAAAATTATTCATAAAAAGTTTAAAGGAGTGCTTTCAAATGCTGGTTTTGGTAAATTGACCAATACAGGTAGGATAGATACAAAAGAATTATTAAAAGACTATAGAACTTATTTAAACAATCAAAATAAACTTAAAGGTGAAAGCTTTATTTATTCTAATCTTGAGATAGCAAATAATGAAGTAGTATATAAAGAGATAAAAGCTTCAAAAATTGTTTTTTGTGAAGGTTTTGGACTCCAAAAAAATCCTTTTTTTAATTATTTGCCAATGCAAGAAGCTAAAGGAGAATTAATAATTATACATGCGCCTGAGTTAACAATAGATTTTTTAATTAAAGCAGCAGTTTTTGTAATGCCTTTAGGAAATAACTACTATAAAGTAGGAGCGACATTTAATTGGAAGGATAAAACAAAAAATCCAACGGAGGAAGGCAAACAAGAATTGATAACTAAATTAGATTCTTTTATAACCGTTCCTTATCAAATTGTTGAGCATATTGCAGGGATTAGGCCAACGATAAAAGACAGAAGACCTTTGGTAGGAAAACATCCAAAATATAAAAATTTAGCTATTCTAAATGGGTTAGGAACAAGAGGAGTTATGATTGCTCCAATTACCGCCAAAGCACTTTATAATTATTTAGAATATGATATTAAGTTGTCTACAGAAATTGATATTTCTAGGTTTTACTAGTGTTTAGTTTGGTAGAATTTGGTTTGTATTTTACAAATATATTTATCCAAATAATTCTAGATAATCTAATTGTAATTGGTATCGTTAAAATTAAAACAACAACTATAGGGAAGAAACTTTCTAACATTGTCATATCAAAAAACAAAGTAGCAATAACAAATGTAATAATTGCAAGTCCTACCGTTAAAGCATAATTTACATACATTGCGCCATAAAAAAATGAAGGTTCCATCATATATTTTAAACCACAATGAGCACATTTTTCATTCATTTTAAATGCTTTATGAAGTTTGAACATATTTTTTTCATTCATAAAATCTCCTTCGTGACATTGAGGACATTTATTAAATAAAATACTGTAAAGTTTACTTCCTTTTTTAATCATAACATTAATTAAAATTATAATAGATTTGCAAAGTTAAAATATTTTAATTCTTATAAGTAATAAATTATGTTAAACGCACACAACGTATCAATTTCATTTGGAGGCACAGAATTATTTTCAGAAATTACATTTAAGCTAGTTTCAGGAAATAGAGTTGGACTTATTGGAAAAAATGGTGCTGGAAAATCTACGTTGCTTAAAATAATTGCTCGTGAATTAGAATGTGATACGGGTACTATGGCGTTTGAAAAAAACACAAGTATTGGCTTTTTAAAACAGGATATAGATTTTACGTTTGGCAATACCATTTTAGAGGAAGCATATACAGCTTTTGTTGAAATAAAAAGTGTTGAAAAACAGTTAGAAGAAATAAATGTGCAACTTGCAGAGAGAACGGACTACGAATCTGAGTCTTACCATAATTTGTTACACGATTTAGATGATTTAACTCATAGGTATGAATTGCTAGGAGGATACAATTACCAAGGTGAAACTGAAAAGATTTTACAAGGATTAGGTTTTAAAAGAGAAGATTTTGGAAAACTTACCGAAACCTTTTCTGGAGGTTGGAGAATGAGAATTGAGTTGGCGAAGTTACTACTTCAAAAAAACGATATATTATTATTAGACGAACCAACAAACCATTTAGATATCGAATCGATAATTTGGTTAGAAAACTTTTTAAAATCTTACGCAGGAGCGGTGGTTTTAGTTTCGCATGATAAAATGTTTTTAGATAACGTAACCAATAGAACTATTGAAATTTCATTAGGTAAAATTTACGACTATAATAAACCTTATACTCAGTTTTTAGAATTGAGAAAAGATATAAAAGAGAAACAACTACAAGCACAGAAAAATCAGGAAAAAGAAATAAAACATACAGAACAACTCATTGAAAAATTCAGGTACAAAGCGTCTAAAGCTGCATTTGCACAATCCTTAATAAAAAAGTTGGAAAAAGTTGATCGAATAGAAGTTGATGGAGATGACCATGCAACATTAAATATTCGTTTCCCAATTTCAATTCAACCAGGTAAAATTATTATTGAAGCAAAAGATTTAGCTAAAAATTATGGAAGTAATCAGGTGCTAGAAAATGTAGATTTGTTAATAGAACGTAATAGTAAAATAGCATTTGTTGGGCAAAACGGACAAGGAAAATCTACGTTGGCTAGAATGATTGTTGGGGAAATAGATTTTGATGGAGATATGAAGTTGGGTCACAATGTTCAAATCGGTTATTTTGCTCAAAATCAAGCAGAGTATTTGAATGGTGAAAAAACAGTTTTGGAAATCATGGAAGATGCATCATCAGATGCTAACAGAACTAAAGTTAGAGATATGCTAGGTTCCTTTTTGTTTAGTGGAGAAGATGTAGATAAAAAAGTTAAAGTTCTTTCGGGAGGTGAAAGAAATAGATTGGCTTTATGTAAAATGCTTTTAAATCCATTTAATGTATTGGTTATGGATGAACCAACCAATCATTTAGATATTGCATCAAAAAATGTTCTTAAGCAGGCGCTCAATAATTTTGAAGGCACCTTAATTTTAGTTTCACACGATCGTGATTTTTTACAAGGGTTAAGTAATAAAGTATATGAATTTAAAGACAAAGTAATAAAAGAATATTTAGGAGATATTGATTATTATTTAGAGCAATACAATTTAGAAGATTTTAGAGAAATTGAGAAAAGAACCGTTGAAAAGTCAGAAACTATTTCTAAAGGGAAGGATGCATATTTAGAGAATAAGCAAAGAGAAAAGGAGGCTAAACAATTAAAAAATAGATTAGCAAAAGTGGAAAAAAATATTGCAATTTTAGAAACTGATATTTTAAACTTAGATGCAGAAATTTTTGAAAATTCTGAACAAGTTACTTCTAATCCTGATTTTTTTAAGAATTATCAAGCTAAAAAAGATCAATTAGATGTATTAATGGAAGAGTGGGAAGATCTACAAATGAAGATTGAAGAATGCTCTTAGGAACTAAAAATAGTAGAATTCAACAAGTTCATTTTTCAGAAATAGCTGATAAAAAAGTGTCACTTTTTATAAAAAGGGAAGATGAATTGCATCCTTTTATTTCAGGGAATAAATACAGGAAACTTAAATACAATATTGAAGAAGCTCTAAAACAAAATAAAACTACTTTATTAACCTTTGGAGGTGCATATTCTAATCATATAGCCGCCACTGCTGCTGCAGGTTTTGAATATAAATTTAAAACTATTGGAATTATAAGAGGAGATGAACTAGCTCGTAATTTAAATGAAATTCTTCAAAATAACCCAACGTTAAAGTTTGCATCAGAGCATCAAATGCAATTACATTTTGTATCTAGAAGCAGCTATAGAAATAAAACATCTAAAGTTTTTATTGATTCTTTAAAAAAAATGTTTGGTAATTTTTATTTAGTTCCTGAAGGAGGAACCAATAAATTTGCAGTCAGAGGTTGTGAAGAAATATTAAATGAAGAAGATACCAAATTTGATGTTATTTGTTCTGCTGTAGGTACTGGAGGAACAATTTCAGGTTTAATAAATTCTACTAAAAAATATCAAAAAGTAATCGGTTTTCCAGCTTTGAAAGGTGATTTTCTTCAAAATGAAATTAAAAAATATGTACTAAGAAATGATAATTGGAGTTTAAATACTAACTATCATTTTGGTGGTTATGCTAAAGTTTCAGTAGAATTAATTAATTTTATCAATAAATTTAAAGCAGAAACAGACATAGCATTGGATCCAGTTTATACTGGAAAAATGATTTTTGGACTAGTGGAAGAAATAAAAAAGGACTGTTTTCCAAATGGAACCAAAATTTTAGCAATACATACTGGTGGTTTGCAAGGAATTGATGGAATGAATATTTTTTTAAATAAAAAGAAAATGCCCCAAATACAATAATTATGAGATTTAAACATGTATTTTTTTGTTTGTTAACAATCTGTTTACTTGCAAGTTGTAAGTCTAAAAAAAGAATGGCTAAAGCTTCTAAAGTAAAGCAAAAAGAAGTTATCATTGAGCAAAAGACGAATAATCCAATTTCTAAAAGATCTCAAATTCAACCGACAATTAAGGATGCTACACTAGCTTATATTGAAAAATATAAACAAACCGCGATGGATGAAATGAAAATTTATAAAATACCAGCAAGTATTACCCTAGCACAAGGTATTTTAGAATCTTCAAGTGGGAAAAGTGAATTAACTAGAAAGTCTAACAATCATTTTGGTATAAAATGCCATAGAGGTTGGGAAGGCGACAAAACCTATCATGATGATGATGCTAAAGGAGAATGCTTTAGAGTATATAAAGATCCTAGTAAATCATTTAGAGATCATTCGTTATTTTTAAAACATAGATCTAGATATTCTAAATTATTTAAATACAATCAAGGAGATTATGTAGCCTGGGCAAAAGGGTTAAGTGAAGCTGGTTATGCAACAGATAGAAGGTACCCTGCAAAATTAATTGCACTAATTGAAAAATACGATCTACATAAATACGATACTCAAGTTTTGGGAACTGCTTTTAAAATTGATGAAGAAGTAAAAGAACGAATTGTTTTCAAAGAATCAAATAAAGAAATAGAAAATTTGGCAGAAGGGTTTCATAGAGTTAAAACTAAAGAAACATTATTTTCAATTTCAAAAAAATATGGACTTACCGTTAAAGAGCTTAAAAAACTTAATAAACTGAGGTCTAATAATTTATATGTTGGGCAAAAATTGCAAGTAGTAGATAATAAAACAATTGTAAACAAAAAAACTACTACCCATAATGTTAAGGAGGGAGATACCTTATATTCAATATCTAAAAAATATAATTTAACGATTCAAGAATTAAAAATATTAAACGGTTTAAATTCAAATAATATAAGTGTTGGTCAAACTTTATTAATAACAAAATAATTGCTTTTCTATTAAAATAATACATTATTTTAAAAAAACGAGTTGTTAAAACAACTCGTTTTTTCATTCTAACAATTAAGATTTAAAACGAACTAAAATCTATTTTTATGTTTTCTAAAGGAAGTCGTTTTTTTGTTTGATCTATTAGCTTTATTATTGAATTTTTTGGCAGTTCTAAATCTTTGAGTTTTACTAAATTTTTCCCATTTGCTAAATTGCTCTTTGTTTAAAATTTTTTTCATTTCAGCTTTAGTAGCTATCTGTCTATCTAATCTGTCTTGTTTATTTCTGAAACGTTCATCTGATGAAATTTTTGTTCCATTTTGTTTTTGAGCTCTAAATTCGGCTCTTTTTTGTTCTAACTCTTTAGCCTGTTTTAATTTTAATTCTAAAATAGCTTTTTGTTGACTTTCATTTAAATCTAAATTTAAAGCCATTCTTTTAACTTGTAATTCAGCTTTTTGTTCAGCGCTATAATTAGTTCTTTGCTGAGCTCTTTGGTTATAACCTTGTGCGTTAATATGAACTGAGAAAAGTAATGTTAGTGTAAGAAATCCTATTATTTTTTTCATGATAAATTATTTTTTTGTTATTTATGTCTTTTTGACTACATTAAATTTAAAAGGTTTAATTTGTTAACAATCATTAACATTAGTTAACAAAAGCTTTAGAAACTAGGTAATTTAAAGTTGTAGTAGAATCATTTTATTTAATGTACTTTTGCAAAATATGAAGATGAACAAACTTTCAGATTGGTTACCTACTACTAGCAAAGAGGTGAAGTTAAGAGGTTGGGAAGAATTAGATGTAATTCTTTTTAGCGGAGATGCCTATGTAGATCATCCGGCATTTGGCCATGCGGTAGTTGGTAGAATATTGGAAAGTTATGGTTTAAAAGTAGCGATTATTCCTCAGCCAAGTGTACACGATAATTTGCAAGATTTTACAAAGTTAGGTAAGCCTAAGATGTTTTTTGCTGTTACAGGAGGTTGTATGGATCCTATGGTAAGTAATTATACAGCAAGTAAAAGAAGGAGAGATAAAGATGCTTACACACCAAATGGAGATAAAGGGTTTAGACCAGATTACGCTACCACAGTTTATACAAAAATTTTAAAGGAAAAGTTTCCAGATGTCCCTGTTTTAATTGGAGGGATTGAGGCTTCATTAAGAAGAGTTACACATTATGATTATTGGAGTGATACTTTAAAACCTACAATTTTAGAAGACTCTAAGGCAGATTTATTAGTGTATGGTATGGGTGAACAACCTTTACGAGAGATAGTTACTTTGCTTCAAAAAGGCGTACCATTTTCAAGTTTAACCACAATTAAACAAACAGCTTTTCTATTAAATATAGGCGAAAATATTCCTAAAAACAAAAATTGGAATGATGTAACAATTCATTCTCACGAAGTTTGTTTAAAAGATAAAAAATTGTTCGCGTCTAATTTTAAGGTTATTGAACAAGAGTCAAATAAATTATTTGCTGATAGAATTTTTCAAGGGGTAGGAGATAAAACATTAGTTATAAATCCACCTTTTGAAACTATGACAGAAGCAGAAATAGATGCTTCGTTTGATTTGCCATTTACCCGTTTACCACATCCAAAATATAATAAAAGAGGAGCAATTCCTGCTTTTGAAATGATCAAATTTTCAATAAATATACATAGAGGTTGTTTTGGAGGATGTAGTTTTTGTACTATTTCTGCTCATCAAGGAAAATTTATTGCAAGTAGAAGTCAGGAATCTATTTTAAAAGAAGTTGATCAAGTAGCAAATATGCCAGATTTTAAAGGGTATTTGTCTGATATTGGAGGACCTTCGGCAAATATGTATAAAATGAAAGGAAAAGTACAAGAAATTTGCGATAAATGTGTTTCACCATCTTGCATATCGCCCGTTATTTGTCATAATTTAGATACTTCACACAAACCTTTAACAGAATTGTATCAGGCTGTAGACAAGCATCCTAAAATAAAAAAATCGTTTATTGGTAGTGGAATAAGACATGATATGTTGGTTCCTGAATTTAATAAAAAGGCCGATCCAAAAGAGTTAGATGCTTATACAGAAGAAGTTATGACCAAGCATGTTTCAGGTAGGTTAAAAGTTGCACCAGAACATACTTCTGATCCTGTTTTAAAGTTAATGAGAAAACCATCATTTAGTTATTTTCATAAATTTAAAGAGCGCTTTGACAAAATAAATATTCGTAAAAAGCTTAATCTACAATTAATACCTTACTTTATATCTAACCACCCAGCTTGTGAAGTTGAAGATATGGCTAATTTGGCCGCTGAAACTAAAGATATGGGGTTTCAATTAGAGCAAGTTCAAGGGTTTACACCAACTCCAATGACGGTTGCAACTGTGATTTATTATAGTGGGTATCATCCATACACGTTAAAACCAACGAGAACACCAAAATCTAAAAAAGAAAAAGACGATCAACATCGATTTTTCTTTTGGTATAAAAAGGAAAATCAACAATGGATAAGAAACACCTTAACCAAAGTTGGCAGAACAGATTTATTAAATAAATTAATTCCTTCTACAGTATCTTGGAAAAAAAATAAGGAAGTTAAAGATACTTTTAATGATGCAGTACCTTTTACAAGTAGAAAAAAGAAGAAGTTTAATAAAAAAAGAAAAAGATAACGATAACTTAAAGAGTATTAGAAAATGAAAAAAATAACATTATTTTTTTTATTACTTTCAGCTACACTTATAGCACAAAAAAAAGTGAAAGTTGATTTAAGTAATCCAAATGCAACAATTTATACGCATTTGTATTTTTTACAACCAGATTCTTATCATCCTGAAAAAGCAGCAGCTGTTATTTATGATAAAGAAGGTGAAGATGCACAGAAAATTGCAATAAAATTAAAAAAAATATTGGATGGCAAAGGGTTAAAAGTTGACTTCTCCAAAGTTCCAACATCCAATACTTTTTCAGATACTACAGGTTTTAAACCAGGAAATAGATATGTGTTATTTCCTTATCAAATGCCAGAAATTTTTCTTGAAAAAATTGAGGGAAGTTGGTATTATTCACCTAATACAGTTGAGAAAGTTGATTTGCTTTATAAAAGTGTTTATCCTTGGTTTACTGAAACAATACAGCAAATTATTCCTGAATTTGGTCATAAAAAATTTTTAAAAATTGAATTATGGCAATATTTAGGAATTATCATTTTAGCATTGCTTTGTACAGCGTTGTTTTATGTATTGAAAAAAGTAGTTTATTTTACTTTGAGGAAAATTCAATATTGGATAGTTCATAAATCAAATGAAAAAATTAATGCTTCGTTAAAGAAATTAACCAGACCAATAGTTTTGTTAATATTGAGCTGGTTTATTAAAGCACTATTGCCATCATTGCAACTTGATTTAGACATAAACACAGTTATATTTTTGGTTTTAAATATAATGGTTACTGTTTTTTGGATTTATGTTTTTTTAAAATTAGTCCAAGTAGTAATGAGTGTTTACGCAGATTATGCAGAATCAACGCATTATAAATTAGATGATCAATTGGCACCAATTTTAGATAATTTTTTGTCTGGAATAGTGGTTTTTATTGGAATATTAAAGTTATTAACTTTATTTGGAGTAGAACCATTTACGGTTATTGCAGGAGCTTCTATTGGAGGTTTAGCGGTTGCTTTGGCTTCACAAGACACTGTAAAAAACTTGATTGGAACGGTTATGATTTTTGTTGATAAACCTTTCCATATTGGTGATTGGATTGAAGCAGGCGAAGTAGTTGGTACTGTTGAAACCGTTGGTTTCAGATCTACTAGAGTTAGAGCTGCAGATACTTCAATTTATCAAATACCAAATAGTAGACTTTCTGAAATGGTAGTAAATAACAAAGGTTTAAGAGCATTTAGAAGATATACAACAAATTTAGGATTGCGTTATGATACTCCACCTGAATTAATTGAAGCTTTTGTAAAAGGTGTGCGTAAAATTATAGATCTTCATCCAGCAACCAGAAACGATGCGTTTAATGTTGAATTTACAGGATTTGGAGACTCAGCATTATTAATTCTTTTAAATGTATATTTTGTTGAATTAGATTGGAATAAAGAACAAGAATCAAAACATAGCTTACACATTAAAATTTTAAAATTAGCAAGTGAATTAGGGGTTGATTTTGCTTTTCCATCAACTACTGTTATGATAGAACAATTTCCAGAAAAAAAAGGATTGAATACTACATACAATCTTGAAAATGATAGAATTAATAGAGTGATAGATGATTTAGGTGAAAAATAAAAAAAAGAGCTTCTTATAAGAAGCTCTTTTTTTATGATTAATTTTCATTTAGATTATTTTCCTGACGTTCATTATTTTCCAAAGTTTGATTTATATAGTTCGCTTTTTTCATCCAGTAGAAAGGTGGTTTTCTTTGGTTGTTATCATTTCCGAAGTTGAGTATGATAGAGAATTCGTGCGCCCCAGTATTGTAGTTGGATAGCTTAGAAGTAGTGGCATCATACGTATATCCAATTTTTAGATTATCGGTAAGTCTAATTTGAAAGAGCCCAGAGATGGATTCATCAATTCTATGCGAGATTCCAAACTCTAGTTTGTTTTCCCATAAAATAGAGGCAGATATATCAGTAGAAAGAGGGCTGCCATTTACGGCTCTCATCATAAAAGAAGGTCTTAATTTAAAAGCATCGTTTAGATTAAAGACATAGCCAGAAGAGAGGTAAAAAATCATTTCTTCTGAAGCACTTGTTACGATAGCATTATTTTTATCATAATGTTTAGATTGAAGAATATTCACAGTAGATACACTGGCATACCATTTATCGGTATAATAAAAAACACCGGCTCCAATATTAGGATTAAATTCGTGGATATTTTCAGTAAATAAAGGATCATTTTCCATCCCAAGCTTTAGCAAGTCTACATCTAAAAAACTTCCGCCTGCTTTTAACCCAAAAGCTAAAGTTGAGGATTCGGTAGGGTAAATAGCATATGAGAAATCAGCATACAGATGAGTTTCACTCAATACATACACTTTATCATTTACAATAGAGAGCCCAAGGCCTACATTTTTACCAGAAGGCCCGTGTAAAGAGAGGGATTGAGTTTCAGGACTTCCGGCTTCACCTGCCCATTGACTACGGATGTTAGCTGTAGCAGTAAACAATCCGTGACTACCAGAGTAGGCAGGATTGATTAAGCTAAAGTTATTGTAGTACTGGGTATATAAAGGATCTTGCTGAGCATTACTTTTTAGAAGTACTAAAAAAGCACTTACCATTACGAGTTTTTTTATTATATTTTTCATTTGATTTTTTTCTTAATAATTGATGTATATCCAACCTTTTACAACTTTACTACCTCCATTAATGCTCAATACATAAAAGTAAGGAGCCGCTGGTAATTTTTTCTTTTTGCCAGAAGCAATACCGTCCCAATAATTTTGATAGTTTTTAGATTCATAGACCAGATTCCCCCATCGGTTAAAAATTTGGATACTGTTATTAGGATATTTATGAAGCCCCGTAATGATAAACTCATCGTTGACTCCATCACCATTAGGAGAGAATCCTTGAGGAATTTCCAATTCGCTAGTATCACAAACATCTCCAATGCCATTTCTATCTATATCGGCCTGATTTGCATTAGAAGTCGTAGGACAATTATCAACAGTATTTTCCACACCATCTCCATCTATATCGTCATCGCAACTATCAGCAATAGCATCATTATCTAAATCATTAGCAGTAAAAGTAACCATTGCTATTTCTGAAGCAGTATTTCCATTAGTATCAACCACCGTTAAGGTAACAGTATAGTCAGTTAAAGTAGGACAAGAGAAAGAAGTTTGATCTAAACTTAAAGAAGCAATCCCACAAGCATCAAAACTACCATCGTTTATTTCTTCAGCAGAAATGGTTGCATTTCCATTATCATCTAGTTCAACAGAAATGTTTTGAGTGATTACTATTGGGGCAGTTACATCAATAACGGTAACCACAGTAGTGCAAGAGGAACTATTACCAGCAGCATCAGTTACCGTAAGAGTTACATTATTTTGACCAATATTAGTACAATCAAAAGAAGTAGTATCTATGGTTAAACTTTCAATGGCACAATTATCAGAAGAACCATTATCAATGTCCTCTACAGTAATAGAAGCATTTCCGGTCTCATCCAATTCAACAGTAAAAGGTGTTTTACAAACAGCGATAGGAACTACAGTATCTACAACAGTTACGGTAGCCGAACCATTGGTACTGTTTCCATTAGTATCAACCACGGTTAAAGTCACGGAGTTTTCACCAACAGAAGTACAATCAAAAGAAGTAGTATCTATGGTTAAACTTTCAATAGCACAATTATCAGAAGAACCATTATTTATCTGTTCAGCAACAATAGAAGCGGTTCCATTTTCGTCTAGTTCTACAGTAATATTTTGAGTAATTACAGTTGGAGCAGTAATGTCAACCACAGTTATCACAGCTTCAGCAGAAGCAGTGTTTCCATTTACATCTGTAGCAGTTAAGGTTACGGTATTTTCACCAACAGAAGTACAATTAAAAGTAGTAGTATCTAAAGTTAAACTTTCAATAGCACAATTATCAAAAGAGCCATTATCTATCTGTTCAGCAACAATAGAAGCGGTTCCATTTTCGTCTAGTTCTACAGTAATATTTTGAGTAATTACAGTTGGAGCAGTAATGTCAACCACAGTTATCACAGCTTCAGCAGAAGCAGTGTTTCCATTTACATCTGTAGCAGTTAAGGTTACGGTATTTTCACCAACAGAAGTACAATCAAAAGAAGTAGTATCTATGGTTAAACTTTCAATAGCACAATTATCAGAAGAGCCATTATCTATCTGTTCAGCAACAATAGAAGCGGTTCCATTTTCGTCTAGTTCTACAGTAATATTTTGAGTAATTACAGTTGGAGCAGTAATGTCAACCACAGTTATCACAGCTTCAGTAGAAGCAGTGTTTCCATTTACATCTGTAGCAGTTAAGGTTACGGTGTTTTCACCAACAGAAGTACAATCAAAAGAAGTAGTATCTATGGTTAAACTTTCAATAGCACAATTATCAAAAGAGCCATTATCTATCTGTTCAGCAACAATAGAAGCTGTTCCATTTTCGTCTAGTTCTACAGTAATATTTTGAGTAATTACAGTTGGAGCAGTAGTGTCAACTACAGTTACGGTAGCATATGCAGCAGTTACGTTATCACTATTATCGATAACTAAAAGTTTAACTTCATTTTCTCCAATATTGGAACAATCGAATGATTGATTAGTAGGAAACAAGCTTAATAGTTTAATACCACATGCATCATTTGAACCATTGTCTATTTGTTCAGCAGAAATGGAAACTGTTCCGTTTTCGTCTAATTGTACTGTAATGTCTTTAGTAAGTGCTATTGGAGCTTCAGTATCATTAACAGTAACATTAAAACTGCAAAAGGCAGTATTTCCAGAGCTATCAGTTGCTTTAAAAGTGTTTATAGTAGTTCCGATAGGAAACTTACTTCCACTTGGTAATCCAGCTGTTTGCTGAACAGCAATAGCTTCAGGGGGTATTAATGAATATTTAAAATTAACTCTACTTATTGAACCTCCATTTTCAGTCCAAAATGTTCCTTGCGGAGCTGGACTATTACTGATTGGGTTTTGAGTACCAAATCTTTTTATCTCAACGGAATTCCCATCAATATTAATGTCTGAGTAATTTGAAGCATATGAGTTAATATTAGAATTACCACGTGTACCTAAGACACCAATAATATCACCTGCATTGATAGCGATGTTGACATTTATAAAATCGTTTCCAGTAGTGTTATTAGACCAATGTAATAATTCACTATAGCTACTTGTTGATGACCAGGTAGAAGGTGGTTGTGAGAACCTCATTACCTGAATATTTTGATTGTCATTTGAAGCAGTATTTGGAACATTTAAAGCTGTTATATAAAAATCTACTGGAGCAATAAACCAATAACCTCTAGCATTACCAGAAAAACTTGATGTTTGAGGAGGGGACTCAGCTAAACTTTCATTTAAGAAGTAACAATTATCTGTGGCGGTAGGCATTTCAAAATTTACTATTGAGCTACACTCTCCAGTATCGTTTGTTACAACAATGTTAGTAGGACAATTTATTTTTGGAGGCTCATTATCATTAACAGTAATAATTGTGGTACAAGTTGCTGTTTGTCCGTTTCCGTCGTCAGCAGTCCAAGTGATTGTTGTATCTCCTTTTAGTAATACTTCTCCAGCTATGGTTGCTGTTCCGTTTAAATCATTAGTAATACTTCCATTTGTACAATTGTCTGTAAATGTAGCATCTAGTTCAGTTCCAACAATAGTGTAACTACAAGTATTAGGATCAATATTTCGTGTACTATTAGGAATACAAGTAATTACAGGATCTATATTATCTTCAATACTAACATTATCTGAAGCAGAATTAGTGCATCCATTTGTGTTAGTATACGTATATGTAATTGTTATTGGTATTGTACCATTTGTTGCAGGAGCAACAAAACTATAAGTTAACCCATTTCCATCATCTGTTACTCCAGTCCCACTATAAACTCCTCCAGTAGGGAGTCCACCACCAAGACCAGTTTGTGAAGAGCTAGGGCAGAAAGGACTTGAAGGAGCCGTAAAAGTAACTGTTGGTAAAGCGAAAACTTCTATATCATCAGAGGAGCTTACAGTACAACCGTTTGAGTTTGTATAGGTGTATGTTAAAGTATGTGTACCTACGCCAGCAATATTTGGGTTAAAACTATAAGTTGATCCATTTCCATCATCTGTCACTCCAGTTCCCGAATATATTCCACCACTTGGGCTTCCACCACCTAGTCCAGTTTGAGTTCCAACATTGATACATACATCGGAAGGAGCGGTAAAAGTCACTGTTGGTAAAGCAAAGATTTCTATATCATCAGAAGTGCTTACAGAACATCCGTTAGCATTTGTATATGTATAGGTTAATAAATGTATTCCAACACCAGCAATAGCAGGATTAAAGCTATAAGTTAATCCATTTCCATCATCGGTTACTCCAACACCTGAATATACTCCGCCACTTGGGCTTCCACCACCTAATCCTGTTTGTGTTACAACATTGGCACACAGGTCTCCTGGGGCTGTAAAAGTAACGGTTGGAAGGGCAAAAACTTCGATATTATCTGAAGCTGCATAACTACAATTATTTGCATTGGTATAAGTATAAGTTATTGAGTGTGTTCCAACACCAGCAGCATTAGGATTGAAACTGTATGTTAATCCATTTCCATCATCGGTTACTCCAGGACCTGAATAGATGCCACCTACAGGGTTTCCACCGCCTAATCCAGTTTGTATATTTGTATTTAAGCATAAAT
The DNA here is from genome assembly GCF_042676885.1 of Lutibacter aestuarii. Lineage (NCBI taxonomy): Bacteria > Pseudomonadati > Bacteroidota > Flavobacteriia > Flavobacteriales > Flavobacteriaceae > Lutibacter > Lutibacter aestuarii. The sequence continues at coordinate 429,806 of NZ_JBHTIC010000002.1, forward strand.
CTGTTGGAGCTGTATAGGTAACACTTGTAGCTAAATTATCTTCAATAGTTACTTGAGCGATACAAGTATCACTATTTCCGGCAGCATCCGTTACAGTTAATGTAACGTTAATTGGAGTTGCACTAACATCAGAACAAGTAAAAGTATTAGGACTAACACTCATTGATGCTATTCCAATATTATCAGATGAACCGTCGTTTACATCTGAAGCAGTAATTGTTACTGTTCCTGAAGTTCCTATTTGAGCTGTAAATGCTTTACAAACAGCAGTAGGAGGAGTGGTATCTACAATATTTAAAATAGTAAATGGTACTGTTGATAAATCCTGATTGGTTTGTGCATAAATCCAGTTTGTAATGTCTTCAAAGTTAGCTTGATCTACAAGTATATTTCTTTTTGTAGGGTCAAACTCTGTTCTGTTTGGTTGTGTAGTAGGAAATCCATCAATTACTAATGCACTTAAATAAATTCCAGAAGGATCTTCTAAACTTGGTATTGTTCCTCCTGAACTCCCAGAGCTTCCATTTCCTGTATAAATAACTGCATAAATATCAATTACACCATTAGTGGGGTCATTGTCATTATCTTCATATGCATAAAATGTTTCTCCAGATGTTGCGGGTGAAAAATTTCCAGATATTAAAGAAATACTTCCACAAGCAGCTCCTGAATTTCCATTACAATTAATTGAAAATGTATCAGGAGAAGTTTCTTTAATTACAATTACATCACCTTTAGGAATTACTGTAGAAGGAGATGTATAAGATAAAACAGCATCTCCAGAATCAAACAATAATGTGTTTTTGTTAAATGAGTTTTCAGTAAAATAAATTGTTGTGTTAGCTGGAATATCTTTAGCGGCAACAAAAGAAAATCCATCAGGATCTGTATGATTAATTCCAGTTATGGCAACAAGAGGATTTGAATTACTAGTGTCGTCGTTATTAATATATCCTATAGCTTCATTTGGAGAGCCTCCGTCGTAACCTGTACCTGAAGTTATTGTTAATTTTACAGTCTCTTGGATTTCAACATCAGTATCTGTTACAGGTGTAATTGTTATAGCTACTGAATTGGTTCCGTTTGCAATTGTTGCTGTTCCATTAGTTGCGTTAAATGTTGTAGCGCCTGCAGCTGTATAATCTGAAGTAAAGGTAGCCGTACCTGTAACATCAAAATTGATAACGATATCACTTGTTGCATTAGCACTTAGAGAAAATGTATAAACCATTCCAGTTCCTAAATCTTCAATTACTGTTGAAGGGGAATTAGTTAAAGTTAGTACTGGGTTAGGAGAACCTGTTGAAATAATAATATTATTAAAAGGTACAGTTGAAAGATCTTGATTGGTTTGGGCATGCAACCAGTTTGAAGTATTTTGAAAATTAGCATGATCAACAGTTATGTTCCTTTTGGGCGGATCATATTCTGTTCTATTTGGGGCTACAGGTGCAAATCCATCAACTAAAACTGAGCCAACATAAACACTAGTGGGGTCTTCAATAGAAGGAATAGTACCTCCTGAAGTACTAGTATTTCCTGTATATAAAACAGCTTGTATGTTTGTTATTTCATTGGTGGGATTATTATCAGTATCCGTATAAGCACTTAACGTTTCTCCATTAGTGGCTAAAGAAAAACTGCCTGCCTGTAATATTACAGAGCCGCAATTTCCATTATTACAATAGGTTGTGAATGAATTTGTACTGGTTTCTTTTACAACAATAACTTCTCCTCTTAAAACACCTCCGGCTGGTGCTGTCCAAGAAGCTACAAATTCGCCAGAGTTAAAAGTAAGAGTTGAATTACTAAACTCATTATCAGTGAAATAAAAGATTGTCCCTGCATTAATATCTTCTAAAGCTACAAATGAGAATCCTTCAGTAGTATCGTTATTGACTCCAGTAATAGCTATTGAAGGAGTGATTGTAATTGAGTCATCATTTACAATTGTAGCAGTTGCAATGCTTGGGCTTCCAGCATCATAACCACTGCCAGCTATTAAAGTAATTATGATATCTTCATCAGGTTCTAAAGTAGAATCACCTGTTGGTGTAATTGTTATTGTTTTTGAGTTGGTTCCACTAGCAATTACAGCGGTTCCAGTTGAAGCATTAAAAGTAGTAGCTCCAGATTGAGTATAATCAGTATTTAAAATTGCAGATCCACTAACTGAAAAATTTATAGTTGTATTTGTAGTTGCATTCGTATTTAAAGAAAAAGTGTAAGTAAATGATGAGCCACTATTTTCATTTAATGAAGTTGGAGAAACAGTTATAGTTGCTATTGGGTTTGCTCCAGATAAATTTAAATTTGTAAAAGGTACAATAGATAAATCTTGACTAGAAACGTTCCATAAATAATTGGTTGGGTTTTCAAGTGATGTTTTACTTACTGCATCTCTTAAAGAAGCAGGATTGAATTTGTATTCCACTCTATCGGGTCCAATATTAATATCTCCATCATCAGGAAATCCATCTACTACTATAGCATTAGGATGGTCTCCTCCCTGTGTAGGATTTTCATTAGCTGGGATAGTTCCTCCATTCTGACTAGAAGATTCTCCTGAACCTGTAAATAGTACGGCATAAATTTCTCCAATTCCATTAATAGGATTGTCATCAGTATCAGTATATGCATAAATGCTATCTCCATTAGTACCCAATGAAAAGTTTTCAGTGGATGCCGTAGGAAATGTTGCAGTTCCACAAGCTCCTCCTCCGGAACAACTAACAGTAAATACATCGGTTGATGTGCCTGTTTCATCAACAAAAATGACAGTTCCTTTACTAATAATTGAAGTTGTAGTAAAAACAACTACACCTTCACCCGTTGGAGCGCCGTTATAGGTAAAAACGTTTGCAGTTGCATCGTATTCATTTGAAGTAAAATAAATTACTTCCCCTGAAGGCAAATCTTCCAAAGCAACAAAACTAAAACCATCAGTATTTGGAGATGATGAGTTATGATTGATACCAATAACTGCAACTTTTTGAGAAAATCCATGAGTTATTCCTATAAAAAGAACAACCATTAATGTAATAAAAGTATTTTTTTTCATAATAAATTTTTTAGGTACAGATATAAGGATTTTGCCAACCTGTTAGAGGTGACTTTTCAAGTTTTTGATACAAACTTTTATTTAATAAAGTATCTAGAGTTTTTATAACTGTATTTAGATAAGTAGTTTTATGATATTCAAATTTTAGGGGTTTAAATTGTACTATTAGAGATTCATTAAAATTATTGTAGATTAATGAATCTCTAGTTGTTGAAATTATTTTAGATTGCAAATATTTAGTAATTTTTATATGAAAATGATTTGAAGTATTACCAATACTTTCAATAATTAAAGTAGGAATATTATTTCCATTATTAGGATGATTCAAAGCTTGTTGTAAACCATTTAAAAAGTTTAACTCAAGTGATGGAAGCATATCCGATTTAGGTAGTAATATTTCAACTTTAAAACTCATATAATTTTTAATCTCTAGAAGGGAAAATTCCGACAAGAGCTATTACAAAATTAATAGCTAAATAAGGTTGCATATTTGTATGAGGTTGATTACTCCCAGTAGCACCAATAGTTAATCCATTTAAATTGCTTCCAGAAGAAGATTCTTCACTAAATGCTCCAGAGTGAGCAGCAATATACTGACCAGAAGGGTTAGATTCACCACCTGTGCTAGTACTAACTGCAATTTGCCCATTATGACTATGGTTAGGCATTTGAGTTTGGTTTAAAGTTACGTCTTGCACGCCTCCTCTTTGTCCCAGAGGTCTAGGTGAAAGGCCAGGACCTGCACTTCCACCTCCAGAGTTAATAGGTACTCTACCACGTAAATCTGGTAAGGCAAAAGTAGTTCTTCCATCTCCACCATAGGTAGTCCCTAAAATTGAAAATAATGCGCTGTTTTGTGAGATAGCTAGTAGTTGTCCGTTACAAAAAGCCCAACCTCTTGGGGCAAAGTTCCCTCCAAACATCATAATTTGTCCTAAAAATGGCTCCATAATTTTAATTTTTTAATAGTTAATAATGTAATTTTTATTTAATAATAAGTTCTGGCATGGCAATAGATATAAGAGTTCCATTAGACGTTGAAAGGGAACAGGTGCCATATTGGTCAATTACCGCTGTTAACTCTCCTCCTCCTTCATATCGGTAATAAGCTTCAACAGTACTGGTTCTTACCAAAACACCCCAAGTTTCTTTAATAAAAGGGTATCCAGCAATTTTTTTATCGCCAAGATCAATAAACGCCATTTCACCAATTCCAGGAATAGTTACATAAGAATTGCCTTGATTTTTTAAACATGCAGAATCTCCTTGATCGTTAATAATTTTGTTTCCATTAACAGTGATTGCCCATGGATAGTTGTTTTTAATGTTTAATGTGTACATAAATCATTTATTTAAATAGTTAATATGAATGTCAATTTTTATGACAGTTTTTAAAATTTAATTAAAGAGTTATGTTAAATGTTATAGTTGAAGAGTTTTCAAATTCTTCAGTTATGGGAAAAAGGTGTTCATCTAGTAGTTGGTTGTCATACCAATGTTTATCTGTGATATGAGCTCCTGTACTATTTATGACTAGTTCTGTGAAATAATAAGTTTCACTATTAGAAATTTTAAAATATATTCTAGAAGATTTTCCATATTCTTTATTTGGAAAATCGGTAATAAAATGATAATTGCCTTTAGTATCTGTTTTTAATTTAGCTCTATGCTTATAGCTTTTAGAGTTTGGAGATAAATGCCAAACTTCAATACAAACATTTGGTAACAAATTAGTTCCAGTTTTATCAAAAATTTGACCTTTGATTGAAATTTGTTTACCAGATAAAAAAGGATTCCTTAAATCATTTTTTTCTTCAGCATATGAATTGTAACCTTCAAAAGGGCAATTAGAAAAAGAAAATGCATTTGCAAGTTGAATGTTTGAGAGTAGCGCTATGCTTGTAGAAGCTAAGACAGTTTTTTGCAAAAACTTCCTTCGGGAAGAATATTCCATAGTTTTTTTAGTTAGTTTGGCTAATATATAAAAAAATTTAATAAATAATTGATTTTTAAAGTAATGTGTTAATAAATTAGATACTTCAGATTAAAAAAAGAGCCTCAAAATTGAGGCTCTTTTTTTGTGAAATAATATAATATAATTATAATCTACTTAGGATCTAAAATTCCATCTATACGTTTAGCAATATCTTGCAAGTGGTATTTTTTTATAGTATTTGTTGTAGCATTTGCAGCTCTTTGTGCATCTCTTTTAATTCTGTTAAGCTCTCCACGAACCACAGGAATAATATCAGATTGTTTTACAGTTACTGTTGTACTTTTTATATAACTTGAGCCTTTAAAACTTTTTGAGTCTTTAGCATTCATCAAATACGCTAATCTTTCAACATGTGCTCTTTGAAGATTTCTTCTATAAGTATCAATATTTTTTCCAGTACGTAACTCAGACCAAATTCCATTTCGTAAATCAGACATCATTGAAATTAGCGAATAGGCTTCAGAACCATTCAAAGTTTCATTTTCAATCATACGCATCATTCTTCCTAAAGAAAGAATATTGTTTAAAGTTCTAACTTGAATACTTCTAATTCTTTCTGTAACTCCAGAATATTCAGTTCTGCCAATTATATTTTTATCGATAAGCCAGGTTGGAGTATCAAATAATTCTGTATTGATAAATTTTAAACAGTTTTTTTGATGTGCTTTATCTACATGCGTATATACATTTCCTTCTTGGTCATAGGTTTTATAATTTTCATAAACACCACCTAAATTAGAAGAAACATGTCCCATATATCTATTAAACTGAGAAACTACATGTCCATACATAGTTTCTAAATCATCATAATTTTTACCTTTTTCAGCAGTCCAGTTAATTAAATTTGGAACAATTCTTTTTAGGTTAGCAATTCCATAAGAGCTAGCTTTAATGGCATCGTCTCCTAAATCTTCTGTTTGAGAACTTGGGTCAACAACATCACCAGCTTGTTGATGTCCAAAACGATATAATGGATCTCCAGCATGTTCTAAAATCCAGCTATCTAAAGTTTCTTTTTCATCTTCTGGTGTTTCTGCATCTAAAATTGGTCGATATCCCCATTTCATAGCATATTTGTCATATACCCCAATATTAGGATTCATTGCAACTCCTTTGTCTCCAGGTTGTGCAACATAATTAAAACGTGCATAATCCATAATAGATGGTGCAGTGCTATATTTTTGGGTAAATGTTGCTGAACGTAAAGAATCTACAGGGTAGGAAGCACTACTCCCCATATTATGAGGTAAACCTAAAGTATGACCAACTTCATGAGAAGAAACAAAACGAATTAAACGCCCCATAACTTCATCTTTAAATTCAGTAGTTTGAGCCTCAGGATTAATAGCTGCAGTTTGAACAAAGTACCAACCTTTTAATAAACTCATTACATTATGATACCAGTTGATATCAGATTCTAAAATTTCACCAGATCGAGGATCACTCACGTGTGGACCATTTGCATTTGGAATAGGAGAGGCTAAATATCTTACAACAGAATAGCGGACATCTTCAGGACTCCAATCTGGATCTTCTTCTTTTGTAGGAGGGTCTTTAGCAATGATGGCATTTTTAAATCCTGCAGCTTCAAAAGCCACTTGCCAATCTTCAATACCATCTTTTATATATTGTCTCCATTTTTCAGGAGTTGCTCTATCAATGTAATATATAATTGGTTTTTTTGGTTCAACTAATTCACCACGTTTAAATTTCTCAATATCTTCATCTTTTACTTCCAATCTCCAACGATCTAAGTATGTTACTTTTTCACTTTTTTGAGCTTCAGAGCCATAATCAACTTGTGAGGTTGTAAACCAACCAACTCTTTCATCAAAAATTCTTCGTTTCATTGGAACTTTAGGTAATAGAATCATTGAATTACTCATTTCAACAGAAATAGTTCCAGTGCTTGAATTGGATGGAGGCGATCCTGCAGCATAAGTTTTTACGTGTCTTGTTTCAATATTTAATGGGTAGCTTTTTACACTTTCAATAAATGATTTTTTGGTATCTAATCGTGTAATTTTATAACCTTTTCTTTTATAGCTTGGTAAACCTAAGGCTTTAACATCTGTTGAAAATAATTCTGTTACATCAATTACAGTTGAAGTTTTATCATCATTAAATGCAGCTATTGGAAAAGCAAAGAGTACAGGTTCAAAGTTAGAGTTTACTACGGCTTCATGAATTGGAAGTTTTTCATCAGCAACTACATTATGAGAAACAACTCTTAACAAAATTTGTTTTCCTTTTTTTTGCCAACGCAAAACTTGTGTATTTGCTTTTTGACCTCCAAAATCACTATTATTTGAAGTGTTTTTTGCAATACGAGTTACCATAAGCATTTCTCTTTCTAATAATGAGTCTGGAATTTCAAATAAATATTTATCATCAATAGAGTGAACTTTAAACAAACCTTCATCGGTTTTTGCATCTTTTGTTACAACCTTATTGTAAGGTTGAATGGCGCCCTTTTTTGGTTTTGGTGGTGGAGTAGGAGCAACAGTTTGATTTTTCTTTTTTTTCTTTTTTTGTGCTTCTGCATTAGAAGATACTCCAACTATTAACAGCACTGTTAATAGGCTAGTAAGAAGTTTTTTGGTCATTTTGAATATTAGTTTTTGTTTTTGAAAATAATTCGACTAATATATCAAACCCAAATAAAAAACTTCTTAAATATATGTTAAAGAAAAACCCATTAATATTGCTATTAATGGGTTTATTAAGTACTTAAATAGTAGATTAATTTTTATTTCTTTTTAATTGTTTTTGAATTTTTTTGATGGCAGCTTCAATAGGTTTTTCGGGCTCTATTACATTGTATTCTCCCCAAAATTCAGCATCTTCAAAACCAGATGCTTCATCGCTCATTATTACCGAAGATTTTAATCGGTCTTTTAATTTTATAGATTTATTAGTTGTATTTTTTTCCCAGTTAGTAATGGCCATTTCAATGGTTGAGTAATAAACAGAGTTAAATAATTTTTTATCATAATCAACCTTAAACCCAAGTTGAATTCTACTGTAGCCATAATACCATTTGTTATTTGTTACTTTGTAATTAACCTGATAGCTAGCTTCAATAGGTATTACATTTGCCTTTCTAGGCTTTTTAAGTATAAATAACTTACCAGCTTTTTCTGGATTGTCTAAGTTTACTTTAAATTTAGCACTTGTTAGAGCTAAGGATTGTGCATCAATATATAATTTTCCGTAAAAAAAAGGTTCTGAAACAGATGATTTTTGTTTAAAATTAATTACATAAATAGGCCTGTTATCTATTTTGGTTGATTTATCAAAAGTGAATGTATAAATTTGATCCATATTTTCTGTAAAAATTAAATGTGGATTTTTCATAATATCCAAGTGCAAAGTACTAAAGGGACCTCCCCTTAATTTTAAAGCTATGGTGTCTAGTTTTCTATAATCGGTACTTTTTCTAGATTTATATAGTTTAAGTAAATCACTTCTAGAGGTATTATATGGTTGTTTATGTATTTCTACAACGGCTTCAGATAATGATACATAAGTTCTTCTTTTTTTGATGGTTTCTCTATAGAAAGCTGTCATATTAGTATCATCATTAAAATAGTTTTCACCACGACGTTTTAATGCTTCTTTAACCAAGGAAAGGGCATCTTTAGTGATAATTTTAACTTCAGATAGCTCCTCAATATAGGTGTCTAATTTTATGACATTATTTTTATTTTCAAGATTTTTTAGATTTATGACTTTACTAGTATAGCCCAAAAAAGAAATGGTTATGTGCTGAGAATTAATTTTTTTAGGAATTTTTAATAAAAACTTTCCTTGTGAGTTAGTTACTGTACTTATATTAGTTCCATTAACAGTTATAGATGCAAAAATTAATGGTTTTTTGTGTTTACTATCCAAAACAATACCACGATATCTGTTAACACCTACGGTATCAATATAAGTTTTAGATGCGTAGCTGAATTGATGGCAACCAATTAATAATAAAAATATAAGAATTGGTTTAGCCAATTTTTTTACAAAAGGTATAGTATTAGTTACCATGGCTTTTTAAATTTAGTATTATAAGTATCTAAGTTACTAATTTTTAAATGAATGTAAAAGAAAAAAGGAGCTACATAACTGTAACTCCTCAATCTCTTTAATATTTGGGCTATTTTGAAGGAACTGGAAAGCCTCTGTCACGCATTAAGGCATCAATTTTAGCATCACGACCTCTAAATTTTCTATAGGCTTCAGCTGGATCCATTGAGTTTCTAGGAGCAAATAAATATTGTACCATTTTGGCAGCTAATTCTTTGTCATAAAAACCACCAGGAGCTTCTGCAAAAGCTTCAGCGGCATCAGCTGTTAAAACATCTGCCCACATATAACCATAATAAGCGGTAGCATATCCTTCTCCAGAAAATACATGCCCAAAATGAGGTGTTCTATGTCGCATAACCAATTCTTTTGGCATATTTAGTTCGTTTAAGGTTTCTTTTTCAAAAGCATCAACATCTATATTTGATGGATCAGCCATGTGAAATTTCATATCCATTATTGCAGAAGCTAAATATTCTGTAGTTGAAAATCCTTGATTAAAAGTTGAAGCTTTCTTAATTTTTTCAACCAATTTTTGAGGAATTACTTCTCCAGTTTTGTAATGAACTAAAAACTGATTAATTACTTTATCAGTAGATAACCAACGTTCTAATACTTGTGATTGGAATTCTGTATAATCTCTAACACCACTGTTTAAAGTTGGGTATTTTACATTAGATGAAAAGAAGTGTAAAGCATGTCCAAATTCATGTAAAAAAGTAGTCGCGTCATCCCAAGAAACTAAAAGAGCTTCACCAGGAGCGGGTTTTACAAAGTTTGAATTATTTGAAGCAAGTACTGTCTTTTTTCCATCGAATGTAGTATGACTTCTATAAGTTGTAGCCCAAGCTCCCGATCTTTTTCCAGGGCGTGCAAATGGATCTAAATACCACAATCCAATATGTTTGTTAGTTGATTTATCAGTAACTTCCCAAACTTTAACATCTTCCTGAAAAACAGGAACGCTTCCTTCAGCAACAGGAGTAAAATTATAATCAAACAATTCTCCAGCTACAAAAAATAAAGCTTGAGTTAATTTATCTAATTGTAAATATTGTTTAACTTCATCCGAGTCTAAATCATATTTTTGTTTTCTAACTTTTTCAGCATAAAATCTATAATCCCAAGGTTCAATAGTAATATTATCTCCTGCAGCATTTGCAACATTTTGCATATCTTTTACTTCTTCATGTACTCTAGCAATAGCTGCTGGCCAAACAGCATTCATTAAATTCATAGCATTTTCAGGAGTTTTAGCCATTCTGTTTTGTAAGCGCCAATCTCCAAAATTATCGTAACCCAATAAGCCTACACGTTCTTTTCTTAATTTTAAAATTTTAGCAATATTTTCATTATTATCAAATTCATCTCCATTGTCGCCTCTAGAATAATAGTTTGTCCAAACTTGTTTGCGTAATTCTCTTTCTGTTGAATAGGTTAAAAATGGATCCATATAAGATCTTGTGTTTGGAACTGCATATTTACCTTCTTGACCTTTATCTGAAGCGATTTTAGCCATAGATTTTATCATGCCTTCAGATAAGCCTCCAAGTTGATCTTTAGTTAAGTACACTACATAGTTTTCTTCATCTGCTAAAATGTTATTAGAAAAATTGGTATATAGTGTTGAAAGCTCTTTGTTGATTTCAGCATAACGAGCTTTTTTTTCATCATCAAGCTCAGCACCATTCATGGCAAATCCTTCATAAGTAAGCTGAACTACACGTTGTTGATCATCTTCTAAAGGAGTTTTTAATGAATTGTCATACACTGTTTTTATACGTTTAAAAAGCGCCTTATTTTGCGATATTTTTGAGTTGAATTCTGATAAAATAGGTGCCATTTCACCTTGAATTTTTCTAAACTCTGCAGAAGACGTATTTGAGCTCCAAATACCATAATAACTAAACACTCTATCTAAGGTTTCCCCAGCCTTTTCTAAAGGAACAATAGTGTTTTCAAAAGTTGGGGTTTCTACATTACTAGTGATGTCATCAATTTCTTGTAAATTTTCTTCCATTCCTTTTTCAAGCGCAGGCTTAATGTCATCAATGTTCATTTTATCAAAAGCAGGAACTCCACCATAAGGTCCTGTCCATTCTTGCAATAAAACATTTTGAGTTTGCATTTTTTCTTCTTTTTCTTTGGTTTGATTGCAGCTTATTAAAACAGTTACCATACTAAAAATGGTAATTGTTTTAAACAGCGTTGCTGTTGTTTTTTGTATCATAATTATAACTTGTTTAAATAGATTGATTGAATAACATCAAAATTAACCATTTAGCCATTAAAAATTAAGTAGTAACCCCACTTTAGTGCGTATTTTTAGTTAATGAAATGTTAATTTTTAATAAAAAAGAAACTGCTAAAAAGTAATTCCTTTTAAATAAATTAGGTTATGGATTTATTGGAGGTAATGGATTAGGTACTAGATTTTCAATGGGTGGTGTAGAGTTTAGATATTCGAAAATCGATTTTAATTCATCGACAGTCATAGCGCTATACAATCTCCAGATCATTATCTTAAATGAAATTTTGGAATAACTTTATATTAAAAGAGGAATTACAATTGTAGTTCCTCTTTTTAGATTATAAATTATACTTTTTTAGCATCTAATTTTTCAATTACTTTACCATAAACAATTAATGAAATTGCCGAAAATAAGGCAATTCCAGCAAAGTAATACCATATATAATGTGCGTTTACAGAAGCTGCTTGCCAAGCTTCGTGAGTTTCAAATAATTTAGGTTCTGGACAATATTTTGAAAGTAAATATCCAGACAAACCAAAACCTACAACAGAAGAAATAAATGAATGTAAATGGCTGAAACCTAAGTACAATCCTTCTTCTCCTTTTGGAGCTTGTAAAGAGAAAAATTGTAAAAATCTAGGAGAAATAAACGATTCTGCTAAACCTTGTAAAACAATTCCTAAAACCATCATAAGAGCAATTGGATGCATGCTAATTATTCCAAGATCAATATCAGCTCCACTCATCAAATTTCCAGAAGCCATAACAAGTGCTGAAAGAGGCATAATAAACATACCAACAGTCATAGAAAATAAAGGAGTTTTACTAGCCATTAATCTTGTTACTAATGTAACGGTAAGTACTACAACTAGTGGGTTAACGTTGGCGTACCAAGATGGAGAAGCACCCTCTCCAGCCATTCTTAACACATATTTTGGCATAGTTGCATACAATTGATGTTGTACCATCCAAAAGCCGGTTATAATTAATATCAATGTTATTAATCTACCATTAGTAACTACTTTAATTAATGCCGTCCAAATTTCTTTAAGCGTTTTTCCTTTTCCTTCGGTTTTAGAAGATTTGTAGAAAAAAACAATCATAATTAAAGCAATAAATGTCATAGCTGCAGAGAAATAATTTAGGTAAACTAATCCCATATCTCCCATAGAAACTCGTAATGGTTTTACAATGGTCTTCCCAGAAAAAGCACCAATATTTACCATCATATAAAATATAGAAAACCCTAAAGCTCTGTTATTTTCTGTAGTTTCTTTTGCAACTGTTCCAGTAATTACAGATTTAATGAAGGATCCACCAATCATAATTACCAACATTATTGGTACAATAGACCATCTTTGGGCTGATTCTAATAAACCTGTAAATTTGATTCCGTCAGAATAATCAACTAATCCAATAGCTTCTAAAGTAGTTGGTAAAACCCCTAATCCAAAATATCCGATGCTTAATAATGTGAATGCTATTATTAAAGAAGATTTAAACCCAATTTTATCTGCCAATGCACCTGTAAAAGTTGGTAATAAATATAAACCTCCAGAAAATATACCAGAAATTAATGCGGCTTCTACATCAGAAAAGCCTAAAATTCTTGATAAATACAAAGTGATTACAATGAAAACACCATAATATGCACCTCTTTCTAAAAGTTCAACAATATTTGCTGTCCAAAAGGCACGCGTAAATCCTTTTAATTTTTTAAACATTTTTTCTAATTTTTAATAAACTGTCGCCGAAGATAAGAATTTATGGATAATTATTATTGTGTTTACAGTAGTTTAGATTGATTATAAAAAAGTATAAAAAAAGGAACTACAGTTACGTAATTCCTTTTATTTTTATTTTGAAACTCTAAAGATTTTAAGATGTTATTTCAACAAATAAACCTTCGTCAGTATTATTAACCTTAGCTAATTTATGTTTGGTTAAACCTTTCATTGTTTTATCCCACTTTTTGTTGCTTAAACCACTTTGAGTTTTTAATTCTGATAACTCAATTTTTTCTGTTTTTTTAAGAATTTCAAAAACGGCTTTTTCATCGTCGTTTAATTCAACTGTAGGAGCTTTCTTTTCAGGTTTCATTTGTGGGAAAAATAGGACTTCTTGAATAGAGCTATTGTTGGTCATAAACATTGTTAATCTGTCTATTCCAATTCCAATTCCTGAGGTAGGAGGCATACCATATTCTAATGCACGTATAAAATCTTGATCAATAAACATGGCTTCATCATCCCCTTTTTCAGATAATTTTAATTGATCTTCAAAACGTTCTTTTTGATCAATAGGATCATTTAATTCAGAGTATGCATTTGCTAATTCTTTACCATTCACCATTAATTCAAAGCGCTCAGTTAATGCAGGGTTTGTTCTATGTTCTTTGGTAAGAGGGCTCATTTCTTTAGGATAATCGGTAATAAAAGTTGGTTGGATATAATGATGCTCACATTTTTCTCCAAATAACTCATCAATTAATTTTCCAACACCCATAGTTTCATCAACTTCAATACCAACTTTTTTACATACCTCTCTTAGTTCTACTTCATTCATTCCAGCAACATCATATCCTGTATGGATCTTTATTGCCTCTAAAATAGGCACTCTTGGATATGGAGCTTTAAAGCTTACTTTATTTTCACCAATTTGAACTTCGGTTGTACCGTTAGTGTCAATGGCAACTTTTTCTAATAAGTCTTCCGTCATTTTCATCATCCAGTTGTAGTCTTTATATGCAACATACAATTCCATTACAGTAAACTCTGGATTATGAGTTCTGTCCATTCCTTCATTTCTAAAGTCTTTAGCAAACTCATAAACAGCATCAAAACCACCAACAATTAAACGCTTTAAATATAGCTCATTAGCAATGCGTAGGTATAAAGGCATATCTAACGTGTTATGGTGAGTTATAAAAGGTCTTGCAGCAGCTCCACCTGGTATTGGTTGTAATATTGGAGTTTCAACTTCTAAATAACCACGGTTGTTAAAAAACTCACGCATTGAGTTGGTTATTTTTGTACGTTTAATAAACGTTTCTTTTACATGGTCGTTTACAATTAAATCTACATAACGTCTTCGATATCTTTGTTCAGCATCTGAAAAAGCATCATGAACTTTTCCATCGGCATCTGTTTTAACAACAGGTAAGGGTTTTAAGCTTTTAGAAAGAATAGTTAATTCTTTTACATTTACAGATTCTTCTCCTACTTTAGTTTTAAATACTTCTCCTTTTATACCAATAATATCTCCCATATCCAATAATTTTTTGAATACAGTATTGTATAAAGTTGCATCATCCTCATTGCAAATTTCATCTCTATTGATATAAATTTGCATTCTTCCACTAGAGTCTTTCAATTCAGCAAAAGAGGCTTTTCCCATAATTCGTCTACTCATCATTCTTCCAGCTAAAATCACTTCTTTACCTTCAAATTCATCAAACTTTGTAAGAATGTCATTTATGGTAGCTGTTGTTTTAAATTCTTCTGCAGGATAAGGATTGATACCTAATTCACGAAGTTTTTGTAATGATTCTCTTCTAACTATTTCAAGTGGTGTTAATTGCATACCTTGCTTTTTATAATTCGTTTATTAACAGTTTGCAAAGATACAATCAATTCAGAAATAACAGTAATTTAGAAAGAAAAAGTATTTAGAATTTGTAATCAAATAAAAATTTATATATTTGCCTATCGCTTCGAAAGCGATTTAGTTGTGTTGTTTGACGTTTAAAAGCGTCATGGTTTTTAAAACCGATGGAAAGCTTCCCGAAAAACCGGGACGCTTTTTTTATTTTTAAAGTTTTTTTAAACTAGAAAAATAAGCTTCTGTACTCCCAAAATATAGAAATATAGAAAGAGGTAAATACTACTGCTGCTACAAATTTTATAAAAGCTGAGGTTAAAAAACCAATAAAACTACCAAAGGCAGCTTTTAAAGCTTTTTTAGTATTGTTAGCATCTTTTATTAGTTCACCTATAAAAGCGCCAGCAAAAGGACCAATGATAATTCCAAAAGGGCCTAGAAACAAAATTCCGATGATTAATCCAACCATAGTTCCAATAACTCCATAACGTGTACCACCAAATTTTTTAGTTCCCATAGCAGGAATAAAATAATCAATCAACCAAATAATTATTGAAATAGCAAGAGTAATCCCTAAAAATGTCCAATTTAATGGAACTATATTGGTTAAATGAAGCAATAATAATCCAATCCAACTGGTAAAAGGGCCTGGCAAAACTGGTAAAAAGGAGCCAATAATACCTAACAGAGCAAATAAAAAACCTATGATTAAAAGAAATATGTCCATATAAAATTTATGTTTTCAAATATATAAAAGAAATTGAATTATCAATAATTGTGCAAATTTTTAAACTAAAAAATTAGTTTAAACTAATTTTTTAGTTATATTTGTTGTGTTGAACTAAAAAATTAGTTGAAAAATGGAGAAACAATTAACAAAAGCAGAAGAACAATTAATGCAAGTTTTATGGGACTTGGAAGAAGCATCTGTAAAAGAAATTATAACACAATTACCAGCACCAAAGCCGGCATATAACACGGTTTCAACAATTATTAGAATATTGGAAAATAAAAAGTTTGTTGCTCATAAAGCCCAAGGAAGAGGGCATATATACTATCCTTTAATTAAAAAAACCGATTACAGTAATCAGAGTTTAAATAAACTTGTGGATGGTTATTTTGGTGGTTCTTTTAAAAGTATGGTATCGTTTTTTGTTAAAAAAAATGATATTGATATTGTAGAATTAGAATCGATTTTAGATAAAATTAATGACAAAAAGACAGAGAAATGATAAATTATATAATTCAGGTACTACTTTTTCAAGCGTTATTTTTGACAGTTTATGATTTCTTTTTGCAAAAAGAAACCTTTTTTAAGTGGAATAGAGTGTATTTATTAGTAACACCAATAATCTCTTTTTTAATTCCTTTTTTAAAATTTCAAAGCATTCAAAAATCCATTCCTCAAGACTATATTGTACAGTTGCCAACGGTATTTATAAACCCACAAATTGTTATTGAACAAAGTGTAACAAATAATTCATCAGTAAATTATATACTCATAGCTTTTTACATTGGGGTTACGGTTTTTACTATTTTATTTTTTACTCGTTTGTTAAAAATTGGTAGACTAATAGCTTCTAACCAAGTAATAAAAAGAGAAAATTATAATTTAGTGATACTGAATGAAAAGCAGTCCGCTTTTTCATTTTTCAACTATATTTTTATAAATAAACATCTTTTAGAAAACAAAGAGCTAGATATTATTAAACACGAAATAGTTCATTGTAGAGAAAAGCACACCGTTGACTTATTACTATTTGAATTGCTAAAAATTGTGCTTTGGTTTAATCCAATAATATATGTGTATCAAAATAGAATTGCGCTTTTACATGAATACATTTCTGACAGTGAGGTAGTAAAAGAAACCGATAAAAAAACATATTTCAACAAGTTATTGTCAGAAACTTTTAATGTGGAGCGCATTTCATTTGTCAACCAATTTTTTAAACATTCATTAATCAAAAAAAGAATCGTTATGATCGCAAAAGAAAAATCACAAAAAATGAAACAATTAAAGTATTTATTAATTATTCCGTTACTATTTGTTATGCTAATTTATACATCTTGTTCAGATGCTGAAAAAGATGAGTTATTAGAAATGGAAGAAGTTTTAAATAATAATAAAGATGTTACTGAAGGTAAATATTTGGATTTAGAGTTAGGAAAAGTTTTTGTTGGTAAAAATTTAAAAGGTAAAATTATTCCTTTTGATGAGTATACTAAAAAGGAGCAAGAAATGCACTCGAAGTTTAAAAGTATTGAAAATTCAATTTTTGATTTTTTAGTAGTAATTGATGAAAATGGAGAACGTATTCATTTTTTTAAAACTAATGAAAATGCTGTGCAACGTAAAACTAACTGGGAATATGTAGAAGGAGAAGATGTTCCATTTTCTGTGGTACAAAATGTGCCTGTATTTCCAGGTTGTGAAGGAACAGAAGAAGAACTAAGACAATGTTTACAAGAAAAAATAACAAAGCATGTAAATAAAAATTTCAATTTATCTTTGGCAAAGGGGTTAGGTTTATCAGAAGGTATTAAGAAGATTTTTGTAATGTTCAAAATTGATAAAGAAGGCAATATAGCAGAAGTTAAAGCCAGAGCTCCACATCAAGCATTAGTTGATGAAGCTAAAAGGGTTGTAAATTTATTGCCACAAATGAAACCAGGTACTTATAATAATAAAAGTATTGGAGTAAAATATAGTTTACCAATAGCTTTTAAGGTTAATTAATCATAATCTCTATGAAAAAGATTTTAGTACCATTATTATTTTTATTGGTAGTTTTAAAAACCGAAGCGCAATCTTCGGTTTTTACAGTTGTAGATAGCTTATTAATAAAAGGAAATTATCAATTAGCCATAGAGCTGTTAACTAAAAGCAAGCCCCAAACTTTTGAACTGTTAGAAAAAGCAGCAAGTATAAACCAAACTATTGGAAATGATACAAAGGCTATAGAACTCTATAAAAAAGCACTTACTTTTAATAATAGTGAAAGTTTAAAAATAAAATTGGGACAGGTTTATAATTCTGCTGGCTTAAGCTCTAAAGCAATTGAAGTTTACGAAGATATCATAAAAAAAGATTCTTCTAATTTATTAGTTTTGAATAATTTAGGAAAGTTGTATTTAGCTTTCAATAAGCCCAAAAAAGCAGCACTAGTTTATAATTATTTGAAAAATAAAGATTCGCTAAATCCAAATTATCCATATCAATTAGCAGAAGCATTGTCCAAACAAAATAAGCTATTTAAAATGGGTCAAAGTTATTTAGATGCTTATAATTTAGACACTTTACATATAAAAAGTATATATGAATTAGCTAAGTTTTTTAAAAAACTTAAAATTAAAGATTCTACCATGTTATTTATTGATAAAGGATTAAAAATTGATAGTACTAATCTTAACTTTCTTCAATTAAAAGCTAATGAATTATATTTTACTAAAAAATTTGATGAAGCAATTAATTACCTAACGGTATTAGATAGCTTAAATTTTAAGTCTGTAAATACGTATGAAATGTTTGGAATGTGCTATTATAATTTAGAAAAGTTTGATTTGGCGGAAGCTAATTTTAAAAAAGCTTTGAAAATAGAATATAATAATCCTAAAATACTATATAGATTGGCTAGTTTAGCTTATGAAAAGAAGGATGCTAAACAAGCTAAAATCTATTTGTCAATGTCACTTTTTCATTCCAAACCTGATATTGATAAACAACATTTTTTGTTAGCGGTTATATTTAAAGAAGAAAATGATTTAAAGAATGCTTTAATAAATTTTGAAAAAGCATTTCAAAATAATTATAGCAATTATAAGGCATTGTTTGAACTTGCTAATACATCTGATGTTTATTATAAAGATAAAAAGACAGCTCTTGAGCATTATAAAAATTACTTAGCGCGTTTTGAAAGTAAAGATCCAAAAATGACTGAATTTGTAGAACAAAGAATTGATGCCATAAAAAAACAATACTTTATTGAAGGTGAAATTGTTGACTAAACTAAAATGTTGTATTTTCACATTGTGAATTTAAAACCAATGTTGAAACATTTTTTTAGGCTATTGTTTATAGGAATATTTTTAGTTTCTTGTACTTTTTTTGAACAACAAGCTAAAAATAGAGTATCAATTCAACAGGTAGATACCATTGTTGATTTTAACTCTGTTGATGCATTTCCTTTATTTCCTAAGTGTAAAGACATTCCTTCTAGAGAAAAACAGCAAATTTGTTTTCAATTAGAAATGGCGCAACACATTTATAGTTCTTTAAAACAGTATCAACTAAATGCAAAAGAGCTGGTTAATGATACTGTTTTAGTTAAATTAAAAGTAAATACACTGGGAAAAACGAGTCTTTCTCATATCAATATTTCAGAAGAAACTAGCCAACTATTACCGGAGTTTGATAGTATTTTAAAAGTAAGTGTTGAAAATTTACCAACATTACAACCAGCTATAAAAAGGAATATGCCAGTTACTACCGAATTTATTCTACCAATTATTTTAAAAAATTAGGTATAAAAATTAGTTGTTAAGCATTTGCCAAAGAGTATCTTTTAACGCTACAAGACCTTGTTGAGCAACGGAAGAGATAAAAAGTGTTTTAATTCCTTTAGGCAGCTCTTTTTTTATTTCTTCTTTTAGTTCATCATCAAGTAAATCAGATTTTGAAATAGCTAATAATCTATTTTTGTCTAATAGCTCGGGGTTGTGTTTTTTTAACTCATTTAAAAGAATTTCATATTCTTTTTTAATATCATTAGTATCTGCTGGAATTAAAAATAACAAAGTTGAATTTCTTTCTATATGACGTAAAAATCGATGTCCCAAGCCTTTTCCTTCTGCTGCACCTTCAATAATACCAGGTATGTCTGCAATAACAAATGTTTGAAAATCTCTATATTCAACAATTCCTAAATTTGGTTTTAGTGTAGTAAATGCATAATCTGCTATTTTAGGTTTCGCAGCTGTTAAGACAGAAAGTAAGGTAGATTTTCCTGCATTTGGAAAACCAACTAAACCTACATCAGCTAATACTTTTAATTCTAATTGAAACCAGCCTTCTTTACCATCAATGCCAGGTTGTGCATAACGTGGAGTTTGATTTGTTGAAGATTTAAAATTCCAGTTACCTAAACCTCCCATACCACCTTCTAATAGAATTTGTTGCGTATTTTCAGTAGTAATTTCAAAAAGAATTTCTTGTGTTTCACCATCTCTAACAATGGTACCTAAAGGAACATCAATGTAAACATCTTGCCCATCTTTTCCAGTACTTCTTTGTTTACTTCCATCACCACCATGTTCCGCTTTAAAATGCCTTTTAAATTTAAGGGGGAACAGTGTCCACATGTTTTTATTTCCACGAAGAATTACATGACCTCCACGACCACCA
The DNA here is from genome assembly GCF_042676885.1 of Lutibacter aestuarii. Classification (NCBI taxonomy): domain Bacteria; kingdom Pseudomonadati; phylum Bacteroidota; class Flavobacteriia; order Flavobacteriales; family Flavobacteriaceae; genus Lutibacter; species Lutibacter aestuarii. The sequence continues at coordinate 450,193 of NZ_JBHTIC010000002.1, forward strand.
TCTCCACCATCAGGACCACCTTTAGCAATATACTTTTCTCTATGCAAGTGCGCAGAGCCTCTACCTCCTTTACCAGATGAAGCATATATTTTTATGTAGTCAACAAAATTCCCTTCAGTCATTATTTTCTTTTTTTAATTGTTGATGTTTTTTTAAGGTTTCAATTAAAGCGTATCTAAAACGTTACTTAAACGGTTTGTGATTTCATTAATTTCACCAACACCATTGATACCAAAATATTTGTTTTGAGCTTGATAATAATCTTTTAAAATAGCTGTTTTGTTATGATATTCTTGAAATCTGTGACGAATTTTGGTTTCATCAGTATCATCTGATCTACCACTTGTTTTACCTCTTCCTAAAATACGTTGAACTAATAAATCTTCAGGAACTTCTAAAGCTACCATACCGCTTATAGATTCTCCTTTATCACTTAGAAACTCGTCTAATGCTTTTGCTTGAGACTCGGTTCTTGGGAATCCATCAAAGATAAATCCTTTTGCTTCAGGATGTTTTTCCACTTCAGATTTTAACATTTCAATAGTTACATTGTCGGGAACTAAATCTCCATCATCCATATACGATTTTGCTAGGATACCAAGTTCGGTTTCATTTTTAATATTATATCTAAAAACATCTCCTGTTGATATATGAACAAGTTCATATTTTTCTTTTAAGATGGTTGCTTGCGTGCCTTTTCCTGCACCAGGAGGTCCAAATAAAACAATATTTTTCATTGTTGGTTTTTTAGTTAGTTGGTAAATATCAGCCAAATTTCTTCCTAAATTATCATAATCTAATCCATATCCTACAATAAATTTGTCTGGGATTGGCAACCCAATATAATTTATAGGTAATTCTTTTTTAAATACATCTGGTTTAAAGAACAGCGTAGCTACTTTAAGTTGTTTTAACTTTTTGTTTCTAAAAATATCATATATTTCTTGGAGTGTATTTCCAGTATCAATAATGTCTTCTAAAATTACGACAGTTCTGCCTTCAAGATTTTGATTTAAACCAACAAGTTGTTTAATTTTTCCAGTTGAATTAGTGCCTTCATACGAAGCAAGTTTTACAAAAGAAACTTCACAATTACCATTATATTTTCTTACAAAATCTGCAACAAACATAAAACATCCATTTAAAATTCCAATAAAAATTGGAGTTTCATTTTGACAGTCGTTAGTTACTTGTTTTACTAAACTTTGTATTGCTTCTTCAATCTGTTCTTCAGATATATATTTTTTAAAATATTTATCGTGTAATTTAATAATGCTCATTATTCAACTTTGTTACAAATTTAATAATCAAAAAATAAGAATGGTTTTTATTTCAAAGATATTTGCTAATTTGAAATACAAAAACCGTTTTGACCTCTCAAAACGGTTTTTGCTATATGTGTTTTAAAAATAGCTTATTTTTTCTTTTTATCTAATTTATTGATAGCATCATACATTAATGGTGATGCAATAAATAGGGATGAGTAAGTACCAACTACTACACCAACTATAAGTGCAAACATAAATCCTTTAATAGAATCTCCACCAAATAAGAAGATGGCTAATAATACTACTAATGTAGTTAAAGAAGTATTAATCGTTCTACCTAAAGTACTACTTAGTGCTTTGTCTACCACTGTAGAGAATTTCCAAGAAGTATGTATTCCAGCAAATTCACGAATTCTATCAAAAATTACCACTGTATCATTCAATGAGTAACCTACTACAGTTAATATAGCTGCAATAAACGATTGTCCAATTTCCATATCAAAAGGTAATATTTTATAGAATATTGAGAATAATGATAATACAATTAATACATCATGGAATACTGCCAATACAGCACCTAAACTATATTGCCATTTTCTAAATCTGAATAAAATGTATAAGAATACTACAAGTAGAGAACCTAATATTGCCCATCCTGCAGCAGTTTTAATATCATCGGCTATGGTTGGTTCAACTTTTATTGAACTCATTATTCCTGCTTTTTTATCACCATCAAATCCAGGTTTAAATTCATCCATTGTTAAACCTTCTGGTAAATAACTTGTTAACCCTTTAAATAATAAATCTTGAACTTCATCATCAATATGATTTCCTTCTTCTTCAATTTTATATTTGGTTGTTATTTTTAATTGACTAGCTTCACCATAAGTTTTTACTTCTGGAGCACTTCCAAAAGCATCTTTCAAGGTATTAGCTACGTCTGATGCACTAGTTGGATTCTCAAATTTAACTACGTATGTTCTACCTCCAACAAAATCAACCCCATAATTTAAGCCATTTGTTACTAACGAAGCAACACCTAAAATAATAACAGCTCCAGAGATGATGTAAGCAATTTTACGTTTTTTCAAAAATTCTACATCAATATTTGCAAATAAGTTTTTGGTCATACTAGTGTTGAAAGTAAATAACTTCCCTTTTGCAGCATACCAATCAATTAATAATCTAGTGATAAATATAGCTGTGAATAAAGAAGTAACGATACCCACCATTAAAGTATATGCAAAACCTTTTACAGGCCCAGTACCAAATACATATAAAATAATACCTGTTAACATGGTAGTAATGTTAGCATCAATAATAGCAGATAAGGCTCCTTTAAAACTAAATCCATGATTTATAGAAGCTTTTAAGCCTTTACCTTTGTTAAGTTCTTCTTTAATTCTTTCAAAAATAATTACGTTAGCATCTACTGACATACCAATTGTTAGTATGATACCAGCAATACCTGGTAAGGTAAGTACAGCTCCAAACGCAGTTAAAATACCAAAAATGAATAATAAGTTTACTAATAAAGCAATATCTGCAAAAGCACCTGCTTTACCGTAGTAAAAAATCATCCATAAAAGAACTAATAATAATGCTAATGCAAAAGAACTCATACTACTATCAATTGCTTTTTGACCTAGTGAAGGACCAACAACTTCAGACTGAATAATATGAGCAGCTGCTGGAAGTTTACCAGCTTTTAATACGTTTGCAATATCTTGTGCTTCACTAACAGTCATACTTCCACCAGAGATTGAAGTTCTACCCGTAGTAATTGCAACATTTACAGATGGTGCAGTATGTACATAATCATCTAAAACTACAGCTACAAATTTACCTACATTTTCGGTAGTCATTTTAGCCCATTGTCTAGTTCCTGTAGCATTCATGGTCATACTTACTTCTGGTTTACCAGTTTGACCGTATTCCTGACTAGCGTCTTCAATAACATCACCTTCAATAGGAGCAACATCTTCACGGTTAGATTTAATACCGTACAAGTAAATTAATTCAGTATTTTCACCGGTATTAGTTTTTGCAGTAAATGATTTAGAGTCCCATAAGAATTTTGCATACTTCATGTCATTACTTAATAATGCTCTAACCTCTCTCATTGCTAAATAAGAATTTACTTTAGCAGTATCAGCTAATTTTGCTGTGGCAATTACTGAAGAAACTTGATTTTGACTTTGAGGAACACTCGGCGTTAAAACTGTAAATAAGTTATTAACTTGTTTTGTTGCTAAAGAATCAGAAACTTCTCCTAATAAATCATCTAAATTATCTTCTTTATCAGCAGCTGTTTCTTTTTTATCAGCTTCATTTTTTAATAAGTTTTCAATTACAGAATTTGCTTGAAAAAAGAAATTAGCAGTTTCTTGGTTAGAGTAAACTTCCCAAAATTGTAATTCAGCAGTACTTTGTAATAATTTTTTTACACGGTCTATATCTTTGGCTCCAGGTAATTCGATTAATATACGACCTGATTTTCCAATTCTTTGAATGTTAGGTTGTGTAACTCCAAATTTATCAATACGACTTCTTAAAACTTCAAAGGCGGTATTTACAGAACCTGTCACTTCATTTTCAATGATAGGCATTACTTCCTCATCAGTTAGGTTGAAGTTAATTTTTTCACGTAAAGACTTATTTCCAAAAATACTTGGATCGCTTAATTTTACTTCACCATTACTTAATTTTTCAAATTCATTAAAAAATAAATTTAAAAAAGTGTCATCACTCTTTTTTTGAGCTTCAGTAGCTTTTGCTAAAGCTTCATTAAAAGTTGGATTTTTTGATTCATTCGATAGTCCAATTAAAATATCTTTTACAGAAACCTGTAAAATTGCATTAATACCACCTTTTAAATCTAAACCTAAGTTAAGTTCTTTATCTTTAATGTCATTGTAGCTAAATTTTGCAAAACCTAAATCAATAATTGGTTGGTTTGCAACAGAGTCTAAATAAACTCTTTCTAAATCAGCCATTTCTCTTCCATCGTTCGATCTGGCTTCTGCATACATTTTTGCTTTATCTTCAACACCATTTGTAAACCAAGTAAATGATAATTGGTATAAACTTACTAATCCGAATAGAATAGCGAATAACTTTATAAGTCCTTTGTTTTGCATTTTAAATTAATTTGATATATAATTCATTTGTAATAAACGTGCAAATATATAATTTCAAATAGGAACTGACAATTCTTTTTTGGCTTTTTGTAATTAATCAACTTGAGATTTAAATTTATACTTATTCTCAATAATGAATTTTATATATTTGTTTCTCAAATTTAAAAATATGAAATACTTATCAGATATAGAAATTGCTCAAAATAACAATATTGTACATATTAGAGAAATAGCAGCCAAACTTGGTATAGAAGAAGACGATATAGAGATGTTTGGAAAATACAAAGCAAAACTTCCTTTATCACTTATAGACGAAGAAAAAATTAAGCAAAATAACTTAATTTTAGTTACTGCAATTACCCCAACACCTGCAGGTGAAGGAAAAACTACAGTATCAATTGGCTTAACTGAAGGTTTAAATAAAATAGGTAAGCAAGCTACAGTTGTTTTAAGAGAGCCATCTTTGGGACCTGTTTTTGGTATCAAAGGAGGAGCTGCAGGAGGAGGTTATTCTCAAGTAGTGCCTATGGAAGATATAAACTTGCATTTTACCGGTGATTTTAATGCGGTTGAAAAAGCTAATAATTTATTATCGGCTTTAATTGATAATAACCTACAAAGTAAATGTTGTAGTTTTAATTTAGATCCAAGAACTATTTTATGGAAGCGTGTTATTGATATGAATGACAGATCCTTAAGAAATATTATTATAGGGCTAGGAGGAACTGCAAATGGTATTCCAAGAGAAGATGGTTTTAATATTACACCGGCCTCTGAGGTTATGGCAATACTTTGTATGGCTACTGATTTTGAAGATTTAAAAAAGAGGTTAGGAGATATTTTTATTGGTTTTACTTTTGATAAAAAGCCAATTTTTGCTCGTGATTTAAAGGCAGAAAATGCAATGGCAATTTTATTAAAGTATGCCTTAAAGCCTAATTTAGTTCAAACCTTAGAAAAAAATCCAGCAATTATTCATGGTGGACCATTTGCAAATATTGCTCAAGGAACAAATACAATTATTGCTACTAAAATGGGATTGTCATTGTCAAATTATGTGGTAACTGAAGCTGGTTTTGGAGCAGACTTAGGTGCTGAAAAGTTTTTAAACATTAAATGTGTTTCAGGAGAGCTGAGCCCAAAAGCTGTGGTGTTAGTAGCTACTATTAGAGCGCTTCGTCATCATGGAGGTGCACAAAAAGATGAATACAATATTCCAAATTTAGAATTCGTTCAAAATGGTTTTTGTAATTTAGAAAAGCATATAGAAAATATTAGAAAATTTAAAATTGAGCCAGTTGTAGCAATTAATACTTTTTCAAATGATTCGTATGAAGAGATTGATTTTATTATTGAAAAATGCGCGGCTTTAGGTGTACAAGCTGTTGTTTCAGACGGATGGGCAAAAGGTGGAAACGGCACCAAAAAATTAGCAGAAGCCGTAGTAAAAGTAGTGGATTCTAATAAATCTAATTTTGAACCTTTGTACGACTGGAATTCTCCAGTTAAAGAAAAAATAGAAAAAATTGCTAAAGAAATTTATGGCGCAACCGCTGTAGACTTTGACAAAAAAGCAAAATTAAATTTAAAACGAATTGACCGTTTAGGTTTTAATGATTTTGCTATTTGTATGGCTAAAACTCAAAAATCTTTTTCTGATAACGAAAATTTAGTAGGAAGACCTGAAAATTTTACAGTTACTGTTCGTGAAATAGAAATTGCCGCAGGGGCTAAATTTATTATTCCTATTTTAGGACAAATGATGCGTATGCCAGGATTACCTGGTACACCAGCATCTGAAAATATGACAATTGATAATGAAGGTGTTATTTCAGGGTTGTCTTAAAACAAATAGAATCTAACCAAACTTTAATTTAAGGTCTTGTTATTTATTTTTAACAAGACCTTTATTATTTATTAAAATAAAAGGCTGCTATACAGCAGCCTTTTTTAGTATAATTTTTTTAGAATACTAGTTTAATAAAGCGTTTGTTTTTTTAACACCTTCAGCACTTTCTTCAATTTTAGCTTTTTCAGCTTCAGATAATTCTATTTCAACAATTTTTTCAATTCCGTTTTTACCAATAATACAAGGGACACCTATTGAAATATCTGTTAAACCATATTCACCATCTAATAAAGCTGAGCATGGAAACATTTTTTTAGAATCTAAAGCAATAGCTTGTACCATAGCCGAAACTGCTGCTCCTGGAGCATACCAAGCACTTGTTCCTAGTAATTTTGTTAAAGTAGCTCCACCTACTTTAGTGTCTTCAACAACTTGTTGCATTCTTTCTTCTGATAAAAATTCAGATACTTTAACACTGTTACGAGCTGCTTTTCCAATTAAAGGCACCATACCTGTATCACTATGACCTCCAATTACCATACCATCAACATCAGATGCAGGACAACCTAAAGCTTCTGCTAAACGGAATTTAAAACGTGCACTATCTAAAGCGCCTCCCATACCTATAATTCTGTTTTTAGGCAAACCTGTAGCTTTATGAGCTAAATAAGCCATTGTATCCATTGGATTACTTACTACAATTATTATAACATTTGGTGAATGTTCAATTAAACTTGTTGCAACAGATTTAACAATGCCAGCGTTAATTCCAATTAACTCCTCACGAGTCATTCCAGGTTTTCTTGGAATACCGCTTGTAATTACTGCTACATCACTACCAGCTGTTTTAGAATAATCGTTTGTTACACCTGTTATTTTAGTGTCAAAACCATTTAGTGAGGCACATTGCATTAAGTCCATAGCTTTACCTTCAGCAAAACCCTCTTTTATATCAATCAACATTACCTCAGATGCGAAATTTTTTATAGCTATGTACTCAGCGCAACTTGCACCTACAGCACCAGCTCCTACTACTGTTACTTTCATATTTTTGTGTTGTATTTAAATATTTAATATTACTGTAAAAATAAGAATTTTTATATTAATTAAGTGTAACAATTTTAATTAACTACGAAATCGTTTTTAGATAAGTTTGTAACTATAATTGAGCTAATTGAAACATTTAATATTTCTGATTTATTCAAAAAAAACCGTCTAAATGACGGTTTTAAAATGTTGTGAATTAAAGTAATTATGCGTCTATTTTTGCATAAACGGCATTCTTTTCTATAAACTCTCTTCTTGGAGGTACTTCATCTCCCATAAGCATCGAAAATACTCTATCTGCTTCTGTTAAATTATCAATAGTTACTTGGCGTAATGTTCTAAACTCTGGATTCATAGTGGTGTCCCAAAGTTGTTCAGCATTCATCTCTCCAAGACCCTTGTAACGTTGAATATTAACACTTCCTCCCATATTTAAAGCTATTAAATCACGTTGATTGTCATTCCAAGCATATTCTCTTTTTTGCCCTTTTTTAACTAAGTATAAAGGAGGGGTAGCAATATAAACGTGTCCATTTTCAATTAGTTCTTTCATATATCTAAAGAAAAATGTAAGAATTAAGGTTGCAATATGGCTACCATCTACATCGGCATCACACATAATTACTATTTTATTATAACGAAGTTTTGATAAATTTAACGCTCTTGGATCTTCTTCTGTTCCAATAGAAACTCCTAAAGCGGTAAACATATTTTTAATTTCTTCGTTTTCAAAAACTTTATGTTGCATAGCTTTTTCAACGTTCAAAATTTTACCTCTTAATGGTAAAATAGCTTGAAAGTTTCTATCACGTCCTTGTTTTGCTGTACCACCTGCTGAATCTCCCTCAACTAAGAAAATTTCACATTTTTCAGGGTCAGTTTCAGAACAATCACTTAGCTTACCAGGTAAACCTCCAATAGACATTACTGTTTTACGCTGAACCAATTCACGAGCTTTTCGAGCTGCATGACGTGCTTGTGCTGCTAATATAACTTTTTGAACAATGGTTTTGGCATCGTTAGGGTTTTCTTCTAAATAGTCTTGTAACATTTCAGATACAGCTTGACTTACTGCAGCGGTAACTTCACGATTTCCTAATTTGGTTTTAGTTTGCCCTTCAAATTGTGGCTCTGCTACTTTAACAGAAATGATAGCAGTTAATCCTTCACGAAAATCATCTCCAGCTATTTCAAACTTCAACTTGTCTAACATTCCTGAAGACTCTGCGTATTTTTTAAGTGTATTGGTTAATCCACGTCTAAACCCTGATAAATGTGTTCCTCCTTCATGGGTGTTAATGTTATTTACATATGAATGTAAGTTTTCATTATAAGAAGTATTATACACCATAGCTACTTCAACAGGAATATCATTTTTTTCGCCTTCCATTGAAATAACACCTTGTATTAACTGTTCACGAGTAGCATCAAGATATTTCACAAACTCAGGCAAACCTTCATCGCTGTAAAATTTTTCTAACGGATGGTTTCCTTCTTCGTCAGTGACTCTATTATCAGTAAGGGTAATCATTAAGCCTTTATTTAAAAAACTTAATTCACGTAATCTTGTAGCTAAAGTGTCGTAATTATATTCTGTAGTTTGTGTAAAAATTGATTTATCTGGAGTAAAAGTAACCATAGTACCTTTTTCTTCAGTTTCACCAATAGTTTTTACAGGATATAAAGCTTTTCCTCTTTCATATTCTTGCTCCCATATTTTACCATCTTTATAAACGGTGGCTTTTAAATGGTCAGAGAGTGCATTTACACAAGAAACACCAACGCCGTGTAAACCTCCAGAAACTTTATAAGAATCTTTATCAAATTTACCACCAGCACCAATTTTAGTCATTACAACTTCTAAAGCAGAAACCCCTTCCTTTTTATGAATGTCAACTGGAATACCGCGTCCATTATCTTTTACAGATATAGAATTGTCTTTATTAATAATTACGTGAATGGTATCGCAATGGCCAGCCATTGCTTCATCAATTGAGTTGTCAACAACTTCATAAACTAAATGGTGTAATCCTCTTATTCCTACGTCGCCAATATACATAGATGGTCGCATACGTACATGCTCCATTCCTTCTAAAGCTTGAATACTATCAGCTGAATAATTATGTTTTTTTATTTCGTCACTCATATTACAATATATTATTTCAATAACACACAAATATAAGAAAATGATGATTGTTATCTTGTTTTTAAGACCTGCTTCTTTTTAAGTTATTAACAATTTACTAAAAGTCTAAAAATGCTTTAAAACGCTTCTAAACGCTTTTAAAATTAAAATGAAGTTTTTAATTGACGTTTGCAAAATTTAAAAATAAAGAAAATGCCTTATAAAGGCCGAATTTAGTTTGTTATAATTTAAGTTTTATGTTTAATAAATTCAAATTGTGCTAAAATATTCAATTTAAGTATTGTTATTTAAGTTCTTATGTTAAAAAATGTTGTAAAGAAAAATAACATTAAATGATACATCATATATAGAATAATATTATTTTTGCGGATGCAACAAAAGGTACTTATATTAGATTTCGGTTCGCAATACACGCAGTTGATTGCCCGAAGAGTTAGAGAACTTAACATTTTTTGTGAAATTTTTCCTTTTAATAGTAAAAATTTCGAATTAACTAATTACAAAGCAGTCATCCTTTCTGGAAGCCCTTCTTCCGTTAGAACAGAAGAGGCCCCTAAACCTGATTTGTCTAAGATAAAAGGGAAATTACCTTTATTAGGTGTTTGTTTTGGTGCTCAATATATGGCTCATAATTATGGAGGTAAAGTAGCAGCGTCTAATACCAGAGAGTACGGAAGAGCAAATCTTTCTTTTGTAAAAAGTAATGAATCTTTTTTTGAAGGCGTAAATGAAGGAAGTCAAGTATGGATGAGTCACAGTGATACCATTGTTGATTTACCTGAAAATGCCGAATTGATTGCTTCTACTCATGATGTTAAAAACGCGGCTTTTAAACTTACCAATGAAACTACTTTTGGAATCCAGTTTCACCCAGAAGTTTATCATTCCAAGGATGGATTAAAAATTTTAAGTAACTTCTTAGTAAATATTGCAAAAGTTAAACAAGATTGGACACCAGATTCATTTGTAGAGTCAACGGTTCAAAAATTAAAAGAACAATTAGGAAACGATAAAGTTGTTTTAGGTTTGTCTGGAGGTGTAGATTCTACAGTGGCAGCAACATTATTAAGCAAAGCAATTGGAGATAACTTATACTGTATTTTTGTAAATAATGGCTTACTTCGTAAAAATGAGTTTGAAAATGTGTTGAGCCAATACAAAGGAATGGGATTAAACGTTAAAGGTGTTGATGCTTCGGCACGTTTTTTGAAAGAACTTGCAGAAGAAGCAGATCCAGAAGGAAAACGCAAAATAATTGGTCGTGTTTTTATTGAAGTATTTGATGATGAAGCTCATTTAATTGAAGATGTAAAATGGTTAGCACAAGGAACTATTTATCCTGATGTTATTGAATCTGTTTCAGCAACAGGAGGCCCTTCAGCTACTATCAAATCACATCATAATGTTGGAGGATTGCCAGATTTTATGAAGCTAAAAATAGTAGAACCTTTAAAAATGTTATTTAAAGATGAGGTGAGAAGAGTAGGTGCTTCTTTGGGAATTGATTCAGAATTATTAGGCAGACATCCATTTCCTGGACCAGGTTTGGCAATTCGTATTTTAGGTGATATTACTGCTGAAAAAGTGAGAATTTTACAAGAAGTAGATGCTATTTTTATTAATGGATTGAAAGAATGGGGATTGTATAATGATGTTTGGCAAGCTGGAGCTATATTATTACCAGTAAACTCAGTTGGTGTTATGGGTGATGAAAGAACTTATGAGAAAGTAGTGGCCTTAAGAGCTGTAGAATCTACAGATGGAATGACTGCGGATTGGGTAAATTTACCGTATGAATTTTTACAAAAAACATCCAACCAAATAATAAATGGAGTAAAAGGCGTTAATAGAGTAGTGTATGATATTAGTTCAAAGCCACCAGCAACTATTGAATGGGAATAGGATAACCCTTAAATATAATTTATAAATGAAAAAACTCAAGCTTATAACATTTCTTTTTTTGTTGTTTTCAATTGTAACAATTGCACAACAAAAAAAGTATGTTTCTTATACTGTTAAAAAAGGTGAAACCATTAAGAGTATTGCTAAGCGATATGATTTATCAACAAGAGATTTACTTCGTTTAAATCCTGATGAAAGTAGAAGACCAAAACCTGGGACAGTGATTGTAGTACCGAATCTTAATTATGGAAAAACAATAATAACTGAAGCTGAAAGTTCTAAGGAAGTAGAAAAATTTTATACCGTAAAACCTAAAGAAACAGTATTTGGAATTTCTAAAAAATTTGGAATTACAATTGAAGAATTAAAAGCTGCTAATTTTGGTTTAATAGGAGGGTTAAAAATTGGGATGAGATTAAGAATTCCTGAATCAAAAAAGTCTGAACCATTAGACCTATCAAATTATGTAATTCATACAGTTGTAAAGGATGATACATTTTTTAAATTAACAAGGTTATATGAAGTTACAGAAGCGCAATTAAAACAATTAAATCCTGAACTGAAAGACGGATTAAAGTTAGGTATGGTTTTAAAAATAAAACCACTTTCGGTAGAAAATATAAAAGGAGAAAATGATGCTGGTTATTTTGTTGAAAACATTGATATTTCAAAAAAGTTGAATGTAGCTGTTATGCTTCCGTATCAAATAAATAAATATACAGATTCAACAAGAATTCAAAATTTCAAAAAAAACAATTCATTATTAACAATAGTTTCAGATGTTCATTTAGGAGTTCAAATGGCAATAGATTCTTTAAAACATAAAGGTTTAACAATTCAGGTAAATTATTATGATACTGAAAATTCTAATTATAAATTACAGTATCTTGTTAATAAAAATGATTTTAGCAACGTAGATGTTATTTTAGGACCATTATTTTTTGAGAAGGCACATTGGTTGGCAAAGCATGTAAACGCTCCAGTAGTGGCTCCTGTTTTTTCTAAAAATCAAATAAGCTTATCGGCAGGTAACTTGATTAAATCTGCACCAAATACAGAATTGTTAGATGAAAAATTAATGGACTATTTAAAAGACCAATATAAAGGAGAGGACATTATTATAATTAATGATGGAAAAGCTGAAACTCAAACTAAATTATGGAGAACGGTAAATAAGTTTAAAACTTTTGACTCTATTCAAAATATTACGGTCATTAAACCAGAAAAAGGATATATTGATAGTGAAAAAGTTGGTGAAAAATTAAATGAAAAATCAATTAACTGGGTAGTTTTAATTAGTGATGATACGGTGATAACTTCTTCAGCAATTAATAGTTTAAAAACTTATATTGAGACATTTAATATTAAATTTATAGCTTTTAATAAAGGAGATAATTTTGATTCTATTGATAATAATTTATTAGGAAGATTGAACTTTTTATTTCCATCAATGGAATATTTAGATATGGATGCTACTGCAAAGAATTTCTATAAATCTTATAAATCAAAATATTTTGCATATCCATCTAAATATGCTACAAGAGGTTTTGATGTAACCTATGATATTCTTATTCGTTTGGCTTCTGAAGGTTCTCTTGAAGAAGGTTTGAAAGCAGGTAAATCACAAAGGGTGTCATCTGTATTTAATTATGATAAAAAACTTTTTGGCAGTTTTGAGAATCATGCGGTTTATTTAATACAATATACTAAAGAGTTATTACCAATAATAATAAAGTAATAGCGCGTACTGTTCTGTTATTTATAATAAAAAAGGCAACCATTTGGTTGCCTTTTTTATTATAAATAATGAATTATATTTTTTTCAATTGTTGTTTTAACATTTTAATTTGCTCTGTTAAAACTCCTTGAGAATCTAATTTTTTAGCTTCATTTACTAAGGTGGTAGCTTCTCTTTTACGTCTTTTAGACATAGCAATTCCAGCCAATTGTAGTTTTGCCATTGCAATATCATGTTTCATATTTAACCCTAAACTTAATGCTTTTTTAAAAAATTTCTCAGCTTGAGTTAGGTTGGTTTGAGAAACCATAATTCCTTGTAAAAAATTATAATATCCTTCCTGTTTTTTTATTAAAGCAGAACTTGGATTTTTAATATAGGATAACCATTTACTTGCACCCGCAAAATTTTGTTTTCTTAATTGTAAAAATGCAAGTAATATAAATTCATTTTTAAAGTAGAACAGTACAAAAATACCTGCTAATAAAATTAATGAAATGCCATTCATTATATTTTCATCAACAAATTGAAATACGGACCACACTAAGATTCCTGCTGCAATTACTAATTTTATATACTTATTAAACATTGATAATTTTTTTAATGGATTGCAAAGTTACATTTTTGCAACGATTTTAGTTATTTTTTATAATGTTTTTTATGTTGTATATAAGCTAAAACAGAGATAACAGCTACAATAGCTACGGAGTAATAAACAAATGTAGGTGTAATAGCTTTATCTCCACTTGCATAAGAATGTAAACCTGATAAGTAGAAGTTCACTCCAAAATAGGTCATTAAAATAGAAGCAAACGCAGCTACTGAAAATAAATTAAAAACAAATCTACTTCTTAAGCCTGGAACTAATCGTAAGTGTAAAACAAAAGCGTAAATCATAATACTTATTAAAGCCCAAGTTTCCTTTGGATCCCAGCCCCAATAACGTCCCCAACTTTCATTTGCCCATTGTCCGCCTAAAAAGTTTCCAATAGTTAACATCACCAAACCAACAGTTAAAGCCATTTCATTAATAATGGTCATTTCTTTAATCATTAAACCAATTTTTTGTTTATTCTTTTTGGTTGTCAATATCATTAATAAAAGTGCAATTAAGCCTAATATCATTCCTAAAGCAAATGGGCCATAACTTGCAACTATTATTGATACGTGAATCATTAACCAATAAGAATTTAGTACAGGTTGAAGATTTGCAATTTCTGGATCCATCCAATTCCAATGCGCAACCATTAAAATAAATGCTGTTAAAAAGGCCGTTGCAGCAATAGTCATTGATGATTTTTTTCCAAAAATTAATCCAAACAGCATAGTTGCCCATCCAACATAAATCATAGATTCGTAGGCGTTACTCCAAGGGGCATTTCCACTTACTATCCAGCGAGCGATTAAACCTCCTGTATGTAATAGAAAAAGCCCAATAATTATAACAATACTTGCTTTAATTAAAAAGTTGATGGTTTTATTATTTCTAAAAATTTGGAAGATTACAAAAAAGAACATTAATGTTCCAATGTACATATAATAGCTATATATAGTTTTAAATATATCGTATTTGTTGTAAGCAATTTCTAAGTCAATTTTATGTTCTTTTGGATATACTTCACTTCCATATTTTTTTTGAAAATTAGTAATGCCTTGTAAAATTTCATCAGATTTTGAATAATCTTTAGATACGTTAGAATCTGACAAAGTTTGAAGGTAAATAGGGAGTATTTGGCGAACAAATACTGAGTCTTGACCTTTAAAATGAGCAGATTGTATGTTATTATGAGATACCCAAGTATTATTAGAATCGTTTGGAATAGGGAAAATTCTTAAAATATCTCCAGTAATAGCTGAATAGAGTAAGTTAACTCTTCTGTCTACATTTATTACATCTTTTTCAAACTTACTTTTAATATTACTTTTTTGCGCTTCTTGTTGAATTTGAGAAATTTTATACATTCCTTTTGAATCAAAAAAGTTAGCAAGTGTTGCATCTCTTTGATCGTGAGGGATTCCTATAATATCACGTAATTTTGTGTTTCCTTTTTCAATATAAATAATTGGAATTTGGAACCATAATCTTGGATTTTGTTGAATAGATAAAAATACTTGAGTCGCATTCATATCTTTATAAGTATCATGTTTACTAACTTTTCTCAACAATTCAGAAGCATAGGTATGTACTGGTTTCATTCTACCTCCAGCATCCTGTATAATTACTTTGCTAAAGTTTTCAGCATGGTTTACATCAATTTTGTTAACCGCTAAAGCTGAATCAATTTGTTTTTCGGTTAATGAATGATTGTGTTGTTGAGCAAAAGATATGGTTGAAATTAGTAAAATAGCAATGGTAGTTAAAGTAGCTTTTTTTGTTCTAATTTTTTGTAAATTTTTTCTTAGGAAGTCAAAACGCGTATTTTTCATAAATAAAATTAAAATCAATCCAGCATATAATAAAAAATAACCTATGTAAGTAATTGTTGAGCCCCAAAAATCATGATTTACAGATAAGTGAGTTTCTTCATATTCTGGGGTAATATTGTAACTTGATTGAAAGAATTTATACCCTTTATAATTTAAAATATTATTCATAAAAATTCTAAAATCAAATGTTTCAGAAGGAGCTATTACTGTAACCTCACTAGCATAAGACATTGCGCTTTCCGAACCTGGGTATTTATCAAGCTGAAAATCGTTTAATTTAATACTAAATGGTAATTTCATTTGCATTGCTCCATAGCTCATTCTAAAGTTTAAATTCCCAATAGAGAATTGGGTTGGAGGTTGAATTGCAAATTTACCTCCTACCATTTTTACCTGTTTTGTTTCACCACCAGCAGTAACGTCAAAAGTTAATTGGGCTAAGGTATTTTGATCTTTATCACCTGAGATTGTTTTATACTCTCCTTTAATACCTGCATTGGGAACAACAAATTGTAACCCTGCGATTGAATGAACAGCTAAAATTGAAAAATCTTGTAATGAATCTTTTACAATAGTTCCTTCAAAATTATCAGCCATTCTAAAAAACTGACCTTCTACAGCAGATTGAATTTTAATTTTTCCATCAATGGTTTTAAAATCAATGGTATTTTTATTAGGAGTGTCATAACCAACCATAACGCCATGAATAAGTTCAGAAGTTCCTTTTTTTACGTAATGATTGTGTCTTCCACCACCACCAGACTCAACAAATAGCATATATTCATCGCCCGTTTCACTTTCTTCAAAAACTTCTTGTGCGTTAGGAATGTAGTTAGTTAATTTAACAGAAACATCCGTACCTTTAAAATCTGTATTATAAGTATAATTGTTTGAGCCTATGGCAGATAATAAAATAGGATGGTGTACAGGTGTTTTTTGTTCTTTACCATCATTAACAACAATGCTTATATAATTTTTTTCGGAAAGGAAAGTATTACTTACTTGCCCTTCTTTTATAGGCATTATTCCTTCAAAACTAATATAGCGAGTAATACCAGCTCCAATAATTATTAAAAAGAAAGCTAAATGAAAAGCGAGTACTACTAATTTTTCTTTTCTTAATAGTTTGTATTTAAAAATGTTACCAAAAAAGTTAATAGCAAAAAATATCATTATACCTTCAAACCACCAAGCATTATATACTAAAGCTTTGGCCGTTTCAGTGCCATAATCGTTTTCAATAAATGTTGCCACTCCCATTGCAGCAGCAAAAACAAGAAACAAAATAGCCATTAAACGTGTTGAATAAATAAGTGAAAGTAGTTTGTTCATTACAGATGTTTTATTATTAAAAATAATGTTGTGCAAAAATAATGATAATTGTCATATTAGCCATTTATAATTTTGAATTTAAAACAATTATCTTCCTATTTTAACATTGCACCAAAGATAAGTGTAACTTTTATCACAATTAATGACTATTGTCATTAAAATTTGTTCACTTTTTTTAAAAATTTAACTTATAAAAATGAAAAAAATGTAAATTTGTATGCAAGTATATTATTGAATGAAAGTTTTAAACATTTATAAAATATATCTTAATATTTATCTAAATATTAAACGCCCAGAATGCTATATTAAATAGCTCCTTAACTTATTTTAAAATGGGCAAACTATTGGTTTGTCACAATTACATCTAATTTTTCAATTTAAATTTATTATTATGGAATTACCATATGCAGAACCGTATAAAATTAAAATGGTAGAGCAGTTAAAACGCTCTACAAAAGAACAACGATTAAAATGGATTAAAAAGGCGCATTATAACTTATTTAATCTGGATTCAGATAAAGTTTTTATAGACGTATTAACTGACTCTGGAACTGGAGCTATGAGCGATAAACAATGGGCAGAAATGATGATTGGAGATGAGAGTTACGCAGGGTCTAAATCTTTTACTAAATTAAAGAAAACAGTTAAAAAAATTACTGGATTTAAATATTTTTTACCTACTCACCAAGGTAGAGCTGCGGAAAATGTTTTGTTTTCTGCTATGGTAAAAGAAGGAGATATAGTTCCTGGAAACTCTCATTTTGATACAACAAAAGGTCATATTGAATTTAGAAAAGCAACTGCTGTAGATTGTACGATTGATGAAGCGTTTGATACGTCAATTATACATCCTTTTAAAGGCAATATTGATTTAAATAAATTAGAAAAGGTATTTAAGTCAAACCCAAAAGAAAAAATACCATTTGTAATATTAACAATTACTTGTAATAGTGCAGGAGGTCAACCTGTTTCAGTTCAAAATACTAAAGAAGTATCAGCATTATGTAAACAATACGAAATACCATTATATTTTGATGCTGCTCGTTTTGCAGAAAACGCCTATTTTATCAAAAAAAGAGAAGCTGGATATGAAGATAAATCAATTAAAGAAATTGTAAAAGAAGTTTTTTCTTATGGAGATGGTATGACCATTAGTGCTAAAAAAGACGGCTTGGTTAATATGGGAGGATTTATAGCGCTTAATAACAAAGAAGTATTTAAAAAAGCTACTGTTTTTAACATTATGTACGAAGGTTTTATAACTTATGGAGGTATGAATGGTAGAGATATGGGAGCTTTAGCCATTGGTTTAGATGAGTCAACAGAGTTTAATTACTTAGAGAGTAGGGTAGAACAAATAGCTTATTTAGGAAAAAAATTAGTAGAATATGGAGTTCCAGTACAACAACCATTTGGAGGACATGCTATTTTTTTAGATGCCAATAAGTTTGTTCCAACTATTCCAAGGGAAGAATATAGAGCACAAGCCTTAGCAATTGAATTATATGTAGTTGGAGGAATTAGAGGAGTTGAAATTGGTACGGTGCTAGCTGATAGAGATCCTTTTACAAGAAAAAATAGGTATCCCGATCTAGAATTAGTGCGTTTAGCAATTCCTAGAAGAACCTATACAAATAATCATATGGATTATATTGCTGCAACACTTAAAAATATTTATGATTCAAGAGAAGGGGCAAAATCAGGATACAGAATTATTGATGAAGCGCCTATTATGAGGCACTTTACTGTTAAATTTGAAAAAATATAATACCAACTACTCTTTTTTTTATATTTTTGCTCAAAATATGAATTAATGAGTTATGATGTTATCACGTGCTAGTAAATATGCTATATTATCTACGTTGTTCTTAGCTGAACATTCGAATGAAAATAGAAAAATAAGTGTCAAAGAAATTTCAGAAAGTATTGAGGTTCCTAGTCCTTTTTTAGCAAAATTATTTCAACAACTAGTACGTGGTAAAATCATTTCCTCTACAAAAGGTCCTAACGGAGGGTTTTATTTGTCTGAAAAAAACAAAAAAAAATCTGTTATAGATATTATTGAAAATATTGATGGACTAACTAAATTAAATGACTGCTTTTTAGGCTTGCATAAATGTGACGCTGTAAATCCTTGCCCTGTTCATTTTATTGTAGAACCTTTTAAAAATAGTATTCTAGGAAAGTTCAGAGATAAAACTATTATGGAATTTGCAGAAGAAATTGCTGAAAAAGGTAGAGTACTTACATTAAAAGATATAGAACCAAAACCTATTAAAAAATAATAATTTTTATGACAAAAATCATATATTATATAAATGTAATCAAATACATTTGTCAAAATAAAAGATAAAAAGGTCTTTTAATATTAATAAAACTAACAAAACTCGAAAAACATGTTATCTAAAAAACAAGCAAGAGCTTTTTTCCTAGGAGGTACTTTGGTAACGTTCTTAATTTTTATAGGACTTACTATATACTCTTTATCTGAAGGAGCTGATCAAACAAATCATGAGAATATAACTGCAGAAGTAGTAAGAGGTAAAGAAATCTGGGAATCTAATAATTGTATGGGGTGTCATACTATTTTAGGAGAAGGTGCTTATTATGCTCCAGAATTGACAAAAGTTGTTGATCGATTAAATCAAAAATATGATGGAAATGGAGAAGAAGTAATAAAAGGAATTTTAATGTCTAAAGGACCTTGGCAACCAAATGGTAGAAAAATGGTAGCTTATGGAATGACAGAAGATGAAGCAAGTGATGTAGTCGCATTTTTTAAGTGGATTGGAGAGATAGACTTAAATGGTTTTGATAGAATAGTTTCTCCTTTAGCAAAAGACAAAATTAACAACTAAACAACATATTATGAAATATAAATCACAAAAGGTAGCATATTGGTTTTTTGCACTTTCAATGCTATTACTAGTTTTACAAATTACCTATGGTTTTATTATGGGATTTGCACGCATTGGGTTTGATAATTTACACGAATTTATTCCTTTTAATACCGCAAGAGCAGTACATACCAATTTATTAGTAGTTTGGTTATTGTCTGGTTTTATGGGAGCAGCCTATTATATCATTCCTGAAGAGGCACAACGCGAATTAGTAAGTGTTAAACTAGCTTATGTACAATTAATAAGCTTAGCAGTTGTAGGAGTAGTTGCCATAGTTGGGTATCATTTTAACTATTGGGAAGGAAGAAAATTTTTAGAAATTCCACGTCCGTTAGATTACTTAGTGGTAGTGAATGTGTTACTATTTTTAGGCCTAATTTTAGTGACGTTATTTAAAGGTAAAAAGCAAACAACAACAGCCTTAGTACTTTCTATGGGATTATTGTTTGCTGCATTATTGTATTTACCTGGAATGCTTCCTTTTGATAGTCAAGTAACAGATTCATTTTTCCGTTGGTGGGTAGTTCATTTATGGGTTGAAGGTGTTTGGGAATTAATTATGGGAGGTATTTTATCTTTCTTATTAATTAAATTAACAGGTGTTGATAGAGAAGTTATTGAAAAGTGGCTATATGTAATTGTAGGTTTAACGTTCTTATCTGGAGTTTTAGGAACTGGTCACCACTATTACTATATAGGTGTAAATAAAATTTGGTTGATTGTAGGAGGAATTTTCTCAGCACTAGAACCATTGGCATTTTTAGCAATGGCATTATTTGCGGTAAATATGTATAGAAAAGGAGAGAAAAAACATCCGAATAAATTAGCTTTATATTGGACTTTAGGTGCTGCTATTGTTTCATTTATTGGCGCAGGATTATTAGGGTTTGCTCATACGCTACCACAAACAAATTTATATACACATGGTACTTTAGTTACAGCAATGCATGGCCACTTGGCATTTTGGGGAGCATATGCAATGATTGTTTTAGCAATTATAAGTTATAGTTTACCAAATATGACAGGTAGAAAATTATATGATAGTTCTATAGGTAGAATGGCCTATTGGTTTTCAAACATAGGTATGATTGGGATGACGGTTGCTTTTGGTGTTGCAGGTGTTGCACAAGTTTATTTAGAACGAAAGTTTGGTATGGAATTTATGCAAGTTCAAAAAGAAATTAGTATTCATTTTGTAGTATTAGTTATTTGTGCATCTTTCTTTGCAACAGGTGTTGTAATGTATATTATTGACTTCTACAAACATGGGACTCCAACTGATGAAGCATTAGAAATTAAACAATAAAAGTATTAAGTAAAAAGTATCTAAATTAATCAACCCCATTTTATTAAATAATAAAAGTTGAAACGTTTTAAATCTGATTTGTCAACAAAATATTTAATAATAAATAAGATACTGAAATTTTAATTGTAGTTTTTTTAGATTGATTTCCAGAGTTGAAGATGATTAGTTTCCATACTATATAACAAATAAAATCTGAAACTCTGGTTTTCTATTTAATAGTATCAATCATTCGTATGAAAAATCAATCACCATATTATAAAGCCATAGGAAAAGAAGTTGAAGTTTTTGAACAAACCTATGCAAGTAAAATTCCTTTTTTATTAAAAGGACCAACAGGTACTGGAAAATCTAGATTTATTGAGTTTATTGCTCATAAATTAAATAAAAAACTAATTACTATTAGTTGCCATGAAGAAACCTCTTCAACTGATTTAATAGGAAGATATATTATAAAAGGAGCAGAAACGGTTTGGTTAGATGGTCCATTAACTACTGCTGTAAAAGAAGGCGCAATCATTTATTTAGATGAAATAGCTGAAGCAAGACCCGATGTAATTGTTGCCATACACTCTTTAACTGATCACCGACGTGAATTGTTTATCGATAAGCTTGGTGAAACTATTAAGGCTCATGAAGATTTTATGCTGGTTGCTTCTTTTAATCCTGGCTATCAAAAAGGATTTAAAGAATTAAAACCTTCAACTAGACAACGTTTTATAGCTGTTTCATTTGCATACCCAAAAGCTACATTAGAAGCTGAAATATTGGTAAATGAGACTGGAATAGATGCCAATACTGCTAAAAAATTGGTCAATATTGCTACAAAAATTAGAAATTTAACAGAACTAGGTTTAACTGAAACAGTTTCAACGCGTTTATTGGTAGATGCTGCCAAATTAATTCATAATGGGTTGCCAAAAAGGCTATCCGTTGAAGTTGCTATTGTTGAACCTTTAACTGACGATTTAGAAGTTATTGAAGCTTTAAAAGATTTATGTAACCTAATGATTTGATTTTAAGTTGTGTTTGAACCAGATGAATATATATTTACAAAACTTGCTCATTACTTTAAAAAGAGAAAACTAAAGAAAGAGGAAGCTGTTGCACATGCAGTTTTATTAAACGATTTAAAACCACGTTTAACTATTTTTGCTAGAGCAATAACTGGACAAGCTATTGAATTGTACCCTGCGGAAAGAGAAGGTGGCTACAAAAATAACAACTTCTTTTTACCTTCAAAATTTTCAGAATTTACTACAGTAGATGATAATATTTCTTATTACTTGTTTAGAATATTGTATTTGTCAGTCCAAAAAACCTTAAATTTAAATTGGAATGATGAGGTGGAACATGAATTGATGGAATCTCAACAAAAAGCTCAAAAAACTTCATCTAAAGTACTAGAAATTTTATTTGAACAGTTTCCAATTACCAAAAAATATCATCAAAAATTTTACACGTATTATATTGAAAAGGCAAACAATACCGATGTGGATTTTTCTTTTTTATATGGAAAATGGATGAAAAATAATCCTGAAGAAACTTCTCAAGATCAATTAAAAAATTTTACAGATAAGGTTAAAAAAGCGGATGATGAAAAACCGAAAACCATTTTAAAGTCTAATGCTGTTGAAGAAATCATCTCAGTTCAAGTAGATTTAAAACAGCAAGAAGATGCCGTTTTACAACATCAATTTGAAAAAGTGGAAACCGCAGAAGAATTTGCTGGTAATTTTAGAGATTTTGATGGAGATGATGAATTAGATGATCACTCAAATGCATTGGATGAGATAAATATGAAATATACAGTACGTGTAGATGATACAGCACATTCAGTATATCAAGCAGATTTTATTGAAAACACCACAGTTTCTGAAAGTGCTGAAATTGATAATAAAGGATATCATATTAAATATGATGAATGGGATTATTCTAAACGTTGTTATAAAAAAGACTTTTGTAAAGTATATCCAAAAACTTTATTGAAAAATAATGTTGAATATTATAAAAAAACATTAAATCAAAACCAGTCAACATTAATTGGGTTAAGAAAAATGTTAACTACGGTAAATAATAAATTTCAACAACAACGCAGGCAAACACAAGGTGAAGAATTTGATATTGACGCTATTATCGATTTGTTTGTTGATGTTAACTCAGGTCATACACCTTCAGAAAAAATATATTTGTCCAAACGGAAAAAAGAAAAAGATTTATCTATTTTATTATTGTTAGATGTAAGCCTATCAAGTGATAGTTATGCGGCAGGAAACAGAGTAATTGATGTTGAAAAGCAAGTTTCAATTTTATTTGGAGAGATTTTGAATGAGTTTCATATCGATTTTTCAATTGATTGTTTTTATTCTAAAACTAGAAATCATTCATCCTATATTACTATTAAAGATTTTGATGAAGAATGGAGTAAAGCAAAATTTAAAGTAGGTTCTGTTGAACCCAGCGGTTATACAAGAATTGGGGCTGCTTTACGTCATTCAGGAGCTCTGTTAGATAAACGAGACACAAAAAATAAATGGGTAATTTTAATTTCAGACGGAAAACCTAATGATTATGATAAATACGAAGGTAAGTATGGAGTAAATGATGTAAAACAAGCCTTAAGAGAATTAAACGAAAAACAAATAAATTCATATGCCTTAGCCATCGAAGCGCAAGCAAAGTATTACTTACCTCAAATGTTTGGACAAAACCATTATCAAATATTAACAACACCTGTAGAATTACTTAAAGCAATGGTGCAATTGTATGAAAAAATTAAACATCAAAGTTAAATATGGAATCTTTAAAAGTCAATTATAAAAATTTGTATTACCCTCCTGGAGGAATTTTAATATGGATCGTAATTTTTTTAGAATTAATCACTTTTGGTATGGCACTAATCGCTATGGTTATGTACAGTAAAGAAGAACCTCAAGTATTTCATACTTCTAGATTATTATTAAATACCACCTTTGGAGCAATAAATACAGTATTTTTATTAACTAGTGGTTTTTTTATGGCGAATTCTGTAAAAAAATTAAAAGCATTTAAAATCAATCAAGCATCAACCTATTTAAAATTAACTATGCTTGGTGGTTTCTTATTTTTACTGTTAAAAAGTGTAGAATATTATACAAAAATTGATGCTGGACTTACACTTAGTTATAACACATTTTTCTCTTTTTATTGGATGTTAACTTTATTTCATGTAATTCATGTCATAGTTGGGTTGGTAATTTTGGCTATAGCACTTGTAAGTTTACAGAAAAAGAAAGATAAAATAAATTTAGAAGATTTTGAGGCAAGTGCTGCATTTTGGCATATGTGCGATTTAATTTGGCTGCTGTTATTCCCAATAATTTATTTAATATTTTAAGATGAAAAAAAACGTATTTTTATGGGTTTGGATAATACTTATACTTTTAACTATGAGTACAGCATTAATCTCAAATTCGGTTTTAAGTATTTCTATTTCTACACTACTTATTTTAGGATTGTCAAGTTTAAAATTTATTGGAGTTTCATATTATTTTATGGAATTACGTAAAGCACATGCCTTGTGGAAAGTGTCATTAATTGTTTATGTTTTAATTTTTATGGTAATTACTATGCTGTTTATTTAAGTCAGTTTCAATTGTAAAAAAAGTTTTTGAAAGTTGATAAAAGTCAGTAATTAAATTTTTTTATGCTTGTATTTTCGCATTGTAAAAGATAAAGAGGTCTTTAAATATTAAAAATAAGCATACAATTAAAATACATAACAATGAGAAAAATTTTATTTATAACAATTTTAGCTACATTAACTGTAACAACATTAACAGCTCAACAGTTCGATTTATCAGCTGAATTACGTCCTCGTTATGAGAACAAACATGGTTTTGGGAAACTATTACAAACAGATGCTGACGGTTCAAATTTTGTATCGCAACGTACTCGTTTAAATTTCAATTTTGAACAAGATAAAATTAAATTGGGGATTTCTCTTCAAAATGTAAGAGTTTGGGGAGATATTAGTACCCTAGGTACTGATGATAACGCAACAATGTTACACGAAGCTTGGGCTGAAGCATTATTATCTGAAAATATTTCTTTAAAATTTGGTCGTCAAGAAATTGTGTATGATGACAGTAGAATATTTGGAAATGTAGGTTGGGCGCAACAAGGAAGAAGTCATGATGCGATGTTGGCGAAATTTAAAGTTTCTGAAAACAGTAAATTAGATGTAGGTTTTGCTTTAAATTCTGATAGCCAATCAGGAGTAGATAATTTATATAGCAATGTTGCGGGTTATAAAACTTTTCAATACGCTTGGTTTAATACCAAAATAACTAAAGTAGGTTTAAGCTTTTTAGTGTTAAATAACGGAGTAGAGTTTATGGAAGCTAATAATCAAAAGGTAGATTATTCTCAAACATTAGGTTCTCATATTAAATATAATGAAGGAAAATTTAGCTCAGATTTTTCAATCTACTTTCAAACGGGACAGTTAAATGGTAATGATGTTAGTGCTAACTACTTTGCAGGAAATTTAAAATACAAAGCTTCAACAGAGTTTACTTTAGGTATTGGTGCTGAATATTTATCAGGAAAAGATATGAATGATGCAAGTTCTGATGTAAAATCTTTCAATCCGTTGTTTGGAACCAATCATAAGTTTAATGGTTGGATGGATTATTTTTATGTTGGTAACCACATAGGGTCTGTTGGTTTAGTTGATATTAATGGGGTTGTTGCTTACAAAAAAGATAAATTTTCAGCAACATTAGTACCTCATTTCTTTTCTTCAGCTGCTGATGTTTACAATGGAGGAACAAAAGTTGATAATAATTTAGGTACTGAAATAGATTTAAATTTAGGATATAAAATAGCAAACAATATAATGTTTAATGTTGGATATTCTAAAATGTTTGCTAAAGAAGCGATGGAAGTTCTTAAAGGAGGAGATAAAGATGAAAATAATTCTTGGGCTTGGATTATGTTTACTTTCAAACCAAAGTTATTTTCTTCAAAATAAAATATTTAAAACTTTAGTTAGTAGTTTTAGTTTAAAACCAGTACTTCGATTTTATATCCAAAGTACTGGTTTTTCTAGTCTAATTTACACGTGTCATTCCTTTGAAAGCAAAAACTCAATTGTTTACTTTGGAATTATTCACAAGAACAATTTTTAAGATGAAGGCGTTAATCTAACAATCCCTAAATTTTGAACAGCAACATAAATATAGCCATCTGGAGCTTGACGTACACAACGTACGCGACCAATATTTTCTAATAGTTTTTCTTCTTTAACTACTTTGTTGTTTTCTATAACACATCGTGTAACATATTGAAATTTTAACGAACCTACCAATACATTTCCTTTCCATTCTGGGTATTTATTACTAGTAACAAATGTCATTCCGCTTGGAGCAATAGAAGGTGTCCAGTGGTGTATTGGATCTTCCATTCCTTTAATAGAGGTCTTATCTGTAAATTTTGTACCGCTATAATTAACTCCAAAAGATGCTTTAGGCCATCCATAATTTTTACCAGCTTTTATAATATTTATTTCATCACCACCTTTAGGACCGTGTTCGTGTGCCCAAATTTCTCCAGTTTCGGGATGCATTGCCATTCCTTGCGGATTTCTATGACCATAAGAATAAATTGCTTTTATAGCATTTTTAGTGTTGTAAAACGGATTATCTGTTGGTATTGTTCCATCGCTATTTATTCTGTAAATTTTACCAGCATCTTTAGTTATATCTTGTGGTAAAACATCTCTGTTGTATCTATCTCCAATTGAAAAATATAAATAGCCTTTTTTATCAAATTCAATACGAGAGCCAAAATGGGTTCCGCTTTGTGTATTTGGAGTTGCTTTATAGATAACTTGAGTTTCAACCAAAGCATCGTTTTTTAATTTAGCTCTCATTATAGTTGTGTTTCCTCCATTTCCATCATTTTCAATATTTGCAGCGTAGGATAAATATAACCAACCATTTTCGGCATAATTTGGATCTAATTCTATATCTAATAAACCACCTTGGCCTCTAAAATATACTTCTGGTACATTTTTAATATTGGTTTTTACTCCGTTTTTAAAATGAATTAACTCCCCCTTTAATTCTGTAATTAAAATAGAATTATTGGGTAAAAATGCCATACTCCAAGGAATATCCATATCACTAACAATAGTTTCAACTTCAAATTTAAATTTGTTATTGTTTAAGGTTTGAAGTGCTAATTTTTCTGAAGGTTTTTCTTTACAAGAAATAATTAGAACTGTTATTAAACTGAAAAATATATTTGAATATTTCATAAGTTAAAAATTTCAATAATAATATCGGCGGCTGAGCGGGGTCGAAGCCAATTATAGTTTAATCGAATTAAGTTAATGCTGTTATTTTCACCTTCCATCTTTGGTCAAAATAAACTTTTGTAGGAATCTATTTTTATAACGATTGAATTCCTGCTTGCACTTCGAATCCGCTCAGTGATCACTCTGGAATAGCAGCATTAATTATGATATTAACAAATATAATTATTTTTTATTTTAACACCGTAAATTCAATTGCTGAAGATGTAAAAACAGTATGTATTTGTGTTTTAAAATCTTCGGCTTTTGCTTTAAAAATATTGTCAACATAGGTTTGGGGATTCAAATCTATTAACGGAAACCATGTACTTTGCACTTGTATTTGTAATTTATGTCCTTTTTTAAACGTATGATGCACATCTTGTAATTTAATTTCAACAACAGTTTTTTTGTTGGGTATAAAAGGTTCTGGATATGTAAAACTATTTCTAAATTTTCCTCGCATAACTTCGCTTCTAACCATTAAATGATAATTACTCATTTTTAGGTGATTTTGCATGTCCTTATTATTTTCTTCACTATCAGCTGGGTGCACATCAATAACTTTTACTATCCAATCGGCATCGGTTCCAGTAGTTGCCACTTGTAATTTTGCTAAAATGTCACCACACATTGTCATATCTTTTTCTAAAACTTCGGTTTCAAAAACTAATACGTCGCTTCTTCTAGCGGCAAAACGCTGGTCATCGGTCATATATTTTCGAGGAGTAAATACTGTTTTAATATCTTCTGTATAAGGAACAGGTTTTTTAATGTTACTTATAAACTGAATGCCTTTTTCATTTCCTTTTTCAATAGCTAATTTTTGATCTTCAGCTAAATAAAAGGTTTGTTTTTTAGAATTTTTTGGAGGCCAAACATTGTAGGTATTCCATTCTTTTTTTCCTGTATCATACACATATGCTTCTGGTAAACCAGTATTTTTATCACCGGTACCTTTTAAGAAGTGATTAAAAAATTTAGTTTCAATTTCTTTTTGATATTTAATAGATATGGAGTCTCCAAAATAATAATTTCCAACACTGTTTTTAGGTTTTGTGCTAGCCCATTGTCCATGACTCCAAGGACCAAAAACAATGGTATTGTAATTATCTTTATTATAGTGTTCAATGGTTTTATAAGTTTCTAATGGTCCATATAAATCTTCAGCATCAAACTCACCAGCCACAATCATAGTAGCAACGTGAGATTTTATATTTTTTAAATGTTGAATAATACCTTTGCTTTGCCAAACTTCATCGTAATTAGGATGTTCTTTTAATTCTTTCCAAAAAAAGTCACTTGCATTGTCACTGTTTTTTAAAGCTGGGTTGTCCAATTTTTCATATTCAAAATAGTGGTCTAAGTTACTTAAAGGGCCTGCATCTAAAAAAAACTGGTACTGGTCTTTGGTTTTAAGATCAGGAATTTTATACCAAGCTTTATCTGTGGGAGTATCTTTTGGAGTTCCAAAAAGAGGAGTTGCTCTAAAATAACTTAGTAGATAGGCACCGTTATGATGAAAATCATCAAAAAAGAAATCACCAATACAAGCTTGAGGAGATGCAGCTTTTAAAGCAGGGTGCGCATCAATAGTTGAATAGGTACTATAAAATCCAGGATATGAGATTCCCCAAGTTCCTACGTTGCCATTATTGTTTTCAACATTTTTTACTAGCCAATCAATAGTATCATAAGTATCGGAACTTTCATCAACATCGGTGCTATCTTTTTTATTTGGAATGTAAGCACGCATATTATCATAAGTTCCTTCGCTCATCCATCTACCTCTAACATCTTGATATACCACAATGTTTCCTTCTTTCATTAAATGTTCGTTAGGGGCAATCTTAGTTTTAAATTTATCAGCACCATAAGGCCTAACACTATAAGGCGTACGTTGTAATAAAATAGGATATTTTTTGCTTTTGTCTTTTGGGGTATAAATGGAAGTAAACAATTTTATGCCATCACGCATGGTAATAGAGGTTTCTATTTTATCGTAATTTTCTTGTACATAATTGGTTTTTTCTTGATCATTTGGAGTGTTTTGTAGATTATTTTTTTCACAAGAAAATAGCGCAATACTTACTAATACTAGTAGTATTGCTTTAAAAGCATAGTTTTTCATTTAAAAATTGATTAGTTAGTTGGTAAAACTACAAAAAATGTAAATTTAATTTGTTAACATTTTTGTTAAAACCAATATCAAAATAAAGCACTTATTTAAGTTTTAATATATTTAAAAATAATAGCACCCAACCGCTAATTAAAAGTAGGCCACCGATAGGAGTTATGGGACCTAAAAAACGTAGTTTATGGTTTTTGGCAGTTGATACTACCAAGCCATAAATACTAAATGAAAATAAAATGATTCCGACAACAAAACAATACACCATGTATTTTTCTGAAGTTGTATCTAAATTAAAATTAAAGCCAATACTAAGTAAAACAATGGCATGGTACATTTGGTATTTTACACCAGTTTCAAAACTTTTAAGTTGATCTTTTGTTAAAATTTTAGTAAGTGCGTGTGCACCAAAAGCACCAAAAGCAACAGCTAAACCACCAAATAGAGTGGCAGTAAGTAAGGTAAATTGAATCATTTGAATAATGAATTAATTTTTTTGCTAAAGTAACTATAAAATATAAAATGTTTAAGAGCAAATCTTACACTCTTTTTTACTCTTATGTTCACCAATTAAATATCCAAATTCATTTAATTTATAATTACAGCAATCTATAAAACCTTGTTGTAAGAGTTTTCTACCACGTTGAATTTTAGATTTTGCTCCTGATAATGAAATGTTCAATTGTTGAGCAACTTCAGCTTGTTTGAAGCCTTTAATTTCACTTAAAAAAATTGCTTTTTTATAAGTAGGGGGCAAATTTTTAATTAAAGGTAAAATACAGTCTTTAGCAGAGTGTTCTTCGTGTATTTCAGCTTCAGCTATCACAGGTATTTCAATTTCTAAGTTGGAGCTTTTATTGCTTTTTTTGAAATAATCTATGATAACGTTGTTGGCAATTGTGAAAATCCAAGACTTTATACTTTGTTGTTTTTTAAGGCTATGGATGTTTAAATGTATTTTAATAAAAACTTCTTGTAATATATCATCTACAGCATCACAATCTTTTATACGACTTCGTATAAAAGATTTAAGAGAGGCAGAAAATTCTTTCCAAATAACAGTTGTTTCCATAAAAAGTTTAAACCCTATTTTTATATTAAAGATAGGGTTTTAGTTATTAACAAGTACAATTTGTACAGTTACAAGATTCACAAGTGCAATTAGCACATTCTCCATTTTTGCAAGATTCACAAGTACAAGTGCATTCAGAATTTTTCATAATTATAAATTTTTAAGTTCTATATATTAGACAGTATTCCTTATAAAAAGACGCAAAAAACAATGTTAAATTTCAAAATTAAATAAAAAGATGTTGATAATGTAATAATTACTTACATAAAATTCAAAAAACAATATTTATTATTATTATTTGTAACTAATTTGTTAAATTATGTTTGTTAAAATAAACATATAAGTCACTTTTGCATTGTAATTAATAATAAATAGTAAAAGCATGTGTGGAATAGTTTGTGCATTTGATTTAAAAGAGAAGTCGGAAATATTAAGACCGCAGTTGTTAGAAATGTCTAAAAAAATTCGTCATAGAGGACCAGATTGGAGCGGGATTTATGCTGATGAAAAGGCCATTTTAGCGCATGAGCGCTTGGCAATTGTTGACCCAGCTTCTGGAAAACAACCTTTATTTAGTGAAAATAAAAAATTAGTATTAGCAGCTAATGGCGAAATATATAATCATAGAGAATTGCGTAAGCAGTTTGAAGGAACTTATAATTTTCAAACAGAATCAGATTGTGAAGTTATTTTAGCCTTATATCAACAAAAAGGAGCAAGTTTTATTGATGAAATGAATGGTATTTTTGGTTTTGCTTTGTATGATGTTGAAAATGATGAGTACTTTGTAGCTAGAGACCACATGGGAATTATTCCTTTGTATATAGGATGGGATCAAAACGGAACATTTTATGTTGCTTCAGAATTAAAGGCTTTGGAAGGTGTTTGTACTAAAATTGAATTATTTCCTCCAGGACATTACTTGTCTAGTAAAGATGGAGAATTAACAAAATGGTACAGTCGAGATTGGATGGAGTATAAAGCAGTTAAAGAAAACCAAACTAGTATTGATGAGTTACACGATGCTTTAGAAGCAGCAGTGCACCGCCAATTAATGTCTGATGTGCCTTATGGAGTGCTATTATCAGGAGGACTAGATTCTTCAGTAACTTCAGCGATTGCTAAAAAATATGCTGCAAAAAGAATAGAATCTGACGATACACAAGCCGCTTGGTGGCCACAGTTACATTCATTTTCTGTTGGACTGGAGGGGTCTCCAGATTTGGCTGCAGCACAAAAAGTAGCAGATCATATAGGAACGGTGCATCATGAAATTAAATTTACCATACAAGAAGGTTTAGATGCTATTAGAGATGTAATTTACAACCTTGAAACTTATGATATCACCACAATTAGAGCTTCAACACCTATGTACTTAATGGCAAGAGTTATTAAATCTATGGGAATTAAAATGGTACTTTCTGGAGAAGGAGCAGATGAATTATTTGGTGGTTATTTGTACTTTCATAAAGCCCCAAATGCTGAAGAATTTCACGAAGAAACTGTTAGAAAATTAAGTAAGTTACATATGTACGATTGTTTAAGAGCAAACAAAAGCTTAGCTTCATGGGGTATTGAGGGACGTGTACCATTTTTGGATAAAGAGTTTATGGATGTTGCAATGCGTATAAACCCACAAGATAAAATGATTAATGGAGAACGTATGGAAAAATGGGTAATTAGAAAAGCTTTTGAAAGTTATTTACCTGAAAGCGTTGCTTGGAGGCAAAAAGAACAATTTTCTGATGGAGTAGGGTATAGCTGGATTGATACTTTAAAAGAAGTTGTTGCTACAGAAGTAACTGATGAACAATTGGCAAATGCAAAATATAAGTTTCCAATTCAAACACCTACAAACAAGGAAGAGTTTTACTATCGTTCAATTTTTGCAGAACATTTTCCTAGTGATACAGCAGCATTAAGTGTTCCTCAAGAAGCTTCAGTTGCTTGCAGTACTAAAATAGCCTTGGAATGGGATGAGAGTTTTAAAAATATGAACGACCCTTCTGGTAGAGCTGTAGCACAAGTTCATGATGATGCTTACATAAAATAATAACCCTAAAACATGCGCATATAAGTTGTTTTACATGCGCATGTTTTGGAGTTTATATGCGCATACTTATTAATTTGCATGCTAATACTTTGTAATTTGTATGCGTATAAATTTATCTTTGCAAAAAAGAAAAAGTTGAATGTTGCATATAGAACTACAAGATAAATTATTTCCTACGTTAAAAAAATATTTTGGTTACGACAGTTTTAGAGATCAACAACAATCCATAGTTGAGTCTGTTCTTTCTAAAAATGATAACCTAGTAATTATGCCAACAGGTGGAGGAAAATCTATTTGTTTTCAACTACCAGCGCTACTTTTTGAGGGCTTAACCTTGGTAATTTCTCCTTTAATAGCTTTAATGAAAGACCAAGTAGATGGCTTAAACGCAAATGGAATTTCAGCTAATTTTTTTAATAGCAGTCAAGAAAGTCTTGAACAAACCAAAATTTTTGAAAAAGTAATCAATAAACAAATCAAGTTGTTATATGTAGCTCCAGAAAGTTTATCCTTGCTTCAAAATATACTAACTGAAAATTATATAAGTTGTATAGCCATTGATGAAGCTCACTGTATTTCTTCTTGGGGACATGATTTTAGACCTTCTTATCAACAACTGGGGTTTTTAAAAAAAGTATTACCAAATACACCAATAATAGCACTTACAGCAACGGCAGATAAAGCTACTAGAACAGATATTTTAGAGCAATTAAATATTTCAAATGCAACACAGTTTCTTTCTTCATTTGATAGAAAAAATATTGAGTTAGAAGTACGTCCAGCTAATGATAGAGTGTTGCAAATAATTAAATTTATTCGTAAAAAGCCTCATGAAGCGGGTATTATTTATTGTTTAAGTAGAAAATCAACGGAGCAATTAGCAACAAAGTTACAGCAAAATGGAATTTCTGCGGTAGCGTATCATGCAGGGTTAAATTTTGAAGAACGAACCAAAGCTCAAGAAAATTTTATCTACGATAAAATTCAAGTGGTTTGTGCTACCATTGCATTTGGAATGGGTATTGATAAATCTAATGTTCGTTGGGTAATTCATTACAATATGCCCAAAAATATTGAAGGTTATTATCAAGAAATTGGACGTTGTGGTAGAGATGGTTTACCAGCAAATGCATTACTGTTTCATAGTTACGCCGACGTAATTCAGTTACGTAAATTTATGAATGGTGCAAGTAATGAAGAGGTTCAATTAGCAAAATTAGAGCGCATGAAACAATTCTCTGAAGCTACCACTTGTAGAAGAAAAATTTTATTGAGTTATTTTGGAGAATTACTTTCTGAAAATTGTGAAAATTGCGATGTATGTAAAAACCCTCCTCAATTTTTTAATGGAACGATTATTGCCCAAAAAGCACTTTCAGTAATATCTAGACTAAAAGAGATTGAAGCAGTTGGAACGGTTATAGATGTTTTAAGAGGGGCACATAATGCCACTATTTTAGAGAAGGGATACAATCAACTAAAATCTCATGGAGTTGGAAGTGATATTTCATGGAGAGATTGGCAACAATACATTATTCAGTTAATTAATCAGGGATATTGTGAAATAGCTTTTCATAAAAATAATGCACTACAATTAACCGATTTTTCTAAAAAAGTATTGTTTGAGAAGGAGGTTGTAGAGTTAACGAAGCCAATTGAAGTTCAAGAACAAAAAAATGTTCAAACAGCACCAAAAGTGGCTAAAGCTAAAAAAGATTCGTTATTTGAACGGCTACGTAAATTACGTCAAGAAATTGCCTTATCAGAAAATATTCCAGCTTATTTGGTATTTAGCGATGCTACGCTGAAAGAGATGGAACGAGCTCGTCCAATGTGCGAAGCAGATTTTTTAGAAATTAGTGGAGTGGGGCAGCGAAAGTTAGAAGTTTATGGAGAAGATTTTATAGCAGAAATTGTGGCTTTTTCTAACGAAAAAATAAAAACTCATAAAAAGAAAGACACTTATAAAGTAACTTATGAATTGTATAAAGAAGGGTTATCAATCGATGAAATTTCTGTAAAAAGAAACCTAAAGGCAACCACTATTTTTTCTCATTTAGCAAAATTATATTCAGATGGAAAAGCTATTAATATTTATGATTTTATAACCAAAGAAGAAGTTGTTAAAGTTAGAAAAGCAAAAGAAAAATTAGAAAGCCCACAAGCTTTAAAACCTTATTTTGAGTATTTTGAGGAAAAAATAGCCTATTTTAAAATCCGATTAGCATTAACAATAATTGATAGTGAAGGCAGTGTTTAAAGATGTGCTTTTTTAGTTAATGGATTGTTTTCTACTACATTAGATAAAACGATATGAGTTCTGCATTCACCATAGGTTATTAATCGATCGATAAATTGTTCCAAATGTTTTTGATTTTTTAAAACTACTTCCATAACAATATTTTCATTCCCAGTGATTCTATAACAATTAACGACTTCTTTAAAGTCTTTAACTTTTTCAATAAAAGGTTTTAATCTTCCCATAAAAGCACGTAGAGTGATGATTGCTTTTAATTGATGACCCGTTTCAAAATAGGAAACTTTGGCATAATATCCTTCAATAATTCCAAGATCTTCCATTTTACGTATGCGCTCAGCAACTGCTGGAGATGTGATGCCAACTTTACGCGCAATTTCGGTATTGGACTGTCGAGCGTTTTGTTGTAAACAGCTTAGTATTTTCCAACTTAAATCATCAACTTTCATAATTAAAGATTTTATTAGTAAATATATTAAAAATTAAACTTAATTAGTTTTATATCTTTAAATAATAAATATAATAAAAATTATTTCTTGGTAAATTTGTTATAAAACTTGAAAGAAGTCTAAGATAAAAATGAGTGAACAAGGGTTGAATCAGTTAGTTATTTATAGAAAATCGTTAGATATTTTTAATTTATCTAGGCGAATAGCTGCTTATATTACCAATGACAAAGATATAATTTCAATGTATAGGTCTGGAAGTAAAACAGATAACTATGCTGATAATTTAGTGATGAATGCTTTTAGATTAGTGCCTAAAGTTGTAGAAACTGAAACACAAGTAAATCCAACTACCAAATTAAAATATGCGCAATCGCTTCATTATTTTATTGATAGGCTTTACCAAGATTGTTTAAACCTTGAAAGTACTAAAATTCAAGGGGTAGATTTTGTAAGAATGTTAAGAAAAGAATTAATAATGCTTCGAAAAATTCATAGACGTTATGTGAAATCAATATTAAAAGTTTAATAAAAAAAAGTCATTTCAGTTTTTATTGAAATGACTTTTTTCATTTAAGATTTCATAGAATTACATATTCCTTCTGTATTGACCACCAACTTCAAACAAAGCTTCTGTAATTTCTCCAATAGAACATACTTTACAAGCTTCCATCAACTGATCAAATATGTTTTGATTGGTAATTGCTTTGTGTTTTAATGTGGCAATTTGCTCTTTAACTTTTGTTTGATTCCCTTTGTTTAAATTTTCAACAACTTTAATTTGATACTGTTTTTCTTTTTCTGTAGCTCTAATGACTTCTTGAGGTAATACAGTTGGAGAGCCTTTGCTGCTTAAAAAAGTATTGACTCCAATAATTGGAAAGTCACCATTGTGTTTTAGGGTTTCGTAGTACAAACTTTCTTCTTGAATTTTGCTTCGTTGGTACATAGTTTCCATAGCACCTAGCACTCCACCGCGTTCGGTAATTCTATCAAACTCTTGATAAACGGCTTCTTCAACTAAATCGGTTAATTCTTCAATAATAAAGGCACCTTGAATAGGGTTTTCATTTTTGGTTAATCCTAATTCTTTATTAATTATTAATTGAATGGCCATAGCTCTGCGTACACTTTCTTCGGTAGGGGTAGTTATAGCTTCATCATACGCGTTGGTGTGTAAACTATTGCAATTGTCATAGATGGCATATAAAGCTTGAAGAGTGGTTCTAATATCATTGAAATCAATTTCTTGTGCATGTAAGCTTCTTCCAGAGGTTTGAATATGATATTTTAACATTTGTGCTCTTGAATTAGCATCATATTTAAGTTTCATAGCTTTTGCCCATATTTTACGAGCTACTCTACCAATTACAGCATATTCTGGATCGATACCATTTGAGAAAAAGAATGATAAGTTTGGTCCAAACTTATTGATATCCATACCTCTAGATAAGTAATATTCAACATAGGTAAACCCATTGGCTAATGTAAATGCTAATTGAGAAATTGGATTGGCTCCTGCCTCTGCAATATGGTATCCTGAAATTGAAACAGAATAAAAATTACGAACGTTATTTTTTATAAAATATTCTTGAACATCACCCATTAAACGAAGTGCAAATTCTGTTGAAAAAATACAAGTATTTTGAGCTTGGTCTTCTTTTAGAATATCAGCTTGAACAGTTCCTCGAACTTTAGCAATGGTTTCGGTTTTAATTTTGTCATAAATTTCTTTAGGTAAAACTTCGTCGCCAGTTACACCTAAAAGAAGTAAGCCTAAACCGTTATTTCCTTCTGGTAAATCGCCTTGGTAAGTAGGTCTTTCAACACCTTTTTCTTTATAAATTTCGGTAATTTTTGTTGCTACCTCTTTTTCTAAGCCATTTTTAAGAATGTATTTCTCACATTCTTGATCAATGGCTGCATTCATAAAAAATCCTAACATCATAGGAGCAGGACCATTAATGGTCATAGAAACTGAAGTTAGCGGATTGGTTAGTTCAAAACCAGAATATAGTTTTTTTGCATCATCTAAACAACAAATAGAAACTCCAGCATTTCCAATTTTTCCGTAGATATCAGGTCTAATATGTGGATCATTTCCATATAAAGTAACCGAATCAAAAGCGGTAGATAATCTTTTAGCGGGCATTCCTAAACTTACGTAATGAAAGCGTCTGTTGGTTCTTTCAGGACCACCTTCACCTGCAAACATTCTAGTAGGGTCTTCTCCAGTTCTTTTAAATGGGAATAGCCCTGCTGTATAAGGGAACTCTCCAGGTACATTTTCTTCTAAGCTCCAATATAAAATATCACCCCAGGCTTCGTATTTAGGTAAGGATATTTTTGGAATTTGGAGATGAGAAAGCGATTCGCTATGCGTTTTTATATTTATTTCTTTATCTCTTACTTTATACGAATACACTTCATTTTTGTAGGATTGTTTTTTTGACTCCCAATTTAAAATGATGTTCCAGTTATAAGGGTTTAAATCCATTTTAACTTTTGAAAACTCCTTGAAAAGAAGAGATATAAGTTCTTTAGTGTTTTTGTTTTCAATATGGTTTAAAACTTCTTCATTCAGTCCAACTTTTGATAATTCTATGGTTTTATTAGAAATGGTTTCTACGGTTTTATAAATACCATAAAGTTTTTGAGCAATTTCTTTTTGTTTTAAACTAGTTTGGCTATAAGCTCTGTTGTTTTCAGTAATTTCTGATAAATAGCGTGTTCTGTTTGGAGGAATAATAAATTGTTTGTTGCTTTTATCTCCGTTTATTTTAAATGAAGTTTTAAAAGTAACGTTAGTTTTCTGGTTTAATTTGTCAATTAAAACCTTGTATAATTCATTGGTTCCTGGATCATTAAATTGAGAAGCAATAGTTCCATAAACAGGCATGTCTTCAATATGCTCACTCCATAAGTTATGGTTGCGTTGATATTGTTTTTTAACATCGCGTAAGGCATCCAATGCGCCTCGTTTGTCAAATTTATTAAGAGCAATAACATCTGCAAAATCAATCATGTCAATTTTTTCTAATTGAGTAGCAGCTCCATATTCAGGCGTCATCACATACAATGAAACATCAGAATGATCTAAAATTTCGGTATCACTTTGTCCAATACCAGACGTTTCCAAGATAACTAAATCAAATTCAGCAACCTTTAAAATAGCTACCGCATCACTTACATGTTTAGAGAGTGCTAAATTAGATTGTCTTGTGGCTAATGAACGCATATAAACACGTTCGTTTTTAATAGAATTCATTCTAATTCTATCCCCTAATAAAGCTCCGCCTGTTTTTCTTTTTGAAGGATCCACAGAAACAATTGCAATTGTTTTTTCTGGAAAATCTAATAAAAACCTTCTTACTAATTCATCTACTGTAGAAGATTTTCCAGAACCTCCAGTTCCTGTTATTCCTAAAACAGGAATGTTAGTTTCGTTAGCTTTTGTTCTTATTGTATTGATAAAATCGATGTGTTTTTCAGAAAAATTTTCAACAGCAGAAATTGCTTTTGCCAACTTCATATCATCTTTATGAACGAGTTCTGAAGCTGAAAAGTCGATATGTTTACCCGTTGGAAAATCACATTTCTCAATCATATCATTAATCATTCCTTGCAATCCCATTTCACGACCATCATCTGGAGCGTAAATACGTGTAATTCCGTAATTCATGAGTTCCTCAATCTCTTCAGGAAGAATAACACCACCACCGCCACCAAATATTTTAATTTGAGGAGCACCTTTTTCTTGAAGTAAATCAAACATGTATTTAAAATACTCTGCATGTCCACCTTGGTACGATGTCATTGCAATGGCATTAGCATCTTCTTGAATGGCGCAATTAACAACTTCTTCAACACTTCTGTCATGTCCTAAATGAATAACTTCAACTCCAGTAGCTTGTATAATTCTACGCATAATGTTTATAGCTGCATCATGACCATCAAATAAAGAGGCTGCAGTTACAATTCTAACTTTATTTTTTGGTGTATAAGGTGTTATTTTTTTCATAAATGTTTTAAAAAAAATTGGTTTGCAATTTAGTTAAAATTACTAAATGTGTTTTAAGTGTAATTTATAGCTTTTATTATGAAAGTAAAAGTATATTGTGAAAACTTATGAATAAACTAAATAAAAATATTTAAAGTTTAAATACTAATTGAATACATTGGAGATTTTTTAAAAAAAGTAAAGGTTTTATATTTTGAATAATATTAATCATTTTAATTAATATATAGTTAATTTTTAAAATTTTAATGAGAATTCTAATTTTAACAAAATAGAGTAAATAAAAATCAAAACAAATTTATAGTATATTTGTAATTCAATTAATATTTGTATAAATATCTTGGATATTTTTCACTTCACATATAAAAAATGTATTGCCTTAACTCATTTTAGAGTGGATATTCGTTATCCATAGTTTTAGTTTTTTACTAAAAAATATACAATCACCTAATACTAAATATTATGACATTTAAAGAGATAATACAACAAGGAATTCCTACTGAATTACCTTCAGTAAAACCATATGAAAAAGAAATAAATCACGCACCTAAACGAAAAGAAATTCTTACAAAGGCAGAAAAAGAGTTAGCTATTAAAAATGCTTTGCGTTATTTTGATGAAAGACATCATAAAGTTTTATCGAAAGAATTTGCCAGTGAATTAAAAGAATATGGTAGAATTTATATGTACCGTTTTCGTCCAGATTATAAAATGTACGCACGTCCAATAAGTGAGTACCCTGGAAGATGTGAACAAGCGAAAGCTATTATGCATATGATTCAAAATAATTTAGATTATGCTGTAGCTCAGCACCCTCATGAATTAATTACCTATGGAGGTAATGGTGCGGTTTTTCAAAATTGGGCTCAATATCTTTTGTGTATGCAGTATTTATCTGAAATGACAGATGATCAAACTTTAGTGATGTATTCAGGTCATCCTATGGGGTTATTTCCATCGCATAAAAATGCACCAAGAGTCGTAGTAACCAATGGGATGATGATTCCAAATTACAGCAAACAAGATGATTGGGAAAAATTTAATGCGTTAGGTGTTACTCAATATGGACAAATGACAGCAGGAAGTTATATGTACATTGGCCCACAAGGAATTGTACATGGAACAACCATTACAGTTTTAAATGCAGGTAGAAAAATTGCAAAACACAATGAAGACTTATCTGGCAAACTGTTTTTAACATCAGGTTTAGGAGGTATGAGTGGTGCACAGCCTAAAGCTGGAAATATAGCAGGATGCATTACTGTTTGCGCTGAAGTAAATCCAAAAATTACAGAAATACGATTATCACAAGGTTGGATTGATGAAAAAATAACTCATTTGGATAAGTTGGTTGAAAGAGTGAAAAAAGCTAAAGAAGCCAAAGAAGTAGTTTCGATTGCTTATCTAGGCAATATAGTTGATGTTTGGGAAAAGTTTGCAGATGAAAATATCTATGTTGATTTAGGTTCGGATCAAACATCTCTCCATAACCCTTGGGCCGGAGGGTATTATCCAGTAGGTATTTCATTTGAAGAAGCTAATAAAATGATGGCAAATGAACCTGAAGAATTTAAAGAAAAGGTTCAAGAAAGTTTAAGAAGACAAGCTGAAGCTATTAATAAACATACAGAAAAAGGAACCTACTTTTTTGATTATGGAAATGCTTTTTTATTAGAAGCAAGTAGAGCAGGAGCTGATATTATGGCTGAAAATGGAATTGACTTTAAATACCCATCTTATGTGCAAGATATTATGGGACCTATGTGCTTCGATTATGGTTTTGGACCGTTTAGGTGGGTGTGTACTAGTGCAAACCCAATAGATTTAGAAAAAACAGATGCAATTGCTTGTGAAGTTTTAGAGGAAATAATGAAAAACTCACCTCTTGAAATTCAACAGCAAATGGCAGATAATATTCAATGGATTAAAGGAGCTCAAGAAAATAAATTAGTGGTTGGTTCACAAGCTCGTATTTTATATGCCGATGCAGAAGGAAGAATGAAAATAGCAGAAGCTTTTAATAACGCGATTAAAAATAACGAAATAGTTGAACCAATTGTACTTGGAAGAGATCACCATGACGTTTCAGGTACCGATTCGCCTTACAGAGAAACTTCAAATATTTATGATGGATCTAAGTTTACAGCAGATATGGCGATACAAAATGTTATAGGAGACAGTTTTAGAGGAGCTACTTGGGTTTCTATCCATAATGGAGGAGGAGTTGGCTGGGGAGAAGTTATAAATGGTGGATTTGGTATGGTTCTTGATGGTAGTATAGAAGCAGAAAAGCGTTTAAAAAGCATGCTTTTTTGGGATGTTAATAATGGTATTGCTAGAAGAAATTGGGCTAGAAATAATGGCGCTACATTTGCAATTAAAAGAGCAATGGAGGTTGAACCAAAATTAAAAGTTACTTTACCAAATTTAGTAGATGATACCTTATTAAAAGATTTATTTTAATATTTAAATTTTTTTAAAAAATGAAAGCCATAAAATTACTTCCGTTAATGCTACTTTTTTTAGTTGCATCTTGTAATTCTATTAGAGTTACTTCAGATTATGATACTTCTACCGATTTTTCAAAGTATAAAACATTTGCTTTCTATAAAAAAGGAATAGATAAAGTTGATATTTCAGATTTAGATAAACGTAGAATTTTAAAAGCTGTTGAAAATGAAATGTTAGCCAAAGGTTTTACAAAATCTGAAAAACCAGATGTGTTGGTAAATATATTTACAAAATCGCGTCAAAAAGTAGATATCTATAATGATAATATGTATTTTGGGTGGCATCCTTGGTATTATGGACCTAACTATGGAATGCATATTTCAAAATATACCGAAGGGACTTTGTTTATAGATTTGATTGATGCTAAGAAAAAAGAATTGGCTTGGCAAGGTATTGGAAGTGGCGCTTTAAATACCTCAGGTGATGTGATTAAAAAGGAAGAAAAAATAAAAGAATTTGTAGCAGAAATAATGGCAAAGTATCCTCCTAGCGTGGAATAAAAAATATTCAATTACAAAAAACGTTCTAATTTAATTAGAACGTTTTTTGTTTACATTTGTACCATGGAATATAAAAAATTAATACCTTTAGAAGAAGGAGATTATTATATTAACAAGCAAGGATTTAGAGTTTTTACAGAAAAATATCACTTAAAGAGAGGGTATTGCTGTAAAAATGGTTGTAAACATTGTCCGTACGCTTATGATAAAAAAACAGATTCATTTTTAAAATAAATAAAAGACTATGATTAAGAAATTATTTTTAACAGTACTATTAATTCAATTTACAGCTTGTGCAGAATTACAACAAGTGGTAAATCAACTTCCAAATACAGGAATAACTAACGATCAAATTGGAAATGGTTTAAAGCAAGCTTTGCATAACGGAATTACCAATCAGGTAAGTAAACTAGCAGTTAAGGATGGTTTTTTTAAAAATGAATTAACAAGAATTTTATTGCCTGAAGAATTACAAAAAGTAGACAATACTTTACGTAAAATAGGCTTATCTAAATTAGCAGATGAAGGCTTGAAAGTTTTAAATAGAGCAGCTGAAGATGCTGTTGGTGAAGCTATTCCTATTTTTGTTGATGCCATTAAAGGAATGACCTTTATAGATGCTAAAAATATTTTATTAGGCGAAAAGAATGCTGCAACAATGTATTTGCAGAATAAAACATCAGAAGCATTATATCAAAAATTTAATCCTATAATAGCCAATTCTTTTCAAAAAGTTGGAGCAGATAAAATTTGGGAAAATTTAATTACAAAATACAATAACTTACCATTAACAGCTAATGTAAACCCGAACTTAACAGATTATGTAACACAAGAAGCTTTAAAAGGAGTGTTTACTATGGTTGAAGTTGAAGAAAAGGAAATTAGAGCAAATGTTAACAAGCGCTCAACAGAACTCTTGAAAAGAGTTTTTGCATTACAAGATTAAAAATGACTTTCTAATTTTTTATGCAATTCTTTAAAATAATCTAAAGCTAATAAGGTTCTTGAACCTGGCCAACTAAACATTTCTCCATCACCAAAAACGGTAATTGAACGATTGGTATAAGTGCCAATTTCTAATGCATGTTCATCTTTAAAAGGGAAAGGCTCTGAAGATAAGATAATTACATCGGGATCACCTTCATGTCTAATTCTGTTTATCTCAACTTTTGGATACCGGCTCATATTTGAATAAATGTTTTCAAATTTATTTAAAGCCAACATTTCATTAATATAGGTTTCATTAGCAGCAACCATATAAGGTTTCCCCCATATAAA
Organism: Lutibacter aestuarii; assembly: GCF_042676885.1. NCBI lineage: Bacteria > Pseudomonadati > Bacteroidota > Flavobacteriia > Flavobacteriales > Flavobacteriaceae > Lutibacter > Lutibacter aestuarii. The sequence continues at coordinate 493,848 of NZ_JBHTIC010000002.1, forward strand.
ATAAGCAACTTTTCTAATAGGTTTATTTTTTATAAACTGTTTAAAATCTTTTAGTTTAAAATCAATTTTGTGTGCTAAATTATCGGCTTCAGTTCTTCTGTTAAATATGGTGCCGAGCCTTAAAATTAAATCTATTGAGTGTTGTAGTGTTATAATATCTGAAAAATAGGTAGGAGCAATTTTTTCTAACTCAGGAAGAAATTCATAGCTATTTTCTTCTTTGTTACACAAAATAAAGTCAGGTTTAAGTGCTCTTATTTTTTCAAAATCAACCTTTTTTGTACCTCCAACTATTTTTTTTGTAGATTTTAAATGATAGGGGTGTACACAAAATTTTGTGATACCAACTAATTCATTCTCTAATGCCAAATCGCAAAGTAATTCTGTTTGTGAAGGAACTAATGATATAATTTTTTTTGGAGTTGATTTTAAGGTGATTTCTCTTCCTAGTTGATCCTTAAAGTACTTCATATTATATATAAATAAAGATACAAAAGTACTTAAAATATGTACGAGAATAAATTTGTTTCTTATTTTTTTAAAGCTTTTTGAAGTATCATATATGCTTCTTTAGCACCGGACATTTTTGCCCATTTTAAAGCAGTATCACCATTACAGTTTCTGGTTTTTAAGTTAGCTCCATTTGTTATTAAAAGTTTTAAAATTTCAACCCTATTATGTCTAGCAGCGTACATTAATGGAGTTAATTTTAAAGATTTTTCGTTGACATCAGCTCCTTGTTCAATTAATTTTTTTACAGCTTTATAATTCCCAATTTGAATTAATCTACAAAAACTAGCCATTTTATATGGGTTGTAGTGATGATAAGTTTTTTTTGGGCTTTTATTGTTCTTTTCTGATTTTGTAATAGGTAATGAAATTGAATTATTAATATTAGAAATATTACCTGCTTGAATTATTGAAATAGAAATAAAAAAAATCGTAAATATTAATAGTTTTTTCATAGTTTTATATAGTAGCTCATTAAATATATACCTAAAAGACGATACTTTTATGTACATGTTACAGCATTAACACTTTATTAACTTGACTTTAACAGACAAACGATAAAAGTTGTTAATTATTCTTAAATCAATTAATTATTATTAGGAAAAATTATTGAAGTTGTAATACCTTTTAAGTTTTTATTATTTTTCATCGAAAATTTGTACTTATCACCATAAATAATTTTTAGTCGATCAATGGTATTTTTTATTCCGTTACCATATACAACATTTTTTAAGGGAGCTCCATCATTTTCAATACTCAATACAATATTGCTTTTTCTTTTTTTAATGGATATATTAATTGTTAGTGATTCTGTGTTATAAGAATATCCATGTTTTATTGAGTTTTCAATTATAGGTAATAAAATTAAACTTGGTACTAAGGTGTTTTGTATTTTAGTATTAATTTGTACAGTTATTTTTAAATTGTCTGAAAATCTTAAAGCCATAATATCTAAATATCGCTTGCTTATTTTTAATTCTTCTTCTAATGGAATTAGGCTAGTATCTTTCAAGTCAAGTAAATCTCTTAATAAATCTCCAAAATCAGCAACAGTATCTTGAGCTAGTTTAGTGTTGGTTTCTATTAATGAAGAAATACTATTAAGCGTATTAAATAAGAAATGGGGGTGTAGCTTGTATTTTAAAATATTTAATTTGGCATTTGTTAGTTGGTTGCTAAGTTGTGCTTTTTCTAATTTACTTCTTTCAGTTTGTTGAAAATAATAGTAGGAATAAACAATACTTATCATTGAAAAATAAATAAGAAAATTTAAGTCGATAACAGATACGATACCAGCTAAATAGTTATCAACATTAATTTCTGATAACTCAATTTGACCAGTAACAAAAAATATTAAAGATGATGAAAAATAGATAACAAAACCTATAAATAATGAAAAAAATGAGTGAATTACAACAATATATTTCCACTTATATTTTTTTAAAATCATTAGCTTGGTGGTCATAGCAATTATCGACATAAATAATAGTACAATCACCCAATCTAATAAAATACTCTCTAATAAAATTTCTTTCCAAGTAGAAAATTCATATCCAAAACTGTTAGTTTTTAAATAATAAATTTTAAATAAAGAAATTAAAGAGGTAGCCGTATAAAAAAGGATTAAAATTTTAAGTAGTTTCGTGTCTATATATTTTCTCATTTTTTAAAGCCCCATTTTTGTTAAAAAATCTTTTTTATAACTTTTACTTATTCTAAACAATTTTGAATCAGTCATTTTAACATCAATTTCACCATAGTTAGAATGGATTAATTCAGCAACTTCATTTAAATTAATGATAGTTGAACGATGAATTCTAATAAACTGTTGAGGGTTCAATGTATCTATTAAATTACTAAGAGACTCTCTAAGTAAATATTTTTTTTCATTGTTAAAAATTTCTGCATAATACCCAGAAGCTATAATATATTTAATTTCATTTGACTTTATGAAAAAAACTTTATTTCCTAATTTGATAGGTAGTTTTTCAGAATAGTTTTTGATGGTTTTGGTTTCACTAGTTTTAATATATTTAACTAAGTTTTCAAGCTTATCTTCAAAAGGCTTATAATCTTTATTATCAATATATTTTAAAATATTATTTACAGATTTAAAAAAACGATCGTCTTTATAAGGTTTTAGTAAGTAATCGAATGCAAAGTAATCAAAAGCCTTAAGCGCATGTTCATTATAAGCTGTGACAAATATTACGATAGGTTTTGGATTCAAAGAAATTTTTTCAAGAACATCAAAACCTGTCATATCTGTCATTTGAATATCTAAAAAAATTAAATTAGGTTGGAGTTCATCAATTTTATTTATGGCATCTTTTCCATTTGAACATTCTCCTAAAATTTCAATTTCGTTGACTTCTTTTAATAAATTTTTTAAACGTAATCTAGCTAAAGCTTCATCGTCAATAATTAATGTTTTAATAACCATTTTAATTTTTAAATTCGGATAAATTTCTTGATTTCTAATTACAAATTAAATGTTTTCTAAATAGTAATTGATTTGGCAAATGTTAATTTAAACCTAAAAATAAATAGTTCAAATCATTTATAATTGATTTAAAATCAAATATAGGTGTTTTCAAATCTTTTTAAATTAATTATTAATTATAGAAAATTGTTGATTAATGCAATAATACCTAGAGTGTATTAAATTATATATAAAAAAATGTTGATAAACTTAAGTAAAACACTTAAAATACAATTAGAGAATTTCATTTAACAAATACTTGTAGTTCAATTCAAAATTGTAAGCACTCACTTCACAGCTGCTATAAACTTTTTTATACCTCAATATATTTAGCTCAATATTAATTTAAAATGAAATTCATGAATCGAAGTTACAAACTTTTAATCTCTCTTGTTTTTTTGTTGGGTACGTTTATTATGTATTCTCAAGAGAGAGTTATTTCAGGTACTGTAGTATCTGAAGATAGCAGCCCTTTACCTGGGGTAAATGTATTGATTAAAAACACAACTAAAGGTGTTTTAACAGATTTTGATGGGAAATATTCTATTTCTGCTAAAATAGGGGATGTTCTTATCTTTAGTTATTTAGGTATGACTACTAGAGAAATTACTGTAGGAGATTCAGCAAGTATAGATGTGACTCTAAAGGCTGAAAATAATTTATTAGATGAAGTAGTGGTGGTAGCTTATGGAACTACTACACTTCGTGAATCAACAGGGTCAATTTCTAGTGTAAAAGCTGATGATATTTTAAATGAAAGCCCAGTTGTATCAGTTCAAAATTCACTACAAGGTAATGTATCAGGAATACAAGTTGGTTCAACTAGTGGACAACCTGGTTCTTTTCCATCAGTTCGATTAAGAGGAGTTGGATCAATTAACGCAACAAGTAATCCATTGTATATTATTGATGGAGTTCCAGTTGTGGCTGGAGATCAATCCAATTTTACAACCTCTACATCAAATGTACTTTCTACATTGAATCCAAATGATATTGAAAGTATGACTGTTTTAAAGGATGCTGCATCAGCATCTCTTTATGGTGCTAGAGCAGCAAATGGTGTAATTGTAATTACAACTAAAAAAGGAAAACAAGGTAAAACAGTTTTCGAGTTTAAGTCAAGTTATGGCGAATCTGATGTTGCTTTTAGAAACTCCGATAGAGAAATGGTAGATGGAGACACTTATAGAGATTTAACTAGAGAATCTATTTATAATTTGTTTCATTATGTACAAGGGAATGATGTTGCAACATCAAATGAGCAAGCTGATTTTTATTTAGAACAACTTTTTCCAGTTCCAGAAGGAGGCTATACTAATTGGAAAGATGTTTTATTTAGAAAAGGAAGTATTAAATCTCACCAATTTAGTGCAAGGGGAGGTGATGAAAAAACGAGATTTTTTGCAAGTTTAAGTGCTCATGATGAGGAAGCTATTGTTTATGAATCAGATTTTATTCGTTATACAATTAATAGTAATATAGATCATAAGGCAAATAACAACATTTCTTTTGGATTAAATACTACTTTAGGCTTTACTAAACAAAATTCTGTTCCAGATCAAGGCTTATATTATGCAAATCCCTATACAGCATATTTAATTTCCTATAATCCAACTGATCCTACAAGAAATAGTTTAGGAGAATTGTTACCTAGTATACAAAATCAATATCCAAACCCTGAAAAAGAAAGAGGTTTAACAGAGCAAAGTTCTAAACAAATTAGATTTTCTGCAACTCCATATTTACAGGTTAAATTTACAGATTGGTTGACCTTTAAAACAACAAACAGTTGGGCCTATTATTTTAATACAGATAATTTGTATTGGGGACCAACATCAAACGATGGCTCAAGTTTTAATGGGTATGCATATAGAGCACACAATACAATTTCTACGTTAACTACTTCAAATACTTTAAATTTTGTAAAAACCTTTAATGATGTTCATAACTTGAATGTTATGGCTGGTTTTGAGGTTAGTAAAACTGAATATGATGATTTTTCTGCCGATGTACAAAATTTTCCAAATGCAGTATTAAAGGACTTTACAACGGCTGCTGAAGAGCTTGATACTGACACTAATTTTCAGGAAGATAAACTTATTTCTTATATATCTAGAGCCCAGTATAACTATAATAACAAGTATTTTTTGAGCGGTTCTTTACGTTATGATGGTAGTTCAAGGATGAGTGAAGATAATAGATATGGTACATTTTGGTCAGTTTCAGGAGGATGGGTAATAACAGAAGATTTATTTAAAGAAAACACCTTTATAGATTACCTAAAATTAAGAGGTTCATATGGTACTTCAGCAACCTATCCAAATAGTTTTACGGGGGCATTACCTTTATATGCCTTTTCAGCAAGTTATAATGATCAAACTGCTGCTTTTCCATCTCAATTGGCAAATCCTAATTTAACTTGGGAAACCAATAAAAACTTTGATATAGGTTTAGAGTTTGAGTTGTTAAATAAGAAAGTTTCAGGTTCTTTAGAATATTATAATAGGTTTACTGAAGATTTGCTACAAGATGTTCCAATTTTAACCACTACAGGTTTTTCTACAATTTTACAAAATGTTGGAGAAATGAGTAATAAAGGTTTTGAACTATCTATTACAACTAATAATATTGATAAAGATAATTTTAAATGGACAACTACCATAACAGGAGCTACAAATAAAAACGTTATAGAAAAGCTATATGATGGAGATGATATTCAACTATTTCCTCATATTTTGAGAGAAGGAGAATCTAGATATACTTTTTATTTAAGAGAAGCTAAAGGTGTTAATTCAGAAACTGGTCAATGGGAGTGGTATAAAAATACAACAAATTCAGATGGAGATATCATTTCAGGAAGAGAAACCACATCAGTAAGTGGTGAAGCAGAAAGTACAATTGTAGGTAAATGGGATCCTGATTTCTATGGAGGTATTAGAAATAATCTTAAGTATAAAGATTTTGATTTATCATTCTTATTTAATTATAATATAGGTGGACAAACATATGATTCTTATGCATATTATTTAAATAATGATGGAAGTTTCCCATTTCAAGGAATTCCAAAAGGGCAAACTGATAGATGGCAGCAACCTGGCGATGTGGCAGCAAATCCAATGAGGGTGTTTAACAATTCTTCAAGTTCTAATTTTCAATCAAGCAGAAGGTTACATGATGCTACTTATTTAAGATTAAAGGATATTACCATAGGGTATAATCTTCCAAAAAAAATATTAGAACAAACAGGTGTTTTTTCAAATGTTAGACTTTCATTAAATGGAACTAACCTAGTTACTTGGGCAAAGGATAAATCATATGACCCAGAATCACAAGTAGGAGGTGCAACAGGAACTTCTATACCATATACAAAAACGTACACATTTAATGTACAATTACAATTTTAAAAAATAGAATAATGAAAAGAATAATTTTAATAATATTAGGTGTGCTAATTATTTCTTGTGGAGATGATTTTTTAGATGTATCTCCATCACAATCATTGCCACCTTCTGAAGCATTTAAAGATATAACCGCCGTAGGTCAAACTGTTTTAGGAATGTATAGCGGAATTCAAGGAGATGAGTATTATAGTTATTTTATGATAGCTATGCCTGCAGTTAAAGGAGATGATTTCCAAACTAGGCAAACTGGTAAAAGAAGCCAAAATTTATATAGATTTAATGAAACAGCCGAATCCGATAATGGAGGAGCTGGTTTTTGGGATCAAGCGTATTATGTGTTAAATATAGCTAATTCAATTATTGAAAATATTGATGCAGTTCAAACGAATTCTGCAGAAGAAGAAGTGTTGAAACAACAATATAAGGGAGAAGCTTTAGCAATGAGAGCTTTAATAAATTTTGATTTAGTTCGTATTTATGGAAAACCTTATAGTGTGGATAATTCTGTATTGGCGGCACCATTAATTACAAGAACTCAAACTCCAGAAGATGATCCAGAAAGAGCTACTGTATCTCAAATGTATACTCAAATTGTACAAGATTATGAGGCTGCTGTAAATCTTTTAACAGATGAGATTAATAATGGACAATTTAATTCTTGGACTGTTAAAGCTTTACTTTCAAGAGTTTATTTATATATGGAAAACAATTCAGATGCATTAGCATTAGCTAAAGATGTTATTGATAATAGTCCGTATTCATTAGTATCATATGAAAATTATGCGTCATCATTTTCTCAAGACTTCAATTCTGAAAGAATTTTTGAAATTGTAAATACAAATGCTGATAATCCAGGTTCTCGTGAAACTATTGGATATGTAGCAGGTCCTCAGTTTTCAACCTCAGGTTATGGAGCAATAATTACTACTGAAGTTTTTGAAAATTTAATATCTTCAGAACCAAATGATGTTAGAAATACAATGTTTGCTGAAGATGATTCAGGAAATTCAAAAGGCTATTACAAGAAGTGGCCTGGTAAACCAGGTAGTTCAGTTATATTAAATAATATACCAGTTGTTAGATTGTCAGAAGTATATTTAATTGCAGCTGAAGCTGCTGTTAAATCTAATAATTCTTTTGATGCTAACTATTATTTAGGAGAAGTAATGAAAAGAGCTAATCCAACGGTTTCGGTTCCTTCTTCACCAACACTAAATGATGTGTTAACTGAAAGAAGAAAAGAGTTAGCATTGGAAGGACATCGTTTTTTCGATTTAATGAGAAATAATTTAACGATAATTAGAGAAGGAGGTAGACACCTTGTTGGAACACCTACAAATATTACTAATAGTGATACCAGAACTATTTTCCCTATTCCTCAAAAAGAAATTAGGAAAAGTGATGCTTTGGTTCAAAATCCAGGATACTAATTTATTTAAAAAAGAGGTTGTTTAAACAACCTCTTTTTTTTGAAACTAGATAGTTTACTTCAAAATTTAAGTAATTCATATCAATTTTATAAGAGTCGCTCTTTTTTCCAAGTATTTTAGTTTACAAATTACAAAACTTTGTTTTCAGATGTATAATTGTTTGAATTAATTTACAAAACTGAAAAACAACAACGTAATTGTTTGAATTATATAAGCCAAGGAGTCATTAACCTTGGCTTTTTTTGTGTAGAATTTGCTCCATTTCTTGTTGAAGTTTAAAAGCTTCATCTTTAGCTTTTAATGCAAAACCTTTGTCATTTCCAGCATAAATAATTCCTCTCGAAGAATTGATCAATAACCCACAATTATTATTTAAGCCATATTTACAAACATCTTGTAAATTTCCACCTTGAGCACCTACACCTGGAACTAATAAAAAATGATTAGGTACTATCTGTCTAATATCTTTAAAGTACTCAGCTTTGGTTGCTCCAACAACAAACATTAAGTTTTCAGAATTTTTCCAAGTTAATGCAGTTTTTAAAACTTCTTTATATAATTCGCTATTATCTGTTTTAAGTCCTTGAAAATCTAAACCACCTTTATTTGACGTTAATGCCAAAAGTATGGTGTGCTTATTGTTAAAAGCTAAAAAAGGTTCTACAGAATCGCTACCCATATACGGAGCTACTGTAACTGAATCAAAATTTAAATCTTCAAAAAAAGCTTTAGCATACATCGTTGAGGTATTTCCAATGTCACCACGTTTAGCATCGGCAATGGTAAAAATTTCGGGATATTTTTCATTAATATAATTAATGGTTTTTTCTAACGCTACCCAGCCTTTAATACCATAAGCTTCATAAAATGCAGTGTTGGGTTTATAAGCTACCGCTAAATGATGAGTAGCGTCAATAATTTGTTTATTAAATTCAAAAATAGGATCGCTTTCAGAAAGAAGGTGCGTTGGAATTTTTGCCAAATCCACATCTAAACCAATACATAAAAAAGATTTTTTTTGCTGTATTTGTGAAATAAGTTCTAGTTTGTTCATAGGTTTTAATAAAGAATTATGCAAAAGTACTAATTTTAACTTTTTGATGTTCAAAAATGAGTTTTAATTAGTGTTTTGGTTTGATTATCAATCGAAAACGATTGCGTAAACATCCCTATTTTTAAATATATTTATAAGCTATAAATTGTAAATTTGTATGATTAATTAGAACGATAAAAAGTAAAAAATAATAAAATGAGAAAACAAATAGTAGCAGGTAACTGGAAAATGAACAATGATTTAGATGCTTCTAAATCGTTGGTTAAAAAGATTATAAAAAAAGTTAAAAAAACAACTTTAAAAAATACAAGAGTTATTGTAGCACCTACATTTGTTAACTTACAAAAAGTGGCAAGTAAGACAAAAGGAACTAAAGTAGAGGTTGCTGCACAAAACATGCATCAAGCTAAAAGTGGAGCCTATACTGGAGAAGTTTCTGCAGAGATGTTAAAATCTGTAGATGTAACAACTGTAATTTTAGGACATTCTGAACGTAGAGAATATTTTGGTGAAACAGATGCTATTTTAGCTGAAAAAGTAAATGCTGCTTTAGAAAATAAAATGGAAGTTATTTTTTGCTTTGGAGAGGTTTTAGAAGATAGAAAATCAGGAAAACACTTTGAGGTTGTTGAAAGTCAAATTAAAAATGCATTATTTCATTTAGATGCTTCGGCTTGGAAACATATAATTTTAGCTTACGAACCAGTTTGGGCTATTGGAACTGGAGAAACAGCTTCACCTGAACAAGCACAAGAAATGCACGCTTTTATTAGAAAAATTATTACTGATAAATACAATAATGAGATTGCAGAAAATGTTTCAATTTTATATGGCGGAAGCGTGAAACCTGCAAATGCCAAAGAAATTTTTTCGAATCCAGATGTGGATGGAGGACTTATTGGAGGTGCAGCTTTAAATGCAGATGATTTTTTAGCATTGGTAAATTCATTTTAAGTAAAACTTAAATTTAGTATAAATATTAATACGGTTTTCTTTCATTAGGAAAGGAAACCGTATTTTTGCATTTTTAAAATAAGAAAATAATGATTAAATATATCGGTTACACGTTTACAGTTGCGCCTAAAGAGCCAGCTACAGAAATTTTAATAGCTCAATTAGGTTTTGCAGGTTTTGAAAGTTTTGTTGAGAATGAAGATGGTGTAACGGCTTATATTCAAGAAAACGATTGGAATGAACAGATTTTAAACACGATTCAAATTTTAAACTCAGAAGAATTTAATTTTACTATTAAAGAAGAGGTAATTGAGCAAACAAATTGGAATAGTGAATGGGAAAAGAATTTTAACCCAATACAAGTTGATGGAAAAGTGAGTGTTAGAGCACCATTTCACGAGAATCCAAACTTAGAATTTGATATTGTTATTGAACCCAAAATGAGCTTTGGTACGGGTCACCATGAAACAACACATATGATGATTCAACATTTGTTAAGTTTAGATTTAGCAAATAAAAAAGTACTGGATATGGGTTGTGGAACTGGAATATTAGCAATTTTTGCTGAAATGAAGGGAGCAAAACCAATTGATGCCATTGATATTGACACTTGGTGTTATGAAAATTCTTTAGAAAATGTTCAGAGAAACAATTGTAAACATATTACCGTTTTTGAAGGAGATGCAACGTTGTTGATCAACAAAAAATACGATGTAATTATAGCAAATATTAATAGAAATATTTTGTTAAATGACATGCAAGCCTATATGAATTGTTTAAATAAAGATGGAATCATTTTATTTAGTGGTTTTTATAAAGAAGATATTCCAATTATTGATGCTGAAGTTTCCAAGTATCAGTTAAAGCTAGACACTGTAATTGAGCGTAATAACTGGGTGGCTTTGAAATATTTAAAATAATTTTTTATTTTAGCACTATGAGTACAAAAAGAAAAATACAAGAAGATATTGATGTTTGTGAAAAAGAAATAAATCAAAACGAAATAGTATTGTTTAATGATGATGTAAATACTTTTGATCACGTAATAGATTCGTTGATTGAAATTTGTGATCATACATTAGAACAAGCAGAACAATGTGCATTACTAGTTCATTATAAGGGTAAATGCACAGTTAAAACCGGAGAATATAACGATTTAAAACCTCGTTGTACAAGGCTTTTAACAAAAGGGTTATCTGCAGAAATCATATAAAAAAAGTCTATAGTTTAAACTATAGACTTTTTCCAAAGAGTTACTAACCAAAAGAACATTAAATATCAAAATGAATTTTTAAAAAAATGTGTAACTCTTTAAACTTTTGACGTATCTTTTTAATTAACCTTACAAAATTTTATTTTTTTATAAAGGTATGTTTCCATGTTTTCTTTTTGGCCTAACAACTTCTTTTCCTTCAAGCATTTGGAAAGCTTTTATTAGTTTTCGGCGCGTGTTTTTAGGATAAATGACTTCATCAATAAATCCTCTTCTTGCCGCTCTATATGGATCTGCAAATTTATAAGCATATTCAGCTTCTTTTTCTTTCCACTTAGCTTCTGGGTTTGATGCAGCTTTTATTTCATTCTTAAAAATTATTTCAGCAGCACCTTTGGCACCCATAACAGCAATTTCAGCAGTTGGCCAAGCAAAATTCATATCTGCTCCAATGTGTTTAGAGTTCATTACATCATATGCTCCTCCATAAGCTTTTCTAGTGATTAATGTAACTCTTGGAACAGTAGCTTCACTTAATGCATATAATAATTTAGCTCCATTTTTAATGATGCCATTCCATTCTTGATCCGTTCCAGGTAAAAAACCAGGAACATCAACTAAAACCAATAATGGAATATTAAAACAATCACAAAAACGTGTAAATCTAGCGCCTTTTATAGAGCTGTTTACATCTAAACAACCAGCTAAAAACATAGGCTGGTTAGCTACAATTCCAATACTTCTTCCTGCAATTCTTGCAAAACCTACAATAATATTTTCAGCAAAATCTTTTTGAATTTCAAAAAAAGAATCATCATCAATAATGCCCTTAATAACATCATGCATATCATAAGGTTTATTGGTGTTTTCAGGTACTAAATTTTCTAAATTTAAACGTAATTCATCTCCCAATTCATAGGGTAATTTTTTTGTGGATGATTTATTGTTTTGAGGGATATAACTTATTAAGGTTTTAATATCTTCTAAGCACTGAATGTCATTTGCTGAAGTAATGTGTGTAACGCCAGATTTTGTGGCATGCGTGCTAGCACCTCCTAACTCTTCTGAAGTTACTTCTTCATTTGTTACGGTTTTAACTACGTTTGGGCCAGTTACAAACATATAGCTAGTGTCTTGTACCATTAGTGTAAAATCTGTCATAGCTGGTGAATAAACAGCTCCTCCTGCACACGGTCCCATAATGGCTGAAATTTGTGGAATTACTCCAGAAGATTGTACATTTCTATAAAAAATATCTGCATATCCACCTAATGAACGAACTCCTTCTTGAATTCTTGCTCCACCAGAATCATTTAAACCTATACAAGGTGCGCCAACTTTAACCGCTTGATCCATAATTTTACAAATTTTTTCAGCATGTGTTTCAGATAAAGCGCCTCCAAAAACTGTAAAATCTTGAGCAAAAACATATACCAACCTTCCGTCAATGGTTCCATAACCAGTTACAACACCATCACCAAAATAAATTTGATTTTCCATTCCAAAATCGGTTGTTCTATGTGTAACTAATACACCCATTTCTTCAAAAGAACCTTCATCTAGTAGGTAGTTAATGCGCTCTCTTGCAGTTAATTTTTTCTTAGAATGTTGTTTTTTTATTCTTTCTTCACCACCTCCTAAGTGCGCTAAAGCAACTCTTTTATCTAATTTTTCAATTTTAGTTTCTTTTTGAGTTTCCATAGTTTTTTGCTTAGTTTGTATTTGGTATTTTTAATTGCTTTTGTTCTTCTAAATAAATGTTTAGTCCAATTAAAGCTGCTAATTTGGCTTCTTCTTCAATTTCATGTTTTAGTTTTTCTGCAGAATAATAATTTTTTACAAAATGAGTATCGAAATTCCCAGATCTAAAGGCTTCATGTTCGCAAACAAATTTTCCAAAAGGTAAAGTTGTCATAGCTCCCGATATTTTATAATCATTTATAGCTTCAATCATTATTTGGATAGCTTCTATACGTGTTTTTCCATAGGTAATTAGTTTGGAAAGCATAGGGTCATAATAAATTGGAATATCCATTCCTTCCTCAAAGCCATCATCAACTCTTATCCCTTTTCCAACAGGAATTTTATAGGTGCTTAAGTTTCCAACGCTAGGTAAAAAATTATTTAATGGATCTTCAGCATAAACCCTTAACTCTAAGGCATGGCCATTAATTTTAAGGTCTTTTTGTTTGATTTGCAAGGCTTCACCACAAGCAATTCTTATTTGTTGTTCTACTAAATCTACTCCAGAAATTAGTTCGGTTACAGGGTGTTCAACTTGTAGGCGAGTATTCATTTCTAAAAAATAGAATTTTAGTTCTTTGTCTATTAAAAATTCAACAGTTCCTGCTCCTAAATAATCGCAAGATTTTGCAACCAATATAGCTGCTTTGCCCATTTCTTCTCTTAATTCAGGAGATAAAATTGATGAAGGAGCTTCTTCAATCACTTTTTGATGACGACGCTGGATACTACACTCTCTTTCAAAAAAATGAAGAATAGTTCCATGACTATCGGCTAAAACTTGAATTTCAATATGGCGTGGAGAGGTAATGTATTTTTCAATAAAAACGGCTCCATTTCCAAAAGCTGAAGTAGCCTCGCTAATGGCTCTAGCCATTTGTTCTTCAATAGCGGCTTCTTTTTCAACAATACGCATGCCTTTACCACCACCTCCAGCAGCAGCTTTAATTAAAATAGGAAAACCAATTTGACGAGCAATTTTTGATGCTTCAATAGGATCGGTTACTGCTTTATCTATTCCAGGGACCATAGGGATATTGTAATTTTTTACAGCCTCTTTAGCTGCTAATTTATCTCCCATCATTTGAATAGACTTAGATTTAGGACCAATAAATATAAGTCCACTTTTTTCAACTTCTTCAGCAAAACTGGCATTTTCACTTAAAAAACCGTAGCCAGGATGTATACCATCTACATTTAGTTTTTTTGCTTCTTCAATAATTTTCCCTCCTAAAAGATATGATTTATTAGATGGTGCTTCTCCAATGCAAACAGATTCATCTGCAAATCTTACATGAGGAGCATTTCTATCAACTTCAGAATATACAGCAACTGTTTTAATTCCCATCTTTTTTGCTGTTTTCATTACTCTAATGGCTATTTCTCCTCTATTTGCAATAAGTATTTTTTTCATTTGAACATTTTTTAAGTTCTTTACTAAAGTTACTGTAGAATTAAGCCATTTCTATCATTAATTCACCTTTTTCAACGGTGTTACCACTTTTGGTGTTGATGGCTTTTATAGTTCCATCTTTTGGAGCACCAATGGTGTTTTCCATTTTCATAGCTTCTAAAATCATTAAAGTTTCACCTTCTTTAACTTTTTGACCTTCTTTAACATTTATACTTAAAATCATTCCTGGCATTGGAGCTTTAATATTATTTTCTTTTTTTGCGGCTCCAACCGAAAATCCCATTTTATTGATTAAGGAGTCTAGTTGATCAGAGATTTTAATTTTGTAACTATGTTTATTTACTTTAATAACATATTGTTTTTGATAAAAATGAGATTGCTCTAATTCTATATCAAAAGATTTATTATTATTTATTAAATGAAATTTGGATTTAGATAATTTTAAAAGGTCTAAACTTTTTGCGTCCGAATCTTTAAATTCGTAGAGGTAAGATTCATCAACTTTCACTTTAAATTTTTTTTCCATAACGGTTAAAATTAGTTGAAATGTATTGAATCATATAAAGTTATTAAATAATTTATTATGAAAACACAAATAATGAATATATTTTTTACATAATATGCTTTTTTTGCTATTTTATAGAGTTTTTTTTAAGAATATGTTAAGAAAAAAGGGTTAAAAGCAGTTTTTTTTAAATAATAGTTTCTTGAAGTATTTTTAAAGAAAACAAGTAAATGAATCTAAAAGTTTGAATTTTGTTTAAAAGAAGATTAAATATTTTGAGGTATTTACATAAAATTAAAAATCAATAATTTTAGTTTATTTTTTT
Source organism: Lutibacter aestuarii (assembly GCF_042676885.1). Classification (NCBI taxonomy): domain Bacteria; kingdom Pseudomonadati; phylum Bacteroidota; class Flavobacteriia; order Flavobacteriales; family Flavobacteriaceae; genus Lutibacter; species Lutibacter aestuarii. The sequence continues at coordinate 508,879 of NZ_JBHTIC010000002.1, forward strand.
TCCTTGAGTTGTAAAAGATAAGCCTTGTTGACCTGTGGTAGATATCATAACAGCTTCAAATAAAGGTTCATTTAAAGTTGGGTTTATCATCCAATGAAAAACAAAATTAGCACCTGTTCCGCCTTCTTTGTCGCTTTCATCTATTACAATTTCAACAGTTTCTAAAGGTGAAATATAAATTGTTTTGTTAAAGTAAGTTCTTATTAAATTTCCTTTGGTATTATAATAGTCAGCTTTTTGAATGTATATGGTATCTTTTAAATTGGTATTTCTAATACTTATAGTTGCTGTTAAATCATGTGTTCTATGTTCGGTACTGTTGTATATTTGAGAATACACTGCTAAGTAGGTTTTACCAAATTTTAAAGTATCACTTAGTGAATTATAAATGGTTCTTTTATTCCAATTTACAGGTGAAATTGAACTGATTTCTTTTTTATTTTCACAAGAAGAAATCATTGAAACAATAACGAATAATACAACTGCTGCTTTTCTCATAATTAGAATTTTAAGCGTGATAAAAATACAATAAAGTTCCGATTTTTTATATTAGAATTTATTATAAAACTTTTCTAAATGGTTCAATATGAATTAATACATCATTTAAATTAGGTATTTTTTCTTGTAACCTGTCTTTTAAATTATGTGAAATTAAGTGCCCTTCTTTAACAGAAATTTCTCCACTAACAATAGCGTGTAAATCTACATGATATTTCATTCCAGTTTTTCTAACAAAGCATTTTTCTGTTCCTAAAACGCCTTCAACGGTAATAGCAATATTTCTAATTTCTTCAATTAAATCATCATGCACGTGTTCATCCATAATTTCACCCAAGGCAGGTCTAAATATTAAGTACGCGTTGTAAATTATAAATGCAGAAGCAAAAAGTGCAGCCCAATCATCAGCAGCTTCAAAACCTTCCCCAAAAATTAATGCTATAGAAATGCCTATAAAAGCAGTAATAGAAGTTATTGCATCGCTACGGTGATGCCAAGCATCAGCTTTTAATGAAGTACTATTGGTTTGAATACTTTTGTGAAGTACAATTCTGTATGAAATTTCTTTCCAAATTATTATAATTCCTAAAACAATTAAGGTCCAAGGTTTAGGTGCTTTTTGTGGTGAAAGTATTTGATGAATACTTTCATAAGCAATTACAGTAGCTGAAATTATTAAAAAGCCCACCACTAAAAAAGTGATTAGCGGTTCAATTCTACCATGGCCATATGGATGATTTTCATCAGGGGGTTTGTTGGCATATTTAATACCTAAGAACACTAAAAATGATGAAAATATATCGGTTGTGGATTCTATTGCATCGGCAATTAAAGCATATGAATTTCCTAAGATACCAGCAGCAGCTTTTATTAGAGCTAATAAAAGGTTACTTAAAATGCTTAAGTAAGTTGTTTTTAAAGCGATCTTTTGATTGTCCATTTTTAAAAATAGTGCTGCAAATATCTGAAATAATTAAAGAATTAATTTACTTTTTTTAAAATTATTATGGTATGTATTTCATTTATGTTATTCGGTTTTTTATAATTTTTATGGAAAATATCAATGATTTTGAAAGAGTAATTTTTCAATACTTTTTTTAATGATTTTAATTGATGATAATAAAAATATGTTCGGGCACCACTACTGCCAGAAATAAAACCAGAATTACTAGGGTCTCCTTCTACAAAACTAAGGTATAGTATTCCTGAATTGTTTAGTAAATTATTACAATCGTTAATTAATTTAATACAATCTTTATTTGAAAAATATGGAATACAAAAGCCGCAAACTATGGTGTCAAAAGAATCTTTTAGCAGATGGATTTTTCTGCCATCCATTATTTCAAATTCAGCTATCGGATTATTTTTTTTGGCTAATTGGATCATATTTTCAGAAACATCAATACCTTTTAATTTTAATTGTGGGTTTTGTGTTAACAGGTATTTACTAATATTACCTGGTCCACAACCTATTTCAAGTACTTTAGCTTTTTTTTTAGGTATAGATTCAACTAAAATTTGATAAGTATCGTTGTAGATATCTAAATCCATAAACTTATCTTGATAAAATTTAGCAATAGTATTCCAAGTAATAAATGTTTCATTGTATGTATCCATAAAAAAAAACTTTTTGATACTAAATATGTTGATCAATTAAAATAGTATTACCATCAGGATCTTTGACTACAATGCTTCCAGGACCTAAAGTTTTTTCGTCCACTTCACGTTCTAATTGAATGTTTTCACTTTTAAGGTGTTGTTGAATTAATCGAATATCATCATATTTTGTTAAGACATTGGCATTTTCATCCCAGCCTGGATTGAATGTTAAAATGTTGTTTTCAAACATTCCTTGAAACAAGCCAATTAGTGATTTCTCATTTTTCATAATCAGATAATTATTTTCAATTGCTCCAGCAAAAACACTAAACCCAAGGTGTTCATAAAATTCTTTTGAAGCCTTGAGGTTTTTAACAGCAAGACTTATTGAAAATGCTCCTAAATTCATAATGTTTAAAGATTTATTAATAGTTCAGTTAAAGTTACTAAAAATAAGTTTTTGAACTAAATCTCGATTTCGTTAATTTTTTTAATCAATTCAAGTGTTTTAGATTTTAGTTGAGTTTTTAAAACCTGTCTTTTCTCCGTTTGGTTATCTTGTATCATAGAGTGTGTAGAATTTTTAGGTATTGATGTATGGAGTTTAACTAATTTATTTCCAAGGTCAACTAATTCCAAAAAAGTATTAATGTTTTTTGGATAAGGCATTGGTGGATATATTAACTTAAAAAAATCTTTATGTTTTTCTTTATATATTGAAGAATGCAATACCGCATATATATAATGAAACAAATCTTTTAAAGTAAATGTGGTTTTAAAATCGTTAGTAAGTTCTGTACTATTAATAAAGCAAAGGTTGGTTTGAGTTTCATTTTCTTTTAAAAAAATAAGACTTGTTTTTTTAGAAATCTTATCAATTATTTGATTGTCAAATTTTGAAGAATTATAAAACTTATTTTTTGTGTTCTCTTTATTATTTAAAGGGTTATTTGTGTAAAATTGATTTGTAATGCCTTTAAAATTAAACTGAAATTTATTGGTAATTAAATATTGGTTAAAGTGTGTTTCAGTTTTCATTTTAACAAGATCAATTTTTTAAATCATCAGAAAAATGTCCTTTATGTTTTCCTTTTGAGAATTTTTGAGTATTAAATTCTAATGATTTTCCTTTTGGAATAGTTAAACTTTTCCAATGGTCAGATTTAATCATTTTACCAATGTAAACAATTTGTCCAATATGATAAGCATAATGTGCTAATTGTCTGTTTACTGCATCAATAATAGTATGTGATTGATTTCGTATATAAATTTCGGTATTGAAGTTATTTGGAGTTATTTTATTTAAAGCATTAAATAAACAATTCCAGCCTTCTTCCCATTTTATTAAAAGCTCTTTTTTAGTTTTTATAACAGCTTCAAATTCTCGGTCTCTATTTCTCCATTCTTTTTCACCATCAGAATGTAGAAAATCTGTCCAACGAGATTTCATATTTCCAGACAGGTGGTTGACAATAATTGCGATGGAATTACTTTCTGTATTATACTGCCAAAACAAATCAGATTCTTCAAGTTGCTCAAAAGTTTTTTCTCCAACAGCTTTGTAATATTCAAATTGCTGAATACAACTTTTGAGGCAAATTAATCCCATTTTTTTGAAGTTTTAGTTTATTCTTTAAGTTGAAAATCTATAGTTGAAACAACTCTTACAATTTTTATTTCTGGAGTGTTTTGGTCTCTATCATTGATAGAAAATAATCCTTGTCTAGCGACTCTGATTTCACCCACTTCAGAATTAGAATCACGTGCAAATTTTTCTGCAACTTCTCGAGCATTTTTAGTAGCCTCTTCAATCATAGAAGGTTTTAATTCATTTAACCCTGTAAAAATATATTCAATAGGTCTCCAGCTATTTTTTGATCCTAATAAAATATCTTTTGAAATAAGTTCAAGTGATTCTATTAATGCTTTTTGAAGTTTTTTTATATCTTTTGTTCTAACTGTAAACTCCGATTTAGCTAAATATCTATATTCGTTTTTTTGATAGCTAGAATTGTAGATATTAGCCTTTGCATCATTTATATTTGCAATTCCTTTGGAAAGTTCACTTTCATCAAAACCTTGTTTTATAAAGAAATTATACACTTCTTCATTTTGTTTTTCAATCTCAGTTTTTAATAATTTCAAGTCATTTCCTGTCAACATAATGTGCATTGGCCAAACAGCTAGATCAGCTGAAACTTCACGTTCAGATAAACCTTTTACTTGTACATAGCGATCGTATTTTTTTCCAGTCTTGTGCATGTTTCCAATAAAGAGTCCTGCAATTACTATTGATGCTCCAAGTAATAAAGTTTTTATCCAGTCTAAGTTTTTCATAATATTTTTTTTAGAGTTATTGATTATAATAAGTTAAAATTACAATTTGGATATTTAAATAAAGTTAGTTTAAAGTTAATATTATTTATGATTTTTAAAAATAATAACTTTGTAAATGTTAGCAATTACTATGCCGAAAAGATATTTAAAATTATAGATAAATTTTAAAAACAGAAAAATGTTATTTAAACTTAAAAACCACTTAAATTTTAAATTTAAGCGGTTTTATTGCTAATTCTTATAAGTATTAGTGAACTCGATAGGATTTTTTCACCATAGCTTAAAGAGAACAAATCGAAAATGAATTCCGATTAGGAATTTACAGTAATGAACTACGGCTGTTATTGGCAATATGTTTAATTACAAGTGTCACTCAATTCTTGAGAATAAGATAGTGAAACTTTTGGAATTTTCTAACCATTTCGGATTTTGAAGCATGTTAAATTTGGATTTCTGTCCACTTTCAAATCAATTAATTCTTGATTATAGCTTACATCAAGGCTAGTAAGCAAGTTACTTAAACTGAATAGATGCTTTATTTCATAATATTGTTATTTATTATTAATATTCTTCAATATATTTTCTTTTATGGGTTTAAAGGCTACCCAATAAATATCACCTTTATTTTCGCCTCCTCTATGGAAAAATAAATAGTTGCCATCTGGTGAGACACTTGCAGCCATTTCAGTTTGATTAGTGTTTATTTTTGGTCCTAAGTTATAAGGCTTTGACCAAATACCATTTTTATTAAAGCTGATGTATAAATCACTTCCACCAAATCCTAAATCGCTCTTGAAATCATAAATCATATAGCTTTCATTTTGAGCAATGTATGAATGAGCTATCCATTTTCCAGAAGTATTAATTTCTTTTCCCATTCTTTTAATGCTTTTATATTGACCGTTTTCCTTAACCGAGTTATAAATAACCCAATCTTCTGGTTTGTCTCCTTTTTCTCCTGTAGTGAAGTATAAATTACCATTTTCTGTAGACGTTAAGTACATTATTATTGATTTATCTAAAAATGGTTTCTCTAACGGTATTGGTGTACTCCAGCCATTTGCTTCTCTCTTACTATACCATTGGTATAATCCAGATGATTTAATTGAATCGTTTAGTGGTCTTGTACTACCAAAATATAACTTATCTCCATTAGGGTTAATATGAGGCTCGAAATCCCACCCTTCAGTAGCTGTAAAAAATGCTGCTTCTGGGTTGGACCACTTACCATCAATTAACTTCATGGTATAAATTTTATTGTCCTCCCCATTTTTTCTTCGTGTAAAATATATTTCATCCATTTCTGGCGTAAACGTAATGGCAAACTCATAGTTATTAGTCGAAATAATCCCTTCCCCAAAAACTAATGGAGCATCTGTTGGAATGTTAGAATCTAGCAGAATTAAATTTGATTGAGTTTCTTTGGTACAAGAAAAGAAAAGGAAGACTAATAATTGTAATGTAATGTTAACTCTTTTCATTTTTTTATTGTTTAATTTTTAAGAACAAAACATTTTTCGCTCTACTGCTAGATACCTCAAACCCTATAACATCATTAACCGAGTTTCTTACGAAAACCACTTTCAGAAACGAACCTTTATTACCGAGGAAATAGTCCTTTTTAATAGCTTTTAATTTAAAATCACCCAGTCTTGTGTGTTTTGCCACTAACAGATCTTCTTTAACATAAAACGAGTAATACACATTTAATTCAGAACTGTAATACCTTCCTATGAATTCTTGAAGTGTAGTTGCATTGTAATGTGTAGGATGATATTTTTCCGAATAAATCTGAGAGCCATCATCCAGTGTAATTATCATCTGGTTATTTGTAAAAGAGATACCAACATAGCTATCAATATTCATTTCAAAAGTATGTTCGCCAACGGGTACTAAAGCGGTATTGCCATTTTTTGTAATGAAACGTAAGGTGTCATTTTCTACTTTTATTTTTCTAGAATATTGGTCGCCTTCATCCCAATAATGACCCTCATAACGCATTAACTCCGCAGGTGTTTTTGATATTGGTTTTTGATGTGGCAACTTTTTAACTGTTGGCTTTTTGTCCGTTTTATGGGTAGTATATTGTTCTAAACAAATATCCATGATGTCATACACCATTCTAGCACCATTGATTTCACCATTTGTGTTTGCAAAAACTAGACTAAAATTTAATTCTGGAAAAGTTGCCAAATAGGCCTGATAACTTGCGTCTTGACCACTATGTTCTATACGTTTAAACCCTTTATACGTATTAATAAACAAACCATTTGCATAGCCATAGGTTTCTCCATTATTCAAATACTGTAAGGTTTGAATTTTATTAAAGATAACTTCGTTACCCACTTTTTTTGTGTCATAATTAATGGCCCATTTACTCAAATCTGTAATTGTTGTATTGAGATTGGTAGCACCAACACTGAAGTTATTAAATAGATCTTCTACGTAAATTGAATCAACTTTGAAATAGGAAAGACTTTTATTTTTAATAACCTGTCCTTCTTTATCTACAAATTTAGAATCATACATCTGTAGGGGTTCAAAAATGCGCTTATGAGTAAACTCTACAAAAGACATCTTCGATACTCTAGCTACAATTTCTGCTAACAATGCATAGTTTGCATTGCTATACATATGTTTTTCGTTGGGTTTGAAATTTAAGGTCTTTTGATTAAAAATAATATTCAATACTTGTTCATTGGTAATCACATCATCTAATGTCCAACCTGAGAGGCGTAATAGGTTATACTTATCTTTTAATCCACTTGTGTGATTTAGTAAATGACTAATGGTTATTTTAGGTTCAAATTTATGCATCTCAGGAAGGTAGATTCTAATATCATCTTCTAAAGAAAGTTTTCCTTCATCTTCCAGTAAGAGAATGGCAAATGCGGTAAACTGTTTAGAAACTGAAGCCACATGAAAAGAAGTCTCTTTGTGAATCGGTATCTCATAATCAAGATTGGCCAATCCAAAGTACTTTTCATATATCAATTGATTGTTTTTTACAAGCCCAATGGCAGCGCCTGGTTCATTCTCATTATAATTACTTAAAAGACTATCGATTTTAGTTGTTATGTGATGGATGTTGATTTGCTCATTATTGTTTTGAGCAGATACAATTGCGCTACATAAAACAAGTAGGGCAGTTGTTATTATTTTAAAAGTTTTTCTCATTTCAATTATTTTTAAATCTAACTCCAAATTCCAGTTGCCGCAGTTTCCTTAGCAAAGGTTTCAAAGTCTTTTGCAGGCCTACCCAATACTTCGGCAACATCATTGGAAACTTCTTGGTTGTCTGGATTGCCTAATACTTCTTTAAATAAATAACCAAAGAGCCAAATATAAGAGTCCGGCAAGCCAGCTTTTCGCATACCTTCTTTAAACTCATCAATAGAAATAGGCACAAATTGAATGTGTTTATCAATGGCTTCAGACATAATGCTTACTACCTCCTTAAAGGTTCTTTTTTGTGGTCCTGTAACCGTTATGGTTTGTCCATTATATGCATCATCGACTATCACTTTGGAAACGACGTCAGCGATATCATCAGTATCAACAAACGGAATTTTAACCTCTGATCTGGGTAGTGCAACAACACCATTTAGGACGAATTCTAAAAAGGCACCTTCACTAAAATTTTGATTAAACCAGGATGCTCTTACCAAAGTGTAATTGAGGCCGGAATTGGCGACGATATCCTCACAAGCTTCTGCTTCTGTTTCTCCTTTACCAGAGAGTAATACCACTTTTTCTAATCCTGCCTCTAAAGCTTTTTCTGTGAGTATTGTTATGGCATCTCTTGAACCTGGCATAGCCAAATCTGGATAATATACGATGTAGGCTCTATCCATATTTTTCAAAGCTGAGCTATAGGTGTCTATATCTTCCCAATTAAAATTTGGATTTGTTTTTCTACCCACAACGCGTACGTTGTGCCCAGATTGTTTTAAATTTTCTGCAACTCGGCTACCAGTTTTTCCATTTCCTCCTATAACTAAAATGTTTTGTTTCATAATATTTACGTTTTATATAGTTTGATTTTGTTTATTAATTCCTGCTTTGATATACCAATACAGTACTGTTATGGCTAGAAATTCTAAGCCTATAAACCAAAAGCCTACATCTGTGAAAAATTGATGATAGGAACCCCCATTTGGAATAATAAAAACAGGAACAGTAATTAAAGCATCTAAAACTGTTGCGGTTAAAAAGAAAGTTTGTCCTACCCAATATCCATGAGTGTTTGTTTCTTTTTTGTAATATTGTTTTGCTCCAAACCATACTAATGGTATTACTGAGATAAAAAGCAGCATATTTGCTTGTTGTTCTGCATTTTCTAAAATGAAGATATTTGATGAGAGTGTAAATACACTTACTCCTAGAATCCAGATAATAATGCCAATACTAATAGCTCTTAAATATTTCATGATTTTTTGTTTTATAAGTTTTGTAATTTGATTCTGTTTGAATTAAGGTTTTGGTAACATTTCTATTTAATGATTATCATACCTAAAAAAATAAAGTAAGTGATTTGGTTATCTTTACTTGAGTGGTTAAATTGATAACACAAAGGTGCGAAGTGATCAAAAGAATTTTTTGACTCTTAAAGACAAACTTTTGACATTTTACGCCAAAAGTAATTTTAGATTTTTTTTCTGAATTCTGAAGGGGTAAGTTCAGTCCATTTTTTAAAGGCACGATTAAAAGCACTTTGCTCAGAAAAACCTGTTAAGAATGCAATTTCGCCTATACTCTCAGTATTTTTGTGTAGCATTTCTTTTGCTATTTTTTCTTGAGTTTTTTTAACTAAATCACGATAGCTAACTCCAGCTTCAGAAAGTCTTCGAGTAAGTGTTCGATTACTCATTGCTGTAAGGTCACTAATGTAATGTATACTTGGAATACCAGTTGGAAGGGCATCTTTTATTAGTGTTTCTACATCATGAACAAACTTATTACCAGGAATTTTTATACCTTTAGTTTTCTCATCAACTTGTTGAAGTAAATAGCTATGGATACTAGCATCTGCTTTAGCTGTTCGTAGCCTTAGATCTTCTGTTTTATAGCTTATGGAGTACTGTGATTGCTCAAATAAGATAGAACAATTAAAAGCTTTTTTATGACTAGTAAGATCTTTTGGTTTTTTATGTTTGAAGCTTACCTGAATAGGGGAAATCTCTTTTTCAGACATGGCTTGTAAAACCACCACTGTTGCAGATAAACTAGCCTCAGTTGATAATTCCATGCCTCTTCTATGAGCTTCCCTATTGAGGATAATATGAGAAACATTTCCTACTTTTTGGATTTGCCATAAAAATGTATTAGACAATAGTTTAAAGTAGCGTTCGCTACGTTCGAAAATTTCACCTAATCTAGAACAAGTTCGCCAAGAAAGTCCTAAAACGCCATAATCTTCGATTATCATTTTTTGGCCTACTCTTACCGCAAAACCGCGTCCAAGCTTATCAGCAAGTAATTCATGTAAGGATAAGAATTCTTCTGCTGAAACTACTTGCAAATGATCTACAGCGTTAATTGGTTTTGATAAATCCATAAAATCTTCTATCGACATGCCTTCCTCTATAGCACAATTTAGCATTTTTATATATAGATTTATAGAAAAGTATTTCATGCATTTAAAAATACTAAAATATTTTATTTTAATTTTTTTAAATTATTACTAACGGTCTTATTTGTTTATAGAACTAATTGGAATACCAGGTTGAACCCTTTAAAGGAAATAGTTTAAGTTGTCTAATTTTTAGTCAATCTATTTCAAGAAAGTACAGTTGAGATTTTTTTAGAGAACGGATTTTATATGATTGTGTAACTGGAAAATCGGAGATTTTTCGGACGTAGCTAATCGCTTGTTGAATGTTAGTCGTTTATATTAGTTCAAATGTAAGCATAAATTATATAAGGTGTTGGGTAATGTATTTTTTATTCAGGAGTATTCTCTTTAATCTCAAATGAATATTCTTTTTCTATTATTTTTTTTCACTTTCTGTTAAATTCTCAAATTGTTTTTTGAACTTTTGCTCTGATAATTCATTTCTCAATTTACTGAATACAAATTCAAATAAATTGATGAATTTTACATAATCTCCATAGTTTACACCTCAATTAGCATCGATAATAATTTAACTTTTAATAATATCATTTATTTTATTGAAGTGCTATTTAAATTATTGAATTTTAATCAACCTATTTAAGGAAAGTACAATGATTAATGACTTACGTTGTCTACTTTCATATGTTTATCTAAAAATTTGTACACTAAATTAAATTGTTTTAATGGTTCAATATGTCCTCCATTTAATATAACGTGTTTTTTATAGTGTTTGAAATTATTAGCATTTAATCTTTCTATTATTTTTTGTGACATTTCTGTAGCTGGCCATTGGTCATCATCCTTTCCTGATATAATCAAAATAGGCCCATTAATATTTTCGACTGCTATTTCCGCTCTTTTTACTGCTTGTTTATCTTCTAGCATCATACTATAAGCAGTATATAAATCGCCTTTAATTGCTGGTGAAATTGTTTTCAATGGAGCAGGCACATATGGAATTTCTTTGCTTTTATATGTCCAAGAAGATGTGTTTGCATATAATGTTAAGGCCGGAAAACTAACATGAGAAGTAGATGCTGCTATTACACCTTTAAATTCGTTATATCTACTAGCTAAATTTAAAACCAACTCGCCTCCACGGGAGCCACCGAACAAAATTATTTTTGTCTCATCAATTTTTGAATGTTTTGCAATTGATAAAATAGTATCTCTTATTGCGTCAAGTGAAATTCTGTCCAAATATTTTGGAGTTCCATTTGTCTTAAAATAGCCAATGGCCAAAACGGCATAGCCTTTTTGATTTAAACTATCGCGTTTACTCTTTAAATAGCTTCTTGACCAATCGTTACCTCCATCTCCACCTCCAAAACCCACAAACAAGGGCTGTTTGTTAGCTTTACCTAAATACAATTTTGCTTCTACCACTCCATGTCTGCCGGATAGTTTCGGCACATATGTAAAAAGGTAAAGTAATCCTAAACTTAGGACAAGGATAAGAATTATGCCTATGATTTTAATTTTTGTTTTCATGAGAATTATGGTTAAAATTTAACTTTAAAGTACATTCCAATTTGTTGTGTATTAATGTTGGGAATAAGTATAATATTATCATACTTTTTAAAGGGATTCCAGTTTTTTAAAGGTTCGAAGTGATAAACTAATTTTGTAACTAAAATTCCCAAACCAGCTCCTACCAATACATCTGATATCCAATGTTTGTTGTTTACAACACGAAGACTGCCAACCAAAGATGTAAGGGCATAACCACTATATGCAAATATTGTAGCTGTGTCTTTAAATTCCTCATACAAAACACTAGCATTTGTAAAAGAGAAGGAGGTGTGCCCTGAAGGGAAAGCATGATTAGACCCATCAGGGCGTTGTTTATTGAATAATCTTTTTCCAGTATGTGTAAGGCTTGCAGTAATTATATTAGCAATAGCTAAGTATTTGGTTTGATCAAACCAATGATTTTTAGATTTTATTTTGAGTAAATCTGCGGTGTACAACTCTACGATGGGTACATATTGAATTATATCATCTATGGGGAGCGTAAAATCAATTTCTCTTACGGTACCATCGTGGAGGCTGTTTTTAAGCTTTTTTTCAAGTCGGCTGCCCGATAGGGCTGACCCGACCAAAATTATTGAAGCAGGAAGTATAATTTCTTTTATTTTTAGCTTGTTTTTATTAGATTGTGTAACCAATGTATCTAGTGCTTGTTGTCCTTGAGCCAAATAGGGTAATACTAAAATGGCGAGTAGTAAAAAAGGTTTAAAATAATTCATAGTTATTTTTTTGTTAATCTTTTAAATCCGTAGTATATAATGCCACAACAAATGAATAGTCCAGCAATTGCGGGAATTAAAATTGATTTTCCAGATTCACCTGCATTTTCAATACTCCATACCATTTTCCCTGTAGCCATTAAACCGATTACAGCTACTCCAAGCACTAAGCTGCGCTTCCAAAAGGCTAGCCCTAGTGTTATAAATGAAATTGGAATGGTTAAGGTTAGCAATATTTTTTCCGTATTCCATTGCCCGTAAAGGTATTCTTTCTCAAATTCTAAAAATTCTACTACGCTTTTACTTACAATTTCGGGTTTTGGAAACCAAAACATACTGGTAAACAGGGCGAAGATTGAAATCATCATACCAGAAAACTTTTTTCTAAAAGCAAAATAGCAGAACGGAACTAAAAACAATGGTCTTAAATACCAACTCCATTGATTATGGTGGCGTTCAAAAACCCAATCAAAAAATAGCTTATTAGTCATTGCCAACACAATGAAACCCACTGTGAGGATTAAAAAAAGGCTTCCTAAAATAATATCTGTTTTTCTGTCTTTTGTTGTCATCTTTATTATGAGGTTAGGTGAGTGAATTTTGTTTTATTTCTTCAACCAAAAAACCTAAAGGAATAAGTAATAGTCCAAAATAACAAAACCAAAATGCGAAAAAGTTTTCATAATTCATTTGACTGTTTAGTATTGGAAGCTCATAGAGCCCTTCACTTATTCTAAAATAGAATTTATGGGCAAACCCTGTAAACTGTTTGCCAAATACATAGGGTGATGTACCTAATAAAGAATGTACCACACCCAAAAAAATTAAAACTCTTCCGTTGCTTATTTTCATACTCCACATATAGTTTTATCAATAGTATAGGTTTCTATCATTTGTTTCTGTAAAACCTTTTCTGGTGAATATTTCAAAATGATATTTCTAAGTAACTCCAATGGTTTATTGGTAATGGCCATTTTGGAGGTTAATCGTGATTGCTCCACAAGCTTTTTTACTTTCGTTTTTCTAAGGTTGTAAAAATTGTTGAATGCAACATCAAAGGCGTTTGATTGATGGATGAGATTGGATAGGTAAAATGCATCTTCCATTGCCTGTGCACCACCTTGTCCTAAATCTGGTGTCATGGCATGTGCAGCATCTCCAATTAAGCAAATGGTGTTGGTATGCCATTTGTTCATCCATTCTAGGTCTGATAAATCGCCTCGTATTATTTTGTTGGCGGAAGTGTTTTGTATTAACGTGGTTACAATAGGATGGTGCTGAGAAAACAATTCAATTAGTTTAGTTTTAACAGTTTCTCTATTCTCTTGTAGATTGGGTTCACTTAGCATTACGGCAAACCAGTAGGTTTTTCCATTTTCCAGTTTGGAAACGCCAAACTGAAGTTTTTTGCCCCAAAGTGTAAATCCGGCAGAGACCAGATTATTATCAAGCTCAAAGTCAGCTACTCCACGCCAACAGGTTTGTCCGGAATATCGAAGTTTACTTTTAGGAAATATTTGTTGTCTCACCTTGGAGTTAATTCCATCTGCACCTATTATCACATTGGTTATCTGAGTAGATTGATCGTGAAAATTAATTGTATATGAGTGGTCACTGTTTTGGAAATACGATTCAAATCCCTTGTTCAATTGTATATTTGCTTTATTATTAATAAAGGAATAGAGTATTTTCTGTAACACCCCTCGATGTATGGCTAATGTGGTGTAGCCGAACATATCTTTTACAAAGTCTTGACTTGAGTCTCGGATAGGCTGTAGTTTGTGGTTTGTTAATAAAATTTTATTAAATGAATTTCCCGAACGTTGTATGCTATGCAATAGGCTGGGGTTAATCCATTCTAGAACTTGTAGTGCGTTTGGTGAAAGCCATATTCCTGCCCCAACTGTTTTTAATTTATTTACTTTTTCATAAAGAGTATATTCTATGCCTAATTTTTCAAAGCACAGTGCTGTGGTTAACCCACCAATTCCTCCTCCAATAATTGATATGTTTTTCATTTTATGATGTTATTTTAATAACCAAAACCTCCTAGTTTTTATTTTATGCGTTCTTTTCTCCTAGTTTTTCAACCTTTTTTAGCCATTTTGTCCGGAATTTATCTTTTGAGAGTCTAATAGGACCTATAGTTGTTATTTTAACAGACTTAACTCCAATGAATTTTAATGTTAACTTTTTCATAGCGTTGTGACTGGGATTTCCATAAAACCACTTATAGTACCAACTTGGCTGGTCTAGTGTGCAAATTATTCTTGATGTTTTAGAAATAAATAGCTTATCCCACCAAAGCGAATTTTGTCGTTTTTGAAACGCAAATCCAGGAAGTAATACCCTGTCTAAAAAACCTTTCATAATAGCTGGTACCGAGCCCCACCAAATGGGATAAACCCAAACAATATGGTTTGCCCATTTTAATTTTTCCTGAGCTTCCTTAAGGTCGGGTTCTAATTCAGTTCTTTTTCTATATCCGAACTCTAAATTTAGATTAAAGTTTAGCTCTTGGATATTTATTGTTTTAACTGTTGCTTTAGTGGTTAAAGCACCTTTAATGTAAGAATTAGATAGTGCATAATTGTAACTTTCTTTATCAGGATGTCCATTAATAACCAATATCTTTTTCATATGTTTAGAAATAGGTTTTTACTTTTTGTTCTATTAATAAATTAGGTGCTAATTTTTTTGTGTTAAAATATTTAAACAACGCAAAGGAAGCTGGGACTGTCAAAAAAAAGAAGCATATAGCAAATGTTAGACTACTAGCCAGTATTGCTATTAATTGGGATATTTCTGAACCAAAATATTGTTCTTGTAGCAAAAAATATTGATAGGTAGATAAAGAATATTCGTAGAAACGAATGGTTGTTTCGTAAACAAGCCAAGCAGGGTAGAACCATTTTCTAAAAGATGTCCACCATTTTCCCCAAATTGATTTATTGATAGTTTTTTTTTCTTCCATTTGTTTAACTTTTAATACAAAGATCAGATTAATGGAAGTATCTTCATTTGATATAAATCAAATTCGAACTTTAGAGTTGCGAATTCTGCTTAGCGTTTCAAGTGTAATGCCTAAATATGAAGCAATATGTGTTAGAGCTATTCTTTGTGTAATGTCAGGGTAAAGACTTATTAAGCTTTGATATCTTTCTTCTGCTTTAGAAAATTGGATGGTATGCAATCTTTCACAAAGACCTAACATAGTTTCAGTAACAACTTTACTAATAAACCGTTCAAAATCATGATACTTATTTGAGAGATTCTCAACTGTATCTTGTGAAAACTCAAGAGCCATTGAATCTTCTACAAACTCTACATAATGAGGACTAGGTGCTTTGCTAAAAAAACTTACTATGGAAGCCATAAATTGATTTTCAAAAGTGAACCAGTCTGATATGTCTTTCCCATCTTTTAAATAGTATGCTCTTGCACAACCATTTATAATTAAATAAGCCTTTTTAGAATACTGACCTTCTCGTACGACAACTTCTCCTTTTCTAAAAGTTTTAATCTCACAATTTTTAATGAATTCATTTTGACATTCTTTGGTAAGAGAAGAATATGATTGTTCTAATTTTTTAAAAAGAAGTTCTATGTTCATTTTCTTAATTGGCTATGGTTTAGTAGAACCAAAGTTGTGATTTGGTTTTTGTAATTTTTTGCTTGTTAAATATACTCATTTTAAGGTTTAGAAATATTTTAATTTAGTGAATGAAGTTTTTTTTGTGTGGTGTTGGCAACTATAATTTTTATAACAGATTTTTCAAATCTTGACGTCTAATTATTGCTATAATCTCAACAACTTTATCATTCTCATTTATCTTAAAATAAATTGAATCTGAACCACAAACACATTTTCTATATCCTATTCTAATATAATCAACTGATTCAAATGAATACGGACTTTTTGAAATCCTATCAAAATATTCAAAAAAGAAATTAAAATAGTCATCTGCTTGTGTTTCTCCAAATGTTCTTATTCTGTAATGATGAATTCTTATTAAATCTTTTTTGCTGTATTACTCAGCCTATAATTAGCCATTCAATAAAGATTTTGATTGAACTAAAATTTGCTTTTTAGAATCAGAAGTGAATCCACTTTTTTCAGCTCTTTCCAGTTTAGAGCTAATCCAATCTATTTGAGCTTGTTGTTGCCTTGCTTGTCTAATCAAATCATTAACTAATTCACTTTTACTTGAATATTCTTTACTTTCAATTTGAGCTTTTAACCAATCATCATTTGGTTCAGTAAATGAAATACTTTGTCTTGCCATAATTTTTATTTTGATGTAAATATACATCAAAAATGCATCTAATCTAAATTTTAGTTTTCAGTTTTAAAGTCATTCATTATTGTTGCCAATGGTCTTCTTTATTTAGCATTCATTAAATTAGAGAAGAAAAGAGGAGAACTAAAACAGTCTTTAAGATAATAGGCTAATTAGACGTACTAGTTCTCTTTTCTTAGAACCAATTGGAATACTAGGTTATCAGAACCCATTAAAAGAAATAGTTTATGCGACATAATTTTAATAAATAAGTATGAAAAATTATCAAGAAAGTGTAGGAATAGATGTTTCCAAAACAACCATAGATGTAAGTTGTTATTTATGCAAGAAACACAAAGTTTTTAAAAATGATATAAATGGTTATCACTCTATGTTAAATGGTGAAAAAAGCAAACAGGGAGTATTTCTGTTTTTTTATACCTGATATTTAAATTTATGTAACATTTATTCAAGATTGAAAACTATTAATTACAATTTATATATTTGGTTAATGGAGTGATTTAAACATCTAAATTTAATAAATATTAACGGAATGGTAAACCCGTACTTATTTTGAGTTTGACACTAAACATTGTCATGGTGAAAAGCTAATTTATAGGAATCTTTTAATTCAAATGTTATTTATTACTCTTTTGAAGTTTAAAAATATGATTGTTTGGATTTTGAATAAATAATTAACCACCAAGATATAACCAAAAGTGCTTAGTCTTATAAAATAAATTGGCTCTTAATTGTAAAATAGCTAAATTTAACAA
Source organism: Lutibacter aestuarii (assembly GCF_042676885.1). NCBI lineage: Bacteria > Pseudomonadati > Bacteroidota > Flavobacteriia > Flavobacteriales > Flavobacteriaceae > Lutibacter > Lutibacter aestuarii. Next base: position 526,232 of record NZ_JBHTIC010000002.1, read on the forward strand.
CCCAAAAATTGCAACATCAAAGCATAAACATAAAAAGTACATTTATTTTAAGTTAAAAGAATAAACGTATATGCTATAAGTATATAAAAAGTTAACTACAATTTTAACAAACAAAGCAATGAAAATTATTATAAAGCTTACCATTCTATCAAGTTTAATTTTATTGATTTCTTGTAAAAACGGAAATAAAAATCAAAACTTAAAAGAGAATAAATCCTTATCAAAACAAGAAATACTTAAAGACTTTAACACATTTGAAGCCATTTATCAAAAAGCAAATGCCGGGCTTTACAAGTATCGCTCAAAGCACCAAATTGACAGTGTTTTTAAAGAAAATAAGGCAAAAATAACAGACAGTTTATCATACAGAGAATTTTATAATCTATTATGGAATGTAATTGACTATACAGGCAGTTGTCACAACCATCTCGATTTCTCAAATTCGCTATTTGATAGTTTAAGCAAAGAGAAAATATTTTTTCCAATTCCTTTAAAATATATTGACGGAAAGTTATTTACAAATCTCGCATACGAAAACATTCCTCTTGGAAGCGAAATAATCTCTGTTAACAACATAAAGGCAAAAAGTTTTTTAGGACAAGTTTCAAAATACAGAAGTACAGACGGTTATAATAAATCGGGGAAATACAAGTGGGTTGAAACAGATTATTTACCGTCATACATTTACTTTGCATTAGGAAAACAAGAAGAATACACTATTGAATACAAACAATATAACTCCAACGAAATCGAAAAGATAAAAGTTAAAAGCACTACCTATTCCGACTTTTATGAAAATTTTAATAACAGGCACTCTAAAAAATTAGAAGTTCAGAACAATAAAGAATACTCCTATAAATTTATAGATAGTGTAAAAACAGGATTTTTAACTGTTAAATCCTTTGCAATGGGCGAATTAGAAACGGAAGGACATAAAAAATATGCTGCTTTTTTAGATTCTGTATTCGTAACAATTAAAAACCAAGAAGTAAAAAACCTAATTGTTGACATTCGCGGAAACGGTGGGGGAAATGGTATAAACATATTGCTTCTTTATTCATATTTAACACAAAGAACGTTTCAGGAAAATATTTCAGCATACACATTATTTCAAGAGATCCCTTTTCAAGAATATTACATCTATGATGACGTTGAAGATTTAACAAATTTCTTTAAAGAAACACATGCTGTATTCAATAACAATAAATACTATCAAACTCCTAAGTTTAATGAAGTGTGGAAGCCTAACACAAATGCTTTTCAAGGAGAGATCGTTTTGTTGATTGACCCGTTTGTAGCTTCAGCAGGTTCACATTTCTCGAGTTGGATGAAAAGTGATGAAGATCCAATAATCATTGGGGAAGAAACAATGGGTGGATATTACGGTCATACAGGACATATGCCAATGACTTACGAACTTCCAAACTCAAAATTTCTATTAACATTTTCAGTTGTTGACCTTAAACAAGATGTTAAAGAATTGCCAGATGAAAAATTTGGTGATGGTGTTATACCCGATTTTAAAATTGGTCAGTCTTATGAAGACTTTATAAACAATAAAGATACTCAGCTGAATTTTGCCATTGAAAAAATAAAAAAACTGTAGCTACATTGTATAAGTGTAATGCGAGATAAAGCACTAAAATCAAACAAATTGAAAATTAACAAACATAAGATTAAACCTATATCAATATAATACAAAGCATAGTTGAAGATTAAAATTTAAATAAAAATGACTTTTAGAGAAGCAAATAAAGCCGATATAAAACAGATTCAAGTAGTAAGAAATTCTGTAACCGAAAATACACTGTCAAATCCTGAATTAGTAACTGATGCTGATTGTTTGGAATTTATTACAAAAAGAGGAAAAGGTTGGGTGTGTGAAATTGACAATCAAATTGTTGGATTTTCAATAGTGGACTTAAAAGAAAATAATATTTGGGCACTATTTGTACACCCTAACCATGATAAACAAGGAATTGGAAGACAATTGCATGACTTGATGTTAAATTGGTACTTTAATAAAACTTCTAAAAATGTTTGGTTAGGAACTGCACCTAACACAAGAGCAGAAATTTTTTATAGAAAATCGGGTTGGAAAAAAGTTGGAACTCACGGAAAAGGAGAAATAAAATTTGAAATGACATTTGAAAACTGGAAAAATAAAAGTACAGCAAGTAATAATGTATAACCAAAATTGTTGGATTCACTAAAATAGAATAATTCTAAACCTTAAAATGAGTATATTTAACAAACAAAAATTGCACCATAAAAAACACTTATTCTTTAATAAAAATAGGGGTAAATGTTATGGTATAAGAATGTAACAAGTTGTAACACATTTATGAAAAAGATTTTAATACTTATTTTAATTACATCAAACCTTATTTTTTCACAGGAGAGTGAAATAAACAAACTTATTGAATTAGGTTCAGAGGAATTTCAAAATAATAATATTATAAAAGCTAATGAACTATTTGAAAAAGCACTTAAAATTGACTCTCTGAATAAAGATGTTTTATTCAATTTAGCAGCAACAGAATTAAGATTAAATAATAAAAGCAAAGCTTGTAAACTTTGGCAAAAAGGATATAAACTTAAAGATTATGGAGCACGAGAATTAGTCCTAAAATATTGTGGACAAATTGAATATAGTGAATTTATGTTTAAGGAGGATGTTGACTCTGAACCTAAATTCATTTTTAAAGACAAAGAACTACCTATAAATATAGACTCAAAATTAAATCCAAAATTAACATCGCTATTTTTAAAAGAAAGTAAAAAATCAAAGGTTATAAAAAATTATAAAAACCAAAAAATCTTATTAATATTCAACATTAATAAAAATGGAAAATTTGAAATTAAAGCTATAAAAGACAAACCAGATGAACTAAAATTTGAAATAGAAAGAATATTTAATGAGATAGTAACTTTTATTCCATCAAAATATAAAGGACTAAATACTGAATACTGGGGAGGATACGCTTTCCCAATATATTTTAATTAAATGCATTACAACACCTCATAAAATTTATGCTTACATTTAACTAAATAGCAAAACAACAACCATTCAACTAACAATTTGCTACGTAATTTTAAAAATGGAAAAGAAGAAATTTCAACGAAGCCATGGCTAAATCAAATATCCTAGAAAAAGCGATAAAAAAATCTATGGAATTGTATCGATAAAGGAATGCTAAATTGGTATGAATTGATTCGTGATCATTTAGCATCAAATTAAATGATTGTATAAAAACGACAAATCCCTACAAATTTAGAAATTGCAGGGATTTAGAACTCTTTAAGAGCTTTAAAAGTGACCTCGACAGGATTCAAACCTGTAACCTTCTGAGCCGTAATCAGATGCGCTATTCAGTTGCGCCACGAGGCCGTTTTGAGGGTGCAAATATAATATTTTTTAATTATTTACAAACTATTTTTTGTAACAAAATATCGCCATCCAATAATAGCAAGTTGCCATTTTTTAGCTTTGGCCATATCTAATCTTTTTTTCGTAAAGCTTGGAAGTGTTGCTTTATTAACTTTAGCTAAAAATTTAAAAAGTTCTTTTTTCATTAAGTAAAAGTACAGAATAAAAAAAATTCCACAAAACTTGGAATCTTTTCTGTAAAAACAATCGATTGTTATAAATAGAATTTTAAAAAAGGAACTATTAAATTAGATAGCTAATTAAATTAAGTATTAATTGAATAATTACCATAAAAATTGTTATCATATTTTAAGTTTTAAAGGTTAATAAATTAGTTGTTGAATTAATTCTAATTTTAAGATATGATAATTTTATCCTATGTTACAAATATTTTAATAAGAATTTATCAATTTGACTTTCAATTTGAAATTAAATAATAAAAATGATTTGTTGTTGTTACTTTTATTCTACAAATAAGTTTTAAATAGTAATTTAAAATGTGTTTTAAGTTTTAAATAGTAAGTAAGTAAAGGGGGTTTTATCTGTATTTTTTTAAAGTAATGGAATTTTGATTATAAAAGCTAGTAAAAAAGATCAATTTGATTATTTTTAAGTTTGTAACTATTAATAATTTTAACTCTTTAGAATTTTAAATTGTTATGGTTATTGCTTTTTTGTTAAATCATAATCGAGGGGAAGCATATCAGAGATTCTTTTTAAGGATAAATTACCAGCCCAAGAGATTGCCTTAGGTGGCATATGGTTACCATTTTTATCAATATAAAAAACACCACTCCCATTTTTTAATTGAAATTGTATTTTAGATTGGTCAGTTTTGTTGTAAAGTATGTCTAAACTTTCAACGTTAACATTTACTTTGGTTAATCCATTTTGAGTATGTAGTGTAAAATATTTATAAGGTAGCGTTGGCCAACTTTTATAATAGATTTCAAACTTATTTTCAGTTAAACGTTTATTTGCTAAAGATTTCATAAAGTGGATAGAAGATCCATTATATGCTTTTTTTCTATTTTTGATTGTTTTAGATGTTACTTTTTTTCGTAAATTTTTAAAAAAGCTATACCCCTCGTTATAAACACTTTTAATAAGTCTAAAGCCATTTAAGCTTGTGTGAAATTTGACTTCAAATTCTGTTAAATTATAGTTTATTTGGTAGCCTAAAAATTTATTTTTTATAATAATTGGTTGGTTACAATATGCCGAAAGAGTTTTGGTTGCATCATTGTACATAAGTTGTATATCTTTTTCATTTTCAATGGTACAATATTTTGCATTTTCAGATGTACCCAAAAATTCATTTTTAAATATTTGCAACTTTTTTTTTCTGCTCCATTTATCGGGTGATATAATTACTTCATTAAGTTGTTGAGTTTCTTCTTCTAAATATATTTTAAGTTTTTTAGAAAGGTCTTTTGATGCAATTAAAATAGTTTTAAAACCTGTATAGCTTATAATTAATGGAGTGTTAGTAATTTTAGCTAAATTTAATTCAAAATAACCATTAAAATCACTAACATCTCCAATAGTGGTTCCATTTAAATATATAGATGCTCCAGGTAAGACTTCATTTGTAGTTTTGTTATAAATAGTTCCAGAAATTGTTTGAGCGTAATTTATGAAACTAATAAAAAATAAAGTAAACAGTATGAAGCATTTTTTCATAAATAATTAATTCTTAGTAGTTATTAAAATAACACCATCTTTTGCTTTTTTACCGTATTTTTCTGTGGCTGATTCTCCTTTTAATACTTCAATTTTTTTAATTTTATTAGGGGCAAGTTTATCCATTTCTTTTTTTGATGCTTCTTTCCCATCAATATAAATTAAAGGCTCTTTTTCATTGTCACCTATGAATACAAAGTTTTCTTTTTTAGTAACTTTATAGTTTTTCCCTTTTTCATCGTCAGTTTCGATAATATAAATTTGTTCACTGGCATTGTCTTCATTAACCTCTTCAATGATTTTTACAACTTCATTACCATCTTTAGATTTGATGACTTCTACCTTAATTTCTTTATTTTCATTTTTGTCAACCCAAGTTTTATCCCCTTTTTTTCTAATCACAATTTTTTCTGTTTCAACTACTACATTGTCATCTTTAGAATGTAGTTTAACATTTTCTCCGTCAGAGGTTACTACGACATAATTTCCTTTGTTATTTTTATGTTTTGTTATCTGGGTGTTACCATTTTCTTGAATTTTATATGCATAACCTTTTTGGTGAATCATTTTTCCGTTGCCAATCTGCAAATCATCGTTTTCTGAATCGTAAGAAATTTTAATAGGATTAATAGGAGTGTCTCCAGAAATGGAATAATTGGCTTGACTTCCTTTAGATTTGGCTGTAATTTTAATTGCTGTAATTTCTCCTTCCGAATTTCTTTTAATTCCTTTAAAAGTTAAATTAACATTGAACTCTTTTTCGAAAAATGTTTGTTCTTTTTTTAAAGTCTCTTCTTTTGAATTTTTATCTATAACTAATTCAACTTTAAGTTTGTTAACTTCTTCAAGTTGTACTAGTTTTTTTTCTTGAGCAATTGTTTTGGTATTGAATATAAATACAAACGCTGTTAACAACGGAATTAATAAAGCGTATTTCCATTGGTTTCTATTAGTGGATGGGTTTTTGTGTAGCATAATGATTCGTTTTTTAATTAATGAATTGTAAAAATTATTTGTAATGTCAGCACAATAGGATATCTGACTTGTTTTTAGTAAGGTAAATTGATAGAGTTTATGATTTTCAGCTAATTCTAATGCATATTTATCTGCTAAATATTCTAAATTTTGTTCTACAGCTTTTTTAAAAAGCCAAACAAAAGGGTTGAACCATAATACAATTACTAAAATATGAGCAAGCAGTGTATCAAGCGAGTGCCATTGTATGGCATGGGCTTTTTCATGGTTTATTATTTGCTCTAATTCTTCAGAAGTAAATTTTTCATTATTAAAAATAATAATATTGAAAAATGAAAATGGTGAAATGTTTTTAGAAGTTTCAATAAAATAATATTTATCTTCTTTTACAGCAGGATGTTTTGCTATTAAATAGCCTAAAGAAATTAATTGAAATAAAAACTTAAGTAAAAAAAAGAGTACACCTATTAAGTATATACTGCTAATTATGAAGATCCAATTTATTTGTGGATCTTTTACAATTTGATTAGAAGTTTCAACAAATTCTATATTGTTAAACTGATTAGCAACATACTCAACGTAAATAGGTACTTCAATTAATGGCAGTGATATTACAATTAGTAAACCAATTAAAAAATAGGATCTTATGGATTTAAAAAAGGTTTCATTTTTTAAAAAAAGTTGGTAAAATAAAAATAATAAAATTACCAATCCGCTGGCTTTAAGTAAATAATCCATAATATTTATTTTTTACTTTCAATAATTTTTATAATTTCCCTAAGTTCATCAGCACTAATTTTTTCTTCTTTAGCAAAAAAAGAAACTACATTTTTATAAGAATCTTCAAAATAATTTTGAATTGCTGTTGAAAAGAATCTTTTTCTATAGTCTTCTTTTGAAATGGCAGGGTAGTACCTATGAGTATTTCCAAAAGTCTCATGCTTAATAAAACCTTTGTCTTCCATTTTTCTTATAACAGTTGATACGGTATTGTAGTGTGGTTTAGGTTTAGGTAACTCAGCAACAACTTCTTTTACAAATGCCTTTTTTAGCTTCCATAAAACGTGTATTATTTCCTCTTCTTTGTTAGTTAGTTTATCCATGACTAATATTTTTCATCAAATATAAACTATTAAATTAGTTGTGCAACTATAAAAATAGTTATTTAACAAAACCTTAAGTTTTTCAAATTAGTTTAATATTGTTGTAGCCTTTTAAAATCTTATATATTTGCAAAAAATATTATTTGATGAATTTACTTTTGATTGTTATTGGGTTGGTGTTTTTAATTTTAGGAGGAAACTGGTTGTTAAAATCTGCAGTAGGTTTTTCATTGCGTTTGCAAATTCCAAAAATTGTGATTGGAATGACTGTTGTATCTTTTGCAACATCTGCACCTGAATTAATTGTGAGCGTAAAATCAGCTTTAGAAGGACATGCAGATATTGCCTTTGGAAATGTTATAGGCTCAAATATTGCAAATTTAGGTTTGGTGTTAGCAATTACCATTATACTTTCTACAATAAGTGTAGAAAAGAGTTTTTATAAAACAGATTGGCCGGTAATGATGATAGCTTCTTTATTATTATATGGGTTTATTGTTTTTGATGGTGAGTTACAGCGCTATGAAGGAATTATACTATTTTCTTTTTTGATAATATTTTTAATTTATTTATTAAAATTTCAAAAGCCTGCAGTTGTTGACGAATTGCCCGAGGATGATGTAGAATTACCATTATATAAAGATGTACTTTTTTTGGTAATTGGAGGAGTAGGATTATGGGCTGGTTCAGAATTGTTAATAAATGGTGCTGTTGGTTTGGCTGAAAACTTTAATGTTAGTGAGCGAATAATTGGGGTTACTGTGGTCTCTATTGGAACAAGTATTCCAGAATTAGCAGCATCAGTAATTGCAGTCTTAAAAAAAGAAAAAGCAATTTCTTTAGGAAATTTAATAGGATCAAATGTATTTAATATTCTAGCTGTACTTGGGTTGACATCAATTATTACTCCTATAAAAATTACAGATAGTGGATTATTATCGAATGATATTTTTTGGATGTTAGCTATTTCATTGTTGGTTTTACCACTTAATTTTGTACCGACCAAAATGAAATTGGGTTGGAAAGAAGGTTTAATTTTAGGAGCCTTATATGCTATATTTGTTTTTAAGATGTTTTATTAATTTTGAAAATTTAAAAAATTGTAGTTTAAAAGTAATAATCATCTAAAAATAGAGGTGGTTATTAACAAAATCCAAAATATTTAAACATTACCCCTATTTTTTTAGGGGGTAATTTTTTTTTAAATCATTTTTAAGTTAGATTTGCACTGTTAAAAATAGTGTATTAATTCTAAATTAATTAAAATGTCTAAAATTAGATTTCAAGCTTTAAAGGAAGCTTCAAATAGAAAACCAATTAAAGTTGTTGAAGATACTAGAAGATCAGAACTTTTTGGATTGAATGTATTTAATGAAAACACCATGCGTCAATATTTGACTAAGGAAGCATTTAAAGGTGTGATAAATGCAGTAAAACATGGGACAAAGATTGACCGTAAAATAGCAGACCAAGTGGCTTCTTCTATGAAAGAATGGGCATTGTCTAAAGGAGTTACACACTACACACATTGGTTTCAGCCATTAACAGGAGCAACTGCAGAAAAGCATGATGCTTTTTTTGAAACTATTGGAGATGGTATGGCAATTGAAAAATTTGGAGGAAGTCAGCTAGTTCAACAAGAACCAGATGCTTCAAGTTTCCCAAATGGAGGAATTAGAAATACCTTTGAAGCACGTGGTTATACTGCTTGGGATCCAACATCACCAGCATATATTTATGGAACAACTTTATGTATTCCAACGGTATTTGTATCATACACAGGTGAGGCATTAGATTATAAAACACCTTTATTAAGAGCCTTGCACGCAGTAGATGACGCTGCAACAGCAGTTTGTAAATATTTTGATAAAAATGTAAAAAAAGTGACTTCATCTTTAGGATGGGAGCAAGAATACTTTTTAATTGATAAAGCGTTAGCTAATAGCAGGCCAGATATTACTTTAACAGGAAGAACTCTTTTAGGACACTCTCCTGCAAAAGGGCAGCAGTTAGACGATCATTATTTTGGGTCTATTCCAAGTAGAGCTTTAAATTATATGAGAGATTTAGAAACTGAATGTATGCTTTTGGGTATTCCGGTAAAAACTCGTCATAATGAGGTAGCTCCTAATCAGTTTGAATTAGCGCCAATTTATGAAGAGTCTAATTTAGCAGTAGACCATAACTCTTTATTGATGGATGTTATGGGGAAAGTGGCGTCACGTCATAATTTAAAAGTATTACTACATGAAAAACCATTTGCAGGAGTAAATGGTTCAGGAAAGCATAATAACTGGTCATTATCAACAAATACTGGAATAAATTTATTAGCACCAGGTAAAACTCCAATGAGCAATCTTCAATTTTTAACATTCTTTATCAACACAATAAAGGCAGTGTACGATAATGAAGAGTTGTTAAGAGCAGCTATTGCTTCGTCTAGTAATGATCATAGATTAGGAGCAAATGAGGCTCCACCAGCAATTATTTCAGTTTTTATAGGAGAACAATTAACAAAAGTTTTAGCTGAATTAGAAGGCGTAACTAATGGAAAACTTTCTCCGAAAGAAAAAACTGATCTTAAATTAAATGTTGTTGGTAAAATTCCAGACGTATTGTTAGATAATACCGATAGAAATAGAACTTCTCCATTTGCATTTACTGGTAATAAGTTTGAATTTAGAGCAGTTGGATCAACCGCAAACTGTGCAAATCCAATGACCGTTTTAAATACGATTGTAGCCAAACAATTAAAAGAATTTAAAGGTGAAGTTGATGTGCTAATTGAAACTAAAGATTTAAAGAAGGATGAAGCTATTTTTAATGTACTTAGAGAGTATATTAAAGCATCAAGAAATGTATTGTTTGAAGGTAATGGTTATGGTGAAGCTTGGGAAAAAGAAGCAAAAAAACGTGGGCTTAGCAATAATAAAACCACACCAGAAGCTTTAAAAGCTAGAATTTCTAAAAAAACCATTGCTTTATTTGATGAAATGAATGTAATGAGTCCGGTAGAGGTTGAAGCTCGTTATGAAATTGAGATTGAAGAATATACGAAGCGTATTCAAATAGAATCTCGTGTTTTAGGAGATATTGCAGGTAACCATGTAATTCCAACGGCTGTTCGTTATCAAAATATGCTTATTGAAAATGTAGTGGGATTGAAGGATATTTTTGGAAAAGATTTTGAAAAACAAGCTGGAGAACAAATCAAATTAATAAAGAAAATATCTGAGCATATTGAAGTAATACATGCTAAAGTTGACGCTATGATTGATGCTCGTAAAAAAGCAAATAATATTGAAGATGCAGTAAAAAAGGCAGATGCTTATTGCTTTAAAGTAAAACCGTTTTTTGAAGAAATCAGATATCACTGTGATAAACTGGAGTTGATGATTGATGATGAATTATGGCCATTAACTAAATATAGAGAGTTACTATTTACAAGATAACTTTTAAAATCAAAAACAAAAATCCTGCATAATAGCAGGATTTTTTATTTTTTATTAAAATGCAAATGGTTGATTCAGTTTTTTTATGTTTCATTAATTGAAAATTAAAAATTACTTTTGCAAAACAATATAACAACACACTAATGAGTTCAGAAATAAGTAAAAGGTACAGTCAAAGAGGAGTGTCAGCATCAAAAGAAGATGTACATAATGCTATAAAAAATGTTGATAAAGGATTGTTTCCAAAAGCATTTTGTAAAATTGTACCAGACTATTTAACAGGAGATGAAAATTATTGTTTAATAATGCACGCAGATGGAGCAGGAACAAAATCGTCATTAGCTTATATGTATTGGAAAGAAACTGGAGACATTTCTGTATGGAAAGGCATCGCTCAAGATGCATTGATTATGAATATTGATGATTTATTATGTGTTGGTGCTACCAATAATATTATGCTTTCTTCTACAATTGGGAGAAATAAAAATGTAATTCCAGGAGAGGTAATTTCTGCAATTATTAATGGCTCTGAAGAGTTGTTGAGTGATTTAAAAGAATTTGGAGTTGAAATTCATTCAACTGGAGGTGAAACAGCTGATGTTGGAGATTTGGTGAGAACTATAATTGTAGATTCTACCGTAACTGCCCGTATGAAAAGAACGGATGTTATCGATAATGCAAATATTAAACCGGGTGATGTAATTGTTGGTTTAGAATCTTTTGGTCAAGCAACTTATGAAAATGGATATAATGGAGGAATGGGGTCTAACGGATTAACTTCAGCTCGTCACGATGTTTTTAATAAGTATTTAGCAAAAAAATACCCAGAAAGTTTTGATACAGCAGTTCCTGAAGATTTAGTGTATTCAGGAGAAATGAAATTAACTGATTCTGTAGAAAACGCTCCAATTGATGCAGGAAAATTAGTTCTTTCCCCAACAAGAACTTATGCACCAATCATAAAAAAAATATTGGAAAAATATACTTCAAAAGATATTCATGGAATGGTGCATTGTAGTGGTGGAGCACAAACAAAAATTCTTCATTTTGTTGACAATTTACATATTATTAAAAACAACATGTTTCCGATACCGCCGCTTTTTAAATTAATTCAAGAGCAAAGTAAAACGGATTGGAAAGAAATGTATCAAGTATTTAACTGTGGACACCGTATGGAATTGTATGTTTCGCCTGAAATAGCAGATGATTTAATAGCTATTTCTAAAAGTTTTAATGTAAATGCTCAAATTATAGGTAGGGTAGAAGCTTCTGAAACTAAAAAGTTGACCATTAAAAGTGAATATGGAGTTTTTGAGTATTAAAAATTCAGATACCTATATAATTCTAAATCACTTAAGTTTTTGATTTCTTTAGACCAACCATCTTTTAATAAATATAATGTATCAGTTATATCAATAATATATTTATGCATATGATCGGTAACAATAATCGCTTTATGTTGTTTTTCTTTATGTATTAAATTTATAATACGATTAATATACACTGGAGCTATATGTGAAAAAGGCTCATCGAGCAAAATAAATTTTGCATTTGATTTTAATATTAAAAAGGTTTCAATGATTCTTTTTTCTCCACCTGAAAGTAATTTGAATTTCTGATTTTTTAAGTTAATAAGTTCAGGGAAAAGTGTGTAAAAGTTATTTATATCAATATTAGAATGATAAAATGCATTCTGGACTGTCATTGATTTAGGGATAAAATGAAACTGAGGCAAGTATTTTACTTCATTAGAGGTTAAAAAAGGTTTAGAAAATCGTTTTCCATTTATTCTTAAAGATTTAAAAGAAGGTTGTAATTCTCCAAAAATAATTCGAAGCAATGTGCTTTTACCACAACCATTATTCCCTAAAATTCCAGTAACAGTTCCTTGTTCAGCTTTTAAGTAAATTCCATTTAAAATTGGTTTATTCTTAAATGATATTTCTACACTATCAATTTCTAAAAAATCCATAAAACTATAAATGTAAATATAAATAAAATAATAGTATCTATTAAAAAAGTACTAGTGTATAATTGAATTTGAGTTATTCCACTATTAAAATAAAAATATAAGTTTTCTTTTTTCCGATTGTTCATCCATTCAAGAAACCAAATCATGATTAAAATAAACAATTTTGAAAATACCGCAGCAATTAAAAAGCTAATTCCCAAACTTTTTATTTGAAAACTAAAAAACAGTGTTGCAATACTTGGGATTATAGCTATTGATTGATAATATTTCAAAAATAACCGAATCTTTTTCATAGATAGTTTAATACTAATTTGATAAAGGTACAAATATTGAATTGATAATTCTCAAGAAATTATTGTAAATTTGCATTCCAATTAAAAAAATACATGTTAGATAAGTTAAGAATAGTAAAACAACGATTTGATGAAGTTTCCGATTTAATTATCCAGCCAGATATTATTTCGGATCAAAAACGTTATATCGCCATCAATAAAGAATACAAAGATTTAAGTACGGTAATAGATGTTATTAACGAATACGAACGGTTGTTAAGTAATATTGAAGAAGCAAAAGAAATTATAGCCGATGGATCAGACGAAGAGATGACAGAGATGGCTAAAATGGAATTGGAAGAGGCTAACGAAAAAATTCCTCAGTTAGAGGAAAAAATAAAATTTATGCTTATTCCAAAAGACCCTGAAGATGCTAAAAATGTCATTGTTGAAATTAGAGCTGGTACTGGAGGTGATGAGGCAAGTATTTTTGCAGGTGATTTGTATAGAATGTATACAAAATACTGTTCAGATAAAGGTTGGAGAACAGAAGTTGAAGATATTAGTGAAGGAACTTCTGGAGGATTTAAAGAAATTATTTTTAGTGTTTCAGGAACTGATGTTTACGGTGATATGAAGTTTGAATCTGGTGTTCATCGTGTGCAACGTGTGCCACAAACCGAAACTCAAGGACGTGTTCATACTTCAGCTGCTACAGTAATGGTATTGCCAGAAGCTGAAGAGTTTGATGTGGAGCTAAAACCTAGTGATATTCGGGTAGATTATTTCTGTGCTTCAGGTCCAGGGGGGCAATCTGTAAATACGACTTATTCTGCAGTTCGTTTAACTCATATTCCTACTGGATTGGTAGCGCAATGTCAAGATCAAAAATCGCAACATAAAAATAAAGACAAAGCGATGAAAGTACTTCGTTCTCGTTTATATGAACAAGAATTGGAGAAAAAATTAGCTGAAGATTCTGCTAAAAGAAATTCTTTGGTGGCTAGTGGAGATCGTTCAGCAAAAATTAGAACATACAACTATCCGCAAGGTCGTGTAACTGAACATAGAATTGGGCTAACCTTATACGATTTACAAAATGTAATTAACGGTGATATTCACAAAATTATTGAAGAATTGAAACTTGCTGAAAATACAGAAAAGTTAAAAGAGTTAGGAGAAGTACTTTAATTTTTTTGTTTCTCAAAACATTTAAAGCAAGAATATTTTTATTCTTGCTTTTTTTGTGTCAAAATCAAAAAATTTCATCATTAATAAGTTAATCAAACCATGTATATTTGCGCCTTTCAAAAATAATTTAGTAAAATGATTACAGTTAACGATATTTCAGTACAGTTTGGAGGAACCACATTATTTAGTAACGTATCATTTTCAATAAATGAAAATGATAAAATTGCTTTGATGGGGAAAAATGGGGCTGGAAAATCTACCCTATTAAAAATAATTGCAGGTGTAAATAAGCCAAGTACTGGAAATATTTCAGCGCCAAAAGAAACAAAAATAGCATATTTACCACAACATTTATTGACAAAAGATGAGGCTACAGTTTTTGAAGAAACTTCCAAAGCATTTGCTGAAATATTTGAAATGAAGAGTGAAATAGATAAAATTAATGAAACTTTAACCGTTAGAACAGATTATGAAAGTGATGAATACATGACTTTGATTGAGCGCGTTTCTGAATTAAGTGAAAAATTTTATGCTATTGAAGAAATTAACTATGAAGCCGAAGTTGAAAAAGTATTAAAGGGATTAGGGTTTGAGCGTAAAGACTTTACTCGTGCTACTTCCGAATTTTCAGGAGGATGGAGAATGAGAATTGAATTGGCTAAAATTTTATTACAAAAACCAGATTTAATTTTATTAGATGAACCCACCAATCATATCGACATTGAAAGTGTGCAATGGTTGGAAGATTTCTTAATCAATTCAGCCAAAGCAGTCATTGTAATTTCACACGATAGAGCTTTTGTAGATAATATTACCAATAGAACTATTGAGGTAACAATGGGGCGAATTTATGATTATAAAGCCAATTATACCCATTATTTAGAATTGCGAAAAGATAGAAGAGAACATCAGCAAAAAGCCTATGATGAACAGCAAAAAATGATTGCTGAAAATATGGAATTTATTGAACGTTTTAAAGGGACTTATTCAAAAACTAATCAAGTACAATCCAGAGTTAGAATGCTAGAGAAATTACAACTGGTTGAAGTTGATGAGGTAGATTCATCGGCTTTACGATTAAAATTTCCACCAGCTCCAAGAAGTGGTCAATATCCTGTTGTTGTAAATGAATTATCTAAAAACTATGACCAACATATAGTTTTTAAAAATGCTAATTTGGTAATTGAACGAGGGCAAAAAGTTGCATTTGTAGGAAAAAATGGAGAAGGAAAATCAACCATGATTAAAGCAATTATGGGAGAAATAGATTTTGAAGGAAGTTTAGAGGTAGGACATAATGCAAAAATTGGTTATTTCGCACAAAATCAAGCATCATTATTAGATGAAGAATTAACGGTTTTTGAAACCATTGATCAAATAGCAGTAGGAGATATTAGAACAAAAATAAAAGATTTATTAGGCGCCTTTATGTTTAGTGGAGACAATACCAGTAAAAAAGTTAAAGTACTTTCGGGAGGTGAGAAAACACGTTTGGCAATGATTAAATTATTGTTGGAACCTGTAAATGTTCTAATTTTAGATGAACCTACAAATCATTTAGATATGAGAACCAAAGATATTATTAAAAAAGCATTGAAAGATTTTGATGGTACATTAATTTTAGTATCTCATGATAGAGATTTTTTAGATGGTTTAGCTGAAAAGGTTTTCGAGTTTGGGAATAAACGTGTTAAAGAACATTTTGAAACTATCACTAGTTTTATGGAACATAAAAAAATGGAGAGTTTAAGGGAAATTGAGAAATAAACAACTAAAAAACCCAATCGAAAGATTGGGTTTTTTATATATAAGCAAGAAATTAAAAAATCTATTTTACGGTATCAACAATTGCCTTAAAAGCTTCTGGATTGTTCATCGCTAAATCTGCAAGTACCTTACGGTTCAATTCAATATTATTAGCTTTTACTTTACCCATAAACTGTGAGTAAGACATTCCATACTGACGAGCTCCAGCGTTAATACGTTGAATCCATAAAGCACGGAAAGTTCTTTTTTTGTTTTTACGGTCTCTGTAAGAATATAGCATTCCTTTTTCAACCGCATTTTTTGCTACTGTGTAAACGTTTTTTCTACGTCCAAAGTAACCTTTTGCTTGCTTCAATATCTTTTTTCTTCTAGCTCTTGAAGCAACTGAATTTACTGATCTTGGCATAATTCGTTTGTTTTTTTGTAGTAGGCGTCAAATCTAATATTTGAACTTGTATTGGCACTACTCCAAGGTTAATAATTAAATTCCCTGTAACTTTATTATTTTAAAGTTAACTGTTGTAAAATGTTAGCTTCATCTGATTTATGAACTAAACCAGCGTGAGTTAACTTTAATTTACGTTTTTTACTTTTCTTAGTCAAAATGTGACTTTTGAAAGCGTGTTTTCTTTTAATTTTTCCAGAACCAGTAAGCTTAAAACGCTTCTTAGCACTAGATTTTGTTTTCATTTTAGGCATCTTTCTTCTACTTTTTTATCTTGCTTAATATTTTTTCGAGTGCAAAAGTAATCTTTAATTTGATTATTTTAAACAATCGAAGTATTATTTCTTTTTTGGAGCAATGTACATAATCATACGTTTACCTTCTAATTTAGGCATTTGCTCAACTTTTCCGTATTCTTCAAGTTCTGTAGCTAATCTTAAAAGTAAAATATGTCCTTGATCTTTATAAATAATAGATCTTCCTTTAAAAAACACAAATGCTTTTAACTTAGCACCATCTTGTAAAAACTTTAAAGCATGTTTCTTTTTAAATTCAAAATCGTGCTCATCAGTATTTGGACCAAATCTAATTTCTTTTACTACAACTTTAGATGCTTTAGCTTTTTGGGCTTTTTCTCTCTTTTTTTGTTCGTATAGAAATTTTTTATAGTCTATTATTTTACAAACCGGAGGTACCGCTTTTGGTGAAATTTCAACCAAATCTAGTTCTTGTTCTTTAGCAAGTGATTTTGCTTTAGCTAATGGATATACACCAATTTCTACGTTATCACCTACTAAACGTACTTCGTCAACATGAGTTATTTTTTCATTAATTCTATGTTGATCTTCTTTAATTACTCTCCAAGGTTTTCTTCCCCCTGATTTTCTTTTTATTGCTATGACTTTAGATTTTAAATTAAACTTAAAATTGTTGTAATGTACTATTTATTTCTTTATTTAAAAAAGATACGAAATCATTTATTGAAAATGTTCCTATGTCTCCTTCTCCTTGTTTTCTTACAGAAACAATTCCATCTTTTTCTTCTTGTTCACCAACAATCAACATAAATGGAATTTTATTTAACTCAGCATCTCTAATCTTTCTACCTGTTTTTTCACTTCTGTCATCTATAAGGGCGCGAATTTCGGAATTTTCTAACAAATCTAAAACTTTTTCAGCATATTTTTGATATTTTTCACTGATTGGCAATATAATAACTTGCTCTGGAGTTAGCCATAATGGGAATTTTCCACCTGTGTGTTCTAATAGAACAGCAATGAATCTTTCCATTGAACCAAATGGAGCACGGTGAATCATTACAGGTCTGTGTAATTGGTTGTCGGCTCCTTTATAAGTTAAATCAAATCGTTCAGGTAAGTTGTAGTCTACTTGGATAGTTCCAAGCTGCCAACTTCTACCTAAAGCATCTTTTACCATAAAATCTAACTTAGGGCCATAAAAAGCAGCTTCTCCATATTCAATTACATAATCCAATCCTTTTTCTTTGGCAGCATTTATAATGGCATTTTCAGCCTTTTCCCAATTTTCATCGCTTCCTATATATTTATCTTTATTTTCTTTATCTCTTAAAGATACTTGCGCTGTAAAATTATCAAAACTTAAAGAGTTTAATACATACAATGAGAGGTCAATTACATTTTTAAACTCCTGATCTAATTGGTCAGGTGTGCAAAAAATATGCGCATCGTCTTGAGTAAACCCTCTTACACGAGTCAATCCATGTAACTCTCCACTTTGTTCATATCTATAAACGGTACCAAATTCGGCAAATCTTTTAGGTAATTCTTTATATGAATAAGGTTTATGGTTAAAAATTTCACAGTGGTGTGGGCAGTTCATAGGTTTTAATAAAAACTCTTCACCTTCTTTTGGAGTGTGTATAGGTTGAAAACTGTCTTCTCCATATTTTTCATAATGTCCAGAAGTAACGTATAATTCTTTTTGACCAATATGAGGAGTCATTACCATTTCGTACCCAGCTTTTTTCTGAGCTTTCTTTAAAAAACTTTCTAATCGATCTCTTAGAGCAGCACCTTTAGGCAACCAAAGAGGTAATCCTTGTCCTACTTTTGAAGAAAAGGCAAACAGTTCTAATTCTTTTCCTAATTTTCTATGATCGCGCTGTTTGGCTTCTTCTAACAACTCTAAATACTCTGTAAGCATTTTTTGTTTAGGAAAAGAAACACCATAAATTCTGGTTAATTGATTGTTTTTTTCATCTCCTCTCCAATAAGCACCAGCAGCACTCATTACTTTAACGGCTTTAATAATACCTGTATTGGGAATGTGTCCTCCACGACATAAATCAGTAAAGTCTGAATGATCACAAAAAGTAATCTCACCATCATTTAAATTTTCTATTAGCTCTACCTTATATTGATTTTCTTCTTTTTTATATTTTAAAAGTGCATCAGCTTTACTAACTTCACGCATCTTAAATTCATGTTTTCCTCTAGCCAATTCTAAGAATTTCTTTTCAATAGTTGGAAAATCTTTTTCTGAAACTATATTATTACCAAAATCAATATCATAATAAAAGCCATTTTCAATAGCTGGTCCTATGGTTAACTTTACATTTGGATACAAATGTTGAATAGCTTGCGCAAGTACATGAGCCGAAGAGTGCCAAAAAGCTTTTTTACCTTCAGTATCATTAAATGTATAAAGAATTAAACTGCCATCCTCATTAAGCGGTGTTGAAGTCTCAATAGTAGTATCATTAAATTGTGCCGAAATTACATTTCGAGCAAATCCTTCGCTTATAGATTTTGCAACATCCATTGGAGTGCTTCCTCTTTTAAATTCTCTTTTAGAACCGTCTGGTAATGTTATTTGAATCATATTTTTTTATTAGAAGTGCAAAGATATTAGAAAACTATCAGATGCGCAATACGTTTTTCTTATACCATATTACATGTTATAGATATTATCGAAAAGATATGTAAAAGTATTGAAAATTAAGTTTCAATTTTTTAGAAGTTAAAAGCCATACTTTCAGAGAAGTAAACTTGAAGTTAAATTTTTCTCAAAAAAAGGTTAAAAAAAGTTTGTATAGGAATAAAAAAGAGTGGTATATTTGCAGCCGCTAACAAGGGAGTGGGTTGGTGAGGTTCTGGAAGAGTTTGTTGAAAAAGTAAGATTAAAAAAAGCTAAATTTTTATTTGGTGATTTAAAAAAAGGTTTTACATTTGCAGCCGCT
>NZ_JBHTIC010000003.1:0-9468 GCF_042676885.1 Lutibacter aestuarii
CCAAGACCGTATTCTTTAGGTTTTAGAGTACAAGGATCAAATGGTCTTTGGGAAGTAGATGGCAATAGAATATATATAGAAGGGCAATCCAAAAGACCACACCAATGGGATCAAGCAGATGAGTGGTTAAAGAAATACGATCATCCTTTATGGAAGAAGTATGGAGAGTTAGCTACAGGAGCAGGTCATGGAGGAATGGATTTCTTTGTAATTAATGCGTTTATAGAATCTGCAAAACAAAATATAGCACCACCAATGGATGCTTATGATGCTGCTGCTTGGAGTGCTATTACTCCATTATCTGAATTGTCAATTGAAAATAATGGGGAACCTNAAACATAAAATAAAACACCCCAATATTATAAATTTATAATATTGGGGTGTTACTTAAAAAATTGACATTCGTCGAAATTATTTTAAATTAATATTAATAAATGTTATATTTACATTTATTAATGTAAAAAGGATTATAATGAAGAAATCAACCTTAGTTTTTAATATTATTTTTAGCTTACTATTTTTAAATAGTAATAGCTCAACAATAGCACAAACTTTAGATTCGATAATTGAAAACCCTTCAATAGTTGAAATAAACAAACTACCTGCTAGAGCTTCATTTTTCCCATATAACTCAAAAGAATTAGCCAAAAAAAATGAGGAGTTAAAAGCAAACAATTATTTACTATTAAACGGTATTTGGAAATTTAATTGGGTAAGAGATGCTGAAAAAAGACCTAAAGATTTTTATAAAATAAATTTTAATCATTCCTCTTGGGATTCTATTAAAGTTCCATCTAATTGGGAAGTTGAAGGTTATGGAATTCCAATTTATGTAAATGCTTCATATCCTTTTCAAAAAGGAGAACTAACCCCTCCAGATATTCCAGATGGTTATAATCCTGTTGGATCCTATTTAAGAACTTTTGAAATTTCAGAAGATTGGAATGAGAAAGAAATATTTATTCATTTAGGAGCTGTAAAATCTGCATTTTATATATGGATAAATGGAGAAAAAGTAGGCTATAGCCAAGGCTCTAAATTACCTGCTGAATTTAATATTACTAAATTTATTAAAACTGGTAAAAATACTATTGCTTTAGAAGTCTACCGTTGGAGCGATGGAAGCTACTTAGAATGTCAAGATTTTTGGAGAATTTCAGGAATAGAAAGAGATGTTTATTTGTATGCTAGACCCAAAGTTTATATAAACGATTACTTTGCTAAATCAGGTTTAATTAATAACTATTCTACAGGGGATTTCAACCTTAATTTAGAAATTAAAAATACCTTAAATAAGATACAAAAAGGGAGTATTACAATTGAAATTGAAAAGGAAAATAAACTACTATATACCAAAAATCAAAAATTTGAGATTGATAAAAACACTATTAGCACACTTAATTTTACTACCTCAATTCCAAACGTAAAAAAGTGGTCTGCTGAAATTCCAGAGCTATATCAGCTAACCATTGAACTAAAAGATAAAAAAGGAACAGTTAAAGAAGTAATTTCAAAAAAAATAGGTTTTAGAACTTCTGAAGTTAAAAATGGACGGTTTTTATTAAACGGTAAACCTATTTTATTTAAAGGAGTTAATAGGCATGAACATGACCCAAATACAGGACATGTAATATCAAGAGAAGATATGCTTAAAGATATTCAAATTTTTAAGCAAAACAATATAAATGCAGTGCGTACATGTCATTACCCAAACGACCCTTATTGGTATGAGCTATGTGATATATATGGTATTTATGTAATTGATGAAGCCAATATAGAATCTCATGGAATGGGATATAACTTAACAAAAACATTAGCAAACAACCCAAAATGGTTAAAGGCACATATGGAACGTACTGAGCGTATGATTGAAAGAGATAAAAACCATCCTTCAATTGTTATTTGGTCTCTTGGAAATGAAGCTGGAAATGGGTACAATTTTTATAATACTTATTTATTAGCCAAAAAGTTAGATAAAACTAGACCTGTTCAATATGAACGAGCAGGCTTGGAGTGGAATTCTGACTTATATGTTCCAATGTATGCAACACCAAATGATATTGAAAAATATGCTACAAATAATTCTTGGGAGAAATCGTTAATACAATGTGAGTATGCACATGCTATGGGAAACAGTATGGGTGGATTTAAGGAATATTGGGACTTGTATGAAAAATATGACAAACTTCAAGGAGGTTTTATCTGGGATTTTGTAGATCAAGGAATTAAAACCATCAAAAATGGAAAAGAAATTTACGCATATGGAGGAGATTTTGGCCCTAAAGGAACTCCAAGTGATAATAACTTTCTTAACAATGGCTTGGTTCAACCTGATAGGAAACTAAACCCTCATATGAATGAAGTAAAACATATTCAGCAAGAAATTAAATTTTACGAAAGTGATTTAGTAAAAAAGCAAATAGCAATTAAAAACTGGTACTTTTTTAAAGATTTAAAAAACTATATTTTTTATTGGGAAATTATTGCAGATGGCAAAAAAGTTGAAGCTGGAAAACTTGAAAATTTAGCTATTGCTCCTCAAAAAACAAAGGTTATAGAAATACCATTTCAAACCAAATTACAACCTAATATAGAATATTTTTTAAATTTAAAAGCCATTCTTAAAACTAAAGAACCTCTGTTAGATAAAAATTATGAGATTGCCTATGAACAATTTCAACTAACAAGTTTTGTTCCTTATACCACTGAAAAAACTAACGAGCCTATTGAAGTTAATTCTAATAAAGACTTCATCAATGTAAAAGGTTTAAATTTTGAAATTAGTTTTAATAAAAAAACAGGTTCTTTTAATAATTATATTTTTAACAATCTAACAATTATAGAAAAAGGTCCTCAAGTCAATTTTTGGAGAGCTCCAGTTGATAATGATTATGGTTCTGGTTCTCAAAAAAATTACCAAGAATGGAAAACAATTGCCAACAATGAAGTAGCAGATTTTACCATTAAAAAAATCAACAATAATGAGGTATTAATTAATTTTGTTAAGCATCTTTTTGGAAATGATGCAACATTAACCCAAACTTATATAATTAATGGAAAAGGAGCTGTAAAAATCACCAATAAGCTTACGGCTCATAAAGGCAAACACAGTAACTTTTTTAAATTTGGAAATGAAATGATTGTTCCAAAAGAGTTTCATACAATTACTTGGTATGGAAAAGGTCCTTTTGAAGCTTATTCTGACAGACAACATGCAGCTAAAATTGGTCGCTATAAAAGCACAGTTGCTGAACAATATTTTCCATATATAAGACCGCAAGAAACGGGTAATAAAATTGATGTTAGATGGGCTACCTTAACAAACAGCTTAGGATATCAACTTAAAATAATTGGGGAAAAGCCATTGTATTTTTCTGCTTTAAATTTTAGTAAAAACGATCTAGACTCTGGAATTGAAAAAACACAAAAACACGCTGGTGAATTAACACCACAAGAAAGAGTATTTGTAAATATTGATGGTTTTCAAAAAGGATTAGGGAGTATAAATAGCTGGGGTACACTACCTCTAGAGCCATATCGTTTAACTTATAAATCTTATGAATATACTTATTGGATTGTGCCTTCAAAATTAAATAATTAGTTTTACTACACTTTTTTTGTTTCAATTATTACTTAAGCAACAAAAAAAGTTTAAAAAACTGTAATTATGAATGGTCCAAATAAAAATTTAAAATTCCCACTAACACATTATAAAAAATTGTGTTTTTTAAAAAACATAATAAAAAATCCAGCTATAAAAGTTGGTGATTATACTTATTATGATGATTTTGAAGATGTTGGTAACTTTGAAAAGAATGTCAAATATCATTTTGATTTTATTGGAGACAAGCTCATTATTGGTAAATTTTGTATGATTGCATCAAATGTTACTTTTATAATGAATGGTGCAAACCACCTAACCAATGCTATTTCAAGTTATCCTTTTGCAATTTTTGGTGCTGGTTGGGAAAAAGCTATGGAGGGTAAAACTTACCCCACAAAAGGGAATACAGTGATAGGAAACGATGTTTGGATTGGTTATAATGTAACTATAATGCCAGGAATTAAAATTGGAGATGGGGCTATTATAGCATCCAACACTACAGTAACAAAAAATGTTGAACCTTATAGCATTGTTGGAGGTAATCCTTCAAAATTAATTAGAAAAAGATTTTCAGAAAAAACAATTTTAAAACTTTTAGAATTACAATGGTGGAATTGGGATATTGAAAAAATTACCGAGAATGTTGACAAACTAACTCAAAACGATTTTAATATATTAACCCTATAATTAGCAGACTTAAAGTTTATTTTAAATAAATCTCAATTATTTTAACAAATACATCTGAGTTAATTGGTTTAGAAATAAAATCATCAAAACCTGTAGAAGAGACATCATTTTTAACATCTGTTGTAGAGTAAGCTGTTTGTGCTACTATAGTTAAATCTGGTCTATTTTTTTTAATCTCTTTTAGTGCTTCGTATCCATTCATTATAGGCATTTTTAAATCCATTAAAACTAATTCAATCGCAGAGTATTTTCTACACATTTCAACAGCTTCTTGCCCATTTTTAGCATGTATTACATTGTAATCTAACTTCAATACATCTTTTATTAAGGTTTCTACATATAAATAATTAACCTCTTCATCTTCTGCAATAAGAATAATGGGTTGATTATTAGTTTCATTAGGTTTATTTTCAAAAACTGGCTTGTAAGGAATTGAAACTACAAAGGTTGAACCTTTGTCTTTTATCGATTCCAGTCTAATTTTACCACCTAACAACTCCACATTTTCTTTTACTATAGATAAGCCTAAACCTAGACCTCCAACTTTTTTAGAAAGTTTAACTTCGGCTTGCGAAAAACGTTCAAAAATTAATTCGTGTTTTTCTTTATCAATTCCAATTCCTGTATCTTTTATATAGATATCTATTTTTTTATTATTTAAAATGTAGCCTATTTCTATATATCCATTTGAAGTAAATTTTAAGGCATTTTCAATTAAATTACTTATAACCTTAACTAATTTAGTTTTATCAACAAATATAGTGCTCTGCTTGTCCGTTAACCCTTTTTTTAAATAAATTGGGATTTTATTTTCTTTTGATTTAATGTCAAAAACTAAAAAAAGATCGACTAACAATTCATTCAAGCACACTTTGCTTTCTACTATTTTAACTTGTTTGGTTTCTAATATGGATATTTCTAAAATATCATCTATTACATTTAATAACTGTTTGGCACTGCTTTGAATTATTCCAATAAAACTTTGTTTTTTTTCATTGCTTAAATTAGGAGTATTTAATAAATCGGAAAATCCAAGAATTCCATTCATAGGAGTTCTTATTTCGTGCGACATATTATTTAAAAATTCCGTTTTTAGTTTATTGCTTTCTTCAGCAGATTCTTTAGCAATTAACAATTCATTTTCAATTTTTTTCTGTTCGGTGATATCAATTTCAATTCCATCCCAATGAATTAATCCATTAATAATTCTTGGGCGTGAAACATAATAAGACCATCTTATACTGCCATCTGGGTTAATTACCCTAGCCTTGAATTTAAAAATTGTTTGCTCTTTTATTGATTTAATCTCATTTTTTTTAAACTCTTCAATATCATCTTTATGTATCCTATCATAAATTAAATTTGGATTGTTTAAAACTTCCTCAGCTGTACAACCATAAAATTTATATACTGCATCACTTACGTAATTATATTTTCTTTTGTTTTCATCTATAGATACAACTTGATACAACATACCATTCACCAAGTTGTTAGCAATTAATTTAAGTTTATCTTCACTCTCTTCAACCTTTTCTTTAGCCTTTTTTAAATCGGAATAGCTTTCATTTAAAAGCTGATTTGTTTTCTTTAGTTCTATATTTTTATCAGATAAATCTAAAGTTAATTTTTTTGCTAAACTTTTTCCAAATGAAACCGTATTAAATAATGAAAACATTAAAAGACTAAGTAGTAAACTAATTACCAAGCCTAGCAAAAATACAGTAACACTACCTATATTAATAATAGGTGTTTTAGGTTCTGAGAATTGCAATAGCCATTTTTTTGTGTTTACCTGTATGGTTTTTATTAATAAATTATACTTGTTTGAGTCATAATTTTTAATATTTAACTGACTATCATATAATAAATGATTGTTAGAAAGACTATCATTATCAAATATTTTTAACCCTATATACTTTTTTGCACCTAAATCAAAATCACTCATTACACCATCCATAAAATCATGCATTCTCAGAGATATAGCTACCCATCCTTTAATTGCTTCTCGTCTTTGTTCAATAGTACTTATTAGCATATTTTTATTGTAAACAGGCGCATAAATTACGATACCAGGTTTTGGTGCTGCTTCTACTTCTTGAACAAGAAAAACTTTATCTGTTATTGTAACTTTATTAGAGTCTCTAGCAATCTCAATTGCATTTCTCATATTAGAATTTGAGCTTGAATTAAAGCCTAAAGCCTTTTCGTTTTTTTCAGCAGGTTCAATATAAATTATTGGGGTATAATATACTTCTTTGGTTTCTGGAAAAACCTCATAAACATCATTCAATTCTCTACTAATATGTTTAGTAAAACTTGATAATTGTTTTCTTGAAACTTGAGCTAAATATGCTAAACCCTGAAAGCCAATTAAGTTTTCAGATATTTTACTTTTTTCAAAAAAATAATTCCAATCACTTCTAGTAACTGTATCTGAAGACATAAAAAAAGAAGAGCTAGTTCTTGAAAATTGGACATAGGCACTAAGTCTATTTTCAATTTTATCTCTAATGTCATTTGAGCTTATTTCAAATTCTTGATGTTGTTGCTTGTCATTTTCTTTTTTAACATAATAGGCTAGTATCATAGAAATAACTATACCTACTATAAAAATAGTTATAGATTTTAAAAATGAATTTTCTTTATACAACACTTGTATAATAGTTTAAAAATGAATTAAAACTTAGGAACTCAAATCTATTAAAAAAAGATGATATGAAATTATAAAAATGATTTTTATTGAATTTAGTTACAATAAGCTATACAACAAGAGATTATTTAGTATAATTTTAATTTTTATATTAGTAAAATAAAAAATTACAACTAACAATCAACGTTATTCTTGATACATATATTAGATATTGCTGAGGTTATAAATTTCAAATTTACTTTAATTGAAGGTTGATAAAAATTTAAGTGATATTTAACCAATAACAAACTACTAAACGTCAAATATGAATTCTCCCTCTTGGAAAACTTTTTATAATGAATCAAATGGATTAAAAAAACCCGCAAAAGCAAATCAATTAATTTCAAAAAAAGACACAACAGCTATAAAACAACTACTCATAAACGTTTTAGACGGTTTTTTTGCTAAAAATGATATACATATTGGTTTAAAAACCTATATTAATAATGAGCTTAGGAATGATTATATTGAAAAAATGGTAGCCAATCCTCCAAGGGTAGAAGATTCGCTTGAAACTTGGTCTCAACAAATTTTCGGAAATCAAAAGTTTGGTATTGTATTAATAGGCTTAGAAGAGTACAGTAATGCTTTTGCAGAAAAACTAGCCACTATTGTAAGTCCACTATTAGAAATAGCTGGATTACCTCTTAATGGATTGTCTTTCCTATTTTTTATGGGGAATTATGGATTTACACCTTTTGGAATTCATAAAGAAGCTGTAGGAGAGGATGGTATCTTATTTCATTTAGGCCCAGGAAATAAACAATTCTACACTTGGGATGATCCAAAATACAACTCCATACAACATAATTCTGAAGTTTTTCACAATATTACTAAAATGCTTCCTAATAGTAAATCCTATAATTTAGAACCTGGTGATGCCATGTTTATTCCACATTATGTATATCATATTGCCAATACTCCAAAATTCTCTATGAGTGTTGTTTTGGATTATATCAACCCCCCTATAGACAGATTTGAAAATGAACTTATTAAAGAAACTGCTGAGGAAAATCTACAACACAGCGTTGAATACACAAAACCATTAAAATTAAACACTCCTCAATCCAGCTTAAATAACCTAATTGATATACCTTCTATTCAAAAAAAATTAGAAATTGCTTTAGATAGAAAAATATTAAGCCTAAAAAGTAATGGGGGTATTCGAAGAAAATCAAACAAAATAAAAGTATCAATACCTTCAACAGATACTTTTTCTATTAAAAGCAAAAAAATATTTCAGTTATATATAGATGAAAAAGATTTAAAAACTACTTTAATATTTGCAAGAGGGCATCGATTAATTAAAAAAAAACATCCTAAATTACCTCAGTTAATTAATCAAATAAATGAAGGGAATTGTATTTCACTTACAAGTATAAAACAACTAATGGAACCATTGTGGGATTTAATAGAAATTTACAGCTTTATTCAAGATCTTTTAAGCGTAGATTGTATTATCCTATGTAAATGAAAAATTAAAATATAAAACGATCCTAAATTAAATTAACAAAGAAACATAAAAGCTAATAACCTTTTTTTAATTGCTAAACTATAATGCTGATTCTCTATTATACCTAACTGTTTTTCTGTAAATACTTGGCAAAATATTTAGTGTGTTTTAAAAAAAATCTAACCAATAAATTATATCAGTTAGATTTTTTATTTAGGGTATTTTTAAATCCAATTAATCACAATCGTAAACATATTCAGTTGTACTTGTAATACTAAATCCTTGCGTATAAATAGTTGCTACACTTGTGCGTAATAATTTATTTGCATCAATTGTATTATTTATTTCTCCTATAACTGTATCGTTTCCATCTTTTGAAACGGTACTTTTTAGCTGACAATCTTGATAGGTATGTACGTCAGTTTGTGTAATTGCGTTGTTTGCATTATAGGTTTCAACAAGTTGAGGAAAACTTCCATCAATATTTAAAAAATTAGAAAAAATAGTATAACTAGTCAATGCTCCTGCTGAAGTATAATTATCTGTACGATTAAGGCGCATATTTGCATCATATTCACTAATAGTATAGCCGGTTAAATTTCCTCCAGCATCGTATGAATTTGCTCTTACGGTTTGGTCACCATTACTATATTCATATTCAATATAGTTTTGTAATGAACCACCAAGTTTAGTTTCATCTTTACTTCTTCTTCCTTGAGCATCATATTCAATACTTGTAACTACATCACCAAAACCAGTGGAAGTAGTGATTGATGAAATCATTTTTTTTCCATTCACTAAAGTATATCCATATGTTATCGTTGTTGTTAACCCTGAAGAAACAGTGGAAGTTGATTGAACATAGCATTCAGGCAGGTTACAAGGATTGCTATTTCCTCCTCCAGTTGATGCAGCAGTTACAGTTATTTGTTTCGTAATTTGATGGGTTCCTGCAGAATTTGTGGCTACTAATTTTACTTGATAATCACCAGCGGTATCAAAAGTAAACGTTGGATTTTCATCGGTAGAACTAAA
>NZ_JBHTIC010000004.1:0-16412 GCF_042676885.1 Lutibacter aestuarii
CCAAGACCGTATTCTTTAGGTTTTAGAGTACAAGGATCAAATGGTCTTTGGGAAGTAGATGGCAATAGAATATATATAGAAGGACAATCCAAAAGACCACACCAATGGGATCAAGCAGATGAGTGGTTAAAGAAATATGATCATCCTTTATGGAAGAAGTATGGAGAGTTAGCTACAGGAGCAGGTCATGGAGGAATGGATTTCTTTGTAATTAATGCGTTTATAGAATCTGCAAAACAAAATATAGCACCACCAATGGATGCTTATGATGCTGCTGCTTGGAGTGCTATTACTCCATTATCTGAATTGTCAATTNTATTAATATTGAATTAATGTTGCTAAAGAGAGTACTTATCCTTTTACGGTACTCTCTTTTAAAAAAACATATAAAATATTGATAATCAATAAGATAAAAAATAAAATTTAAATTAACTCAATGAATATAAAATTAATTATTAACTCAAACTAAGTTTTATGAAAAACAGAATTTCAAATGTATTTTTGATTTTAATGCTTGGCTTTACATTTACCTTGTATGCCCAAGAAAAAACGGTCTCCGGTGTTATTACCGATGCTACTGATGGAACTCCCTTACCAGGAGCAAGTATTAGTATAAAAGGATCTACAAAAGGAGTGATATCAGATTTTGATGGAAATTACTCTATAATAGTCGATGAAAATGAAACACTATTAATCACGTATGTTGGTTATGTTCCTCAAGAGTTTACTGTTGCAGGAAAAACTACTATTAATGTTCAACTTAAAGTTGATCAAAATGTTTTAGATGAAGTAGTTGTTGTAGCATATGGAACTCAAAAAAAGGAAGCGGTTACTAGTTCTGTAGCAACGGTTAAATCGGATGAATTATCAGATTTAACTGTATCAAATACTTCTTCAATGTTGCAAGGTAAAGTTGCAGGGGTTCAAGTTTCTGCTTCAGGTGGTTCACCTGGATCTACTCCTTCAATTTTAATTAGAGGGATGGCTTCTTTAAATGGAAATGTACAGCCACTTTGGGTAGTAGATGGTGTAATTCAGCATGGAACTCCTATAGTTAACCCAAATGATGTTGAATCTATGTCAGTATTAAAAGATGCTTCAGCAACATCATTATATGGTTCACGTGGTGCAAACGGTGTAATTATTATAACTACTAAAAAAGCTAAATTAGGAGTTAGCAAATTAACATTTACATCAAAAGTAGGAATCAATGAATTTACTTCAGGAAACTTTGAAGTAATGAATTCCCAACAATTATATGATTACCATGCACTAATGGGGAATGTACAAGAATGGTATACGCCAGACTTGTTAGAAAGAGATTACGATTGGATTGGAAATGCAACTCAGTCTGCTTTAGTTCAAGATTATAATATGTCTTATACTTCTAGTAATGATAAAATGAGCACTTATTTAGCTGGAGGTTATTTTAATGAAGAAGGAACTATTAAAGGTTCTGAATTTGAACGTTATACTTTTAGATTAAATTTAGATTATAAAGTTAATGACAGACTAACTTTAAAACCAAAAGTATCTTTTAGTTTTGATGAAAGATACAACGCAGATCATAGTAGATATGCAATCTATACAAACTTACCTTGGGATTTACCTTTTGATGCTGAAGGAAACGCAGTAAAAGCTCAAGAATCTAATGATTGGATAGGAAGAGATCAATCAAACTATTATTATGATTTACAGTGGAACTATGGTACTAGTAAAGTTTTTAACATGAGTTTCAATGGAGATTTTGAATTTAAAATTTTAGATGATTTAACCTATATTTCAACAAATAACTTTACACTATATCACTCAAATAGTTTCTCTTATACTGATCCACTTTCAACAGGAGGTGAAGCTACTAATGGTAGTCTTTATAATTCTTCATCAAGAAGATTTACAAAACTAACAACTCAAATGCTTAAGTATACTAAAGAGTTTGACGACCATGCAATTACTGCTTTAGCAGGGTATGAATACAACGATTATGTTTATGAAGACATGGGAGCTACAGGAATAGGATTAATTGGTGGTGGTACTATATTAAATGTAACTTCAGAGCCTAAATCTATTTCAGGATATAAAAATGAGTATGCATTGCAATCTGGATTCTTAAATGTAGATTATTCTTATGGAAATAGATATTTTGCTAAAGCATCAATAAGAAGAGATGGTGCTTCAAACTTTGGTATTGATAATCAATATGGAACATTTTTTGCTTTAGGAGCTGGGTGGAATATTCACAATGAAAACTTCTTTAAAAGTGAAGTTGTAAATTCATTAAAGTTAAGAGCTAGTTATGGTTCTGTAGGGAACAGACCAGGCTCATTATACCCATACCAAAGCACCTACTCAGCAAGTACACATTATGATGCTGTTCCAGCAGCAACATTATCACAATATGGAAACCCAGATTTATCTTGGGAAAAATCTTACGAAACCAATATTGCAATTGACACAAGAATATTTGATAGATTTAGTGCAACATTAGAATACTACAATAAAAATACTTCAGACTTATTGTATTATGTTGATTTACCAGCACTTTCTGGATTCAATGGATATTGGGAAAATGTAGGTGGACTTAAAAATACAGGTTTTGAAGCTGTATTGTCAGCAGATATTTTAAAAGATAACGATTTTAGCTGGAATGTTGGTTTCAATATTGGTATTAATAAAAATGAAGTTACAGAGTTATTTGATGAGCAAACTGAAATTCCTAGAGGTGATAAAATTTTCAAAATAGGAGAAGATATGAACTCTTGGTATATGCGTAAATGGGCAGGTGTTCATCCTGCAAATGGAGACCCTTTATGGGAAGTTGTTGATGACGAAACTGGTGAGATTTCTTATACCAGTAATTATAATGAAGCAACTGAACAAATAGTAGGTAATGGAAGTCCAGATTTTATTGGAGGTTTTTCATCTAATATGGAATACAAAGGATTTTCTTTAAATGCAAAATTTAGTTTCGTTAGTGGAGGTGAAATTTACAATAGTTCACGTTCATTATATGACTCAGATGGATTGTACCCAACATTTAATCAACAAGTGTTAGCTGATGGTTGGTCACGATGGGAAAACCCTGGAGATGAAGCTTCTCATCCAAGAGCTGTTTATGGTGGAAATAATAATTCAAACAAAACATCGTCTAGATATCTTGAAGATAGAAGTTATTTAAAACTTAAAAATGTAACATTTGGTTATAATCTTCCAGAAACTATACTGAATAAATTGAGATTAAGTGATGCTAGAGTGTATATCTCAGGAGATAATTTATTAACATTCACTAATTATTCAGGAATGGATCCAGAAGTAGGTGGATTAAGTGGTTCAACAAGTACTTCTTATCCAGTACCAAAGAGATTTGTATTTGGACTAAACTTTTCTTTCTAATTTAAAAACATACACAAATGAAAAAATTAATAGTATTACTTCCAATAATTGGATTATTGATCCTTTCTTGTGATATAGAAAGGAATCCATACGACGAAATTGCGGTAACAACGCTTTTTGAAAGTGAAGGAGCTTTACAAACAGCTACCTTAGGAAATTATGCCTTGTTAAAAGGTAAAAACGGTTTAGATGGTTGGAACGACCAACTACACAGATTAACAGAATACCCTGGAGATAATGTTTCTTTAAGTGGTAGTACTTCAGATCCTTTAAACTTTATTTATAATTATAGGGCTATTACAACTAATGGAAGAGTTGCTGATTTTTGGAATGATTCTTATAAAGTCGTAGTAGGTTGTAATGTAATTATAGAAGCTGCAGCTGAAGGTGAATCAGAAACATTAGATCAACTTTTAGGTGAAAATTATTACTTAAGAGCATTGGTATATTTTCAAATGGGAAACGTTTTTGGACGTCCATACAATCAAGGAACTTCTAATTTATCAGTTCCATTAAAATTAACATCAGATGTAAATGATATTCCTAACCGTCATACAGTAGGTGAAGTTTATGAGCAAGTTATCAGTGATTTATTAAAAGCTGAGATGTTAATGAATGAAGATAAGACAGCAACTTTTGCAACTAAAGAAGCAGCTCAAGCATTATTATCTAGAGTATATTTATATATGGAAGATAATGAGAATGCAGAGTTATATGCCGATAAAGTATTGAATTCTTCACGATATAATTTATTATCAAATGAAGAATATAAAAGAATGAATTATTTAAACCCTCAAGAAAGTTCTGAAGCAATATTTAGCATTACTTTAAATCAAGGAGCAGATTTACCTGGTCAGTATGATGATTGGTATACAGTTGGTGGATTATATGCAACAATTGATGGTAGTGGTTGGGGTGAAATGTACGCTTCTAGTTCGTATTTGAAATTATTAAATCAAAACGCAAATGATGCTAGACATTCATTTATTCAGCCACAATATCTCGAAGAAAATCCAGCAAATAGAAAGCCTTGGGTTATTTGGGTTGATAATTCTTATGTATATCAAACAAGGTTAACAACAGAAGTTGGAGGTATAATAACTTTTGAGCAAAATGGAACAACATATACTGTTGAAGAAGAAATAGTGGATGGTAAAACAGTTTATTATTTTATGAATGGTAGTGTTAAACAATACGTTGATAAAGGTTTTGAAATGCCAAAACGTAACGGTTTCCCTAAATGGTTTATTATGAAAGCTTCTTTGCAAGAAGATGATGTACACTTATGGTCTCCAGCAGTTTCAAGATTAGCCGAAATGTATTTAAACAAAGCAGAATCTTTCGTAAAAAGAGGAATGGATCAAAAAGCTCTTGATGAAGTAAATATCATTAGAAATAGAGCCGGAATTCCTTCTTATACTTTAGCAAATATTCCGTCAGGAAAAACAGTTTTAGACATCGTTTTAGAGGAAAGAAGATTAGAATTTGCATTTGAAGGGCATAGAAAATTTGATGTATTTAGAAATGGTAGAACTATGGATAGAAGATATCCTGGAGGACATTTATGGGGAGCAAATCCATTATACGAAATACCAGCTACAAGTAATAGAGTAGTTGAATATTTACCTGAAAAACAAATTATTTTGCAACCTGGGTTAATACAAAACGATTAAGTAAATTATAAAAAAGCCCTGAAAAGGGCTTTTAATAACATAAAATTTTAATAATGAAAACACTAAATAAAATTAAAAAATTAACCACAGTTACTTTTTTAACATGTTTTATACTAATAGTAGCTTCTTGTTCTTTAGATGTAGTAACTCCAGATCCAGATAAATTGCCAGCAGTACCATTAGATAGAGCAGGTTGGGAAGTTATAGATTATAGTAGTCAAGAAGATCAAGGAGGAGAAGGAGATACTGGAAGATGTGCAGATATCTTGGATGGTAATGCAGATACATTTTGGCATACTTGCTGGGCTGGTTGTACACCAACACCTCCTCATTATATTGTTGTAGATATGCAACAAGAGTTTGAAGTAAATGGTTTCTTTTTATTACAAAGACAATCACTTTCTAGAAATATTGAAACTTGTGAAATTCAAGTAAGTAATGACAATGTAAATTGGGAATCTTTAGGTGATTTTACACTTGAAAAAGTTAAGGATCAACAAGATTTAGCTTTGCCAGAAACTAAATCATTTAGATATTTTAAATTTATGGTAAAAACTGTTTTTGATGGATCTGACAATGCAGCTTTAGCAGAATTATCACCTTACTTTTAAAAATTTAAATTCAATTTTAAAATCCAAAGCAATAAAATGCTTTGGATTTTTATTATCCATAATATACAATCAAAGTTTAAAATAGCTTTAACTACATAAAAGAGAAACCCATTTAGCAATGAAAAAACCTATGAATATATTTTTAAATTTTATATTTTTTTATAGTGTTGTTTTTTTGAATATATCTTGCAGTAAAAATGATCAAGATACACCAATTATTGAACAACCTGATCCGCCAATTACAACTAATAATTTAACAATTTCTATTCCTTGTGAGGGCAATAGTTGGGTTGTTAACAATCCTGAAGCTACTAGTAATGTTGTAGGTACAAATGGTATTAAGAATTGGACAAACTCAAACGATAAAATTAGAACTTATTTTTATGCAACATCTACAGGAGATATTGAAGTAGGAATTAGAGCCAAATTCACAGGTGCCACAAAGCTTAAAATATCATTAGGAACAAACACTAAACAAGTAGATTTTGAAGCCTCAAATACGGCTATTAAACATTCTGTAGGCTCATTTAAAATTGATAAAATTGGTTATCATTATATTGAATTAGAAGGGTTTTCAAAAGAAGGAAGTTCTTTTGGGGAGATATCAGATATTTTATTAGGTGATTCCACTTGGAATTCAAATATTGATTATGTAAAACCAGATTGGTTTTATTGGGGAAGAAGAGGTCCGTCTGTACATTTAAATTTTGAAGAACCTGCAAATAAAAATATTACTTGGTTTTATAACGAATTAACTGTTCCTGAAGGAATGGATCCTATAGGTTCTTATTTTATGGCAAATGGCTTTTCTTCGGGGTACTTTGGAATGCAAGTAAATTCAGCTACAGAAAGACGGATTCTATTTTCGGTTTGGAGTGCTTATGACACCCAAGATCCAAATCAAATTCCAGATGAATATACAGTACAACCACTCGGTTATGGAGATGGAGTAACCGTTGGTGAATTTGGAGGAGAAGGTTCGGGTGCTCAAAGTTATTTTGTTTACAATTGGACTCCTGGTACAACCTATAAATTTTTGCTAAAAGGAGAATCAAATGCAGATAATTCAATAGATTATACCGCTTATTTTTATGCTCCTGAAATTGGAGATTGGAAATTAATAGCAAGTTTTAGAAGACCTTTTCCAACTGGAGCGCACTTAACTAGACTACATTCTTTTTTGGAGAATTTTGATACCACAATGGGAGATCATATTAGAAAAGTAGATTATACCAATCAATGGGTTTACGATACGGATGGAAATTGGAATGAAATGACTTCAGCAACTTTTACCACAGATAATACAGGTGCAAGTGGTGTAAGATTTGATTATGATGGGGGATCAGAAGGAGATAGTTTTTTCTTAAGAAATTGTGGTTTTTTTAGCGATAATGAAACACCGAATACTTCCTTTTCAAGATCTTCAAATGGAACACCTCCTGTTATTGATTTTTCACAGTTAGAAGTTCCTGAAATTCCTGTTGAAGTTATACCTAACTTTTTAGATAGAACAAATTGGTCTGTTATTGACTATAGCACACAAGAAGATCAAGGAGGTGAGGGCTCTACAGGATTAGCTGCTGATATTTTAGATGATGATGTAAATACTTATTGGCATTCTTGTTGGTCTGGTTGCACTGCAACAGCACCACATTATATTATTGTTGATATGGGAGCATCTAAAACAGTTGATGGGTTTAGGTTTATCCAAAGACAATCTCTATCAAGAGCCGTAAAAGATGTAGAATTACAAATAAGTGAAGACAATGCTACTTGGGAAAGTTTAGGTGATTTTGTAATAAATAAGTCAGCTAGTGCACATGATATTGATTTAAATGAAGCAAAAACCTTTAGATATTTCAAGTTTGTGGCAAAAACCTCTCATGATGGAACTGAAAATGCTGCTTTAGCAGAGATAAAACCTTATAATTTTTAAGCATAATAATTGTTTGAGTTAATTTTTAAAAGCCTTTATAAATAGTTATTTAAAGGCTTTTATTTTATACCTAACATAAAACTATGAACTTTTATAGTAATGAGTAAAATATTAGTAACAGGAGCTAACGGTCAATTAGGAACCGTTTTAACTAAAAAATTGGCAGAAAAATATGGAGAAGAGAATATTATTGCATCCGACTTAAATTCAGCCAATAATCATCAGTTTGAAATTTTAGATGTAACAGATTTTAATGCACTAAAAAAAATAGTATTAAAATATAAGATTACTCAAATTTATCATTTAGCAGCTATACTATCAGCTAATGGAGAAAAATATCCGTTAAATACTTGGGATATTAATATGAAAACTTTTTTTAATGTTTTAGAAGTTGCTAGACTACATCAAGTAGAAAAAGTATTTTTCCCTAGTTCAATTGCTGTATTTGGAAATAATATTGAAAGAATTAATACTCCACAATCACCCAACTTAACACCTTCTACTGTTTATGGTATTAGTAAAGTTGCAGGAGAAAATTGGGCAAAATATTATTTTGATAAATATGGATTAGATGTTCGTTCAATTAGGTATCCAGGTGTAATAGGGCATCAATCTTTGCCAGGAGGAGGAACCACAGATTATGCAGTTGATATTTTTCATAAAGCGGTGAATAATGTGAATTTTGAATGCTTTTTAAGTGCTGAAACAACGTTGCCAATGATTTATATGGATGATGCCATTAGAGCAACAATTGAGCTAATGGAAGCACCTAAAAACAATATAAAAGTTAGAACTTCTTATAATATTGCAGGAATGAGTTTTAATCCTAAGCAATTAACAAAAGTTATTCAAAAAACATATTCTACTTTTAAGGTATCTTATAAACCAGATTTTAGACAGCAAATTGCTGAGTCTTGGCCTATGAGTATTGATGATAATAACGCAAAGCAAGATTGGAATTGGGCGCCTAAATATAACTTGGAAACAATGGCTGAAGATATGATACATCATTTAAAAGAAAAATATGAAAAAGAAAATTGTTTTATTTAAGTAGAATAAGTGATTTTTTAAAACTATTTTATATTTGCAGGAAAGTAGAAATATGAAAAGTTATAATGTAAAATTAATAGAAAAAGGTGTTTATAATTTAACCAATACTAAAAATTCAATACCTTGGAATAAAGCTGAGGTATTGACAGACTTTATTTCACCTTGGGATAAAGAAATTCCTAAAAAAATTGAATTTAAAGCTCTTTGGGATACTAAAAACATCTTTTTCTGTTTTACAGTTTTAGATAATGATATTCATATAAATACAAAAGATGATAGTGTTGATAGCATAGCAAACTCAGATAGAGTGGAACTTTTTTTTAGATCAGATGCTTCTTTAAATCCTTATTATTGTTTAGAAATTGATCCAACTCCAAGAGTAATGGATTTTATGGCTTACCCAAATAGAGAATTTAATTTTGATTGGAATTGGCCGCAAGAAGCTATAAAAGTGAAATCTGAAATTTTAGATTCTAAATTTAGCGTTGAAATAGCAATTAGTATAGAATCACTTCAAAAATTTAATTTAATAAAGAATAACCAAATAGAAACAGGCATTTTTAGAGCAAAGTATACAAAGAATGAACAATCAGATTTTGAACCTATTTGGATTACTTGGGTAAATCCTAATACTAAGGAACCGGATTTTCATATACCAACTTCATTTGGAGTTTTAAATTTATTGAAAGAATAGCAAATTATTAAATGTAATTGTTCGCATTTTCAGAATTAATAATATCAATGGGTAGTAATTTTTTTGTAGGAATTTCTTTATCAAAAATAAAATATTCAATAAGGTGTACAACCCCTAAATAAGCTTGTCTTTTAGGGTTTTGGTGTATTAAAAAATCAATGTCAAAACTCTTTAAATAATTTAAATTACTTTTTAGTAAATCGTAACCAACCAAAGCAATTTTCTTATCTAGTTTAGAAGTAATTTCAGCTACCTGAAAAGCTTTAGATGTAGTTACAAAAATTCCTGCAAGATTTGGGTGAGCTTCAATAAATTCATAAAATGAACGCTTAAAATTTGGGTGCTGTAAACTGCAAGTTTTTATAGTATAATTAGTGTTGTTTACTTGATTAAAATAGGCTCTAAATCCTTTTTCTTTTTCTTGTACATATATCGCATTTTCATAGTCTTCATCAATATGTAAAATAGCAATTAACCCTTTTTTTACAAGAATTTCTAAGAGTCTTCCTGCAACTTTTCCACTTTGAAATAAATCTTGACCTACAAAGCTTTTAATGGCGTTAGATTTAAGGTAATTGTTGAATGTTACAGAAATAATTCCTAAAGCGTTGTAGTTTTTAACTATTTCAACAGCTTCTTTATAAAATAGGGGTGCTATTAAAACGGCATCTGGAGAAGTTTTTAAAATTTCTTCATTGTTTTCTATAAATGAATTGGTATTTGTTGGATTAAAAAAATAGATTGTAACAGCAATGTTAAATGAAATAAATTCTTCAATAGCGTCGTTAATTCCATCAATACAACCTTCCCAATAAATGTCAATTTTTGGATTGGGTAATAAAACACAAATATTAAAAATTTTAGTGTTTTTTAAATTTCTAGCAATTAAATTGGGTCTGTAATCAATTCTGTCCAATACAGTATTAACTTTTTCAAGTGCTGTTTTGGATACTTTCCCTCTTTTATGTAAAACTCTATCAACAGTTCCTTTAGATACTCCTGCAATTTCAGCAATATCTTTAATCGTATATTTTTTATTCATCAAATACAAATATAGTAAAATCGAGTTTAAATAAGTAATTTATGTGTTCGATAACATTAAAAAATGTGTTCGAACACATTTTTGATTAAATTCCTTTGTAATATGGTTTTTCATGCGTACTTTAGCATCAAAAAATAAGAGAAAGAATATAAGATTTTAAGGGATATGATAAATTTAAATAACATAAAATGAGTGATATAAAGCCTACTCTTGTAATTTTAGCGGCTGGTATTGGAAGTCGTTATGGAGGCCTAAAACAATTAGACACTTTTACAGACGAAGGAGATACAATCATGGACTTCTCAATTTTCGATGCTCTTGAAGCCGGATTTGGGAAGTTTGTTTTTATTATTCGTAAAAATATTGAAGCAGAATTTAAAGAAGTATTTAATAAAAAATTAGAAGGTAAAGCTGAAGTAGCTTACGTTTTTCAAGAAGTTGAATATGTTCCAAAAAAATATGTAAATCCAAATAGAGAAAAACCTTGGGGAACAGGTCATGCTTTATTAATGGCTAAAGATGTTGTTAATGAAAATTTTGCCATTATCAATGCCGATGATTTTTATGGTAAAGAAGCATTTGAAATTATGGCAAAATCCTTAAAAGAAATTGATTCAAATTCCTATAATTTCAATATGATGGGATATTTGTTAAAAAATACAGTCTCAGATTATGGATATGTTTCTAGAGGTGAGTGTAAAGTTGATGTTAAAGGTTATTTAATAGATGTTACTGAACAAACTCATATTGAAAAAATAAATGGAAATATTATAAGAAAAGATGAAAATGGGGTGTATGTTCCTGTAGATGAAAATGCTGTGGTTTCAATGAATTTTTGGGGATTTACACCAAAGTGTTTTGAGTTTGGAAGTCAGCTTTTTGAAGAATTTTTAGAAGAAAATAAAAACGATTTAAAATCTGAGTTTTTTATTCCATTAGTGGTTAATGAAATTTTAAAGTCAGGAATAGCTTCAGTTAAAGTGCTAACATCTAATGCAAAATGGTTTGGGGTAACTTATAAAGAAGATAAAGAGTTAGTACAAAACGAAATTGAAAAATTAAAAAAGAACAACATTTACCCATCAAAACTTTGGTAATATGGAATTAGAACATTTAAAAAAAGTATTCAATCAATTTAACCATTCAACTAATTTTTTAAATCACAAAGAATTGGTTTCTGGCCATATCAATGACACCTATTTAATAGAAACATCGGGTGATTCAAAATTTGTACTTCAACGCATCAATCATTTAGTTTTTAAAGACGTTCCAGGTTTAGTAACCAACAAAGTAAATGTAAGCAAGCATTTATTAACTAAATTAAAACACTTACCTAAAAATGAATTGAAACGTCGTGTTTTATCATTTGTGCCTGCTAAAAATGGAGATTATTATTATAATGATATCAACGGTAACTATTGGAATTTAATGGTTTTTATTGAGGATAGTGTTACTTTTGAAACGGTTAAAAATGAGGAAGTTGCCTACGAAGGAGGAAAATTATTTGGACGTTTTTTAAATTTAACAAGCGACTTTGATGCCAGTAAATTAACAGAGGTAATTCCAAAATTTCATGACATGTCTTTTCGATTCTCCCAATTTGAAGAATCGTTAAAAGTAGCTACAAAAGAAAGGTTGACAAAAGCAAAAGATCTTATCGAAAAAGTGCATCACTTAAAAGAGGAGATGCATATTATTCAGCGTTTGAAAGAATCTGGTGAGATTCAATTAAGAGTTACTCACAACGATACTAAAATTTCAAATGCACTTTTCGATAAAAATAACAAAGGACTTTGTGTAATTGATACTGATACGGTGATGCCTGGCGTAGTTCATTATGATTTTGGGGACGCCATAAGAACCATATGTAATACCGCTTCTGAAGATGAAAAAAACTTAGAACTGGTTAATTTTAATTTAGATTTATATAAGGCATATACCAAAGGTTTTTTAGAAGAAGTAGAGTCTGCACTAACTCCAACTGAAATAAAATACCTTCCATTGGCTGCTAAAACAATGATTTTTATAATGGCTATTCGTTTTTTAACAGATTATTTAAATGGAAATATTTACTACAAAGTAGCATATCCAGAGCATAATTTTGACCGTGCAAAAAATCAGTTAAAACTTATTGAAAGTTTTGAAAAACAATTTACAGAAACCGAAGTCAAAATTAATAAATTATGAAATATGTAATTACAGGAGGTGCAGGGTTTATTGGAAGTCATATTGCAGAGCAGTTGTCAAATGAAGGTCATGAAGTAATTGTTTTGGATAACTTAAGAACTGGATTTGAAAATTTGTTTTTAGATGAGCGTTTGGGTGATATTAAACATTCGAAATCTGACCCTTCAAAATTCAATAAATTAGGTTTTAAACCAGAATATTCAATAGATCAAGCTTTAGAAGAAACCATCAATTTTTACCATAAAGAATTAATTAATCAAACCAAAAAAATATACTAATGGCACAAATATCAAACGTAAAAAAAGAGCATCAAAATACCTTGATTCCGATTATAATAATAGCGGGGCTATTCTTTATTTTTGGATTTGTTACTTGGATTAATGGAGCTTTAATTCCATTTATGAAAACTATTAATGAATTAACAGATGCTCAATCGTATTTGGTGGCTTCAGCCTCTTATATCTCTTTTGTAGTTATGGCATTACCAGCTTCTTATATTTTAAACAAAATAGGATATAGAAAGGGAATGTCTTTGGGTTTAATTATTATGGGTATTGGAGCTTTAGTATTTATTCCAGCAGCAGAAGCTAGAACCTATTGGGTATTTTTATCAGGTATTTTTATTCAAGGAGTTGGAATGACTTTGTTACAAACAGCTGCAAATCCTTATATTACAATTTTAGGTCCTATTGAAAGTGGAGCAAGACGTATAGCTATTATGGGAATTGCCAATAAAGTAGCTGGAGCATTAGGATCATTAATTTTTGGTGCCTTATTATTATCAGGCATTGATGATGTAAAAGATAAATTAGGAACTGTTTCAGTTGAAGAAAAAAGTCAGTTGTTAGACACTATGGCTAATAGTGTTTTTACACCATATATAACTATGGCTATAGTTTTGTTTATCTTAGGAGTTTTAATTAGAAAAGCGCCATTACCACATGTAGAAGCTGCTGTGGTAGAAGATTCTTCAGAAGGTGAAAAAACAAAAAAGAATATTTTTCAGTTTCCACATTTGTGGTTGGGCGTATTAACCTTATTTGTATATGTTGGAGCAGAGGTAATAGCAGGAGATACCATTATTGCCTACGGAATTTCTCTAGGTTTTTCTGCTGAAGATGCAAAATTCTTTACCACCTTTACATTAATGGCAATGGTTGCTACTTATGCTTTAGGTGTATTTTTAATTCCAAAGTATATAAAACAAGGCACAGCATTAAAATTAAGTGCTTTATTAGGAATTATATTTAGTAGTTGTATTTTACTAACAACAGGCTTCACATCAATTTTATTTGTAGCAGCTTTAGGGGTTGCAAATGCATTGGTTTGGCCTGCGGTTTGGCCTTTAACATTAGAAGGCTTAGGAAAACATACCAAAACTGCATCAGCACTTTTAATTATGGCTATTTCTGGTGGAGCTATTATTCCACCATTATACGGTAAATTAGTGGATTCAAATAAACACGAATTAATAGCAAATGGAATTAAAGAAGCTGAAGCGTTGTCAACAGCAGCAACAAGTAGTTATTGGATTTTAATACCTTGCTATGCCATTATATTGTTTTTTGCAATTTGGGGGCATAAATATAAGAGTTGGTTCAAAAAGAACTAAAAAATAAAAAAAGTAGAAATTAAAGAAATCAAAAGATAAAAAAATGAAAAGTAATTTAGATAAAGCAACAGATTTTGAGAAAAGATTTGAAAATGTTGATACTGTTATTTTTGAAAATTCAAAAAAAGCTTCAAAAGAAGTAGCCAAAGAAATTGCAAACCTTATTAAGGTAAAGCAAAGTCAAAAACAGCCATGTATTTTAGGTTTGGCTACAGGTTCATCACCAAAAGGATTGTATGCAGAATTAGTGCGTTTGCATAAAGAGGAAGGTCTAAGTTTCAAAAATGTGATTACTTTTAATTTAGATGAATACTATCCTATGGAACCAGATTCTGTAAATAGTTATGTTCGTTTTATGAAGGAATTATTATTTGATCATGTTGATATGATTCCTGAAAATTATAACATTCCTGATGGAACTTTATCTAAAGACGAAATTGCTGCTTACTGTGCAAATTACGAAGCAAAAATTGAAGCTTTGGGTGGAATCGATCTACAAATATTAGGTATTGGTGGAAATGGACATATTGGTTTTAATGAATCAGGGTCATTACAAAATTCAAAAACTCGTTTAGTAGCACTTGACCATATTACCAGAGTAGCCGCAAGCAAAGACTTTTCAGGATTAAATAATACTCCAAGAACCGCTATTACTTTGGGTGTTAAAAAAATTATGGAAGCAAAAAGAGTTATTTTATTGGCTTGGGGAGAGGGTAAATCCAATATCATTAGAGCTTCAGTTGAAGGGCAAGTAACCAATCAGGTACCGGCTTCTTTTTTACAAGAACATAACAATGCAGTTTTTGTTTTAGACAAAGAAGCTTCTTCTAAACTTACAAGAATAAATACGCCTTGGTTAGTTGAAAAAATTATTTGGACAGATAAAATGGTTCGTAAGGCGGTATTAGGGTTGGCAATGCATTTGAAAAAACCAATTTTAATGTTAACGGATGCAGATTATATAGAAAATGGAATGAGTGATTTATTAGCCGATTCAGGACCTGCTTATGACATAAATATTGAAATTTTTAATAAACTTCAAAACACCATT
Source organism: Lutibacter aestuarii (assembly GCF_042676885.1). Classification (NCBI taxonomy): domain Bacteria; kingdom Pseudomonadati; phylum Bacteroidota; class Flavobacteriia; order Flavobacteriales; family Flavobacteriaceae; genus Lutibacter; species Lutibacter aestuarii. The sequence goes on from NZ_JBHTIC010000004.1 coordinate 15,250, forward strand.
ACAGGTTGGCCAGGAGGAAAACCAAATGCAGATGATAGTAAAAGACCTGAAAGAGCTGAACCAGCTAAAAAGAGAGTTTTGATTTTTAGTCCACATCCAGATGATGATATTATAAGTATGGGTGGAACTTTTATTCGACTTCAGCAACAAGGTCATGAAGTTCATGTTGCTTATCAAACCTCAGGAAATATTGCAGTAGCAGATAGTGAGGCACTTAGATTTGCAAGTTTTGTTTGTGACTATAATGAGAAATTTGGAATTCAAAGTCCTGATGCGGGAAAAATTTATCAAAAAGCAATTAAATTTTTAGAGAATAAAAAGGCAAGTGAAATAGACATCCCAGAAGTAAGATATATCAAAGGATTGATTCGTAAAGGTGAAGCAAGATCAACAGCACATTACGTGGGGCTACCAGATAGCCAAATTCATTTTATGGAACTTCCATTCTATGAAACAGGAGCCATTGAGAAAAAACCTATGGGAGAAGAAGATGTTAAAATTACCATGGATTTAATTTCTCAAATTAAACCACATCAAATCTATGCAGCGGGTGATTTGGCAGACCCACATGGAACTCATAAAGTTTGTTTAGATACAATTTTTGAAGCTGTAAAAAGACTGAAATCAGAAAAATTCATGGATGATTGCTGGTTGTGGTTGTATAGAGGAGCTTGGCAAGAATGGGGTGTTGATGAAATTGAAATGGCAGTACCATTAAGTCCAGATCAAGTTTTAGAAAAAAGATTTGGAATTTTTAAACACCAATCTCAAAAAGATGGAGTGGTATTTCAAGGAACTGACTCTAGAGAGTTTTGGCAACGTGCAGAAGATAGAAATAGAGAAACAGCTGAAATTTATGACCAATTAGGAATGGCTAGTTATGCAGCTATGGAAGCTTTTGTAAGATGGAAATATTAATCAATTACTTTGAACAATAATCTATGACACTTATAAAATCAATATCAGGAATACGAGGTACCATTGGAGGAGAAGTTTCTACAAATTTAACACCCTTAGATGCGGTAAAATTTGCAGCCGCCTATGGAATGTGGTTAAAAAAACAAACCAACAAGGAAGTACTTACCGTAGTTTTGGGAAGAGATGCTCGTATTTCAGGAAAAATGATAAGTAGTTTGGTAGGCAATACCTTGGTAGGTTTAGGG